>NZ_BMCI01000005.1:0-402542 GCF_014635105.1 Haloferax sulfurifontis
AAAAAAACAGCGGACGGCGGCGCGGTCGTTCCGATTGTTCGCACTATCTCTCGGCGAGCGCGACCGCCCCGAGCGCGGCAATCAGACAGAGGTTCCCGACGCCGATGAGCAACACCGCGTTCGAGCCGGACGTGTCGCCGACGAGGAGCGCCGCGAACGCCGCGAGACCGAGGAGGAACAGGGCGACCCCGAGATAGCGGTCGTACCGCGGGTCGTAATCGAATTCGGCCAGACGCACGAGCGGCCCCGGTTCGGGCGGCTCGTCGCTCCGAGCCTCGCGGACCCATCCGCGAACCCGCAGGAGGACCATGCCGGTCGCGCCGGTCCAGGCGACGCCGGCCGCGAGGTCGACCTCCGGGCCGTCGACGGCGACGACGAGTCCCACGAGGACCGACGCGACGGCTATCGCTCCGGCGACGGCGGTGTCGCTCACCCTCGTCATCCGACACCGAACCGGAGATAGCTCGTTCCGTGCCGGTAGTTGTACGCCTCGACGACGACGCCGAGCGCCGAGGGGACGGCGAGGACGCCCCACAGGAGATTCGACAGCGCGCCGCTGGCGTACCCGCCGGCGAACAGGAGCGTCGTGTACACCGCGGAGGCGAGCGGGAAGACTGGATGCTCGCGGACGGCGTCGACTGCGCCGGCGAACATGTAGACGAGCGTGAGCAGTCCCATGACCGCGAGCGCCGGACTGACCGACTCGTCGGTGAGAGACAGTAGAGCGACGAGCACGACGGCGACGACCGCGAAAACGGCCAGTCGCCACCGGCTGACGCCGGCGTGGAGAACGGCGGATGGCATTCCACTCATATCTCTCTGCTGACCTTTTGAGTGTTGGGACTGTGCGGTCGTCCCGCTCTCAGGCCCTCCGCAGGCGGACCACGAAGGCCGCGCCGCGGGGGTCGTTGTCCTCGACCCACACGTCGCCGCCGTAGCCGCTGACGATGGTGTCGACGAGGTAGAGCCCGAGGCCGGTCCCGGGGCTTTCGAGGCCCTTCTCGCCGCGGCCGAACACCTCCTCTTTGCGCTCGTCGGGAACGCCCGGTCCGTTGTCGGCGATGCGGACGAGCGCGTCGTCGTCTCGCACCCCGACCGACACGTCGATTTCGGCCCGGCCGGCGTCGTTGTGTCGCACCGCGTTCGTGAGGAGGTTGCGGAAGACGGTCCCCAGCATGTCGTCGGCGACGACGGTCACTTCCGGCGGCTCGTCGGGGAGCGAAACCGCGGCGTCGGACGCGCCGTCGCGGACCGCGCTCGCCTCCGCCCAGAGCGGCCCGGCGAGCGCCGTCGGCCGGGTCGTCTCCTCGTCGTCGAGCATCGTCGCCATGAGGTTCCGGACGTTCACCGTGAGTTCGGAGGCGTGTTCCCCGTTTCTGAGTATCGTGTTGAGACGCTTGCGCACCACCTCGTCGTCGACCGACTCCTCGATGAGCCGGGCGTTGCCGAGGATGACGGCCACGTCGTTTCGGATGTCGTGGCGGATGATCTGGTTGAGGAGCGTGAGCTTCTCGTTTCGGGAGAGGATGGTCTGTTTTTGACGGTGCAACTCGGTCACGTCGCGGAGGACGATGACCCATCCGACGGTCTGGTCGCCCCGCTCGAGCCGCTGGGACCGGGCGCTGAGATACACCGTCTCGCCGTCCGCTCGCGTGGTTCTGACGCTGTCGTTGCTCTCGGTCGTCAGGTCGAGGTCCGACGAGACCGCGGTGACCGGGTCGCCGACGGCCGCGCCGAAGCGCTCTAAGAGCGCCGCGCCGCGGGTGTTGACGTGGACGATTCGCTCGTCGGCGTCGAGGACGAACACGCCGTCGGGCGACTCCTCCATCGCGGTCGTGTAGGCGATGGGCGGTAGGTCGAGAAACCGGTAGCGAAAGAGCGCGACGCCGATGGCGGCCGACGTGATTGCGGCCGAGGTCGGCACGAGGTTCACGCCGTCGCTCCCGAACGGCGGGATTCCGAGCGTGGTGCAGGCCGCGAAGACGAACGGGGCGACGAGCCCGACGCTCACCAAGACCGCCTGCGGAATGTACGGTCGGCCCAGTCGACCCGCCTCGGTGAGGATGAGCGCGACGGCCAGCGCGCAGAGCACCGCGTTGTAGAGCGACTCCAACACCACGTGGCCGAGGCCGACGTCGACCCGCATGACGACGAGTCCGCCCGTCTCGATGAGGCGCGTCGCCTCGATGGCGAGGCCGCTCGGGTTCGTAAACAGGAGCGCCAGAAAGGCGACCGGGACGGCCATGACCGCCGCGACCAGTCCGGGCGTGATTCGGCTGACTCGGTCGGTGTGGAGGAGCGTAAAGAGGAACGCGAGCGCGCCGAGCGGCGCGACGCCGAAGTAGAGAAACCGGTAGAACAGGAGCTTCAGCGACGGGTCCGTCTGCAGTAGCTTGAGGGACGAAAAGCCGGTCCAGAGGACGAGCCCGACGTTCACGGCGAAGAACGCCACGAGTTCGGACGACCGTCCGTGGGCCCGCATGTACCGCAGGCTGTACACGCCGAGGAGAGCCGCGGTAATCATCGCAAAGAGCGTCGGAAGCGCGAAGACGGTGTACTGCCAGCCCATCGCTCACTGCACCCGACCGCTTTTCGCGTCCATCGGTGCGTGTTCTGTGCTCACTCTTGTATTTAAACTATATGTTCGAGCGCTCTCACCGCCCCGCTGTCGGCGTAACCGGACCGGCGTCCCGGGTTCCTTGAGCGCTCTAGGTGTTCGCATCCGAACAGTTTATGCCGGTCGATGTGCCACGGACGGCCGAACTGCCGTGACCGAGACGACAGACCGAACGAGCGCGGACCCAGTCACCGTCCTCCTCGTCGACGACAACCGCGACTGGCTGACGCTCGTGGTGCATCGACTCCGCGAGGTGGCCCCCGACTTCGAGGTTCGCGAGGCCAACAGCCCCGAGGGTGCGCTCGCCCGCCTCACCGCCGACGTGGAGTGCGTCGTCAGCGATTACTACATGCCCGGCCGGACGGGAATCGAACTGCTGGCGGCGGTCCGAGACGCCCGACCCGACATCCCGTTTCTCCTCTTTACCGGTGCCGGAAGCGAGGGGCTCGCCAGTAGCGCGCTGTCGGCCGGCGCGGACGACTACATCGTCAAGACGAGCGTTGACGACAGCGCCGCGGCGCTCGCCACGCGCGTTCGGACGGCCGTCGACAAACACCGAACGGAGCGCGCGCTCGCCGAGAGCGAGGCGCGCTACCGGACGCTGGTCGAGAACGTCCGCGACGCCATCTTCGTCGCCCGCGACGGCGGCGTCGTCCTCGTCAACGAGGCGGCGACGACGCTCACCGGGTACGACCGCGCGGCGCTCACCGACGGCGACATCGTCGAGACGGTCGTCCACCCCGACGACCGAGGCCGCGTCCGCGACGCGCTCGACCGGAGGGTCCCGCAGTCGCTCGACATCCGCATCCGCAACCGCGGCGGCGAGACGCGCCACTGCATCCTCGATATCGACCACGTCGTCGACGACGGACTCCCCGGAACCATCGGCGTCATCCGGGACATCACGGCGCAGGTCCACCACCAGCGCCGACTCGAACGCGAGCGCGACACGAAGGAGGCGATTCGGGAGATCCTCGTCCGACAGTCGTCGCGCGTCGAGGTCGCGGAGTCGTTCTGTCGGTACATCGGGAGCGACCCCGACACCGTCGCGGCGTGGGTGGGCGAGCGCACCGCGGGCGGCGGACTCGACCCGCTCGCCGTCGTCGGCGACGAGTCGTACCTCCGGACGGCGGGCGTCTTCGACGCCGACGCGGCGGTCCGGCGCGACTCGACCGAACCGAGTCTGACCGCCTTCCGCGAGGGGACGACGGTCGTCCGCGCCGTCGACGACGGGCGCGGACTCGACGCCGACACTGACACTGACGCCGACGCGCCCGCGACCGCTCCCGACGCCGGGTGGACGGCCGCCGCGGCCGACGCCGATATCGAGACCGCGGTCGCCGTCGCGCTCCGGTACGGCGGCGTCGACTACGGCGTCCTCGGCGTGTACCGCCGCGGTGCCGACGACGACCGGGAGCGCCGCCGGTTCGAAGAACTGGCGGAGACGCTCGGCTACGCCCTCAGCACCGCCGAGAGCCGCGAGGCGCTGGTGGCAGACGAGGTGGTCCGCGTCCGCCTCCGCGTCCGCGACGCCGACGCGGGGCTTCTGGCGGTCGGCGACGCGCTCGGCCGCGACGCGGAGGTCGTCGTCCACACGGTGTTGCCCCGCGGCGACAGGGAGCGCTACTTCGTGACGGTCCGCGGCGCGTCCGAGGCGGCGGTGACCGACGCGCTGGCGAGTCTCGACGGCGTGACTCCCGGAGCCGTGACCGCCGGCGACGGGGTCGTCCGGGCGCAGTTCGACACGTCCGCGCCCTCGCTGGGGACGACCATCGCCGACGCGGGCGGCGTCCTCCACCGCGTCGTCGTGGCGGACGGCGAGGCGACCGTCGTCGTCGACCTCTCCCGGCGGCGACCGGCCGGCCCGTTCGTCGAGGCGCTCGCGGCGGCCTTCGACAGCGTCGTCATGACCGCGCGGAGCCACCGCACCGTCGAGTCCGATATCGGTGCCAGCGTGTTGGACGGACTGACCGACCGCCAGCGCGAGTCGCTCGAAGTCGCGTACCGGACGGGCTACTTCGAGCGGCCGAAGCGACGGAGCGCCGCCGAGGTGGCCGAGGCCATCGGCGTCTCGCGGTCGACGTTCACCCAACACCTCAGGGCGGCCCAGCGGAAGGTCTTCGCCGAACTGTTCGACGCCGAGTGAGACGACGCGTCGCCGACCCGAGGCGATCCGGGTGGCTCTCGTCCCACCGGGGCTGTGCCGGGCGCTACCACGTCGCTCGATTTTTGCCGGATACCGCATAATGGTGGTATCTGATTATTCCCGCGTAATCGAGTAGAGATCTCTGAAGGTCACCCCACCCAGAATGTCACGGAAGGGAGTGGGTGTACGGTGGGCCGCACGGAGAACTCAATGGCAGAAAAAGTATTCAAACTCACACGACGCCGCGCCCTCGGAGGCCTCCTCACGATCGGCGCGGGAAGCGCCGCCGCCGGGGTGGGCACGTTCGCCCTGTTCAACGACACCGAATCGAGCACCGAGAACACGCTTCAGGCGGGGACGCTGAGCCTCGCCGACGGGGCCAGTTCCGCGAGCTTCAGCGCCACGGGCCTCGCGCCCGGCGACGAGACCGACACCTTCGAGGTCGACCTCGAAAACGACGGCACGCTCGACGGGAGCCTCGATATCGACCTCACGCTGACCGAAAACGACAGCGACGCCACGGCCGGCGACGACGGCGACGCGGACGCCTCGGTGGCGGACCTCGCGGGCGTCCTCGACGTGACGACGTTCGAAGTCGGGAGCCTCGACGTGCTCGCCGACCGGTTCGGCGGCTCGGCCACGCTGGCCGACGTGGTCGACAACAACGACGGCGAGGACGACGATTCCAACGTCCGGGACATCGCTCTCGCGTCCGGCGAGACGAAGACGTTCTCCTTCGCGCTGGAGATGCAGGAGAGCGCCGGAAACGAGTTCCAAGCCGACGGGCTCGACATTCAGTTCGACTTCGAACTGAACCAGCTGGACAGCCAGTAGAACCAGCTGGACAGCCAGTAGAACCAGCTGGACAGCCAGTAGAACCAGCTGGACAGCCAGTAATCACAGTTCGCGTTCGCGGGCGACGCAGACGACGCGACCCGGTCGAACCGACCGCGTCCATCTCTTTCGTTCCGGCCCTCCGAACGCGCACGACGACTTCACGCCTCTCGATGCCGAAACAGACACCAACGCTGACGCTCACCCGACGCCGATTCCTCGGCGGGCTCTTCACGATTAGCGCCGGAAGCGCCGCCGCGGGCGTCGGCACTTACTCGGCGTTTTCCGACACCGAGCGCGCCGACGCGTCGTTCGGCGTCGGCACGCTCGACCTGACGGTCGACGGCGACGACGAGCGACTCACGTTCCTCGAAGAGTCGGGCCTCGCGCCCGGCGACAGCGGCACCGCGTCGGTGACGCTCCGCAACCGCGGGTCGCTCGCGGGCTTCCTCGACATCGACGTGCTCGGCGTCACCGACGACGAGAACGGCCAGTCGGAGCCCCCGTCGCAGAACGACCCCCGCGTCGGGGACGGCGAACTCGCGCAGGTGCTCGAAGTCCGCGCGTGGCTCGAAGCCCCCGACGGGTCGAAGACGTACCTCTGCGGGAGTTCCGACTACGCGACCCTCGACTCGATTTTCGTCGCGGACGAGACGTTCGACCTCGATTACGAACTCGCGTCCGGCGAGTCGGTCGACTTCGTCATCGCGTGGCGGCTCCCGTCGAGCGCCGGCAACGAAGTCGCCTCGGATATCGCGGGCGTCGACCTCCGGTTCGCGCTCGACCAGCGGACCGACGACGACGGCGACGCGACCTGCGAGGTCGGCGACGACGGCGACGACGGTTCGACGTCCGGCTCCGGCAACGCCCGCGACGCGATGGGCGGCTGGGACTGGGCGACGCTCGCCCGCTACGGCGAGCCCTACGACGGCTTCGTGTACGGCAACTCGGAGCCGGAGAACTACGAAGTCGCGGTGCTGAAGCGCTCCGGAAGCTCCGAGACCCGCCTTCACAGGCAGAACAACGACTGGCAACACGCGTGGTGGTCGGGCCGAACCGAGTCGTTCCGCGTCGACTTCGACGGCAGTAAGGTGACGATGACCGTCGGCGGCACCGAGTACCCGGACAAACACGGGCGGAAGGGACAGGGCGTCGGCGCGAACGACGTGGTCGCGCTCGGCGTCACGGTCTCCGCCTTGGCCGCCTGGACGTCGGTCGCGGTCTCGGACCTCGAACTCACCGCCGACGGCCGGACGAGCGCCCTCGCCGACGTCTCGGTCGACGCGACCGGCACGAATCACGTCCGAATCGCCCGCGAGATAGACGGGTCGTTCTCGCTCACCGGCAAGCTCCGGTTCTCGTGGCACCACCACGCCCACGTCGACCCCGACGACCTCGTGATGCGCGTCGACGTCAAGACGGGCGACGCAGTCAGAACAAACGAGGTCGAGACGACCGAGGAAGACGGCGAATCCGAGGACGGAGAAGACGACAGCATCGAGAAAGCGGATGTCGAGGACGAGGCCGGAGAGAACGACCAAGACGCCGAATCCGATTCCAAGCAAGACGACGAAGCCGAACCCGAGCAAGACGGCGGAGACGGTGGAGACGACGAAGCCGAACCCGAGCAAGCCGGCGGAGACGGTGGAGACGGTGAAGCCGGCCAAGACGGTGGAGACGGTGAAGCCGGCCAAGACGGTGGAGACGGTGAAGCCGGCCAAGACGATGACGTCGGGAAAAGCGACGAAACGACCGATTCCGACTCCGACTCTAAAACCGATGCGGCTGACCCCGGCTCCGAAACCGAATCGGTTGACTCCGACTCCGAAACCGAACCGGCCGCCCCCGAGAACGCCAGCGGTGACGACGGGACCGGAGACGACGCCGACGGGGGTGCCTGACCGATGAACTGGTCTCGTCTCGCCGCGGCGGCCCGCGTCCTCGGGGGCGTCGTGCTCCTCGTCGCCGTCGCGCTCGTCGTCGTGCTCGCCGCGCCGCAGGCCTTCGGTGCCGACGCCAGCTACACCGTCCTCTCGGGGAGTATGTCGCCGACGTTCGACGCCGGCGACGTGGTGGTCGTCCGCGACGTACCGCCAGCGGACATCTCGGAGGGCGACATCATCACCTACCGGGAAGCCGGAAGCGCCATCACCGACGAGCGGACCGACCGCGTGACCCACCGGGTCGTCGCGGTGGACCGAAGCGGCGACAGTCCGGTGTTCCGAACGAAAGGCGACGCCAATGAGGACGTCGACTCGGACCCCGTCACCGCCGACCGCGTCGTCGGTCGCGTCTGGTTCCACGTGCCGTATCTCGGGCTCGCCGCGCAGTTCGTCCAGTCGGGACTCGGATTGGTCCTGTTCGTCATCCTCCCCGGCGCGCTCCTCGTCGTGACCGAGCTCTACTCGCTGTACACCGACGCGCTCGTCGAGGTCGACCCCGACGAGTCCGACGAATCCGACGGGAGTACCGCAAGCGGCGGTTCCACGGGCGGAGCGGCCGGTATCGATGCCGGCTACGTCAGCGCCTCGGACGGCGGCGTCACGCTCTACCCGGAGCGAACTGGCGTCCGCCTCTCGGACCCCGTCGCCGTCGTCGACCCGTCTCCCCCGCCGTTCGACGCCGCGCCCTCCGGCTCGGCCGACGGCATGGAATGGGTGACCGACCCCGTCGACTGCCCTTCTGACGCGCCGACCGACGAGACCTCCGAGGACGGGCGGTGAATCCCTCGTGACCAGCCCGGACGACGCGAACGCGCCCGACTGGACGCCCGAGCAGTCGCCCGAACTGGCGCTCGCCGACGCGACCCGGTGTCGACGCCTCGTTGACGGCGACGCGGACGACAGCGACGCGGACGACAACAATGCAGACGACTTCGAGGAGGTCGACTTCGAGCGTCTCGAACGGGGCGACCGCGTCCTCTGTCTTCCCGGCGAGCGCCTTCCCGTCCACGGGGTCGTCCGGGCGGTCCGGCGTTGGGACGCGCATTCGGCGTCGTTCGTCGGCACCGGCACCGAAGCCGACGCCGCACCCGCGCTTGTCGAACGCGAGCGACCCTCGCCCGACGAGGACGGCGAACCCCGTACCGACGAGTACTCGGTCGCTGTCGGCGACGAGGTCGAACCCGGCGACCGGCCGACCGAGACGGCGCTGGTGGTCGAGTACCGCCCGCCGCGGGCGGGGCTGTTCCCGCTTCCGCTGTCGCTCGCCTCGCTCTTGTCGGCGAAGCTCCTCGGCACGCTCTCGCCGCGGCTCTCGCAGATTGCCGGTCGGGTGTTCATCGTCTTCGTGGTCGTCGGCATCGTGCTGGTCGGAACCGGTTTCGCCGCTCCCGGGAGCATCGACCGCTTCCTCGACGACAGCGGCATCAACGACGCGATTTCGGACCTCCGGGGCGGCGACGACCCAGAGCCGTCGCCGCCGGACGTCACCGTGACGCCGCCCTCGCCGACGCGGGACGCCCCGCCCGAGGAAACGAACCAGTTCGAGGACCCGGACACACCGACGCCCACGTCGACGCCGACCGAGACCACGACGCCGAGCCCGAGCCCGTCGTCGACGCCCACGTCGACGCCCGCGCCGACGAGCAGTCCCGAGCCGACCACCACGGCGCGCTCGGGCACTGGTGTTGGCGGCGGCGGAGGCGGTGGAGGTGGTAGCGGCGGCAGTCAAACGACGACCACGGCCGCATCGCCGGCGTCGCCCGACCCGACGCTTTCGGTCGAGGCCGCCGACCCGCCGACGGTCCGAAGCGCCGACGGGACCGTCGGGTCGCTCAGCGGCCCCGTGACCGGGACGCTCTCGTGGACCGGCACGGTCGACAGCGTCGTGCTCGTGGTGAACACGTGGGTCCCCGACGACGGCTGGCAGGAGGAGCGCCGCGTCACTCTCCGGGAGCCGAGCCCCGTGGATATCGCCGCCGCGCTCGGCTCCGACGTGACCTACGCCGACGGTGACCGCACCGACGGCTTCGCCGCCACCGACGACGGAGAGACGACTGTCACGACGGGTTACGTCTCCGTGACCGCGGTGTTGTTCCGCGACTCGACCGAGGTCGCCCGAACCGAGGAGACCGCATCGTTCGACGTGACCGTCGAGAACACCGCCGGGAGCGCTCCGGAGGGCGTCGACCTCGAACTCGGTTCCGGCGGGGCGGGCGTCTCGCTTCTCGACACGCAGTCGGTCGCGCCCGGCTCCGCGGGCAACTCGACGGGGACGCTCGCCAACCGCGGCCGCGACCCCGGCGTGTTGACGCTGGAGTCGATGCCGTTCGAGTCCGTCGAGAACGGCCGATTCGGTCCCGAACTGTCGGTCGATTCGACCGGCGGAGCCGACGAGGGCGAACTCCACGAGGCGCTCGCCGTCCGGCTCCGCGTCGAGCGGGCGAACGGGACGAGCACCTACGTCCTCGGCGACGAGACGACGTATCTCGACTTCGCCGACGTGTGGAACGAGTCCGTCTCGCTCGGCCGACTCGACGGCGGGGAGTCGCTGTCGCTCGTCGTCGAGTGGCAGATTCGGGAGTCGGCCGGCAACGAGATACAGACCGACAGCGTCGACGTGGAGTTCGTCTTCACGCTCGAACAGGCGACCGACTGAGCGCGCTCCGCCCCGATTTTCAGCCGCTCACCCGACGAAGAGCCGGAGGTTGAACGCCGTGGCGAACGCTCCGATGACGGCGAGCGCGACCGGCGGCAGGTAGTACAATACTTTGTCGCCCACGCGAGCGCCGTAGACGCAGATGCCGAGACAGAGGAGGAAGACGGCGAGCTTCGGGAGGACGAGCCCCCACCGTCCGAGGGCGTCCGTGCTCGCCACGAGGAGGGCGTTCGCCTCGTCGAACCGGCGCTCGTAGTAGAGGAGGGTGAGCGTCGTGACGATGTCGCCGACGCCGTAGGTCGCGAGCGCGATGAGCCAGAGCAGTGAGAACTCTCTGGCCTCGAAGGGCGTGTCTTCGAGCCGGAGATGCCGAAGTCGTGACACACTCCTTATTCCGGGGGACTGCAATATGAATTATCCGGGCAGGCAGACTGTCGCGGACGCCGACGCGTCAGACGAGGCCGACGCCCTCGGCGAGCAGTTCGTGCGAGCGGAGGCCGTCTTCGTGGTCGCCGACGACGTGCTGAATCATCATCTCGTCGGCCCCGACGCGCTCCGCGAGCTGGTCCAACAGCCCCGAAATCGTCTCGGGACTGCCGGAAATCGCGCGCGGCCACTCGTTCGCCCCGAGGGTCGCGGGCGTGGGCTCGGGGACGCCGCCGAGTTCGTCTATCGCCTCCTCGACGGTCGGCCTCGTGCCGACCTCGCCGCGTCGCATCCGCTTGTACGTCGCCTCGGCCACCGCGCGGAGCCGAGCCGCCTCCTCGTCGGTCTCGGCGCAGACGGCGTTCACCGCGACCATGCCGTGGGGCTCGTCGATGCCGCCGGCCAGCGGCGACGACTGGAAGCTCTCGCGGTACTCCTCGAAGGAGTGGACGGCGAACTGCGGTCTGATGAAGCCCGCGAAGCAGTAGGGCAATCCGAGTTCGCCCGCGATGGTCGCGCTCGACGGACTCGACCCGAGCACCCACGGAACCGGCGGCTCGCCGCTCCCCCGCGGGATTTCGAGGTCGGCGTAGGGGTGTTCGTCGGGGTAGTCGTCGTAGAGGTGGTTGACGACGGCCTCGACCTTCTCGGCGTGGTCGCCGTCGGGGTCCTCGACGTGCCGGTCCGTCCCGAGCGCCTGGTCCGACGCGGGTGACCCGTTCGCCCGCCCGAGACCGGCGTCGATGCGGCCGGGGGCGAGTCCGTCAAGCGCGCCGAACTGCTCTGCGACCTTGAACGGGCTGTAGTGGTTGAGCAACACCGCGCCGGAGCCGAGCCGAATCGAGTCGGTCTCCGCGGCGAGGTGGCCGAGCAACACCTCGGGCGTCGTTCCCGCGAGGGTGCTCGCCATGCCGTGGTGCTCGGCGACCCAGAAGCGCGAGTAACCCAGTCGCTCGGCTTGCGCGGCGGCCTCGACGGTGTTCGCGTAGGCGTCGGTCGCGGTCCCGCCTCGCGGAACCGGGGAGAGGTCGACGATAGAGAGGTCCATACCCCGCCTCCGAGACTGCGAGGAATAACGATTGGGCTCCCAGCAGATGCGTACTGTTCTCGGTGAGTCGGAGGCACATCAATATTGCTTGTCTGGTACCCTACTGAACGTTTGAATATTCTGGAAATTTTGAATAATCTAGATTATCTATGAAATTGAATACGCTAGCTCGTCCTAATTAGTATATATGTGAAAATGGTGTCTGCGGTCATTTGAGCCGACAACCAATCTTGTTTTATCTATACATTATTCTCGTCTCCCGCGCCGTCGGCGTACACAGAATCCGTGACCATTGTCCACAAAAAATTTTTACGGGCCCTATCCGATGGTTCGATAGAGGTTCCCATGCCAAGAGCCGTATTCGACAGCGCCGAGTACGACAGACGCATCGCCCGGACCAAAGAGCGGATGGCCGAACGCGGGCTGGACGCGCTCTTCGTGAGCGACCCCGCGAACATGAACTACCTCACCGGCTACGACGGCTGGTCCTTTTACGTCCATCAGGGCGTCGTGGTGACGCAGGACCGCGACGAACCCGTGTGGGTCGGCCGCGACATGGACGCCAACGGCGCGCGCGCGACGACCACGCTGAGCGACGAGAGCATCCGACCGTACAGCGACGACCACGTGCAGTCGCCCCACGACCTCCACCCGATGGACTTCGTCGCGGCCGTGCTGGAGGACCTCGGCGTCGACGACGCGCGCGTCGGCCTCGAGATGGACGCCTACTACTTCACCGCGAAGTCCTACACGCGCCTGCAGAAGAACCTCCCCGAGGCGAGTTTCGAGGACACGACGCTCCTCGTGAACCGCGTGCGCATCAAGAAGTCCGACGCCGAACTCGACTACATGCGCGAGGCGGCCCGCATCTCCGAGAACGCGATGCAGGCCGGCCTCGACGTCATCGAGGAGGGCGTCCCCGAGTACGAGGCCGCCGAGGCCATCTACTCGGCGCTCATCGAGGGCACCGACGACTACGGCGGCGACTACCCGTCTATCGTCCCGCTGATGCCCTCGGGCGACCACACCGGCACGCCGCACCTCACGTGGACCGACCGCGAGTTCGAGGACGGCGACCCGGTCATCATCGAACTCTCCGGCTGTCGGCACCGCTACCACTCGCCGCTCGCCCGGACGACGTTCGTCGGCGACCCCCCGGAGGAGCTGTCCCGGCGGGCCGACATCGTCGTCGAGGGGATGGAAGCCGCCCTCGACGCGGTCGAACCCGGCGTCACCTGCGAGGCCGTCGAGAAGGCGTGGCGCGACACCATCGCCGAGTACGGCATCGAGAAGAAAGACCGCATCGGCTACTCGATGGGGCTCGGCTACCCGCCGGACTGGGGCGAACACACGGCGAGCCTCCGCCCCGGCGACGAGACCGTCCTCGAAGAGAACATGACGTTCCACACCATCCCCGGCCTCTGGTTCGACGACTTCGGCGTCGAACTCAGCGAGACGTTCGTCGTCACGTCCGACGGGGCGGAGCCGCTGGCCGACTTCCCCCGGCGACTATTCACAACCTAATTATGACTCCGGGTCACAGCCCTAATAGAATGAACGAAGATGGCAAAAATCGAAACGGCGAAGCGGTCGCCGACGGCGGCTCGGAGTCCGAACCCGAATCGGCGCTGGCGACGGCGCGCAGACAGCTCGAACGCGCGGCGAGCCACGCCGACGTGGACGACGGTGTCGTCGCGCGACTGAAGCACCCAACCCGAGTTCAGCAGGTGTCGGTCCCGCTCCGCCGCGACGACGGCTCGCTCGACGTGTTCACCGGCTTCCGCGCTCAGCACGACGACGTGCGCGGGCCGTACAAGGGCGGCCTCCGCTACCACCCGGAAGTGACCGCCGACGAGTGCATCGGGCTCTCGATGTGGATGACCTGGAAGTGCGCCGTGATGGACCTTCCCTTCGGCGGCGGCAAGGGTGGCGTCGCGGTCGACCCCAAGACGCTCTCTGACGAGGAGCGCGAGCGACTCACGCGACGGTTCGCCGAGGAGATTCGCAACGTCGTCGGGCCGAAGAAGGACGTTCCCGCGCCCGACATGGGCACCGGCCCGCAGGAGATGGCGTGGTTCATGGACGCCTACTCGATGCAACAGGGCGAGACGACGCCCGGCGTCGTGACGGGTAAGCCGCCGGTCATCGGCGGGTCGTACGGCCGCGAGGAGGCCCCCGGTCGCTCCGTCGCCATCGTCACCCGCGAAGCCATCGACTTCTACGACTGGGACATCGAAGACACCACCGTCGCGGTCCAAGGGTTCGGGTCCGTCGGCGCGAACGCCGCCCGCCTCCTCGACGAGTGGGGCGCGAAGGTGGTCGCCGTCTCCGACGTGGACGGGGCCATCTACGACCCCGACGGCCTCGACACGCAGGACGTCGAGGGCCACGACGAGCGCCCCGGCATGGTGTCGGGCTACGACGCCCCCGAGTCGCTCACGAACGAGGACCTGCTCGAACTCGACGTGGACGTGCTCATCCCGGCGGCCATCGGGAACGTCATCACGACCGAGAACGTCGACGCCATCTCGGCGGACATGGTCGTCGAGGGCGCGAACGGGCCGACGACGTTCGCGGCCGACGCCGTCCTCGAAGAGCGCGGGATTCCGGTCCTCCCCGACATCCTCGCCAACGCCGGCGGCGTGACGGTCTCGTACTTCGAGTGGCTCCAGGACATCAACCGCCGTCAGTGGTCGCTCGAACGCGTCCACGAGGAACTCGAAGCCGAGATGCTCAAGGCGTGGAACGCGGTCCGCGAACACGTCGAAGAGCGCGACCTGACGTGGCGCGACGCGGCGTACGTCGTCGCGCTCTCCCGCATCGGCGGCGCGAAGGAGACGCGGGGCCTCTGGCCCTGAGCGCCCGCGCGGCGAGCGAAACCTGAAGCGACTCGCGGTTCTTTTTCGGCGCGCTTCTCAGTCAGCGACCGCGTCGGCGACCTTCTCTATCGGGTGCGGCGGGTCGTCGGCCGCGCAGTCCATGTCTTCGAGTTGCGTCCGACACGACGCGCCGGGGGCGACGACGGTGTCGCCGCGGCTCTCGCCGAGTTGGTCCGAGAGGATGTCGCCGATGGCCTTCGACAGCGAGTGGTGTTCGGCCTCGTAACCGAAGCTCCCGGCCATGCCGCAACAGCCGGAGTCGAGCGGGTCCACGTCGTAGCCGGCGCGGCGGAGGACGCCCACCGCGTGGTGGTCCTTGCGCGTCGCCTTCTGGTGACAGTGGCCGTGGTACGTCAGCGTCTCGGCCGACGCTGAGGCGTCGATGTTTTCCACGAGGCGCTTCGCGTCGAGGTACTCCATGATGCCGTAGGTCTCGGCGGCGACGGTCTCGGCCGCGTCGCTCGAAAGCAGGTCGAGGTAGTCCGACTGGAACATCACCGCGTCCGAGGGCTCGACGAGCACGACGCTCCAGCCGGCTTCGACGCGGGGCGCGAGCGCGTCGACGTTCGTCTCGGCGCGCGCCCGCGACCGGTCGAGAAAGCCCTTCGAGTGGGCCGGGCGGCCGGTCGCGGTCACGTCGTCCGGAATCGAGACGTGGACGTTCGCGGCTTCGAGCACGCGAACCGCGGCCTTCCCCGCGTCGGGGTGGTTGTAGTTGGTGTAGCTGTCGGGGAACAGGAGCACCTTGTCGGTGGCCTCGGCCTCGGGGACGCGAGCGCCGCCCCGCGCCTCGAACCAGTCTTCCAGCGATTCGCGGTGGAACGTCGGGAGCGACCGCTCTCTGGCGATGCCGACGGTCTTCTCCATGACCGTCCGCGCGCCCGGCACCTTCGCCGCCCAGTTCGAAAGCGGGGCGAGCCGCGAGCCCAGCGCGTTCAGCCGGTCCACCTCGGCGAACAGGCGGTCCCGGAGGCTCGCACCGTGAGACTCGTGGTGGGCGTGTTCGGCCTCGGCTTTGAGCTTCGCCATGTCGACCTCGCTCGGGCAGTCGCGGGCACAGCCCTTACAGCCGACACAGAGGTCCAGCACCTCGCGCATGAACTCGGTGTCCGTCGCGTCGGCGTCGAGGTCGCCGCTCATCGCCTGCCGGAGCATGTTCGCCCGGCCGCGGGTCGATAGTCCTTCCTCTTCCGTGGCGCGGTAGGTCGGACACATCACGCCGCCGGTGGTCGACTGGTCGCCCCGACAGCCGCCGCAGCCGTGGCAGAGCTCCGCCATCCCCTGAAAGCCGTTTTCGGTGTCCCACTCGAGTTCGGGGTCGAAGCCGGCGTCGAACTCGTAGTCGGGGTCGAACCGGAGGTTCTCGGTCATCGACACGTCGCCGCAGACCTGCCCCGGATTCAGGAGCCAGTCGGGGTCGAACGCGGTCTTGAGGTCGCGGAAGGCGTTCCAGAGGCGGTCGCCGTACAGTTTGCGGTTCCACTGGGTCCGCGCGCGGCCGTCGCCGTGTTCGCCCGACACCGACCCGCCGGCCTCGACGACGAAGTCGGTCACCTCGTCGGCGATGGTCTCGAACGAGTCGAGGCCGTCGAGCGTCTTCGTGTTGACGAGTGGGCGGACGTGCAGCACGCCCGGCCCCGCGTGGGCGTAGAAACTCGTGTTGGCGTCGTGGTCGTCGATGACCTCGCGGAACCGCTCGACGTAGCCCGGCAGTTCGTCGGCCGGCACGGCGCAGTCCTCGATGAAGGAGATGTGTTTCTCGTCGGTCGTCCGGGAGAGCAAGATGGGCGCGGCGGCCTTGCGCATCTCCCAGAGCCCCGCGCGGGCCGCCTCGTCGTGGGCTTCCAGCGCGTCGAACGCGCGGGCGTCGTCGGCGACGCCGACGCCCGAAGATGGCGTCGCCTCCGGCGTCACCGAGGGTGCGCGAGCCGTCAGCAGGTCGGCGACCTTCCGCCGGCCGTCAGCGTCGGAGTCGGCGTAGAACTCGACCAGCAGGGCCGCGCGGGTCCCGTCGGGGAGCGACGCGGCCACGTCGTGGAACTCCGCGGTGTCGAGCGCGAGGTCGATGAGCACGTCGTCGATGAGTTCGACCGCCGCCGGGTCGTGGTCGAGGATGGGGGCCACGTCGGCGGCGGCGTCGAACACGTCCTCGTAGGTGAGGAGCGCGACGGCCTTCGTCTCCGGGAGCGGTTCGAGCGAGACGGTCGCCTCGGTCACGACGGCGAGGGTTCCTTCGCTCCCGGCGAGCAGACGCGCGAGGTTCACGGTCCCCGACTCGCAGTCCGGGTCGGTGCCGGTCCCGTCGGCCAGCGGGCGCTCCCCGCGGGCCTCATCGACCAGCGCGTCGAGGTTGTAGCCGGAGACGTTGCGCTTGAGGTCCGGGTAGCGGGCGTCTATCTCCTCGCGCTCCTCGTCGAGCACGCGGACGACCTCGGCGTAGATTCGGGGGAGAAGCGGACTCGCCGGGCCGTCGGCCCCCCACGCGTCGCTCTCGGGGTCGGCCTTCTCCCGGAGGTCGTCCACGCGCACCTCGCCGAAGCGGTGGACGCTCCCGTCGGCGAGGACGACCTCGCACTCCTCGACGTAGTAGTCGGTCTTGCCGTACTTCAGGGAGTGCGCGCCGGTGGAGTTGTTACCGATAGCGCCTCCGAGGACGCTCCGGTCGCCCGCGGCGGGGTCCGGGCCGAACGTGAGACCATGGTCGGCCGCGGAGTTATTGAGGTCCGCGAGCGTGACCCCGGCCTGCGCGGTCGCCGTCGCCGCCTCGGGGTCAACCGACTCGACTCCGTCCATGTGCCGCGAGAGGTCGAGGACGACCGCCTCGTTGACGGCCTGTCCGGCGAGGCTCGTGCCGCCGCCGCGGGGGAGGACGGGAATCTCGCGGTCGGCGCAGTACTCCACGACGGCCGCCACGTCAGCGTTCGAGGTCGGCATGACGACGCCGACGGGGAGCACTTCGTACGCCGAGGCGTCGGTCGCGTACAGCTGTCGGGTGTACTCGTCGAACCGCACGTCGCCGTCGACGAGGCGTTCGAGGTCGGAGACGAGCGCCTCGCGGTCGGTGTCGCCGCCGACGTAGTCGTAGTCGGCGCGGGGGTCGTTACTGGGGTCGACCCGCGAGTCAGCGGGCGGGTCGGCCTGCCGGTCGCCGCGAGGGTCGTCGGGTCGTTCCTGCGTCGCCATCGGGAGTCAGTTCGACTCGGCGGC
This sequence comes from Haloferax sulfurifontis, assembly GCF_014635105.1. Lineage (NCBI taxonomy): Archaea > Methanobacteriati > Methanobacteriota > Halobacteria > Halobacteriales > Haloferacaceae > Haloferax > Haloferax sulfurifontis. Next base: position 17,757 of record NZ_BMCI01000005.1, read on the forward strand.
CAGCACTTGGTTCTCCAACTCCTCGCCCTCGTCGAGCCGCCCGAGGTTCCCGGCGACGATGTCGGCGAGGCGGTCCCAGTGTTTGGGCGTGTGGCCGCCCGTGTGGGGCGTGATGAGGCAGTTTTCCAGCCCCCACAGCGGGTGGTCGGCGGGGAGCGGCTCGGGGTCGGTCACGTCGAGGGCGGCCCCGCGAATCTTGTTCGACCGGAGGGCAGACACGAGCGCGTCGGTGTCGACGATGCCGCCGCGGGCGGCGTTGACGACCACCGCGTCGGTCGGCATCGTGGCGAACTCCGCCTCGCCGATGAGCCCGCGGGTCAGGTCGTTCAGCGGACACGCGACCACGACGTACTCGCTCCGGGAGAGCGCGTCGTGAATCGCGTCGGAGTCGAAGCCGGCGACCTCGTCGGTCGGGCCGCCCTTCGACGGGGTGTAGCGGATGCCGATAGTCTCGACTTCGAAGCCCTGCAACCGCTGGGCGACGGCCTGCCCGATGGAGCCGAGGCCGATAATCGTCACCGTGCTGTCGGTGAACTCGCCGGACTGGAAGTGCCGCCACTCGGCGCGCTCTTTGCGCCGCCAGCCCTCGTGGAGGCGGCGGGCGAACACGAGCATGTTGCCGATGGCCTGCTCGGCGATTCCGGGCGCGTGGATGCCGCCGGCGTTGGTGACGGCGACGCCGTGTTCCGCGAGCGCGTCCATCGGGACGTGGTCGGTCCCGGCGAACGTGCAGGCGAACAGTTCGAGGCGGTCGGCGCGGTCCAGCAGGTCCTCGTCTATCGTGATGCCCGTGACCACGCGGGCGTCGGCGACGAGTTCGCGTTCCTGTTTCGGCGTCCGGGCGAGCGTCACGGTCCGGTCCGGGAGGCGCTCGCGGAGCGCGTCGGCGTACGATTCCATCGAAAGGCCCTCGGTCCCCTCGCGGAGGACGACGATGTCTGTCTCGGTCATGGTGTGAGTCGCGCGCGTCGCGGGCGCGGTTGCTACATCGATTGGGTGACGTTCCCTTAGTCTTTTTGTGTAGCCGGTGTCCACGGATACCGTTTATGCTTAAGTGGGTGGCGAGTGGTACGTGTACGCATGGCCGACGCCGTTCGAGCGCGACTAGCGGAGCTTCGCAGAGACCTCCACCGCCACCCCGAACCCGGCTGGTGCGAGTTCCGGACGACCGCGCGGCTCGTCGAGGAACTGCGCGCCATCGGCGTGGACGAACTCGCCGTCGGCGCGGACGCCTACGACCCCGCAGACCGGATGGCCGTCCCGAGCGACGACCGACTCGACGAGTGGTACGAGCGGGCGCTCGACAGCGGGACCGACCCGGACCTCCTCGAACCGCTCCGCGGCGGGACGACCGGCTGTGTCGCGGTCCTCGACCGCGGCGAGGGGCCGACGGTCGGCCTCCGGGTCGACATCGACGGGCTGTTCATCGAGGAGTCGGACGACGCGGCCCACGACCCCGCGGCCGAGGGCTTCCGCTCGGAGACGGGCGAGACGATGCACGCCTGCGGCCACGACACCCACATGACGTGGGGGCTGGCGACGCTCGAAGCCGTCAAGGACAGCGACTTCTCGGGCCGACTCGTCGTGTTCTTCCAGCCCGCGGAGGAGGTTTCGGGCGGCGGCGCGCCCATGGCGAAAAGCGAGTACGCCGCCGGCATCGACTACTTCTTCGCGGTCCACGTCGGCCTCGACCACCCGACGGGCGAGGTCGTCGCCGGCATCGAGAAACCGCTCGCCATGTGCCACATCGACGCGGAAATCGAGGGCACGACGGCCCACGCGGGGAAAGCGCCGGAGGCCGGCGCGAACGCCATCCACGCGCTCGGTACCGCCATCGAGAGCGTCTACGGGATTCCGCGGCACTCCGACGGGATGACCCGCGTCAACGTCGGCCGGGTCGAAGGCGGCACCGCGAGCAACGTCATCGCCGACGAGGTCGAGGCCGTCGCCGAGGCGCGCGGCGAGACGACCGAACTCATGGAGTACGCGAAGTCCGAACTCCGCCGGCGGTTCGAGAAGGCGGCCGAACTGCACGACTGCGAGGCGACCGTGGACGTGGTCAGCGAGAGCCCCCGAGCCGACAGCGACCCCGAACTCGTCGAGGCGGTCGCCGACGCCGCCGAGGATGTACGGGGCGTCGACCGCGTCGTGCCGACCGCCGACTTCGGCGCGAGCGAGGACGCGACGTTCCTCATGGAGCGCGTCCAGCAGGACGGCGGCCTCGCGTGTTACTCCATCGTCGGCACCGACCACCCGACGAGCCACCACACCGCGACGTTCGACGTGGACGAGCGAAGCCTCGAAACCGGCGTCGAAGTGCTCACGCGGTCGATTCTCTCTGTCGCCGGCGTCGAGTCGGCACCGGAAATCGAGGGAGCGAATCGATGAGCGACGGGCGCGTCACCGGCGAGTCGGCCCCGCCGGCGTCCGACGTCGTCACCGCCGACGACGTGGCGGACGCCCACGAGCGACTCGACGGCGTGGTCCACCGGACGCCGCTCGATAGCTCGCGGACCATCGCCGGCCGCTGCGGGGCCGAGCGGGTCGACCTCAAACTGGAGAACGTCCAGCGGACGGGGTCGTTCAAGATTCGCGGCGCGTACAACGCGATGGCGCAACTCCCCGAGTCGGTGCGCGAGCGGGGGGTCGTCGCCTCCAGCGCCGGCAACCACGCGCAGGGCGTCGCGCTCGCCGGCGACCTGCTCGGCATCGACACGACCATCGTCGTCCCCGAAATCACCCCGGCGGTGAAAATCGACGCCACCCGCGGCTACGGCGCGGACGTCGTCGTCGAGGGCGACATCTACGAGGAGTCGTACGAACACGCCCTGCGCCTCGCCGACGAGGAGGGGTTGGAGTTCGTCCATCCCTTCGACGACGCGGCCGTCATCGCCGGACAGGGAACCGTCGGGCGGGAAATCGCGGCGGACGCGCCCGACGTGGACACGGTTCTCGTCTCTATCGGCGGCGGCGGCCTCATCTCCGGCATCGCCACCGCGATGAAGGCGCGGGACCCCGACGTGCGCGTCGTCGGCGTCCAACCCGAGGGCGCGGCCCACGCAAAGCCCTCGCTGGAGGCCGACGAGATTCGCATGCTCTCGGAGGTCGATACCGTCGCCGAGGGCATCGCCGACGCGCGGCTGTTAGAGCGGACGTTCGCTGTCGTCCGCGACCGCGTCGACGACGTGGTCTCGGTCGACGACGCGGACCTCGCGGTCGCCGTGACGGTCCTCGCCGAGCGGGCGAAGACGGTCGCCGAACCGGCCGGCGCGGCCCCGGTCGCCGCGTTCCTCTCCGGCGCGGTCGACGTCGAGGGCGAGCGCGTCGCGGCCGTCGTCTCCGGCGGCAACGTCGGCCTCTCGGAACACGCCGAACTGACTCGCGTCGGGATGGAGGCGCTTGGCCGCGCCGCCGAAGCGCGCCTCGAACTCGACGACTGGCCGGCGGCGCTGGGCGACCTCTCCGAGGCCGTCGCCGCGTCGGGGGCCGAACTCGATAGCGTCGAGCGCGCCGCCCGAACCGCCGCCGACGAACCGAACCGGGTTCCGGTCGAGGTTCGCCTCGACGGGAGCGGTCCGGACCACCTCGCGGACGCGCTCGACTCGCTGGCCGCGCTCGACGGCGTCGAAGTCGTCTCACACTCGCTGGACGAGCGCGTCGGCGAGTCCGGTGACTCGGCCTGAGTAGTCCGGAAAAACGGGACAGACCGCGTCTCGGGTCCGTTCTTTCTCACGCTGTCCGTCCGGCGAAACCCACGCTCACGCGACCGCTTCGGTCGCCACGGCGTCCATCGCCTCGCAGAAGATGCCCACGCCCAGCTCGATTTCGCGCTCGGTGGAGTCGAGCGGGGGCAGGAGGCGAATCGTCTTCTTCCCACAGCCGAGGGTGAGCAGGCCGCGGTCGAGCGCCGCCTCGACGACGGCGTCGCGGCGCTGTTTGGTGTCGAACTCGACGGCGAGCATGAGGCCCTTGCCGCGCACGTCGACCACGTGGTCGGGCGCGTCGTCGGCGAGGAGCTCCTTCGCCTGCCGGCCGCGCTCGGTCGCGTTGTCGAGCAGGTCGTACTCCTCGATGGCGTCGAGGGTGAGCGCGCCCTGCATCGACGCGAGCAGGTCGCCGCCGCCGAACGTCGACCCGAGGCGGTTCTTCTCGGTCGGGAAGACCTCGGACCGCGAGACGGTCGCGCCGACGCGGAGTCCCTTCGCGCTGGCGATGACGTCGGGTTCGATGGGGTAGTGGTCGGCGGCCCACATCTCGCCCGTCCGCCCGACGCCCGACTGAATCTCGTCCACGACGAGCGGGATGTCGTAGGTGTCGCAGACGTCGCCCACCTCGGCCATGAACTCCTCGCTCGGGAAGCGGTAGCCGCCGACGCCCTGAATCGGTTCGAGAATCGCGAACGCGACCTCGTCGGGGTTGACGTGACCGCCTTCCGGCGACAGCGAGTTCCGCAACCGCGAGCCGCCGCCCGCGAAGAAGCCGCAGTCGCAAGAGTCCGCCGAACAGCCCGAATCCGCGCAGAACGGCACCGTCTCGATGCCCGCGACCTCCGGGTAGTGGCGGGTGTAGACCTCCTTCGACTTCGTGAGCGAGAGCGTCCCGAGCGTCCGCCCGTGGAAGCTCCCTTCGAAGGCGTAGCCGTACTTCGCGGGAGCCTTGCGGTCGTGGGTTATCTTCATCGCGTTCTCGACGGCCTCCGCCCCGGAGTTCGACAGGAACACCGTGTCCATCCCGTAGTGAGACGACACGTCGGTGAGCTTGTCCATCAGGTGGCTCGACCCGGGGAACTCGGCCGTCTCGGGGTCTGGACCGGCTCCGAAGTACATGTCCTGACCGGCGATTTTCATCGGCTCGACGAGGTCGAACTCGCGGAGCTTCGACAGCACTTTCTCGTTGTTGTAGCCGAGCGGGGCGGCTCCGATGTGACAGGTGAAGTCCAAGAGGACGTTGCCGTCCACGTCGGTGACGAACGGGCCGTCGGCCTCGGCGGTCACGTCCCAGACGAACTCGTGGGAGTACTCGCTGGGCGCGGCGTGCTCGTGGTGGAACTCGACCCACTTCTCGGCGTTTGGCCCGGGAAGCGCTGCTGCGTCCGGCTCTGCGGTATCCCTATCCATACACAGGATTTGTTAATGGTGTACATTAAAACTTGGTATCTCAGGAACGACCGTGTGGGTCCGTTCGAAACGGTCACGTCGGCCGCATCGGCCGCGACGGCGACGCTCGCGGTCGGACGGAACCGGGACGCAGAGAACGGAGACGGACGGCGACGGGGACAGAGACGGGGGCGGAACGACGTTCGGTTGGGCTCGGCGTCAGTCGTCGTCGTGGCTGGAGACGTTCGCGGCCGGCGACTGCCCGCCGGTCGACTCCGACTTCCCCCAGAGACTCGTCTCGTCTTGGAGGAGGAGGCTCCCGTAGTCGTCTTGGAAGGTCCGGATGAGTCCGAGCGTCGCTATCACGCAGATAACGGCGAACGGCGCGCCCGTGATAATCGCCGCGGACTGCAGGGCGTTCACGCCGCCGACGACCATCAGGATGGACGCCACCGCGCCCTGGAGGACGGCCCAGAAGACGCGGTTGAGCGCGGACGGCTCTTCTTTACCGCCGGTCGTCATCATCGACACCGCGAGGGTGGATGAGTCGGCGGAGGTGACGAAGAACGTCGTCACGAGCACGAGGAACGCGAACAGGAGGAGCGGCCCGGCGATGGGGAGGTTGCCGAAGAGGACGTACCCCGAGACCGCCTCGCCGTACTCCGAGACCGGCCCGAGCACGTTCGCCGCGCCGCTGTGTTGCATGATGACGCCCGCGCCGCCGACGATGGCGAACCACGGGACCGTCGCCAGCGAGGTCGCGCCGATACCGGCGAACGCGACTTCGCGGACGCTCCGACCGCGCGAGATGCGGGCGATGAACAGCCCCGCGAAGGGCGACCACGCGAGCGGCCAGAGCCAGTAGAAGACGGTCCACGCGTTGACCCACTTGCTGGCGCTGGTCGTGGTCGCCTGCGTGAACAGGCTCATCTGGAAGAAGTCGCCGATGAAGCCGCCGGTCGCCTGCGTGCCGAGTTCGAGGATGCGGAAGGTCGGCCCGAATATCAGCGTCGCGAGCATCAGCAGGCCGAACACGACCATGTTGAAGTTCGAGAGCCGGCGAATCCCCTTGTCGACGCCCAACACCAGCGAGATGGTGAAGATGACGACCATGCCCGTGATGACGAGGATGGTTCCCACGTCGCCGAGTTGAATGCCCCACTGGAAGTTCAGGCCGGTGATGAACTGACTCCCGATGAAGCCCAGCGAGGTGGCGACGCCGCCGAGAGTCGCGAACACGGCGAGGATGTCGACGACCTTCCCGATTGCGCCGTCGACGTTGTCCGCGCCGAGAATCGGCGTCAGGACCGCCGACACGCGAAGCGGCGCGTCGTAGTTGTAGACGAAGTAGCCGATGGCGAGGCCCATCACGGTGAAACACGACCACTGGGTCAGACTCCAGTGGAAGATGGAGTACTGGACCGCCAGCGGCATCGCCGCCGCGGACTGCGCCTCGGCCCCGTACAGCGGCGGGACCGTCGAGTAGTGGAACAGCGCCTCGGCGGGCCCCCAGAAGACGATGCCCGCCGCGAGTCCGGCGGAGTACATCATCGCGAAGTACGAGAGGAAGCTGTACTCTGGGTCCTCGTCGCCGAGCTTCAGGTTCCCCCACGGCCCGAAGATGACGAAGCCCAAGAACAGGACAAACCCGAGCATCGCTATTAGGAAGAACCAGTTGAACGTGGCGAGAATCCACCGGCGAATGCCGAGGACGAACTCGTAGGAGGCATCGGGGTTGAGGCTGAACGCGCCGACGAAGAGCAGGGTTATCGCCGCGCCGAACGCGAATATCACCGGCTCGATCTCGTCGAGGAACTCGCTGACCGCGCCGTTCGAGGAACTCACCGCCGACACCCCCCGTGCGTAATCGCCCCGTTCGACTCCGTCCGAACGGGACCGCCACCTCCCGACTGACTGGTCGAGGCCCGCGCCCCGAACTGTGCGCCACGATGACCGTTGCACCCGCGTGCTGTAATGTGGTCTGTCATGCTATCGCTCCGACGGACACCATGCTACGTGATGTCTCACATCACGACAAGTGCAAACATTACCATAAAATTTGTGGTTATCGGTGACGCCGAGAACGAAATCCGTTTACAAACGGTCGAAAAATCTGCCGGCTTCGCCTTCGGCGGATTGTCACGTCGTAGTCGGGCGCTTCGCTCCTCACGTGGCCTCCTCGCTTGCGTTCTCCCGGCGCGCTCATACGAACTGTAGACAGACACCGGGAATTTCCGTATTCACGGCCCGTATCGGCCGGATTTTCGGTCCGTTCGTAACGCTTAATCGAATTCGTACACGCGTTCTGTATATGGCAAACGACGCCGACGGAACGGACGGCACCGACGACCTCGCCTACGCCGCCGACCGCGGCCGCGGCATCCTCACGCCGAGCGACCGCGAGTTCCTGCTCGGTCGGAAGACCGACTACACCGACCACTCGAAGAAACAGAAGCGAAACCGGATTCGACGCCGCCTCCGCAACGCCATCCTCGATTTCACCATCCTCTTCGAGTCGCTCGAAGACCGCGACCGCGAGACGGTGTTCAACCCCGACGCCGCCGACCGCGAGGCGTACACCCGGGGCATCACCGACATGCTCGCGTTCCTCCACCTCGGGACGATGGGTTACTACACGCCGTTCAAGGACATGCTCGCCGAGGGCGTCAACAAGGCCGAACAGGAACTCGCCGGCTCCGACTACCGGATGGTCACGGTCGACTTCAACGTCGAACCGGTCGGCCAAATCGACGTCGACGCCGTCATCGACAAACTCGAACGCGGCGCGTTCGACCAGCTCACGGACGAGGAGCTACAGGCGTTCGTCAGGCTCCTCGCGGAGTCCGACGACTTCTCTGCGACCGACCTGCGCGCCGACATGAAAGCGCAGATGTCGGCGTTCCTCGAGCGAATCGACGCCGCGAACGAGCGGCGCGACCGCCGGGTCGACGAACTGAACGACTGAACCGCGGTCCGCCACCCCTGAATAAACCCGCGGTCGCGCGGTTGCGCCCCCGCGAGCCGCGGCCTATCCGAGATACGCTATCGCGTCCATCTCGACGCGAACGTCGCCGGGCAGGCGCGCGACCTCGACGCAGACGCGGGCCGGCGGCACCTCGTCGAACCGCGCGCCGTACGCCTCGTTGACCCGCTCGTAGTCGTCGAGGTCGGCGACGTACACCGTCAGTTTCACCGCGTCGTCGAGGCCGTCGCCGCCGGCCTCGGAGACGACGGCCGCGATGTTGTCGAGCACGCGGTCGGTCTGTTCCTCGATGTCGCCGTCGACCTCCTCGCCCGTCTCGGGGTCGACCGGGCCGTAGCCCGAGACGTAGAGCGTGTCGCCGGCGACGACGCCCTGCGAGTAGGGGTTGTCCGTGCGCGGGGCGTCGTCCGTGATGACTCGTTCCGGTGGCATCGTTGGTGAGCGTGAATCGTGTGGTGTGCGCTCGGCGCGGGCGACTCAGAGCCGCTGTTTCTCGGCCGTGACCGCCTCGATACCGTCGGTGATGACGTCGAGCGCCGTCTCCGCGAGGTCGCGGGTGAGCACGAGCGGCGGGAGCAGACGCAGGACGTTCCCGTGCCGGCCGGCCTTCCAGACTAACACGCCGCGCTCGAAGCAGTACTGCTGGAGCGCGTCGGCCGCGTCGCCGTCGGGCTTGCCCTCGGCGTCGACGAACTCCGCGGCGATGAACAGCCCCTTCCCACGAACGTCCACGACTCGGGGGTTGTCCTCTGCGACCTCGGAGAGCCGATCGCGGATGTACTGGCCGAGGTCGCGGGCGTGCGCGAGGAGGTCGTGTTGCTGGATGTACTCGATGGCGCGGGTGCCGGCGCGCATCCCGACGACGTGGCCGCGGTACGTGCCCGCGTGGTCGCCCGACCCCCACGTGTCGAGGTCCTCGTGATAGATGGTCGCCGACAGCGGGAAGCCGGTCCCGCCGAGCGCCTTCGCCGAGGTCATCACGTCCGGCGTGACGCCGTACCACTCGTTGGCCCACCACTCGCCGGTGCGCCCGAGGCCGCTCTGAATCTCGTCGAACACGAGCGGCACGCCGTTGTCGTCGGCGATGTCGCGGAGGCCCTTCAGGAACCCCTTCGGCGGGGTGACGACGCCGCCTTCGCCCTGAATCGGTTCGACGAAGATACCCGCCGGGTTGGCGAGGCCGCCGTAGGGGTCCTCGAAGATGGCCTTGACCTCTTCGAGACAGTGGTCGACCGCCTCCTGCGGTCCCTTGCCCATCTCGATGGTGTTCGGATAGGGCGCGTGGACCACGTCGGGGAGGAGCGGCGAGTAGTCGCCCTTGAACTTCTTGTTGCCGGTGAGACTCATCGCGCCGCTCGTCGCGCCGTGGTACGCGCCGCGGAAGGCGACGAGACCGGTCCCCCCGGTGTTGTACTTGGCGAGTTTGATGGAGGCCTCGATGGCGTCGCTCCCCGTCGGGCCGCCGAAGACGACGCGGTTGTTCCCGCGCAGTCCCTCGGGCGCGATTTCGTCCAACTTCTCGATGAGGTCGAGTCGGGCCTCCGTCGGGAAGTCGACCGTGTGGACGAACTTGTCGGTCTGTTCGTGAACCGCGTCGAGGACGTACGGGTTCGAGTGCCCGACGTTCAGCACGCCGATACCGGCGAACATGTCGATGAAGGTGTTGCCGTCGGCGTCGCGCACCGTCGCGCCCTTCCCGCTTTCGAACGCGATGGGGATGTCCTCGGGGTACGAGACGGCGCTACTGTCGATCCGCTGTTGCTTTTCGAGGAGTCGCGTCGACTTCGGCCCCGGAACGTCGCCCACGCTCGGCGCGTCGTCGAAGTGCAACTCGTGAATCGGTGGACCTGCGACCATGCCTCAACCCATGCAGAACAGTCATAAATAATTTGTCCACGCTTCCTATTGATGACGTACACAGTATCCGGTTTCGGAACCGGTCTCCCGCGGTGATTTGGTTAGCGACGTAACAGTAACCACAATGGATTAGTGCGAGGCACCGCCTCTTTTCCTTCATGTTACACGCACAAGGTCCGCTTCTCACGGTCGACTTAGGGGACAAGACCAGCCGGACGGAAGACATCGACGAGATTCTCGAATCCTACGTCGGCGGCCGCGGGGTGGCCACCCGCCTCGCCCACGAGCGCGTCTCATTCGACGTTGACCCCTTCAGCCCGGAGAACCGGGTTTACTTCAGCACCGGTCCCATGCAGTCCTCGAACATGAGTTTCACCGGCCGCACGAACTGCACCAGCGTCTCGCCTTTGACCGGCGGCCTCTGCTCGTCGAACGCGGGCGGGTTCGTCTCGCGGAACTTCGCGGACGCGGGCTACTCGGCGGTCGAACTCACGGGCGCGAGCGACGAGTTGGTCGTCCTCCACGTCACAGACGAGGGCGTCGAGTTCGAGTCCGTCCCGGACCTCGCCGGCGCGACGGTCCCCGAGACGGTCGCGTACCTCGACGACGAACACGGCATCGAAGCCGACCGGACGATGGTCGTCGGTCCCGCCGGCGAGAACCTCGTGCGCTTCGCCTCCATCATGACGAGCGAGGAGCGCGCGTTCGGTCGCGGCGGCCTCGGCGCGGTCCTCGGGTCGAAGAACGTGAAGGCGCTCACCTTCGGCGGCGACTCCGCGCCCGACATCGAGATTCCGGCGTCGCAGATGGAGATTCACCGCGAGGCCGCCACCGACGACCACATCATGAAACGACAGGGGACGGTCGCCGTGCTGGACCTCGCCAACGAGATGGACGGCCTCCCGTCGTACTACTTCTCCGAGCGCCACTTCGAGGGCGCGGAGGGCATCAACGGCGACGCCATCGAGAAAAAGAAGTACAAGAAGGGCACCTGTTCCGCCTGCGCGTTCGCGTGCAAACTCCCCACGAGGGACGAGGAGGCGGGCGTGGAAACCGAGGGCCCCGAGTTCGAAGTCACTATGGCGTTCGGGTCGAACTCCGGCGTCGACGACATCGTCGAGGTGATGAAGTCGAACGAACTGTGCGACCGCTACGGCCTCGATGCCATCTCGGCCGGCAACACCGTCGCGGCCTACCTCGCCAGCGAAGACGAGTTCGGCAACACCGACCTCATCCACGACCTCGTGGAGAAAATCGCGCACCGAGAGGGCGTCGGCGACGACCTCGCCGAGGGCATCGCCCGCGTCCACGACGACCTCGGCGTGGAGAACTGGACGGTCAAGGGGATGGACTTCGCCGCCCACGAGGGGCGCGTCCTCCACGGACAGGGCCTGTCGTACGCCGTCGCCAACCGCGGCGCGGACCACATGTACGCGGTGTTCTACTCCCAGGAGTACCCGCTCGTCGGCAAGGACGACGCCTACCCGCCGGAAGGGTTCGAGGGCAAGCCCAAGCGCCTCATCGAGAAGGAAAACCAGATGGCGCTCAACGACAGCGGCATCGTCTGTAAGTTCTCGCGGGACTTCATGACCCCCGAGCGCTACGAGATGCTGTTCGGCGCCGACTTCGAGGACCTGCTGGCCGTCGGCGACCGCATCGTCACGCTCGAACGGCACTTCAACAACCAGCGCGGCTTCGACCGCGGCGACGACACGCTCCCGTACGCCGACGAGTTAGACGGGTTCGAGGCGGCGCTCGAAGCGTACTACGAGCGTCGCGGCTGGACCGACGACGGCGTCGTCCCGTCCGGAAACGTCCCGGCGTAACGCGTCTGGCTACCCCTCCGCCCGACGGATTCTCCGCGTTCCTCTCTTCCCGCGTTCACTCTTCGTTCGGCTCGCTCGCTTGGGTCTGATACAGTTCCGCGACGCCCTGTTCGAACCGCTCGGCGGCGCGTTCGAGCAGTTCGACCTGCGTCGCCCGCGTCTCCTCGTCGACGACGTACGCCGGCCCGCTCAGATTCAGCGACCCGTACACCTCGCCGCGCGGCGACTTCACGGCCTTGCCGATGGCCCAAAAGCCCTCGACCGCCTCGCCGCTGTTCTCGGCGTACCCTTGCTCGCGGACCGTCGCCAGCTCCGCGAACAGTTCCTCTTCGGTCGTGATGGAGTCGTCCGTCGCCGCCGGCAGTCCCCAGCGGTCGATGATTTCCCGCACTCGCGTCTCCGGGTACTCGGCGATAATCGCCTTGCCGGAACACGTCGTGTGGACGTGGAACGGACTGCCGTCGATGAGAAACCGCGGCGAGTTCGCGAATTCGAGGTCGCCGTACAGCGAGACGATTCGACCGTGTTCTTCGACCGCGAAGTCCGCGTCCATCGACGACTCGCTGTCGAGCCACGAGACGGTCTCCTGGGCGACGCGGTAGTAGTCCTTGCGCGTCCTGACGTAGTCGCCGAGATGGCAGAACTTCGCCCCGAGGTGGTACTCGTTGTCGACGTTCACGACGTAGCCGTACTCCGCGAGCGTCTTGAGGTGAGCGTGGACCGTGCTCTTCGCGAGGTCCGTCGCCTCGACCAACTCGCTCATCGTCGCCCCCTCCAGTTCGAGGATGTGGTCGACGAGCGCCAGCGAGGCGGCGGTCGTCTTGAGCACGCCGGACGGGTCGTGTCTATTCATGGAGAGGAATCCACGGTCCGGGGTTAAAGATGTACCTCCGTTTATCGGGGCGGCCGTGCCAGCCGGCGACCGCAACTGCGACGCCGGTCGCTCGACTGGAAGCGACCACCCGACGAACGGGCGTTCCAACCGTTCCGCAGAGTCGAACCTTTATTTTAAATCCCATCGTTTGTCAATGGTTAACATTCCTCTATACGCTGGTTACGGAGGGCCCTCGTTGGAATTATCCGTTCTTCGGCGGGGTGACCGCCGCATCGGTTTATACGTATTCGGAAGGGAGGAACGCCGGTTCTCTCCGAGGCACGTGAGGTTCGGTCTCACGGGCGAACGAGGGGCTGAAACGCCCGCTTTCGACTCGATTTTCGGAGGCGCGAACGTTTAAATAGGCCCGTCGGAGCGGGGGAAGCGACCGGTTCGCTCGCCGTACCGTCCGGTGGCGTGCCGGAGTCGTGATACCCGTTTGTCGTCGGTCCACCGTGTGGTCCCAACGCTCTACATATCTATAAATTGATATAACTCCGTGGTCGCCGACTGTCTTCCGCTGTCGCTGTCCTCTCGTCTCCGTGGTCTCGCTATCGTCGGTGTCGCACGCGCCGATCCATTACAGGCATAACCGTGTAATTCGATGGATTACAGTCACGCCACCGCGAGTCGTTTCGGCAGACGAAGGGGCGGCGACGCCGCTATCGCGTCGCCTCGAACGCCGCCTGCGCCGCTTCGAGTACCTCGTCGTGTGCGCGCCCGTTGGACGCGACGAGACCCGGCTGTCCCGGCCCCCACCTGTTTCCGTCGAGGTCGGTTACCGTTCCGCCCGCGCGTTCGACGAGGTAGACCCCGGCCACGGTGTCCCACGCGTTCGGCTGTTCGTCGAGCCCGACGACCGCGTCTATCGACCCGTCGGCGAGTCGCGAAAGCGTCAGTTGCGTCGTCCCGAGCTTCCGCATCTCGCCGAACGTGCCGAAGATGTCTCCCGAAAGCCGTTCGATTCCCGGTCGGTCACCGTCCTGATACCGGAGCGTCGAGGAGACGAGGAAGGCGCTGGTGTTCGATTCGTCGCTGACCGTCATGGGCCGGCCGTTCCGCTCGACTCTCTCCTCCGTGGCGATGTAGGTGTCTCCCGTCTCGGGGGAGACGTTCACCGCCGCAATCGGCGTCTGGTCTCTGACGACGGCGACGCTCGTCACCCACTCGCGGGCCCCCCGCGTGTAGTTCTGCGTCCCGTCTATCGGGTCGATAATCCACGCGTAGCCCGACTCGGGGACGGTCTTCAGTTCGTCTTCCTCCTCGCCGACGACCGCGTCGTCGGGGAACCGCTCTCGAATCTCCGCGATGACCCGCCGTTGCGTCTCGCGGTCGACCTCGGTCACGAGGTCGATTTCGTCGTCCTTCTGTTCGATGTCAAGTTCGGTCCTGAACCGCGCCGACGCGTGCTCTGCTCCCACTTCCGCGGCGGCGACTGCGACTGCTTCGCGGGGGTCTGCGTCCATGACGGCTATGCATTACACGGCGAGAAAAAGCCTCGGACAGCGGACAGCGCTTCTGTCTCTCCGCCGTCGGCGACCGTCGCGCCAGCCGAGTTCGGGTCGGCTCTCGCGCCGACCATCGCCGCGTCGCCGCGTCACGGAATCTTGCTCCTATCGCGGTTCACTAACGCGGTCCGACGCTGACGGTCGGGGCGCGGATTCCGCGTGCAGGTGACAGCTCACTTCACTGCCGGCATCCGTCGTCAGTGACGTCGGTTCCTCGCTCTCACAGAATGTCTCCATACCCGCCTGTTTGACGTGGATACGGCGGCGTCACGATTCCCATCGACCAACTTCCCGAAGGCGTCTCGGGCGACTGACGCGGGACGGTCTGGGACGTCATCGCCGGTCACCGATTGTATCCGTTCGCGGACGTGACCCTTGTAGAGAACGTCCACAACCGACGCGTCGTCAGTCGCGTCGCCGCGGTCCGACAGCGCGTCGCGTATCACCCCGAGGTCGATTTCGTCGTTCGCGATGTGCGTGTCGCCGGTCTGCAACTGCGTCATCCGAGAGGAGTCTCCGGGCACGATTTCGAATCGAACGGCGTCGAGATACGGGAGGGACTCGCCTTGACGGATTCGGCGATTTCCGGCACGACATCTCCGTCCGGAGTGAGTGCGACGAGCGAACTGGCGTACGCTCTCGCGGGCATCACGCTAGTATTTTGATAAGATCTCGACGTTCGATATTCCTGTCAGACATCGTTTCTTAGGGTCCATCTAACGACTTAGTTCCCGTGGTGAAAACCATATTTACAGCATAAATTTAATGTTAATAATTTTAATGTTTTATCACTGCCGTATTTTGTGCAGTCCCGCGGGCCGTCGTCTTCGCCGGTATGGAGACGGTGAAGTCACACGGTACGGTGACGACGAACGTGGACTGCCACGCGCTCGCCGGGCGACGCCAGGGACACGGAGCGGCCTAGTCGAGATAGCCGAGTTCGCGGAGTCGCTCCTCGACGGTCGCGTCGCGCTCGGCGGCGACCGTCCCGGTGAAGTCGATGGCGTCGCGGCGCTCCCGTAGCTGACGGTATAGCGGCCGCCAGTCGGCACCCTCGGGGTTCGGAATCGGGGCGAGTTCACCCGGGTCGGCCTGCAAGTCGAACCCGTACAGCTCGTCTCCCCGCGAAACGAGTTTGTGCGTGGGCAGTCTGACGCCGATTTGTAACGCGGACTCGTCGATGCGACCCGGCGTCTGCCGGGTCGACGCGACTTCCGTCACGGCCGGCGGTTCCGGAATCGCTCTCCCCTCGATTGCGGGTCGGAGCGACTTCCCCCCGAACGACGGCGGGGCGTCGACGCCGGCGTAATCGAGGACGGTGGGCGCGATGTCGACGTGTCTGACCTGCGTGTCGACGACGAGCGGGCCGGCGAGTTCGCTCGCGGGCGGCCGAACCAAAAGCGGGACGTGAACCAACTCGTCGTACAGCGCGGGTTCGTGGCCGACCTGCCCGTGCTCGAAGAGCGCCTCGCCGTGGTCGGCCGTGACGACGACGAGCGCGTCGTCGCCGACCTCCGAGAGAATCGCTCCGACGCGCTCGTCCGCGTGCCGGACCGAGGCGTCGTAGAGTCTGTGTACCGACTCGCGTTCGCGTTCGCTGAGGCTGTCCGGGCTGTGTTGCGCCCGCGTCGTCAACTGGGTCGCCGACGACCGACCCAACCGGACGCCGACGGCCTCGCGGTGTCGCTTCGGCGGCGCGTAGGGTGCGTGCGGGTCGAGGAGATGGACCCAGACGAAACTGTCCGCCGGCGCATCGGCGAGCGCCCGCCGCGCCAGCGACACCTCGTCGGCCCCGCCGCGGAGGCGGTACAGCGGGGCACTGCCGAACCGGAACAGGTACTGTGCCGCCCGGTACACCGGGTGGTCGAGGCCGAATCGGTTGATAAGGAACTCCCGGGCGCTATCGAGCGTCGGGGAGCTGAACGCCCCGACATCGCGGTAGGTCTCGTAGCCGCGCGCGTAGCCGTATCTCTCGCCGAGCCACGGGTTCGCGTGAATCCCCGAACAGGAGTATCCGGCGTCGGCGAGCCGTTCGCTCAGGAGCGTCCGGTCCGCTCGAATCCGTTCGTACCCCCCGAAATCGAGCGGATACGTCGATGTCAACAGCGCCGGAAACGCGTACGGCGTCGCCGGGCCGTGGCTGACGGCCTGCGTGAAGACCGCGCCGCGTTCGGCGAGCGATTCCAACGCCGGCGTTCGTGACGCTGTGCTGTTCGGCATGAACGACGCGTGGCTGGCGCGCCACGCGTCGACGGTGATGAGTAGCGTTTTCATTCGGTGGTCACCTCGGCGGACGGTGCGTGGTCGCCGTCGATTCGTGACGGTCGAGCGGGAGCGGCGACCGGCGGACTGGTAGTCAGGCCCGCCGGAAACGCCGCCAGTCGAGCCACGCCGAACTCGCCTGTCTCGGCGGGGTCGGCATCGTCGGTCTCGGCGTCGCTTTCGTTCGAGCCGACAGCGGGGTCGTCCTCGGTCGGGACCGAGTTCAGTTCCATCCACAGTTCGGGGGGGACCGCGCCCCCTGCGGCGGTCGTTCCGTTCTCCGAGCCGCCGGCGTCGGCGTCGGCGTCGGCCGACTGATACACGACGCGGACGGCGTCGAACCGAACCGTCCCGTTGCCGCCCGCTCCCGCCCCGCGGAACTCGACGCCCGTGGTGGGTTGGTCGAGCGTGAACGGGAGGGTCACGTTCTCCCAGCCGTCGGTCGCGCCGACGGTCCGCTCGGCGACGACCCGGCTGTTGTGGCCCGCACCGACGTTCAGCCGCAACACGGGGTCGTCGCCGGCGCTCTCGACGTTCACGCGGTACGTCGCGGTGTAGTTCCCCGGCGGGAGTTCGATATAGGGGCCGAACCAGAAGTTCCCCTCGCCGCCGCCCTCGCCGACGATGTCGTCGCCGACGACCCGCGCGTTCTCCTGACTGAGTTCGAACTCGCCGACGTCGAACCGCTCGTCGAACTCGTAGGCGTCGTCGATGATGGCGATACGACCGCTGTACCCCCGTTTGTAGACGTAGATGCCGTCTTGGTACTGATAGAGACCGTACTCGGTTCCGAGGCGGTCGCCGAACGCCGTTTGGACGGCCTGCGACCAGTCGTACGGCCGGCCGGTGAGGCGGGTGTCGTAGAGGACGTACTCCGGCGTGATAGCCCCGTACTCCCGTTGGTACTGGTGGAACATGTCCGGTCGAACGACGTAGGTCGCGTTCGGCCGCATCGCGATGTGGGGGTAGATGTCGTTCTGCGTGAGCAACGACGCGTCGGCGGGGATGCCGTCGATGGCCCGTTCGAGCGTCTCCGTGTGTTCGTTCTGCGTCGGCACCGGGACGACGTTCAGGTCGAACCCGACGACGGCCCCCGTGACGATGTTGATGGCGATGACGGTCGCGAACAACCGAAACAGGAGTTCCTGAGACGGTATCGAAACCGCGCCCCGGCCGGCGACGCGGACGGCTCCGATGTAGAGAAACGGGAGGAGGTAAAGCGGGTAGTGCGCGCCGAACATGTAGTAAATCGACCGCCCCGCGAAGAACCACGAAAACAGGAGGTACGGGGCGAGCGCACCGAGCGACACCTCGTCGTTCAGCGAGAGGAAGACGACGGGGACGAGAAAGACGACGAAGTAGAGCAGTTTGTCGGAGAGGTTCACGCCGAACGCGCTGACGATGAGCGTCGGGTCGCTCACGCCGAGCGCGAGTAGCTCGCCGACGCCCACCCGCGGACCGACGTACGGCTTGAGCGGGCCGGCGATGGACGCCATCGGGATACCGCCGTAGAGGCTGAATCGGTCCATGACCGCCCCGGAGAGGACGTGCGCGAACAGGACGAACAGGAAGCCGGCGAGGAGCACCCAGCGCTCGTCGTCGAGTCGGCCGCCGCGGTACGCCGCGACAGCGAGGCCGGAGAGCGCGCCGATGACGATGAAGATGACGAACTCGTTCGTGAGGAGTACGAGCGCGAGAAGGCCCAAGAACGCGACGTATCGGCGGCGGACGTACGCGTAGTACGCGCCGAAGATGAGCACCGGGAGCAGTGACTGCTCCTGGAAGTCGAACAGCCACGCCGACCAGAGGAACGGGTTGAGCACGTACGAGAGGACGACCACCCCGGCGAGACGGTCGCTCTTGATATGCGTTCGAGCGACGAACCAGAGGGCCAGCACGCTGGACGCGAGGAGGAACGACTTCGCGACGAGGAGCGTCATCGGCGACCGAACGACCGCGAAAAGCGGGAGGAAAAACAGGAGCGTCAACGAGAAGTGCGCACCCCAGTAGGAGCCTCCCGGGTGACTCACGCGGTACTTCCCGTGGATGAGAAACCCCTGTCCGTCGAGGGTCGTCGAGAGCATGTGGACGTACGAGCCGAAGTCGGACCCCGTCGTCCAGTACCCTCGATAGAGTTGGACCGTGAGGAGGCTGAACACGACGAACACCCCGGCCGAGACGGCCACGACGGACCACGTCGGTCTGTCGACTTTCGCCAGTCGGTCCTGTAGCGCGGGCCAATCGAAGTCGCTCACGACCGCGCCGTCCCGATTCGCCTGCCAGACGAACCGGTCGCTGGCGGTGAAGCCCCAGAGCGCGCCGACGCCGATAGCGGCGACGTTGGCCACGAGGTAGTGCAGTCCGAGGAGTTCGACGAACGCGACGAGCGCGACGACGCCGATGGCGATACCGACGACCCGCGTCATCCCGTATTTCGTCGCCCGCCACGCCCACGGCCGGTGTCCGATGCCCCCGTAGGACCGCCACGTCCAGCGGTCGTTGATGACGAAGTTGGCGAACGTGCTCA
Organism: Haloferax sulfurifontis; assembly: GCF_014635105.1. NCBI lineage: Archaea > Methanobacteriati > Methanobacteriota > Halobacteria > Halobacteriales > Haloferacaceae > Haloferax > Haloferax sulfurifontis. The sequence goes on from NZ_BMCI01000005.1 coordinate 36,690, forward strand.
CGACCCGACCGACCGTGCCCCCAATCACGTACGAGAGGCCGCCGACACCGCTCACGAGGAACAGTAACCCCTCGTTGATACTGATGCCGACGAGACCGACGATGAGGTACTGAACGAACCGCCTGTTACGCCCGGTGAGCGGGAGCGACCGGAGTCGGTCGGCGACCGACTGGTCGCCGCTCATCCGACCACCTCCGGGCGAGACGCCGGGACCGACTCGCCGAGCAGTAACCGCTTGAGTTGCGGGTAGACGACGTCGAACCCGTGCGTCTCGCCCTCGCGGCGCGCGACGCGACACCGCTCGTCGTAGCCGTCGCCGCGTTCCCACTCGTCGTACAGCATCGCTATCGCGCCGAGCATCTCGTCCGGCGTGTCCCGGTGGAGAACCGCCTCGTTTTCGACGTCGTGGGTCGGTAGCGACGTGGTGACGACCGGCGTTCCGGAGGCGCACGCCTCGTTTATGACCATGCTATCGGTGTCGACGCGGGCCGCGTGGAGGACGACGTGTGCTCGGGCGTACGCGTCCGCGAGTTCGCCCTCCGTAAGGAACCCGAGGTCCGTGACGTACGGGTCACTCCCCGTTCCGGTCGCCAGTAACCGAACGTTCGCCGGGAGGCGACGGGCGACTGCTCGCACCGTGTCCCATCCCTTCTCGCGGATGCGCGCGGCGGTGACGAGCACGGTGAACTCGTCGTCGAGCGGGGCCCGCCCGGGAGAGAAGCGGTCGGTGTCGACGAAGTTGGGAATGTACACCGTGTTCGCGTGCGGCGACCTGAACGCGGGCGTCACGGTGTGAACGGCGGCGTACCGTCTGAGGTCGGTCGCACCGATGGTTCGGTAGAGCGCTTTCACGACCGTCGGCACCAGTCCGTAATGCGACTCGAACAGCCGCGGCGACACGTAAACCCACGAGTGAATGCCGGCGATGGCCCGACTCGCTCCGGTGAAGAACAGTTCGGAAAGCGGCGCGTAGAACACGTACGCGGTGTCGTACGCCGAGAGGTCGTGTCGCCACGCTTCGCGGTACGGCACGGCCGCGTCGAGAACGTCTCTGACGGCGACGCGACGCGTGTTCCCGGGCGCGTACGGGAGCGCGTGGACGGCGACGTTCACGCCGTCGGCGGCGAGTCGGTTCGCGAGGGTGGCGGTCCACTTCTCGCCGCCGCGGTAGTGTTCGAGCGAGAGGTGCGGACAGAGCGCAACGCGCTTCTCGGAGGGGTTCGCGTGGGCGGGGTGGGTGTGGGGTGCCGCGTGCGACGCACCGTGGGCGTCACCGAACGGGACGGGTCGGAAGTCAGTCATACGAGCGCTCGCCGGCGACTGTGGTACGAAAGCTTCGCGAGGTGCAACAGATATTCGAGGTACTCCCGAGACGAGAGCTTCGAGTCGCCGTTTCGCCGGTCCTCGAAGACGTACGGGACCTCTCGGACCTCCGCCCCGTCACAGCGCGTGAGCAGTTCTAAGAGGATTTTGTACCCGGTCGGGCTGAGCGTCGCCTCCCGGAGCAGGTCGCGGCGGACGACGAAGTAGCCGCTGAGCGGGTCTGCGACGCCCCTCGCCGACGGGATACAGAGCCGAGCGAGAACTGTCGCGCCGCGACTGACGACCCGGCGGTGCCACGGCCAGTAGGCGACGCCGCCGCGGGAGACGTACCGACTGGCGATGGCGATGTCGACGTCGTTGGCGACCGTATCGACGAGGTCGGGTAGCAACTCGGGTGGGTGCTGTAGGTCCGCGTCGATGACCGCACAGGAGTCGGCGGTGGCGTGAGCGAACCCGTAGGCGACAGCGGTCGCCAGCCCGCGCGCCCCCTCGCGCCGGATGACGCGAACGTTGTCAGTCGCGTCGTACCGCCGTTCGACGAGTCGCCACGTCCCGTCCGGGGAGTCGTCGTCGACGACGATAATCTCGGAGGAGTGGTCGGCGAGGGCGTCGTGACAGCGGTCGATTGCGTCCAGGATGTTCTCGGCTTCGTTGTACGTCGGAATAATGACAGACACCCGTGGGACGGCGGACGTCGCTTCCTCCCGCCCAACCGAGCGAGCGGCCGTATGGGCGCCGAGAGATGGCTCTCTGTAGTGTGGTTCGGGCTGGCTCATGATTGCTATGCGCTACCATGACAATATGGGTTGTGATGACATATACTCTCTCCACAACAGTTATATTCTAGTAGTTTATTCTAAAATTAGATACAATTTTACAAGTATTATTTAAATGCGTGACAGAATCTATCTCCTGAATCACACGAGAACGCGTAGGTGGGACCGGGCGAAACGTGCGACTCCCGTGAGTTTCGCGTCGGCGGGGCGCTCTGCGTCCCGTTCGCAGGTCAACAGAATCGTTCGTCTGGTACCCGCGGTCAAGGCATCCGACCACCCGGTACAAAACACTTGGCGCCGCGTCCGGGGAGCTCAGCGGGCCCCGTCGCCGCCACAGACGTCCGTCGAGACGACCGTCACTCCGTGTGAATCTCGAACCTCGCCCCGCCGTCCTCGGCGTTCTCGATCGCCAGTTCCCACCCGTGGGCCGCCACGAACTCGCTGACGATAGTGAGACCGACCCCGGTCCCGCCGCGTGCAGTCGAATAGCCGTATTCGAGGACGTCGTCGGCTTTCTCGGGCGGGATTCCGTCCCCGTCGTCTGCCACGTAGAAGCCGGTCCGACCCTCAAGCGCCCCCACGGTCACCGTCACCGGGGTTTGGTTGTGGGCGACCGCGTTCCGAAACAGGTTCTCGAAGACGTGGTCGAGGAGGCCGATGTCCGCCTCGTACTCGACCGCCGGGTCTATCTCCACCCGTAGCTCGCTGTCCCCCGTCTCGGTCACCATCCACGACGTTTTCGCGTGCGACGCTATCGAGACCGGCATCGTCTTCGCGTCTTGGCGCCGGCCCATCGTGAGCGTCCGAAGTTCGGTTATCATCCGCGACATCCGATTGAGCGGCTCGACCATCGCGTCGAGCTCCTCGCTTTCGAACTCTCTACGCGCTCGTTTGAGCCGCCCGATCGCGACGCTGAGCGGGTTTCGGAGGTCGTGGGTGACGATGTCCGCGAACTCCTTGAGGCGCTCGTTGGCGCGTTCGAGCTCCTTCTGTTTCTGCTTTCGCTCGGAGATGTCGCGCGTGTTGATAACGTAGTGGCCACCGGAGGTCGGCTCCGAGGACGTGACAGACTCGACCCACGTGTAGGTGTCGTCGCCCTGTAGATGGCGGTACTCGATGGCCTCGACGACGTACTCGTCACGCGAGACGACGTTTTTGAACGCGTCGTACACTCTATCGCGGTCGTCCGGGTGGAAGCAGTCGGTGCACGAAACGCCCACCAGTTCGTCTCGGTCGAACCCGAGCAAGCGCTCGACTGAGGGGCTCTGATAGTGGATAACGCCGTCTTCGTCGAGTAGCGAGAGGAGGTTCGTCGAGTGAAGCGGAATATCTTCGAGTGAGACTACCCTGCCGTGTTCCCCGGGTTGCATTGATTTATCCACGTACGTTCGCCCATGACAGTACAGTATCCGTGAGAATAATATCTCTTCGCACGGACGTCGACCAGTACTCAGGACGCTCGCAACCGGCTTCTGCGAGTCGCTGTGGCGGATTCGTGCCGAGTTCCGTGCACCCGTAGTGATTTCTGTGTTGCCTCCCTGCACTCGGTATGCAGGTTACCGTTTACGGGCCGCTTCGGTCCGCGGCAGGTGGAAAGACCGTCGACGTAGCACCGAGCGGAGCGACGGTTCGCGACCTGCTCGACGCGTTCGTGGCACGCCATCCGAGCGCGGAAACACACCTCTACGACGAGAGCGGCGGCGTCCGCCCGAGCGTCCGAGTGATGGTCGGAGCGCGCAAGGCGGCGTTGGACGACGCGATACCGGACGGGGAGCCCGTGAAGCTCTTTCCGGCGATGCGGGGCGGCTGACTACGCCCCGTACTGCTCGCGAACGGTCTCGGTGAGGCCGACCTCGTCGAGCAGTTCGACCGGGACGAGCATCGACAACTGGACGACGCCCGGCAGGCGAGCGATTTCGACGCCGCCGGTGAACGTGCACCGAGACCGGACCTCTCCCTCGCTGATACCGAACAGCGAACTCGCCCTCGCGAACGCGTTCTCCGTCGCGTCGTTGATGGTCGCGCCCGACCCGATGACCTGAAGCGGCAGGGCGTCGTGAAGCCTCTCGACGTCGTACTCGTCCGCGAGTGTCGCCCCGGCGTCACGCTCGGCGTCGGTGTAGGGTTTCGCGATGTGCGGGAGGTCCGCTTCGTTCGGGAGCAACAACGGTCCCGGCAGGTCGAGACCCTTGATGACCTCCACTTCGAGTTCGGTCCGCCCGCTCACGTCCGTCGTGTGGAGCGAGAGTTCGCCGTCTCCTTGGTTGGCGTGGAGGTCGCCGACGTACAACCCGGCACCGTCGACCCGAACGGGGCAGATGAGCACCGCACCGGGTCGCACCTCGTTCGAGTCGAGGTGGCCGTCGGTCCGCGCTTCGAGCGCCGCTTCGTCCGGGAGCCCCCAGTCGTGTTCGGCACCGATGAGGAACTGCCCGAAGTCCCCCGCGTTATGCGAGTCGGGGAGTTCGACCGCCGGCGTCGTCCCGATGTTTCCGATAAACGGGCGCAGGCGACCGAGCGCTCCGGGCATCTCGTCGGGCTCGTACAGCAAAATCGGGTGTTGCCGCGAGTTCTCGGGGAGCGCCATCGCCTCGTCGGCGCGCTCGGCTAACTGGTGGGCACCGTCGGCGCCGACGGTGATGCCGACGGTTCGGTCGTCGTCGAAGACGACGGTGTAACCGTACTCGAACCCGAACGACGACGCGTTGGCGCCGCACTCCGCACAGCGAATCGACTCCGGTCCCGTCCCTTCGACGACGGTCTCGGGCCACGGCGTCCCGCACTCGGGACAGCGGTGGTCGACGAACGGGTCGTCGCCGAACGCGCCCTCCCGCTCCGCCATGCTCCCGGTGCTCGTCGCGACGCTCGTCACCTCGACGTCCTTGATTCGGACGACGAGCGCGTCGCCCGGCTCGGCGTTTTCGACGTAAATCGGCCGCGTGACCTCGTGTCCGCCGCGGAACGACGGAGTGATCATCGGTCCCCAGCACCCGGCGGGGGTGTGTGTCTTGACCGTCCCCCCGTCGCGGACCGTTCCCGCCCACTCCTGTTCGGGTCCGACGAGTCCGAGCGTGAACTCGTCTACTTCGAGTGTTTCAGCTGGTTTTTCAGACATGTGTCGTGACGTTCGACCTGTCGCATGTTATCTATTGTGTATGCGGAAGTCGGTCTCTCAGTACTCTTATCCGAAGCACCGCTCAGACACACCGACCCTGAACAGTCGCGTTTCTCACAACACCGTCGAGAACCGCAGCCGCCGGAGCGGTTCTATAACGCTTGCACAACGCGTCAATAATCATTTTTCGCACCTGAAATATTGTAGTGTATAACCAAGACTACTGGCCGTCAATTTTGACAGTGGACTCATCGACTCCGACCCACTTCGGCGTCGTTTTCGGTGAGGTCTGAGAATATATCAACTACGTTGTTAATCTGCTGGAGAGGAGCTTAAATAAGTATTATTCTCAGACGAATCGGAGAATTACATCTGTCCCTCTATATATAATACCGGCAGTAAAGAGTCAGAAACAGACGTTCATCAGGGCGTTTGTCGGACTTCGCGTGACTGAGTGTTCGATCAACGAGACAAAAGAGTTCTCTGAATTCTCGGCACAGAACGCTTGTGTCTAATTACTCACCAGTAGGCTCATCAACTCGCATATCGTAGCTGACGAGACCGCTGTCGAAATCGATGGCAAGCAATTTTGTCTGTATAACACAATACTCAACGGGAAAATCGTCTTCGGCGACCGGGACGGTTCTGGGGGGTCCGTAGATTGCCGCACTTGACGCAATCTACTTTCGGGTGTGTTGGATGAAACGGATCATCTATGGGTTCCTCTTTGGAAGTCCCGAAAAGAAGGCACGCATCAAAACCATCCTCCGGAACTCTAGAATCTTCACAGTCTCGGAAGATGGATCTATTGCGTGTCTTCATTTCAGAATATTATTTTGAAATATAAAGCATATAGAGTGATCTGCTCGCCGAAGTTCCTCAGCCGTACAAATTAACAGTCACGCTCCGGCCAGTACCTGCTGGCCGAAGTCATCCATCTCCTCTCCGTCTAGTGATGTGCCAACATTATCTATGCCCATGCTGTACTCGGGATTATCACGGAGGAATTGGTTGAAGTCGTCGTATTCTCCGCTTCTGTCTTCCCATACGTCTTCAATTAGAGAGTCGTCTTCTACTACTGCGTATTGTGGGTTCTCAGTGTCTCCATAGATGATGTGGTTGGTATCTTCATCCATGACCATCTTTTCTAACACTTTCGACTGGTTGTATAGAGTCTCGAATTTTATGTCGTTCTGGTTGAAATTTCTAAGTTTTTCTGTGAAGTCAACGACATATTTGGTTGTCGGAGCAACTGTATCAGAAACTCCTGGTAGAGGATTGTTTTCTGCGTGGAGTGAGTTAGACATTCCTCCGCATGCGCTTACTGCACTCCTCTTTTTCTGCTCGAATCCCCATGAAGATGTGTCTTCGTCTTTTTCCCAGCCGAATCGTAGTGGGTGCCAGTATTCTTCGAATCCATCGTTTCCTGGTTCTAAGTATCCTGAGTTCTCGATTAAGGGGTGTAGCTGTTGGTCATCTGCGGTAGCTGTGACTGGGGTTGCCACTGTTTCCATGAATCTGAGTTCTTCTGAGCCGTCAGCGTTTTTACCGTAGATAAGGCCTGTGCCGTGGCCTAAGGTTTCAACATCCCATGCATGGACTTCAAGGCCTTGATTGGTATTTTGCTCTATTGCTCTTTCTAGGGCAGGAGCGTACAGTGCATCTTCTGTAGATACTGGTCCTTTGTCAGTTCTAATTATTTGCCAGTTGAACAAGTAAGGGTGTACCCAGTCAAGGGCTTCGCCCAGAGTTGTTGCTTCTTGAAATTCCTCTAACTGGAACGACCCTCCATCTCTACGGCCACTAGCATTCGGATATTTGCTAATGCCCTGCTCTCCGCTCTTGATTGCTTCAATTTCGGAATTGCCTGTGTCTACACCAATACTGTCCACAAAGTTCTTTACTTCTATAGGTTGAGCTTCTGCTAAGTCAGTATAGTCGTTGTCGTGTCGCCATTCGTAGGCCACAAGGTCGATTCCGAACTTATCGAATGAGAGCTGTTCGTGGCTGCTGTAGGTATCTAGTACTGGATCTGATGTGACGAATCCGCCACGTTTCTCAAGATAGCTATCTTCTAGAGTGTTCTGGCTGATCTGGTTCCTCAGTTCTTCATTTCTCTGAGGTATAATATCTAATTTGTAGTTGCCTGGAGTTGATTTTACGCCTGGTGCAGTGTCCTGTACTTGCTGGGAACCTTTTGAAGCGGTTGCCGTAAACTGTTGTTCACCGCTCTGCATCTGGCCTGGCTGTACTGTAACATTACTTCCGTTCCACTGCTCTGAGTCATTATTAATCTCTATTTTTCCGTTCGAGACTGTGGCCTGGGTTGGCCCTCCGGTGGTCTCAACCTTGAACTGGGCCTGAAAGTCCTCAATACTCTGATCTTCCCAGATACTCGGTAGTTCGGATGGCTGAGTCTCCGTAGAGATACTGATAGATATGTCTCCGTCTCCGCTTCTGGTTTCTGTCTGCGCAGAACTATCCGGTGCGGGCTCTGGTTCTGTGGGGCTATTACAGCCGGCGAGACTGGTGGTCAGACCAATCCCGACAAGGGAGAGGATGTCTCGCCGGCTTGGAGGCGTATTGTCCATATTCGATACGTTTGCTGGAACTACATAAGTGTCGAGTGACTACTAGGACGTATCTCAGACGCTGTCGAACCCGGATGTGAACTATTTGATCCCGACGCGGCGGGGACCGACCGAGGAAGACGTGCGAGAGAAAATTCTTGATTATGAGCGAGTGAGGCGGCGAGCACCCGTCTTCTGATTGTGAGGAGTCGGGTTTCGCTGGTGTGAGTACGATCTTGCGATGTACAGTTCGGCCCGAGGTGGCCAGTTTCGAGCCCATCCTCCGAAACTGGGTGTTGACGCTGTCCTCAGAATTGTATATCGCGAAATATGATTCATCACCGAAATCCGGTGGCTGGTCGATATTCTGCTAACCCTCATTGTCTACTGGAGACAACGATATTTGCGGGAAAGTTAGATATATGATATATTTGATTATACTCGCCGAAATCGCGTATTCAGATTCGGGGTGGTCCGCAGAGCGCTACTTCGCTGGTTTCGGTCCCGGTTTCACGGGCCGAAGACTCACTGCCACGGTTCGACCCGTCGACTGTCGCGAACTCAGTCTAACTCGGGCGGTCGAACGATTTCTTTCGACTCCACTCCGAGTTCGAGTGGTCGCCTCAATGACCGGCGACGCCGATACTGCCGTTTTGGCCCATGCGACGATTTCAAGCACTCGGCTCGTCGGTTCGCGTTCGCTCTCTTCGCTCACGGCCGAACGCGGGTCTGGAAACGCCGATAAACCATATACTGCGATATCTACCTCGTGTCGCAGTAGTTGAGACCGGCGCTCTCAATGCATACGCTCTGGGCGATACAGTATTATCCCAATCTAACATCATTTGTCAATATCGGGCGTTCTGCATGAACTGGAATGAATTTGTGCCTAACCTGTGGCCGATTTCGGCAATCGACTAAGTCAGTTCCCCGGTCAGTACGATCTGTATGTCATCGGGCATCTCTCGGAAAGCGTTTCTTCGCGCAACTGGAGTCGCACTTGCTGCGACTATCGCAGGGTGCAATAGCACAACAGACAACAGCGGACCGAACACCAATACACAGACCTCTCCTGAGACTTCTCCGCAATCCGAACAACAGAATGACGACTCTCCGACGTTCGGAAATTTCTACGTCGGCAACGCAAACACAAGCAGTAGTACAGTCATCGACGGACGTGCTGAAGTCGTATATACACGGCCCGATACGGCCACCGACAAGTCACCCGTCGTAATGGTGCCTGGCCTCGGATTGTCACCGTACATTTACCGGACGACACCTGATGGTCGACGCGGCTGGGTGGAGTACTTTGCCGAAGCTGGCCATCCAGTGTATGTATTCAACCCGCCTCGAAACGTCGATTCAGGTGGCTTAGACACTGCTGCCCTCCAGAACTCTGACTCCGCGTCACTCTCTCGGTGGTCTATCGATCGAGCATGGCCGACGTGGGGGTTCGGACCTGAAGTCGGTGACCCATACGAGGACGTTCGATACCCGGTTGAGTCGGTCGACCAACTCGTTGCGTCATTCCCCGCATACGTTAGCACTGGTGTCGGAGGTGGCGGTAGACAAAGTGGGGGCCAGACGGGTGGACGTGGCGGCGACCAGAACTCCACACCTGCGGATTCCACTGAGACATCAGCTGGAACCCAGACTGGGTCGACTACCGGAGGTGGCGGTGGGAGTCGGTTCGCACCACCCCAAGAGACTGCCGCCCTAGAGGCGCTTCTCAACCGTGTTGGTCCGGCAGTGCTGCTCGTTCACTCAGCGGGCGGTAGTTCCGGATTCACAGTTGCACAAGCTGCGCCGGACCTCGTTGAACGGATCGTCGCAGTTGAGCCGGTCGGTGCGCCGACTGACCCGCAAACTGTGGCGGAGATGGGTGGTGATGCACCGTTCATGGGCGTGTATGGCGATTATGTCGACGAGCGTGGGCAGACTGGTCGCAAGGAAGCGACCCAGACAACTGCAGAACTCGCAGGAAAGACAAGTCCCGCATCGACGCTGCTTAGCCTTCCGGACGAAGGGATATCCGGAAATACACATCTCATGATGCAAGACGACAATAACGGTGAAATCGCTGATCGGATTATCTCCTGGATTAGTGACTAATTCGGGGGTATAGTATCGTTCGGACCGAGACAGAATGTATTTGCACCGACCAAATGAATACTCGATAGATGCGGCAGTTGCTCTGGTGGCTCATTGGTGGGTCTCGTGGAAGCCGAAATCGGCTTCGTATCCTCCGCGCACTCAACGACCAGCCACGAAACACCAATCAATTGTCGAATGACCTAGATTTGAACTACAAAACAGTGCAGCACCATCTCGAAGTCCTCGAGGATAGCAATATCGTGACCACGGAGGGTGACAATTACGGGCAGATGTACTTCCTCTCAGACAGAATGATGAACAACCTCGACATTATGGAAGACGTGGCGGAACAGGCCGGAGTTGATGATGATTCGTAACTGGATCAAGAGTCCACTTGGAACGACAGTAGCGAGTGCGACCGCCGCGAGTGGTATCGCACTCTTAGTCGCACTATTCACATCAGTTCCGTCCCATGGCCCTCCGTCGGGGGCGCTGTCCTCCCAGGTTGAACTGCTCATTCGGATGGAGGTTTTCTTTACAACCCTGAACCTCGTGTTACTGGTGGCACTCGCAGTCATCTACGTGCAGCTTTATCGCGACCTTCCGAACAAGTACACAGCAAGCCTGCTTGTGCTAAGCCTCGCGCTGCTCCTATACGCGGGTACGTCAAATCCAGTAGTACACAACGTCTTCGGCTTCCGCCCTCGCCCAAATATCGGCGCCTTCGTGTTTCTCCCGGACTTCTTCATCGGACTTGCCATCCTAGTTCTTCTCTATCAGAGCCAGACCTGAGTTCGCATCAATTTTTCAGAAGTTTGAGGTGGATTTCATAGACTGATTTCGTTAACCGATTAGACGGACTCTTTAGCCTCTCCAGCTATCTCCTGATGTGGGTGTGACGCGTGAGTCACGCCGGACTGTCTTCCGTCGAATTGCTCGCCAACCGACTATCAAGTGGCCAGTCTATACTTCAAGCCCGCTGTATGACCGCGCTTCACTTGCCGGATTAGAGTCAGATATTCGCGCCGTCGCAGGAGCTTGGTTCGATCACGTCCACCACGAGTCAGTTGAGAAGTTCGTTTGCTCACTTCCGCTAGCGTATTTTCAGTTCAACGTACACGACCGCTACGTGGGACCAACTCGCTACGAGATTGACACACTATTTCGGTTATTCGTTCTGAAGGAACTCCACGGGTGGGAGCACGAGACCGCATTCTGCGAGTACCTCGAAAGCCATCTCGAACTCTGTGAATGTCTTGGGCTAGGTGCCGTTCCCGACCAATCGACACTCTGGCGCAGTTGGCACACGCGCTTCACCGATGCCCTTCGCGAGACGGTCCAGAAGGCGGCTCGCACCATTCTCATCAAAGCGCGCAACGCGGACGTCACTGTCCCCCGCGAACCGGAGCGACCTCTCCCGCATCGTGGCAATGGCGCGGACGAACCGGTTCCAGATTATCAAGTCATTCTGGATAACGCCGAGACGATTACCGAGCACGTCACTCGGGTCGTCTTCCCCGCGTTCTCGCTCAATCGTGGTGACAGATGTGAGATCCACGAAAACGCCTACTGGGACTTACAGACCTACCTCGGGCTTCGTGAGAACCTGGCCGCCAACGAAGGCGCCCGTAGCTTCATCTACGAGTCAACGCGGGAGCGAACACCACTCGGACACGCTCATCGCGACCACATCCGCGACCTTTCGATACCGGAGGTTCGAGAGATGTATCGACAGGCAATCCGACAACTCATTGATGAGGTCGCAGAGACGGAAGAGTTCTTTCGGGCAGGGATCGTCGCCATCGATATCACCGAAGCCGATCCGTTCACTGGAGACCGTACAGGTCACGAAGACGAGATCATCGGTACGAAAGAACAGTCCGACGAGTATGCGTTCCAGTGGGCGACGGTCCAGTTGATGGGGAATGCCGTTCCAATCGTCCTCGATGCTCGCCCCGTGCGGAAAGGCGAGTCACGAAAAGAGATCGTCGAGGACTTGCTGGAGTCGGCTGAAGAGCTCGTCCACGTCGATAACGTGCTGATGGATCGAGAGTTCGATAGCCAGCACGTCCTGGAGATGATCAGTCAGCGCGGGCTCTCGTATGTCGTTCCAAAGCGAATGCAGACCAGCGAGAAAGCGCAGGCCAAGCGATTGCTCCAGAGTGATCAGGACCGATACGAGACCGATCGGAAGCTCCACCTCGGGAAGAACGAGTGGCACGAGACGACGCTGATCTACCGGCGGAAAGAGGACTCCGAGCATGACGATCACCGGCAGTATTCGGTGTTCATGACGAATCGGGGGAGCGGGCACCTCACGGAGTACGGCTACAGGTGGGAGATTGAGAGTGGGTACAGGTCGATCAAACGGTTCATGGCGGCGACAACGTCGAAGAATTTTGGGCTGCGATTCTTCTACTTCGCGTTTGCGTGTCTGCTGTACTCTATCTGGCGCGCTGTCGATCTCCTCGTCCAAGCCGAATTGACTGGCGAGTATGAGCACTCACCGGTGATTACAGCGGACAACACGCTGACGCTGCTGAAGAAGGAAACTGGAATCGGGTAGAGACACTCTGTCTGGGTTAGCGCGCCGTCTGAGTGGCTACACTATTGGACGTCTGAAAAATCTGCCCATACGGTTGAAGGTTTGACAAGAATGGCCGCTTGGAGAGTGATCTGGAGCAGTTTCCGCTGACCGAATCGGTCAAATTCGCGCATCACAGGCCCGCTAAACCCACTGTAGTCTCAACTTCCACGTGTCGTCTTCCACGGAGGTTCGGAGCCTGAAGAACCGCGGTCGATTCGCGGGTCATCAGCCGTACCATTACGATACTACAGTTGTAATTATTGTGCGGCTCAATCGTGGTACCTCTCGAACAGTAGTCGCTGAGTGGTTGACTCTGAGCAGATTCGAAATAGCCGGACTACTCGAGGAACAGTACGTATTATCATTCGTCACTCTCAGTAGGAACCTCTGCCGAAGAGCGGCACCTCACTCGGATAGCGACACTGCCTCCCCGTCGATAGCTTCGATAAATCCGAAATCGGTCGACCGGAGATGGGCCAGTCCAACTGTGCGTGGGCGTGTGGTGCGGCTAGTGTCTATCTCTTCCAGTCAGCCTGCGATACGGGCTACACGGCGAGGAAACTCGCGTATCACCATCGCGCGCTTCGGACCTGCACCGTGTCCTCAGGCGGTGGACGGAAATTCGGGTTCACCTACTCGGTTTCGGTATTTCTGAACTCCGGTAATCGAGACCGCTCATCTCCGGGGGACGTACAAACCGTCATTCGCGCCGAAGAGAACCAGCGCAGTTCAGAAGAACATCAAGAACACGCCGATTTGTATCGGAACGAGGAGTAAGAGCGTTGCCACGGCGATTGCGCTCGACATCCGCGTCAGTTCGACGCTGTCGACGGCGCCCATCCCGAGAATCGCCACGAGAACCGCCGACTGGTACGGGAAGAAGTAGGTGTTGAGCGCCACGGCCTCCATCATCGCGATAGGCACCAACGGGACGCCGACAGTACTCGAAAACGAAACGAGAATCGGCGTGAGAACGCTGGCAACGGCGAGCCCTTCCATCACCAGCGTGAGCAGTTGTGAGATGACGACGACAAACACGAGCATGAGCGGGAGAGACACGTCGGTAGGAAGCTGTGAGAGGAGCGTTTCGGCGGCCAGATTGGTGAACCCGGTCTGTTGGAGACCGGCCGCGATTGCGAAGATTGCTCCGAAAAAGAACAGGATCGAGAAATCCGCCTCTCCGACGGCATCGGGGTCGACGACGCCGATTTTCGGAGCAAACGCCAACAGCGCGACTACGAGCGCACCGAAAAGCGGGTGCAGTCCGTGTGCGAAGTCCGTCACCCAGATAGCCACGCCGACGAGGAGGAAGACGAGCATCCGCGCCTGTTCGGCCGTCACGTTCACGCCCACGCTCTCGGAGCGCTTCGGAGCGTCGAGCGCGTCGGCGTCGCGCGGACGGTAGAGCAGATAGGTGACACCGATGACCACCAGAACGCGACCGAGACCCATCACCGGGGCGAGCCAGCGAAGCCACTCCGTCCACGAGATGGACAGCCCGGCGGCCGATTCGACGAGGCCGGTCACGATGATGTTCGCGAGAGACCCGGTCAGGACCCCCGAAGAACCGTAAAACGTCGCGAATAGCGGCCCGAGAAAGAGTCCTATCTTCGCCCGACGCTCCGTGAAGAGGTCTCCGAGCGAAAGCAGTATCGGGCCGAGGATGAGCACCCGAACGAGCGAAGAGGGAATCAGAACGGCCAGCGCGAGGCTGGCGAGACAGGAGGTGACCAGAAGATATCGAAACGCTGTGGTGGCGTCGGACGACGCGGCGTCCGACATCCGAGTGCGTGCGAGTTCTTCGACCAACCCGGCGAGCCCGCTCTGACGGGAGGCCTCACCGACGAGGATGCCGACGGCGACCAGCCACGTCGCCGGTGAGCGAAACCCCGAAAGCGCGAGCGCCGGTGAGAACGCGACGCCGATGAGTCCGATGCCGACGAGCGCGGTGAACCACGGCTCGACCGGGGACCGGACCCACAGCATGATACAAAAGACGGTGATTGCGAGCATCGTACTCGCGTCTCTCGCGAGCGGGGCGAACTGAAAGACTGCCACGGCGGCGAGCGCCCCGAAGAGCGGTGACAGCCACGTGGGGTCGACGCCGGAGACGCCGACGGCCGACCAACGCGAGTTATCCGACATTGTGTGTCGGTAGACAGAGCCGACATCAATGATTCTATCGGGAGTGTTTCGCGGTCGCCGGCCGACCCGGTCGGCTCCCCATAGACTTATTGCGAAACTGTCCCAACGACGTGGTATGGCACGGCAAGAGCCAAAAGACCTCTTAGAGATGAGTGCTGGGACGCGAAGTATCCTCGAGGAACACGACCTCCGTCCGCTGTGGGAAGTCGAAGACGACATGGGTCACGTCCTCGACGACCCCGAGTCGGACGTCTGGAAGTGGGAAGACGTCCAGACCGCTATCGACGCCATCGAGGACGATGTTCCGATTGCCGACCTCCCGCCGGGGTTCCAGCGGCGCGTCGCCGTTCCAATCAACACGGCGAACGCCATCTCGAACACCATCTACGTCGGGATTCAAACGGTTTCGCCGGGTGAGACGGCACCTGCGCACCGACACGGGGCGAACGCGCTTCGATTCACTATCGACGGGCACGAGGACATGAAGACGGTGGTCGCGGGCGAGGAGTTCCCGATGAAGGACAACGACCTCATCACGACGCCGCAGTGGGAGTGGCACGACCACGTCAACGACGGCGACGAGACGGCGGCATGGCTCGACGTACTTGACCTCCCGCTCGTCCTCGATTCGCTCAACGCCAAAAACACCTTCGAGTATCACGAACTGGACCGCCAGCCGGTCACGAAGACGCCGGGGTACTGGGAGTCACAGTACGGGCGTGCTCGTGACTACGACGAGACGAAGCGAGACGGCATCCCCGGTCCGTTCGAGGGTAAATTCGAGGCGACGCCGCCCTACCGGTTCGGGTGGGACGACACCCTGGAAGCGCTCCGCCAGCGCGCCGACAACGACACCCCAGACCCGCACGACGGCTACAGTCTCTCGTACGTCAACCCGGCGTCGGGAGAGCCGCCGCTGTTCCCGACGATGTCGTTCCGCGCGCAGTTGCTCCAAGCGGAGACCGACCCGCACTTCCACAACGCGACCGAGGTGTACTTCGTCATCGAGGGTGAAGGCGCGACGCACGTCGGCGACGAGGCGCTGGAGTGGAGTCAGTGGGATGTGTTCGTCGTCGCCCCGGACGAGATTCACCACCACGAGCCTGACGGGGACGCCATCCTCCTCGGGATGACCGACCGTCCCGTGTTCGAGGCGTTCAACCTCTACGCCGAGGCGGCACCACAGTAATAGGGGCTTTCGGCGAGCGTTCAAGCACTACGGACGACAGCTGTACTGCTGAGCGATATTTCATACGTTGTTTTACTGCAGGTGGTAGGCTTATGTACTCCGCGCCACGAGAACGTGTATGGCGGAGTTCGAGAACCTCTACGCGCAGGCAAACCCATTTGTCCGAGCGCACTTCGACTGCCTGAACTGTGGCGGAAAACTGTGGGAGTACGCCATTCAAGACCGGATGGTGTGCGAGGACTGCCGCGAACTGTTCGACTCCTCAGAGATATTTGACGAGTCCATTGCCCATGAGTAACCGTCTAGACCAACGCGGCACGTCTGCCGATCACACCGACGAACGGCCGGACTACGACCACGCGTCGAACGACGTCAAGCGGCCGGCGCTCGTCTCCGACCTCCGAGAGCGAGTCGATGGCGACGTTCGGTTCGACACGTACACGCGGCAGTTGTATGCGACCGACGCGAGTGCGTACGAAGAGACGCCCATCGGCGTCGTATTCCCGACGTCGACCGAGGACACCGCCGCCGTCGTCTCTTACTGCTCCGGACGGGGAATCCCGGTCCTCCCCCGTGGTGCTGGAACGAGTCTGGCCGGACAGGCGGTCAACGAGGCCGTCGTCCTCGACTTCACCCGGCACATGGACACCATCGTGTCGGTCGATGCGGATGCCCGGCGCGCGCAGGTGCAATCCGGCGTCGTCCTCGCGGAACTCAACGAGGCGCTGTCCTCGCACGAACTGAAGTTCGCACCTGACCCCGCGGCCGGCGACAGGAGCGTCATCGGCGGTGCCATCGGCAACAACTCGACCGGCGCGCACTCGCTCGAGTACGGGAAGACCGACGCGTACGTCGAGGAGTGTGAGGTCGTCTTGGCCGACGGAACGGTCGCAACGCTCGGCGACACGGACCTCGATGAACTCCGAGAGCGCGCCGACAGCGACGGCACGCTTCTCCAACGCGTGTACGCCGAAGTCGTTCGCGTCGTCGACGACGAAGCCGACGAGGTCAGAGCGCGGTTCCCCGAGTTGAAACGCAACGTGTCCGGGTACAACCTCGACGCTCTCGTGGAAGAAGCCGAGGCGGGGACGGTCAACCTCGCGCGCCTCATGGCGGGGAGCGAAGGGACGTTAGCGGTCGTCACCGAAGCCACGGTCGCCTTAGAGCCGGTCCCCGAGACGAAGGCGGTCTCACTGCTGTTCTACGAGAGCGTGCTCGACGCCGTGACCGACGTGCAGTACGTCCTCGAACACGACCCCGCGGCCGTCGAACTCATCGACGACGTCCTCATCGGGTTGGCGCGGGGAACCGCCGATTTCGAGGAGATTGCCGCGCTCGTCCCGGACGACGCACAGGCGGGACTGCTCGTGGAGTTTTACGCCGAGGACGAGGCTCACGGACGGGCGCTGACCGCGGGGCTCCTCGCCGACCGCGTCTCCGAGGGAGCGGGGCACGCAGAACAGCTGGAGGACCGCCCCGACACCGAACAGCCGTTCTCGTTCGCCGGGGTGGAAGCGCACAGCGAGGCCGACAGAGAACAGTTCTGGAAGCTTCGGAAAGCCGGCCTCCCCATCCTGCTCTCTCGGACATCCGACGAGAAACACATCAGTTTCATCGAGGATTGTGCGATTCCACCGGAGCACCTCCCCGAGTTCGTCGAACGTTTCCAAACGTTGCTCGAAGCCAAGGACCGCGACGTCGACGCGGCATTTTACGCTCACGCCGGTCCGGGCGTCTTGCACGTCCGCCCGCTCGTGAACACGAAAGCCGCGGCGGACCGGCGGGACATGGTCGAGATTGCCGACGCTGTGACCGACTTCGTGGTCGAACTCGGCGGGAGCGTCTCCGGCGAACACGGGGACGGTCGCGCGCGGACGCAATGGAACCGCAAACTGTACGGCGACCATCTGTGGAATGCCTTCCGTGACCTGAAGACCGCGTTCGACCCCGACTGGTTGCTCAACCCCGGCAACGTCTGTGGCGACCACGATATGACCGAGCATCTCCGATACGACGGCGAGTACACCTACGACGCCGGATTCGAGCCATCGCTCAACTGGGAGAACGAAAACGGCATGCAGGGGATGGTCGAACTCTGCCACGGCTGTGGTGGGTGTCGTGGTGGCCAAGACACGTCCGGGGGCGTGATGTGTCCGAC
This sequence comes from Haloferax sulfurifontis, assembly GCF_014635105.1. Classification (NCBI taxonomy): domain Archaea; kingdom Methanobacteriati; phylum Methanobacteriota; class Halobacteria; order Halobacteriales; family Haloferacaceae; genus Haloferax; species Haloferax sulfurifontis. The sequence continues at coordinate 54,647 of NZ_BMCI01000005.1, forward strand.
GTACCGCGCCGCCGACGAAGAGATTACGACGACGCGGGGGCGCGCGAATCTCCTTCGGCAGGCGATGAGTGGGGACCTGCCCGACGACCCGACGGACGACGAGTTCGCCGAGGAGGTGCTCGACCTCTGTATCGGCTGTAAGGGATGTGCCCGCGACTGTCCGAGCGAAGTCGACATGGCGAAACTGAAGACCGAGGTCATCCACGCGCGTCACCAAGAACACGGGTCGAGCCTCCGCGACAAGCTCTTTGCGAACTTCGACGCGCTGGCTCCCCTCGGGAGCGCGCTCGCCCCGCTTTCGAATCTCGCACAGTCCGTTCCGGGAGCGCGAACGCTCGCGGAGAAGACCCTCGGAATCGCGCGCGAGCAGGCGCTCCCGGAGTTCCAGCGTGAGACGGTCCACGATTGGTTCGAGAGCCGCGGTGGTGCGCACGTCGCCGAAGGCGACGCCGAGCGGAAGGTGGTCTTCTTCGTGGACAGCTACACGAACTACAGCCACACGGAAGTCGGAAAGGCAACGGTTCGCGTTCTCGAGGCCGCCGGCGTCCACGTCAGGGTAGCCGAGCGAACCGATAGCGGTCGCCCGGCGCTCTCGAAGGGATTCGTCGAGAAGTCGCGCGACGCGGTCGAAAGCAACGTCGCGGAACTCGCACCGTACGTCAGAGACGGCTGGGACGTCGTCCTCGCCGAGCCGTCCGACGCGGTGATGTTCCAGTCTGACGCGCTCGACTTATGCGACGGCCCCGCCGTCGAATCCCTCGCGGCGAACGCCTACGGAGTTTGCGAATACCTCGACGCCTTCCGGCTCGGCGAGAACGTCGACTGGGGGCCGACGACTGAATCGGTCGCCTACCACGGTCACTGCCACCAGAAGGCGGTGAAGAAAGACCACCACGCCGTCGGTGTCCTCCGGCGCGCCGGCTACGAGGTCGACCCGTTGGATTCGGGCTGTTGCGGAATGGCCGGGAGCTTCGGCTACGAGGCCGAGCATTACTCACTCAGCAAGTCGATCGGTGAAATCTTGTTCGAGCAGATCGAGGCGAGTGAGGCGACTGCCGTCACGGCCCCCGGAACGTCCTGCCGGACGCAACTCAGCGACGACCGTATCGATGCGGTCGCCGCCGAAAGCTCGCTGTCCGGGACGACGCTCGACCGCGAGGAACCGCCGACCCCGATTGAACTGCTCGATTACTGCCTCGCCGAGTAACGGCGCGCGGGCCGGGTGGCGGATTCGGACGGCCCGCCGCCCGTTGTTGACGTCGTCGCGACCTGCTCTGCGCAGATTTTCTCGAACAGCATGTTTTATAACTACACTGGGTAAAGACGGTAGTATGCGATTCGTCAGATTCGACCAGGGGCACCTGGGACTGTTGACTAACGACGGCATCGTCGACCTCACCGACCGCCTCGGACTCGGAACCGATGACCCGCTCGTCGAGTACATCAACGGCGACTACGATGCCAGCGAATACGTCGACGCCGAACCGGACTACGATGGACGCGAAGTCGAGATCAAGTCGCCGGTAAAGCGCCCCGGCAAGGTCATCGCGGCACCCCTGAACTACGAGAACCACATCGAGGAAGCCATCGCGGACAAGGACATCACCACCGACGAGTGGTTCTCAATCGAGGACAAGGGGTACTTCCTCAAAGCGCCGTCGAGCGTCGTCGGGCCGGACCACGGCATCGAACTGCCGTTCGACGACCGTCGCGTCGACCACGAAATCGAACTCGCGTTCGTGATGGGCGAGGACACCAAGGACGTCGATTCCGACGAGGCCTGGGACAACATCTTCGGGTACACCATCCTGCTCGACATCTCGGTTCGCGGCGACCAGGACCGGTCGAACCGGAAGTCCTACGACACGTTCACCGTTGTCGGCCCAAACGTCGTCACCGCGGACGAGATTGACGACCCGCAGGACCTGGACATGCAACTCGATCTCAACGGGGAGACGCGCCAGGACGCGAACACCAACGACATGGTCTACACCTGTGCGGACATCGTTCAGTACGCGAGTATCGGCGCGACGCTCGAAGCCGGCGACATCGTCACGACGGGAACGCCAGAAGGCGTGAGCGAACTCAACGACGGCGATATCGTCGAGGCCGAGATTGAGCGTATCGGGTCGATGACCGTCGACGTCACGCAACGGGACCTATCTTTCGCCGACGTGAACGTCCAGAAAGGCGGCCGGTAACGTCGCAGTACGGAGCGCCACGTTCTTTTTTGCGTCCGACGAGCGTCGCGAGACGTAGCGAAGCGTATCCGAGAGCACGAATACGGGCCAATACCGACAGGCGTACTCACCACTCTCGGGGTGACGTGAGTCTCAAGACGCTCTCGGGCTTCGAGAGCCGGCACAAAGAACTATGTCATAAGATACCATTCGTATGGTCGTGCGAGTGGCGGAAAGCGATTGCGAGCCAATCGCTCGACGTCACTCGACAGCGAAACCATGACAACGATTCTACTTGCAGTCGACACGGATGTCGAACGGGCGAAAAAACAAGCGAAAACCATAACCGGTCTCCCGCTCCAGAGCGAGGACACTCACCTCTCCGTGTTGCACGTCTTCCGTACGGACGACGACGGAGCCGACGCGAGGAATCTCAAGTCGGTCACGGCGGCCCTCGATGACCTCGAGGCGGCAGGGTTTGCGGTCGAAGTCGAACAGTCGAGCGGGGATGCGGTTCAAAGCATCCTCGAGATGTCAGAGCGTATCGACGCCGACATCATCAGTCTCGCCGGTCGGAAGCGGTCACCCGCTGGGAAAGCACTCTTCGGGAGCGTGTCACAGGACGTGCTCCTGAAGTCGGAGCGACCGGTCCTCATTGAGACGACCGATTGAGACGGGAGAAACCTCTGCACGATTTTTCACCGCGATTCGAGCGCGCCGACTATCAAGCGCCGGTCGGGCTATATCAGGCCGAGCGTGTCCGCCGCATGCGTCAGCGCCGCGGCAATCGGAACGAGGAGCGCGGTACGCATGACCAAGAGGAGAAAGAGGTCGCGAAAGCGCATCGGCACGTCGTCGAACATATCGACCATCATCGGTGCCGGTGCAGAAAAGAAGATGGCCTGCGCACTCGTGACGATGAGGACGAACACCTGCGTGACTAAGTCCGCCTCGACGACGAACGTGCTTCCGATGAAGAACTCCGCTCCGCCGAGGATGATACCGATAGTGGCCAGTTTCGGGTCCGGAATCCCGAACAGAGACAGTAGCGGAACGAACGGTTCGGCAATATATTGGAACGCCGGCGTGTAAGCCTCAAGCAGGAGCACGACCATCGACATCGTCAACACGGACCCGACGACCGTACCGGCAAGCTTCAGCCCATCGATGAAGCCAGTAAACGACGCGCGGGGTATCGAGTCGCCGTTCGCCGCCGTCGAGACGCCCTCGTTGAACGCGAACCGTAGATACTCCCCGACGGTTCCAGTAAACCGAGGCTCTGGGTCGGGCTCTGCGATGTACTCGTTCGGTACCATCGAGAGCGGTGGAATCCGGACGAGGATGGCCGCGACGACGAGGGTCGCAACGGTGTAGAGGAGCACGATGACCGGAAAGATGTGAAGCAGGCCGAGAATGGCCGCAACCGCGCCGACGGTCCCTAAGTTCGCCGTCGCGAAGCAGGTGCAGATGACGAACACCTCGCGCTTGTTGTATCCGCCCCGGTCGAAGACGTTCCGAGTGAGGTAGTAGCCGATACTGAACGACCCGAGCCACGATGCCGCGCTATCGAGCGCTGACTGCCCGGGGAGTTTGAACGCCGGCCGCATGACTGGCTGTGCCAGCGTACCGATGAACTGGAGTCCTCCGAGCTCCGCGAGCAGATTGACGAAGACGGCGCCGATCGGTATCACGAGCGCGACCGTGATGACGAGTGCGCCCCAGGCGATGTTGACAATGGGGTCCGCAAGCATCCACGCCGGTCCGACGTCGAACAGAATCGCGAACGCGAAGAAGACTGCCGCGAGCCTGAACAGTACGAACACGGACGCTGTACGCCAGTACTCCAACTCCAGCCGGTCGACCGTTCGCTGGCTAAACGTCGGCGTGCCACGATAGTGGACTTCGGCGACAGTCGTCAGCACACCCCCCACGATGATGATGCCGAGTGCGAACAGTTCGACGGCGGCTATCGATGCGTTCTGGATGAGCGTCAAGATGACGTCGAGCGGAATCGTCGTCTGTCCGTTCCACTGTACGGGAAACAGGAAGACGAACCCTCCAGTCAGAAACGCGACAACGAACCGGAGTATCGGTCTCCAGCCGTTTCGACTGAAGTCTACATCGGAAATCGACTTCTCCTCGGCCCTCACCGATGCGTCGGATACGTGGTCCTCGCTCTCCCATGCTTGGCTACCGAGCATAACTCGTGAGAGTTCTCCGTCCGTGATAAACCTACCTGAGAAAATAATTATAACCTATTTCAATAGCAGTCCACGTTCAGGCGTGATGCGCCTGCCCAGTTACGGTTCGTCCACAATAGCGGGTCCCATTCGTCGATTCGACTCGTTCGCGGTCCACCGTACAGTTCTCTATTGCTTCGGCGGTCACCGGCATCGCGAGTCACTCGCCCGCGCGGTCCGACTTGGGAGCCAACAAATATTTGCGAATACACACAACTTATTTATGCGAGAGTATCACATTTGTTCATCATGGGTTCGCCAATTAGCCGAATAGATGCTCAAGCAGAGGTGCCCGACCAAGCGTTCGATGACCGAGTCATCGATCTCGACTTCCACGTTAACCCGCTGGAGGACGAGCTGTTATCGTACGTGGAAGACGACGTCGTCAGAGACAAGCTGACGACTGAGTTCGGTCCGACACCGATTATGGGCAAGTGGGACGCCGCCTACGGCATCAAAGAAGGCAACGAGGGTCTGTTCACGCAGGGACGCGCGGAGTACGCCGAAGACGTCCACGAGGCCTGCGAGAAGTTCGCCATCGACGACCCAATCGTCAATGCGGGCATCAACAACCTCCCACTTCAGCACCATCCGGTCCTGAAGAACGGGCTCGTGCAGGCGGGCAACGATTACATGCTCGACAACTTCGCGGACGAGGGTGTCTACACCTCGATGCTCGTCCCGAAGTGGGACACCGAATACGCGGTTGAAGAAATCGAGCGCGTCGCGTCGGAAGACAACATCGTCGCCGCGTACTCGTGGTTCGATCCAAAGACGCCGTGGGGTAGTGAACAGTTCGAGCCGGTGTTCGAAGCACTCGTCGAACACGACCTTCCACTACTCCTGCACGGGTCGCTCGCGTACTGGCCACAGCACTCCTACGTCGGCGACGAGATGCTGACGTGGACCGAAGTCCTCGGCTTCGACTGGCCCGTCCACACGATGGTGAACATCGTCAACATGATTATGCGAGGCGTGTTCGACCGGTATCCCGACCTCGATGTCGTGTTTCAGGAGGGCGGCCACTGGTGGCTCCCGTTCCTGCGCTACCGGATGGACGAGTTCTACGAGATGCACCCCGACGACGTCAGAATCACTCCCCGGAAGCACGAAGACGGCGAGGAGTACCTTGACCGGCGCCCGAGCGAATACCTCCGCGACAACATCTACGTGACGACCCAACCGCTCGCGCTTCCGCGAGGGTCCGGACAAGCGAGGAATCTACTGGAGCTGAGTATGGCGGCGGACACGTTCATCTACTCGAGCGACTGGCCGCACCAGACGCTCGACCCGCCGACGTGGTTCTACACGTCCCGCGCGTTCGACGAGGAGCTTCGCGACGCGGTCTTACACAAGAACGCCGAAGACATCCTCGGTATCTAACCAGCCATGAGCACAGATTCACAGGTCAAAGACGACTACGTCAAGGTCGCATCGGTCGAGGACATCCCCCGTGGCCGCGGGATTGCGGTGAACGCTAACGGAATCGAGATCGCGATCTTCAACGTCAAGGGCGAGTTTCACGCCCTGTCTAACCGCTGTCCACACCAAAACGCGCCGCTGTACAAGGCCGGTGAGGAGAAGATTAACGCGGAGCATACGTGGACGGAGTCCCGGGGCGGGGTCAACGAAGAGGAGCTCAGCGTGAGTTGTCCGTGGCATCTCTGGGAACTGGATATCGAGTCCGGTGAGCATGAGGTTTCAGGGAAGTGTATCGGTACGTTTGACGCGGAGGCCGTCGACGGCGACGTCTACGTCCGAATCTGAGCAACTCCGCACGGTTCGGTAACCGAGCGTGCCTCGTTTTCGTCGGTCCGAAGGGACGCAACTCCGCGTTTGCTAAACCGATTAGCCTCGGTTCGATATCCTCGAACTCGATTTCGCCGGAGCGTCGGCTCCGACTCTATCCGCAGAGGCCGTCGTCCCGCCGAAGCCGGTCTTGACAGGTCGGACAGCGACTTCGATAGAGTCGAGGTCGACGCGTCATCCGGCGGTGTGATTTACAGAACTAAGAGTGTAATTTTCTCGACGGAGTCACGAAACCGGAGTCGGTCACGGACCGGAAACCGTACGATAGTCCGGCGTGAGACTGTTGTCTCCGCGACGGAAGGTGTGGCATCACAGAACAAGTCTTATGTTATGATTAGCCATTTTATACACTATGGCACACACCGACTCGCCGAACCGGCCCATCAAAACGGCAGTTCGAGTGTTCGATTTGGTCCAGACCGTCCAGCAGTTGGAATCTGCGACGTTCACCGAGATTGCGTCGAACGTCGAGATGGCAGAGAGTACGTTGCACGACTATCTGACGACTCTCACGCATCTCGGTTACTTCGTGAACGAAGATGGGCAGTACAGTCTCTCACTTCGATTCCTGGACCACGGTATCGCCGCGCGGGACACGTTTTCGATATATTCGAAGTCGAGAGAGACCCTCAAACAGTTGGCCGAAGAAAGCGGTGCGGCCGTATGGCTGACGGTCGAACAGAGCGGGAAAGCGGTATACCTCGCACAGGAGTTGGGAGAGAACTCGATTGAGACCCACGAACGGCTGGGGAAACACGAGTTCATGAACTGCCTGGCGTCCGGAAAGGTGATGCTCGCCTTCTCGTCGGACGAACACGTTGCGGACGTTGTCGAGACGCACGGTCTCCCGCAGAAGACGCCCGAGTCGATTACGTCGATGGACGAACTCCAGAACGAACTCGCCGAAATCCGAGAACGTGGCTACGCGCTCAACCACAACGAAACCGCACAGGGCGTTTCCGCAGTCGCCGCACCCATCGTCGCCGAAGACCACGTACGAGGTGCAGTCGCCATCGCGGCGCCGCACGCACGCGTCGAGAACAGCGAGTACCGTCAGCGGCTCATCGAACTCGTCAGTACCGGGTCGAACGAAATCGAACTCCGGTTAGCCTACGAGTAGGCGACTGTCTTGTTGGGCCACAGACGCCGCCCTGCGACAGAATCCCCCAAACGGTGCGACTTATCTGTCCGTCCCCCTCGACTGAGACGCACCGGATGGCCGACGTTCCGTATCAGACAACGCACGTCTCACGGTGAACGCTCCGGGGCCGGTAATCGCGAGCGCGAGCGCGACTAAACACAGCGTAAGCGTCAGTTCGACACCGCCGCTCGCCGCTGGATATCCGTTTGGGAGATGATACAGCACTGTCGCAACGAGCATATCGATTGCGATTAACGCGCTCGTGACTCGAACGGTCAGTCCAGCCAACAGGAGGGCTCCACCAACGAGCTCGAGGAGGCCGACTCCCCATGCCGCAACGGTCGGAAGCGGGACCCCGAGGCTAGCTAAGAAACCTGCGAAACCCGAGATTCCCATCGGTTTCGGGCCGATTGCGAGGACCTTTCCGACGCCAGAGATTAATATGGGTACTCCCAAGGCGAGCCGAACGACTAGCAGACTCCAATGGGTTGTGGTCTCCGTTGGGGAGTTTGCCGTTGATTGCGACGTCATTCCGCTAGCTCCGGTTGGCCGCCCGTCGTCCGGGCAGTCTGGCCCGTGATTCCATCGTTCGAAAGGAGGTGGATGACTCCACCGACAATTGCTTCCGGGGCCGTCCACTCTGAAACGTCTGCATCGGGCATCGCTTCGCGGTTGTCCGGTACGTCGATGAGGAAGGGTGCGACTGCATTGACTCGTGCTTCGAGTTCGGTATCGAGCGACTCGGTCAGCGTGCGGACTGCACTCTTGCCGACGTCGTACGCGAGCGTTCCGCCGACGGGGTCGATAGCACGGTCGGAGCTAAACAGAACAACGCCGCTCTGGGCGGTGAGCTGGTCGGCGAAGGCCTTGACGGTCAGGAATGCCGTCGTGGCATGGCGGTTTAGTGCGGCCTGGAGCGCGTCGATATCGGTGTCTTCGATGCCTCCCATCGAGAAACCGCCGGCGAGGCCGACGACGTGGTCGACCGTTCCATGCTCGCCGAGCACCGTCTCAGCGAAGGCTTCGACTGCTGTTTGGTCAGTCAGATCGACCTGGTAGTACGACACAGCGTCGGCGTGCTTTGTGCGCGTCTCGACGTCCTCTCTCGCTGTTTCATCGAAGTACGTCCCGACGACATCGACACCGAGGTCAGCGAGACGGTCCGTCACGCAGGGCCCCATGTACCGGTTGGCCCGGTTACAAGCACCGTCGAGTTTTGTAGTTTCATTACAGTACCTGGTTTGTCTCCAAACCCATCTATGTTCGTGGCGATAATACGATAACCAAGTAATGGTGACCAAACCACCCTCAGAAGAAACCGACGAACCGACGGAGGTCGAACGACGGAACGCGGACGTCTGCAACGTCGTCGGTTCGATCGAGATGATAGGGTCGAAATGGAAGCTCATCGTTCTCAACGACTTACGTGAGGGTGAAAAGCGATTCAACGAACTCAAGCGCTCGACAGGCGCGAGTTCCTACACGCTCTCGCGTGTTCTTGGTGATCTGGAGGAAGCGGGGTTCATCGAGAACCGCAAAGAGTTCGAGGCACCGGTCGCGAGCTACTACACCCTGAGCGAGAAGGGAGACGCGCTCTGTCCCGTGTTCGAGTCGCTCGATGCGTGGGGTGACGACTGGCTCTGAGAGCCTCCCGTCGAACAGTATGGCGCGCATGGGGGGAACCGTACTCAGTACGTTCCGGGAGCTCGGTGGAATCTCGAAGCCTCGCGAGCGAGTATATAGCTGTGGTCGCTGTCAACGAGGCTGGATATTCAGATAGTACCGGCCATAAGTCGAACCAACTATCTCACGAGATAGTCCACCGGACTGTTCGATGTGATCGTCGACTGATTTTCGGATTGAATTCAATCGACATAGAACCAACTGTAATCGTGATTCCGTCTATCTGAAGAAGCAACTATTTCTGACACTCCGAACGAGTACTATGATCCCGTCCACAATTAAAATTGTAGAAAGTACACAAGGAATGGTGGCGAAGTACTAGACTGGTATTAACTTTGTCGACCGTGTAATTCCGGTCGGGTAGCGACGCTACCGACTTCTTGACGTCACGTACCCCCGGACCGGTACTCTCGCCGTTCAACTGCTAAAACTGTCTGCACGGATTCGTGCTGAGACCTGTTTTCTGCCTTCTTGCTACCGGTGCCGTGATGTATACGCTTCCGTTCCGGACTGCCGTTTCCTGCGATGCCGATGGAGCTGTCATTAAGGATTAGTGTAATAAAGTAGCAATATTATGGACGGTAGTAGTCCATGATACTAGTAACACAAGCTGTTGGATATTCGTTAGTTGAATAGATGACAGCTGGTCGGCTCCATGAATCATCTCGAATTGAGGGTGGCGGTCTGGCGGTGGTTCCGCCAGGGGTTCCGGAGACTCTCCGCGGCATGGCGAGAGTTGATGCCGCTCCCCCCGCTTCTGTAAGGCGGTCGGATGCATGCCGGGACGGTCGCGGGGCCCAAGTCCTCTCCCGAGTGGTTTGGATTCGATTGCGCGTCCAGTCGAGACGAACGGCGCCGCACACCTGCTTGTGTCGGGTGTCGCTACCCCGAAAGTCAAGTCGCGGGTCGGCCTGCTTCGAATATGGTCGCATCCACCGCCCAGCGAATCTCGGACTCGGGCATCGTCGCAATTATTCGGGCACAGACCCCGAGACGGCGGTTGAGACGGTCGACGCACTCCGCCGCGGCGGCGTCTCGACGGTCGAGATAACGGCGAACACCGACGGCGTTCTCGACATGATTCGAGACGTGTCGGCGTCGTTCGCGGCCGACGAGGTCTCCGTCGGCGCGGGGACCGTCCTCGGCGCGGAGTTCATCGTCACGCCCTCGTTCGACGAGGGCGTCGTCGAGACCGCAAACCGCTACGGCGCGCCTTCGCTCGTGGGTATCACCACGCCGACAGAGGCCGTGAACGCCTTCCATGCTGGTGCAGACATGGTGAAGGTCTTCCCGGGGGGTACGCTCGGACCGGGGTTCGTCTCGGCGCTCGGCGGTCCCCTCGGCCACATTCCGTCCGTTCCGACCGGCGGGGTCGGACTGGACAACGTCGATGAGTTCTTCGAGGCGGGCGCGACGGCCGTCGGCGTCGGGAGTGCCATCGTCGACGCCGACGCCATCGCTCGCGGCGAGTTCGACACTGCCGAAGCGAACGCCCGCGCGTTCAGAACGGCCGCCGAGGCCGCACGGACCGAGTGACTTCGGCCGGCGTCGAGGTGCAGTCGACCGCCCGTGTCCGCGGTCGATACGCACTATATCTGAATAACTCAAGAGTTCCAAACTATCTGAATTATTTAAATAATACATTTGGTGCCATTGGGAATCGCTCTCGTCGGTATCGACGCCGTGTACTCCCCAAGCACGACTACCCCGAATCCGCGGCACTGACGGAGCCCTGACGCCAACCACATCCGATGGCCACGACAGCCCTCGTACGTACCGGTCTCCGAGATTATTTGTATCTGGACCAAGATGTGGGCGACGTGAGCCGTCTGCGTCAGCGTAGAGTGTTAGTCGACCCCGTCCGGGCTACGAACTGACTCGCTTGGGCGGCCCAATCATGTCGTTGACAGGCGTTCGCGAACGCGTCGTCAGCTGTCTCCTGGCGCTCACCATCTCCGCCCGCTCGTCGGCGTCGTACTCCCGGCACGCTCGGTAGGCGAGGTGCAACTCGGGATGGCGTCGGATATCGGACTCCGTCACGATCCGGTTCGACTCGCGCATGTGTGTCTCGTGGTCGAAGTCATCGAAATGCGTCGTCATAGTCGTCTACGACTTCTCACGAGTCCGGGTTAAATCGGACGACATTCGGACAATGTGGATAATTTGGATTATCTAAGAAGCGTGGGTTTAGTAGATTTCTTCGATTGCTCGGGGTATCTGATTTCTCTGGAGAATCGACAGTCGTTGGATTCCTCGACTATGAGCAGTCTTTGAGTTACCCACTTACTTGCGATAATCTGAATAATCTACGACATCCAGATGTGACGCGTTATTCGAGTTCCGTGGGTCTCGTGACTGGTCATCGCTACAGGATCCACCTGCCAAATCCAAGCAATCTAGATAATGTAGCTTGCCCAGATGGTGCTCATAATCCATCCCGGGCAGATTCTTCGGCGACGATGGACGAGTTACGCAACCCCGACGAGCGACAGTATCTGGATAATTCGAATACTCTGGAAAACTGAGCGATTCACCGCGATTCGACGCGACTGAACCGACCGGTGCTTTTGATAATCTCTATTTTTCAAATAATGTGGATTACTTGAAGTGTGTGGATAGTGTGCCTCTCCCGAGCCACGTTCCCGCTCAACGACAGGCACCGTATCCACAGTATCGACACTACTGAGATACTATAGAACACTCGGATAATCCGAATAATTAGACAATCCGGGCAATTCGAATAATCTAGGTTATCGGAGCTACCCAAAGAATGTCTCGCCCCACCATACCACGCACTACCAAAACGTCGCCAGCGTTGAGCCGAGTTCTCCGGCCAAAGAGGATGTGACTTGAGCCGGTACGTCAGTTCTCCGGCGTGGGGAGTCTGACTTCGACCGTCGACCCGCCTTCGGCGCGGTCCTCGATGGAGACTTCGCCGTCGAACTGCGTGACGAACCAGTGGACGGTCCACAGCCCCATCCCGCTCCCGTGTGCCAGCGGGGTCTCTTTCCCGCGTTTCAGAATCTCGCGTTCGGTTCGCGGGATGCCGGGGCCGTTGTCCTCGACTGTGATGGCGACCCGCTCGCCGGAGAGGCGACGCGACGAGACAGCGACGATAGGACAGTCCTCGTCGTTGTGGACGATGGCGTTCTGTACGAGTTCGTCGAGCGCGAGGAACAGCGAGTGTTCGCCCGCGAGTACGGTCTGTTCGCCCGGTTCGAGTCGAATCTCTACCTCGGGGTATTTCTGCTCGTAGGTCTGTTTGAGGTCGGTGAACACGTCGTCGACGCGAACCGGGCGTCTGTCGGCGCCCTCCTTGACGACGCTCTCGAACCGACGAGCCTTCTCGCCGGTCGACATGAGCCCGTCGGCGTTCTCGATGATTCGGTTCGTCTTCGACACCATCGCCTCCGCCGAGAACCGGCTCGCCGCGTCGACCAACTTGTCGAGCGTCCGCAGTTCCGCGTCGATACCCCTTGTCGTCTCGCTGATGTTCTCCAGCGTCTCGTGTAACCGTTCGTGGTCACCGTCGCCCAGCGCCGGGATATCGACCCCGTCGAGGTCCCGACGAAGCTCCCGCGCGTAGCCGCTGACGATGTTGAGGTTGTTCCGGAGGTTGTGACGAAGCACGCGGTTCAGCACCATGAGCCGCTCTTCGCGCTCCTTCCTGTCCGAGATATCGCGCACCGCGCCGCGGACGTTCGTCCGGTTGCCCGTCGGCTCGCCGCGGACTTGGACCCACCGCGTTCGCCCCGTCGCCGTTATCACTCGCATCTCGATGTCGAACGGCTCGCCGTCGGTTCGCGCGCCCTCGATAGCCTCGTCGATAATCGCGCGGTCGTCCTCGTGAAAGTGGTCTCTGAGTTCGTCGAGCGTCAGTTCCGCGTCGGGCGGAATATCCGCCAGCCGTTTGGTTCCATCGGTCAGCTGGAGGTCTCCGGTCTCGTAGTCGACCTCCCACCCGCCGATATCGGCCAGTTGCTCGGTGCGTTCGAGTCGGTCTCGGCTTCGTTCCAGCTCTTGTCGGTACTCGTAGGTCTCCGTGACGTCCCGGACGATTTTCGTGAAGCCCTTGAGTTCACCGGCGTCGTCGTTCAGCGCGCGGACGGTCACGTGCACGAGGATGTGCGACCCGTCTTTCCGGACGCGCCACCCTTTCTCCTCGTAACTCCCCTCGGATTCGGCGATTGAGAGCACCGCCTCGGGGGACGTACCGTCGCCGTCGTCTGGGTAGAACACGGATAGATGGCGACCGATAATCTCGTCGTGCTCGTAACCTTTGATGCGTCTCGCACCCTCGTTCCACGTCGCCACGAGCCCGTCCGCGTCGAGGAGAAATATCGCGTACTCGGTGACTTCCTGAAAGAACTCCCGAAGAATGAGGTCGGCTTCGACGTGTTCGAACAACTCCATCCGCTCGCTGGACATTATTGGTTGAATACCATCCCCACGCGCATAAACTCCCCGGCGGTTCGAGGCGTGTACGGGTGGAAGCGTCGTCGACCAGTCGTCGAGTCACCCGTCAGCGATTCGAGAAACGAGCGTCGTCTCGGCGACGAACGCCAGATACCCCGAAATCGCGAGCGACCCGACGATGGGAACGGCGGGCACGACGACCGACGAGCCGACGAACACCGAGACGCCGACGAGGGCGAGCGCGAGCGTCACAAGTCCAACCGCGAGCGCCAACACCAGCGCGGACACCAGTAGCAACACGAGGAACTCCCGAGCTCGGCGCCGGAACGGTCGGTATCGGTGGAGGCGTAGCCGACCGCGGCACCGACAGACGCGGCCGCGACGATACCCGTCCCGCCGCCAAGGCGATAGCTGGTCTGCGTCGCCACGGTGTACCACGAGTAAACAACGAACCCGAGAACCGCGAGCAACACGCCGGTACAGCCGCCCGCGGCCCCGCCGATGAGTCGGTCCGAAGGAACCGACCCAACGTGTCGAGGACGAACGCCTGAACGAGACCCCACTGGAGGGCGCAGACCCACGCTCGCGTTCGCGTCGAGGGAGTCGTGGAGGCCGACATATCCGACCGGTCTCGGGCGTTGAGGGCGTAGCTGTCGGTTCGGTGGGCGCCCGGAACGACCGGCGTCCAGAAGTATTTAGCCGTCGGCTCCCAGACACGCAGTCGAACTCCCTGTCAGGGTGTACACAGCATGACTCGCCCTCCACTCCGACTCAACCGACGCACGCTCGCCGCGTTCGTGCTCGTCGCCGTCGCGCTCTCCGCGGTCCTCTGGACGACGGGGGGCGCGATAGGCGACGCGATCCCCGCGGTCGACGCGAACGTGACTGAGCGCTACCGCGGCATCGACACGCTCACCGGGAGGCAGACGGTCGAGATTCGAACCAACGACACCGTCAGGTCTCGGACAGTCGCCGACGTGACGCTCGTCCCGGAGACGGAACGGAAGCGCGTGAACTTCCGAAACGCGGTGAACCGACAGTACGACCGGCAGGTCTCGAACGGGTCGACGCTCTGGCTTCACGACACAGACGGAGGTGAGGTGACCGCCATCGACCTGACGGGGCCGCCGACCGAGTCGCGGACGGCCGAACGGCTCCAACTGCTCGTCGCGGCCGCGGGGCTGACCGACGGCGACGGTCGCCCGCAGTCCATCGGCGTGTCGCCGCTTCCCGTCGTGCCGCGACACGCCGGTGTCGCGCCGGGTGCCGCCCCCGGAGCCGACGCGAACCGTAGCTACGCGGTCGAGTTCGTCGAGACAGACACCGTCGGCGGGCGCGAGGCGTACGTCCTCGACATCGCCCCCGAGGCGAACCGGAGCGAGGCGGGCTACCGCCAGCGGCTGTGGCTCGACGCAGAGCGGTTCTACCCGCTCCGCAAACAGACGGCGTGGACGGCCGACGGGACCCGGCGGTCGGTGACGACGACGTACACGAACGTGACGTTCGACGCGGCCGTGTCGGCGGACGCGTTCCGCCCGGAAATCGGTGCGAACACGACCGTCGAGCGACCGAACACGCCGAACACGGAGTGGTTCCGGAGCAGGGCCGACTTGGAAGCGCGGAGCTCGATTTCGGTCCCCGAGCCGACGGTTCCGCCCGCGTACGAACTGGTCTACGCCACGCGGACCACCGGCCGCATCGACGGGGTCGGCCTCCGCTACGCCGCCGGCGGCCGCGAGCTCACGATGGCGAAGTTCAACTACACCCTCGACATCGACGCCGACGAGCGCGACGCGACGGTGGGTGGTCAGCCGGCGACTATCGACTACGGGCCGACCACCTCGGTGTCGTGGAACTGCGACGGCTACGGCCACACCGTCCGCGGGACCGGCGTCGAGACGGACCGCCTCGTCGAAGTCGGCCGCTCTGTCGGCTGTTCGGCCTGAAAACCTGCGAGTTTCTGGGTCAGAAACTGGCCCCCGTTTTATATACTGTCCCGGCGCGTCGGTCGAACTGCGATGGGCCCCGCCGCACTGACATCGGACTGCCCTCCCGAGCAGTACCGTACTGTGCCCTCTGACAGCACTTCGGCACCCATCGCGGCCATCGCTGACGCGACAGCCCCTCCACAGCATCGCCGTAGGCTCCCGCGGTATCGTCGCACTACCCCGAACCACCGTGCTATCTCGACACCCCCACCGAACCCCCGTCCCGAGTCGGTCGCCGCGACCAGCGGGGGTGGAAACCCGTGGGCCTATTAATCCGCCGAGCAGTCATCCGACCACCGTGAGTGAGGATCCGGCGCTGGGTGACGTTCTCGACCTCCTCAGCGACGAGTACGCCCGCGACATCCTCGAAGCGACGAGTACCAGACCAATGTCCGCACAAGAGCTTGCCGACGAGTGTGAGATGTCCAAACCGACGGTCTACCGCCGGGTGGAACGATTACAGGCGTACGGACTCCTCGACGAACAGACCGAGATTCGAACCAGTAACAATCACTACAGCGTCTACACCGCCACGCTCGCCGAGTTCTCCGTCGCACTGGACGACGGGTCGTTCGAGTCGTCCCTGACGCGCACCGACGACGAGTCGTTCCCCGGCGAGGGGGAACCCGACACCGCCGACCGCTTCAAACGGATGTGGGAGGACCTCTGAGATGGCGACCCTGTCGGCCGTCCTCGACTGGCTCATCGTCGCGCTCGCCCTCGGCTCGACGCTCGTCGGGAGCTACGTCGGCTATCAGGCCTATCGCGGCTACCGCCGTCACGACAGCCGGGCGATGCGGGCGCTCTCCGCGGGCCTGTTCCTGCTCACGGCCGTCGCGTTCGGCGTCGCCTTCGTCGGGTCGGTGCTCCTGCGCGAGGGCTACATCGGCCTCCAGTACCAACAGCCGCTCACGCTCGTCACGCGGCTGTTTCAGTTCTGTGGCGTCGTGCTCATCGCCTACTCGTTACATTCGCGAGGGTAGTCCGTCCGCGGGCCGTCGCGGGCGGTCCCATCGGGCACTCCCTCCTCACGTTTGCTCGCTCTCCTCGAATTCGCTCACACGCATTCACCAAATCGACAGTCCCGACTCTCGCCTCACGGGTGCGCGAGCTTCCAGAACCCCTTGGGGACGATGGCGAAAACCGGGAACAGGAACAGCGCGAGAAGCCAACTCGTGGAGGGCCCGAGCGGAGTGAAAACCACGGTGACGACGCCGACCGCGGTGAGGACGACCGAAGCGATGGCGGCCCCGACGAACCGGCGGTCGAGCGGCGGGAGGTCGGTTGAGCCGATCGGGAGGTCGAACGAGTCGACGAACGCCTCGGCGTCCGCGACAGGTCCGAGCGTGTGTTCCGTCTCGTCGTCGCCCCAGCCGACCGTCGCCGCGATGGTCCGCGTTCCGAGGTAGCGGTCGGTGGGCCGAGTCGCCACGACTTCGGCGTCGCGCAGGTCGCCGACCGCCGCCGCCCACTGCGACTCGTTCGTCAGGCGGTCGTGAACGACGAGGCGGTCGCCGAAACGTCGGTAGGTCAGCCACCCGCTCGCGAGCACGCTCTCGACGATATCGCCGGCGAGCATGAACGCGAGGAGGCAGAGCCCGAAGAGACCGAACCCGACCCAGACCGCGAGCGAGGGGGTCCCCTCGACGACGAACGCGGTCCCGCCGATCCAGACCATCGCGGCCATGGTGACGTAGAACGGTCCCGTCGTGGTGGCTGTGCGCCAGACCGCGGCCGCGACCACCGCGCGACGGTCCGCGTCGATTGCGACCGAGGGTCGGCCGTCGGGAACGTCGATTTCGCCGCGGGTCGCGTCGCTGTCGGGGCCGGAGAGCCAACTCGTAAGCCGGCCGCCGCCGCCCTGCTCTGCGCGGAAGCCGGACCACTCGAAGAGCAGTTTCACGAACACGAACCCCGCGAGCGCGACCGTCGCGCCGCCGAGGACGACGACGAACAGGAAACACGCGAGAAACATCGCTTGCCGGGCGGGAATCTCGACGAGGGCGTACGGCGAGCGCTCGGCGTATCGGTCGCGCCGGAGGAACTCGGCGGCGGTCTCGCCGACCTGCCCGACGACGAGCGCGGCGACGCTGACGACCGCCTCCGGCCGGGCGAGCACGTCGAGCACCGAGACGACCTCCGAGAGCGGCGCGAGGAGGAAGACGCCGACCCACGCGCCGCCGCCGACGACGGCGGTCGCAAACGGGACGTTTCGCGGGTACACCGGCGGGAGTCGGTCGTGGATACTGACGCTTCCGCGCTTGTCGACGAGGTCGTTGTCGGACAGGCTGAAGACGCCGTCCTCGCGGGACGAGGTCGGCGGCCGGCCGGCGAACAGCGCCTTCACGCCCGAAAGCGGGAACAAAAACAGCAGTTCGAGGACGTAGACCGCGAGGAGCGTCCCCGGGTTCCAGCCGAACCACAGCACGCCGGCGAGCGGGAGGAGGTTCGCCGAGAGCACCGGGAGGAACCCGATGCCGGCGGGTAGAGACGAAGTCGGGACGTCGCCGTACCGTGGAGGGGCCATCGGACTGGTCGTTTCGCTCATCCAGTCATATATCTGATGAAACCCGCTCTCGAAGCGTCTCGGCGGCACGCGACTACTCGGGGAGCGACTCGTAGTCGGCGACCGCGAGCGCCTGTCCGAAGAACATCAGTCCGATTCCGGTGATGCCGGCCGGGACCGAGAGGGAGAGCAGCAGCGAGAAACTGAGCGCGCCGATGCCGCCCCCGAGCGCACCCCGCTTTCGGTCGCTCCAGCGGTTGTCTCCGAAGCGGAAGAGTCGCACCCACCCGTCGCGGTGGCGGAGGACGAGCGCGGTCGTCGCCGCGTACAGCGGAGCGATTGCCACGGGAAGCAATCCCGGCGCGTCGGCGGCCGAGACGGCCACACCGGCGACGACGAGACCGACGACGAGGGAGGCGAGGTATCGAATGGAGGGACGCATACGTTCTATATAATTTGTTGACATCATCAACCTTGTTTACCGGTCGCGGGAAGTCGGCTCCAACCGCCCGACGCGAGCCAGACCACCTAACTATCTCGAGTCGGAACGCCTCGCCGTCTGCAATGCAGTTCACCCCCAGGGAGAAGCGGCGGGCGAAGGTGGCGGTGTTGATGGCGGTCAACGCCGTCCCGCTCGTCGGCGTGCTCGCGCTCGACTGGTCGCTCGTGGCGCTGTTGGCGGTCTACTGGGTCGAACTCGGCGCGTGTCTCGTCGGTGCCGCGGTGAAGGCGCTGTTCGCGGAGGGCAGACCGACCTACGACGCGAACGGCTTTTCGTGGCTCGTGTTCGGTGCCCTGTCGGAAAAGCGCGGGCGCGTCGGACTGCCCGTCCTGCCGCTGTCGATTCAGGTCGCGAACCTCCCGGCCATCCTGATGGCCCTCGCCATCGGAAGCGTGGGTTGGGTCCTCTTCGGTGCAATCGGGGTCGGCGGCGTCGGCGAGACAACGGGCGCGACGCTCACCGACGCCGAGTCGCTCTCCGTCGGCTTGGGCGTGCTCGCCGTCGTCGTCGGCCGGGCCGTGGACGTGGGCCGCTACCTCCTCGGCGGGACCTACGCGTCGGTCCCGCCACAGCAACCGCTTCAGTCGGCGCTCGTGTCGATGGCGGGAACCGGCTCGGCGCTCCTCATCGGCGGGGGATTCGTCATCGCGGGTGCCCCGCCGCCGTTCGTGCTGGCGTTCGTCCTCGCGGTGAAACTGCTCGCCGACATCGTCGACGTCTACCGCGACCGACTGGAAGCGTACGACGAGCGCACGTCGGTCGACCTCGGATTCGCTCCTGACACCCCCGAGTGGGAGCGAATCGAGAGTTCGCGGGACGGGGCCGAAGTCGTCCGCCCGAAGCCGTCGGCGGTCGTCGTGGGCGGGGTCGTCCGCGGGCTCCGGTCCCCGCTCGCGCTCCTGTTGGTGACCGGGTTGACGTTAGTTGGCCTGCTCAGCACCGCGACGACCGACGGGGTCGCGGTCGAACTGCTCGGGGGAGCCGTGATAGTCGCCGGGGTGTTCACCGCGCTGGGCGTCTTCGACCGGTCGTTCCGGTATCTGGCGATGGAGTACCGCGTCTGCGACGGGGCGTCCGGAGACGGGCGGCTCGTCGGCTACGACCGGCTGTTCGGGCCGCAATGGCGGCTCGCTCCCGAGTCGCGGACCGAACTAAAGCGCGTCCGGAGCGCCACCGACCGACTGTTCGGAAGCGAGACGCTCCGACTCGAACGCGATGACCGCGTCTATCGCCTTCCGCATCTCCCGCCGGACGCCGTCGAAGCCGGCGGTCGGTCGGCGGTCGCGGGCGGTCCCGCAAGCGCGTGAGTCGATTCCAGTTGACTCATCGGCGACCCACCCGCGACCCACCAGCGAATCACCAGCGGACGAACGGGAGGTCGGGCGCGTCGAGCGCGACGAACTCCGAGACGAACTCGTTCGCCGGCGACTCGTATATCTCTCGGGGCGTGCCGACCTGCTCGACGCGACCCTCGTTCAGCACGGCGACGCGGTCGCACATCACCATCGCCTCCTCCTGGTCGTGGGTGACGTAGAGGCCGGTGACGTCCAACTCCGCCAGTAGCGCGCCGATTTCCGTCCGCAGGCGCGCCTTCAGTTGGGCGTCGAGCCCCGTCATCGGCTCGTCCAACAGGAGGACGTTCGGCTCGATGGCGAGCGCGCGCGCCAGCCCGACGCGCTGTTGTTGGCCGCCGGAGAGGGTCGTCGGGTCGCGGTCGCCCATCTCGCCGATATCGAGCATTTCGAGCAGTTCCTCGGCCCGTGTCCGTCGCTCGCGCTTTCCGACGCCCCGCATCTTCAGCCCGAACGCGACGTTCTCGGTGACCGTCATGTTGTCAAATAGGGCGTACTCCTGGAAGACCAATCCGACGTTTCGGTTCTCCGGGGGGACGTTCGTCACGTCCTCGCCGTCGAACCTCACCGTTCCGTCGGTCGGCGTCTCGAAGCCGGCGACGGTTCGTAACGTCGTCGTCTTCCCGCACCCCGAGGGGCCGAGCACGCCCAGAATCTCGCCGTCCGAGACGGTGAGCGAAACGCCGTCCAGTGCCGTCGTGTCGTCGTAGTCTTTCCGAACCGCGTCTAGTGTCACGTCTGCCATTAGCTACCTCTGGTGTCGAATCCGCGGCGACCGACCCGCTGTAGGAGGAGGGTGACCGCGACGATGATGAAAAAGAACATCGACACGGCGGCCGCCGCCTTGGTGAACGAGCTGTTCGAGATGTGTCGCTGCAAGAAGAGCGCGAGCGGCTGAGTGCCTTTCGCCCAGACGATGTACGAGAAGTTGAACTCCGCGGCCGCGAGCGCCCAGCAGATGATGGCCCCCGAGACGATGCCCGAGCGGGCGTTCGGGACGATGACCGTCAGGAACGTCCGCGGCCACGACGCGCCCAGCGAGCGGGCGGACTCTTCCAGTTGTCGGAGCGGCATCGACTCGAACTCGCTTTGCACGGCCATCACCATGAACGGCGCTTTCAACAGCGAGTAGCCAACGATGAGCCCGAAGCTCGTCGCCGAGAGGTCCGGGTACGCTCGAAGGAACGCGACGCCCAAGATGACGCCCGGAACGAGCGGGAGCACCGAGACGGCGTTGACCCACTCTTTGCCCGGGAACTCGTAGCGGGAGACCGCGTACGCGATGGGAACGCCGACGACGAGGTTGATGAGGACGCCGCCGAGCGCCAGCCCGATGCTGAACGCCAACTCCGCCGGGACCAACACCGAAAGCGTCTCGCCGCCGAGCGGGAGGCTGAACAGGGGGTCCCACCCCATACTGCGCTGTGAGCCAATCGTATCAGCGAGCCCCAGCACCGCCCGCCAGTTCTCGAAGGTGACGAACCCCGATGGGAGGACACCGGTCCAACTCGTAGCGAACGAGGCGACGACGGTGAGGACGATGGGTGCGATGAGGAACGTGACCGTCGCGAACAGGGTCAGCGTCACGACAGACCGCCCGAACCGACGCGAGCGGGACGGCGTCATATGCCGACCTCCGCGCTGGTGTACCGGAGTCCGAGGACGGTGAACAGGAAGGTGAACGCGAAGTAGACGGTCGCCATCGCGCCGGCGACCTGCACGTCGTAGCCGACGCCGAGTTCCCGCGAGAGCTGGAGCGTCCAGACGACGAGCGTCTGGATGACGACGAGCGTCCCGAAAATCGCCAGCCCCGTCCGGAACGTGAGAATCAGCGCGCCGGTGATGCCCGGTCGAATCTGCGGGAGCGTGACGTGCCGGAACGTCTCGAACGGCGTCGCGCCGAGGGCTTGGGCGGCCTCCTCGGCGGCCGAGTCGACCTCGGCGTACGTCCCGCGGAGGATGAGCGTCGCGCGCGGCACCATCGAGTACACGAAGGCGACGAACAGCCCCGGGACGCTGACCGCAAAGGCGAGGTCGGTGGGCCGGCTCCCGGTGAGGGCGGCCGCGACCGCGGTGACGACGCCGTTGTTCCCGAACAGCACCAGAATCATGAACGCGGCGACGATGCCGGGGAGGCTGATGGGAAACGAGACGAGCGTGACGAGGAGGTCCTCGCCGGGGAGGTCGTACTTCTCGAGTGCGTGCGCGATGGGGACGGCGAGTCCGACCGAGACGAGCGTCGTCCCGGTGGTCAGCCACAGGGAGTCGAACGCCACCCGGCGGTAGTAGGGGTCCCCGAACAGCGTCGCGTAGGCGTCGAGCGAGAACCCGACCGACTCGTACTGGGCCGTCGAGACGCTGATGCGAACGACCTCGGAGAGGGGGTACAGGCCCGCGACGAGCAACAGCACCGAAAACGGCGCGCACAGCGCGACGATGCGGCGGTACTCGCGCTCTCGCTCGGTGACGGGGTTCGCGACGGTTTCGAACGCGCCGACCGCCCGCGCCGTGAGCGCCCGGAGCGAGAGCGGACTGTTCTCGGCGTGTCGGTCGGACATCCTCAGATGTTCGCGCCGCGCGTTATCTCTCGGATGATGTCCTCCTGCCGGTCGACCAACTGACCGTAGTCGACTTGGAACTCCGTCCGGTCGTACTCGGTAGGGTCGATGAACTCGTCGGGAAGCTCCAGCTCCGAGGAGCGAATCGGCCTGACGTAGGCGTCGAGGAACTGCTGTTGGCCCTCCAGCGAGAGGACGTAGTCCATGAACAGCTTGCCCGCCGCCGGATTCGGCGCGCCCTCCAAGAGCGCGTAGCCGTACGGCATGTTGAGCGCTCCCTTATTGCCGTTTTCGCCGCCCAAGAGCGCGACGCCGACGTTCTCCTCTGCGACCTCGTCGTTGTTGTACTTGAGGTCGAGCCCGGAGTAGTCGTACCGGACGAACGTCGCGTACTCCCCGCGGGAGAACTGCGCGAGGAAGTTGTCGGTGAACTCCGCGCCGCCCTCCTGAATCCGCTCGTAGTAGTCGATGACGGGCTGAAGGTCGTCCATACTACCGCCGCGGGCGTTGTTGACCGACAGCGCCGCCGCGAGTCCGACCGCCGCCTGCGGGGTCTGGAGTGCGAGGTCCTGCATGATTTCGGGCTGGAGCAGGTCCTCCCACGTGGTCGGCTCGTCGAGGCCGCGTTCCTCGTAGATGTCCTTCCGGTAGGTCACGGCCGTCGTCACCCGGCGAGTCGCCGTGACGTGCCCGTCGTCGGTCTTGAGCGTGTCCGGCACTTTGTCCCACCCCTGCGGCTTGTACGCCTGTGTAAAGCCCTCGTTCCGGGCGACGATGCCGTAGGTATACCCGCCGTTGTACCCGGAGTGGGTCATGTTGTTCGAGTGCGAGCGCATGTGCTGGAGCGCCTCGCCCGACGAGCGGTCGTCGTCGTGGACCGCCACGCCGTAGGAATCCTCGAACGACTGCATCAGCGACGGCCAGTTCATCCACCCGGACTGCACGCAGTAGAAGTACAGCGTATCGGGGAACGCGGTGGCCTCGATGTTCGTCTGGAAGTCCTGATACCCGACCTCGTACGTCTCCGCGTCGCCGCCACCGGAACCCGTCGCGTCGGCGTCACTCTCGGAACTACTCGTCGTCAGACAGCCGGCGAGACCCGCCACCGCCGCGGCAGAGCCCCCGATGAAACTTCGCCTTGTTGATACCATCATTCGGGCAACACGACCGGCCGCTAAAGGAAATTGCTATGAGTCTAACGTAGCCGTTTCGACGGCTGAGACTCCAACATAGCGCTACAAAGGGAACAATAGGATACGGAGTCCCGCTAGTTCTTGAACGCGCCGGCGACGAGAAGCGGGAAGACGAGCGTCGCCTCGGCTTCGATTTGCGTGTAGTTCGTGTCGTGGTCCTTGATTTTCCCCCACGACACGGCCTCGTTCGGTGGCGCGCCCGACAGCGAGCCGTCGCCCTCCATCCCCGTCGAGATGTAGACGACGTAGTCCGCGCCGCCGCGGAAGAGGTTCGTCATGATGGCGTGGTGCTTGGGGACGCCCCCGCCGACGGCGATGAGACCGGTTTCGTCGGCGAGCAGCCCGTTCTGGATGAGCGAGTCGTAGTCGTCGAGAATCTCGATGCCGACGTCCTTGTCGTAGCCCTGCCGGTAGTAGTACAGGAAGTTGCCCACCTCGGCGTCGGTGAGCGCCGGGCAGTAGACCGGCACGTCGTTGTCGGCCGCCTGCTTCAACACCGAGTGCTCGTCGTCGAGCGTCTCGCCCAGCTCGCGGGCGAACGCCGTCGGCGTCCGCACCTTCTCTTCGGCGAAGAAGTCCTCGAAGAAGTCATAGAGGTACTGTTCGAGCCAGACGTACCGGTCGGAGGGGACGTAGATGTTGCCGAGGCGGTTGATGCCGCGCTCGCGGAGTTCGCCCTCGTCGGCGTCCCACGAGCCCATCTTGAACGGTTTCGCGGTCTTGATGACGTCCTCGGTCAGCGAGCCGGAGGTGGTGATGAGCACGTCCACGAAGCCCTCGCGGACGAGGTAGGCGATGGCCTCGCGCAGCCCCGACGAGATGATGTTCGAGGTGAACGTCAGGTAGACGGTCGCGTCCGCCTCTTGCATCTCCTCGGCGATGTCGATGGCTTCGGCGAGCTGCGTCGCCTGAAAGCCGGTCGTCGCGTACGCGTCGAGGAACTCGTCGAAATCGAACGCGCCGTCGAAGTCGTAGCCCCGAACGTCGGCCGAATCGATGGCCTCGTCGCTTCCGGGGACGACGTGGTCGTGAGTGTCGTCTTCGGTCATCGGCTACGGGTCGCATCGGCGCGCTTGAATCAGTTCCGTTCGGTTCCGAAAACAGCGGACTGCGTGGGGGTGGACACCAATTCGCTCGGCGACGGTCACCGGTTCGACGACGAGTCGACGCCGCCGTCGGACTCCGGGCGAGTGTACCACCACGCCCACGCGACGAGCACGCCCTGAAGCGGCAGTCGGAGCCACAGCGCGGCGTCGGAGGGCTCCCGAAGTGCCGCCGGAACACCTTCGAGGACGATGTCGCTCGTCGCCATGTAGACGTTCGCGGGGAAGACCGCGACCAGTAGCGCGATGAGTCCCCACGCGGCGATGCGTTGGGTGCGGCGGAAGACGACGCCGACGCCGAGGGCGATTTCGGCGACGCCCGAGATGTACACGAGCGCGAGCGCCGCCGGGAAGACCGGCGGGACGACCTGCGCGTACGCGTTCGGCACGACGAAGTGCATCACTCCCGCGAGGACGTAGAGCGCGCCCATCACGTAGCGGAGCGGCGTCTTGAATCGGCGGAGTCGTTCGGCGGCGAGAGCCATTTCGAATCGACGTTGGACCGGCGGTCAAAGACGCTGTCGGCGTCGGCGACCCGGCGTCGATACCGAACCGGAGACCGAAACCGAAGCTTTCGAAAATCAATAGTCGTATAGTAATAGTGTATGGAATATGAAATATCCGACACTAAACTTGAAGACTGCCGTTGTGAAATTGCGACCCCACTCGAACGTTCTTTCCGACCCGCCGTGACGGACGCGAGACGTTCGTAATCGAACTCGTCCCATTCGTCGTATCCGGTCTTTTCAGCAGTTTCACACGTTTAACCGAGAGAATGTGTGTGACGCTCGCCCCGAAAAACCGCGCTACCGGGTGCGAGTAACCTACCGACGACGCTTGCACTTGAAAACGGATTCTTGAGCCGTAGTTAAGCCGTTTTCCGCGGATACTGTCGAGCGAGCCGAACTCGCAGTCGTGGTGCGAGAACGCAGTCGAAGCGGCTCGGGTATCCCGCGATCGACGGCGCGGTCGGTGCCTGATTTCGAGAGAGAACTCGGTGGGTGGATATATAAAATTTCACACTTGTTTTAGTATAACTTTCTGACTATTCTCTCGTCGAAGGCGATAGTCGAGCGCCCGATAGCCATTGAGCCGAACACGTTTCTACAGATGAATCGAGACGAGTGTCTCGGGGCTTGACCCCGAGGTGGTTCACACGACCGGACGACGCGGTACGCGCGAGTGACGAGTCGTACCGCCGGCGACCTGTCGGCGGGCGAGGATAACTACGGACAGTACGGTTCGATATATATCGCTACTAGCAATTGACTTGTAGGTGTTGTAGAGAACGTGGGCTATGTCCGCAGATGGACGACAGACAGCGGTGTTCGCAGAGACATTGATAGAGGGCTGTGAGAACATCCCGGCAGAACCGGCTCCGGGCGACTACGTCGTGGTCGACGTGACCCACTTCTCGGCGACCGTGGCGGAACTGCTCGCGCTCGGTGCGGAGTACGTCCACGTGACCGACGAGCGCGGCGACGAACCGGCGTATCGGGAGGACCACCCCGAGTGTCTCATCGGCGGCGGCAAGACCGACGACTACGAGCCGAACCCCGGCTACGACTTCTTCAACTCGCCGAGCTACGTCCAGCGACTGGACCTCGACGGGCGGCCGACCGCGATGACCTCCACGAACGGCGGGCGGGCGGTCTCGACGCTCCGCGAGCGCGGGGGTCCCGGTGTCGAGGTGTTCGTCGGCGGCTACACGAACGCCGCGGCGGTCGCGGACCTCTTGGAAGACCGCGGGCGACCGATAACGATCGTCGCCAGCGGGTCGAGCGGTCAGCCGACGCCCGACGACACGCTCGGCGCGGCGCTCATCGACGAGTGCCTCCACGGCGACGGCCTCACCGACCGCGACCGCGAGCGGTATGCGCGCCTCCTCGTGACGGCGAAAGGGCCGCGATACGAACAGAAACACGAGATTCGGCGGCGCGACCTCCACGAGTTCGAGACGGCCATCGACTCTCGCTCGGTCGTGCCCGTCCTCCGCGGCGACCGCCTCGTCCCCGCGAGCCAAGTCGATGTCTGAGGCGACGCCCGTCCAGCGACCGCGGTTCGGCGCGTCGATGGACATCCGCTACGCGGCCGACGTCGCGTCGTTCGCCGAGTTCCTCCGCGGGTTCGACCTGAACCACGTCGAACTCCGCGCGGGCTATCTGGACGTTCGGGCGGACGAGCGAGACGCCGAGCGCCTGCGCGCGGTCGCAGACGAACTCGACGTGAGCTACACGGTCCACGGCCCGCACCTCGACGTCGCGCCCGGTAACGTCAACGAGCACCTTCGAGAGGCCGCGGTCGCGGCGACCGAAGAGGCAATCGAACTCGCCGCGGCAATCGACGCCGGCGGCGTCATCGTCCACGGGGGCTCGGTTCGGACTCGGTACCCCGCACACGTCCGCGAGCACACCCGCGCGCAGGCGGTCCAGACGCTCCGCGAGTGCGCCGAGTTCGCCGCCGAGGCGGGGGTTCCGGTCTGTCTCGAAAACCAGCGCGACAAACCGGGAACGCGTCGGCACACGGCGACGCCGGACCGCCTCGCCTCGTTTCTCGATGACGTCGGCGTCGACGACGAGTTCCTGAAACTGACCCTCGACGTGGGCCACGCGAAGGCGACTGGCGTCGACTACCGGCGGTTCGTCGAGCGATTCGGCGACCGTATTCAGGTCGCACACCTCCACGACAACGACGGCACCGAAGACGCGCACGAACCGCTTCCATCGTTCCGGTCGGTCGCCGCGGACATCGATGCCCCGTACAACGTCTTGGAGATGAAGTCCCGCGCGGACGTCGAGCGTTGCGTCGGCGCGACCGACGCCTGACGGTCGGCGTCGCCGCCACTCGGTTCTTTTTCGACGCGAACAGACACAGCCACTTCGGTAGCATCCGAACCGGCCTGCGAGCGCAGGGACCGAAGGGAGTCCGGGCGGACGATATACTGACGCGATTGCTATGTACTGCCACCGATTACTCCACAGAGTACAGTCCGATATACAGTCGTACGCTGTACTCATACCAACGATTAAACACGTTGCTCGACCACCACCACCCGGATGGTGACAACGTCCAACAACTCGAGTAGTGCGTTCAGTTTCGACCATAGGGACATGATGGCGTTCATCCTCGTCATGTCGCTACACGGTCTGCAAAGCATGATTACGGAACTCCTGCCGGAGTTCTCGATAGGCGGGTTAGGCCTCTCTATCGGACCGTTCTGGTTCGTTGCGATGTCGGTCGTCCTTCTGTTCCGCTCGTTTTGGGCCTGTCTCGCGATTCCGGTCGGCGGCATCGTCTTCGGAGAGATTCTCATCGGTGACTTCAGCGCGCTCGGAGCGGTCGAGGGGCTAATCGTCGTCACGCTGTCGTGGTTCTTCGTGATGTCGCTCATCACGGACCCGAAAGACGTCAAGCAGATCGCGGCGCTGGGCTTCCTCGCGAAGGCGATGGAAGAGACCGCGGCGTGGTTCATCGACGTCGGGAAGTTCTACGTCGGCGTCGAAGAACTCGAAGCGATTTCGTGGCTCCCCGAGACCGTGTGGGCAACCGAGGGAATCGGTGCCCTGCTTCAGATTATCATCGCCGGCGTCGTCTTCGGGGCGATTCCGACGCTGTTTCTCTACCCGCGGCTCCGCGGGAAAATCGAACCGTTGCTCGGTATGAGTCCCGTCGAGGGGCGCGACGGCCCGATGTTCACGCGCACGTCCCTGAAGCGACTGATAGCGTGGGTGGCGCTGATACCCGTCGCGTTCGCGTTCGAGACGCTGAGCGAGACCAGCGGTGGGCTCATCACGTTCACGCCGGAGTTCGTCGAAACGTACGGCCAAGCGTTCCTGTTCGTGCCGATCGCCATCGCGGCGGTCGTCTCGTTCGGGCTCGTCGCCTACCGCCAGCGCAAGGTCGACGGCCTGCAGGACTGAACCCCGCCTCTTTGCTTTTATGAGTCGCAACAACATCGTCGTGGAGAACCTGACGTTTCAGTACCCCGGCGGCGACGAGGCGGTATTGCGCGACGCGAGCGTGACCATCGAGCCGGGCGAGTTCACGGCCGTCGTCGGTGGCAACGGAAGCGGAAAGACGACCCTGTGTAAGACGTTCAACGGGCTCATCCCCCACTTCTTCGAGGGGACGTTCGACGGGCGCGTCACCGTCGCCGGCACCGACACCCGCGAGTCGGACGTCGCCGAACTCTCGAAGACGGTCGGCTACGTCTTCCAGGACTTCGAGAACCAACTCGTTCAGGAGACGGTTCGCGACGACGTGGAGTTCGCACCCCTCAACCACGGGCTCGACGACTACGCCGAGCGGGCGACCCGCGCGCTCGAAACGCTCGGTCTCGACCATCTCGAAGACCGATTCATCTGGGAACTGAGCGGCGGCCAGCAACACCTCGTCGCGCTCGCGGGGGTGCTCGCGATGGACCCCGAGTTCATCTTCGTCGATGAGCCGGCCGCACAGCTCGACCCCCAAAACGCCCGCGAGACGTACGAACAGCTCCGACGACTCAACGAGGAGCGCGACAAGACGATAATCGTCATCGAACACCACTCCGAGTTCATCGCCGACTACTGCGACGAGATGGTGCTCGTCTCCGACGGCGGAGTCGCCTGGAAGGAACCGGTCGAGGTCGGACTCAACAGGCTCGACGACTTACTCGCCCACGACATCCACCCCCCGCAGGTCACGCAAATCGCCGACGGCCTGCCGACCGAGGCGGGAACCCTGCCCAGCGGTCGGTATCCCGTGACCGTCGACGAGGCGGCGACGGCGTTTCAGCCCGCCACGACGCGCGAGTCGCGGGCCGCGGTCGACGGCGGCGCGGTAGCGACACCCGGCGCAGGCACCGACGACGCGCCGACCGGCCGCCAGCAGGACGGGGACGCGCTGGTGACGATGCGCGGTGTCGGCCACGGCTACCCCACGCTTCGAGAGGGGTACAACCGCGTCCTCGATGGGCTGGACCTCGAACTGCACGCGGGCGACCGGGTCGCGCTCGTCGGTGCCAACGGCTCTGGCAAGTCGACGCTGTTGCGGTTGATGACGGGATTGGAGTCCCCGGACGAAGGGAGGGTGACGGTCCTCGGCCGCGACACGAGCGAGACGCTCCCCGAGCAACTGGCCGACGACACCGTCTACATCCACCAGAACCCCGAGGAGATGTTCGTCGAGGACACCGTCCGCAAGGACGTCGCCTACTACCTCGAAAACCGCGACGCCCCGAACGTTGACGAACGCGTCGACGAGATTCTCGCGTATCTGGACCTCGAACACCTCGCCGACCGCGACGGCCGCCTGATGAGCCTCGGCCAACAGCGCCGCGCGTCGCTCGGCATCGGCCTCGCGACCGACCCGACGGTCGTCCTCCTGGACGAACCCACGGGCAGTCTCGACCTCCAGAGCCGTCGCGAAGTGACCGGAATGCTCCGGAAGGCCGAGAGCCGAGTCGAGACCGTCGTCGTCGCCTCGCACGACCTGCAACTGGTCGCGGCGTGGGCCAACCGCGTCCTCGTCATGGGCGAGGGCGAGGTGCTCGCGGACGCCCCGCCCGCGGCGGTGTTTTCCGACCCGGACCTCCTCGCCGAGACCGACCTGCGACGGCCGCAGGTGGTCGAACTGAGCCGGCGACTCGGGCTGGAATCCCCCGCGCTCAGCACCGACGCGATGTGCGAGACGCTGGCTCGTTCGTTCGAGGACGACGCGTTCGCCGACGGCGGTGTCGCCGATGTCGGAGACGTCGGGGGCGACGTTGAGTCGAACGGAGGGACGCGATGAAGTACGTCGACGCGCTCACCGACATCTCGGTCGCCGACATCAAGGTCGATTTGATGCGGACCGCCTACGACAACGAGGACGCGCTGTTGAACAGCTTCGACCCGCGGGTAGTCCTGCTGTGGACCGTGCTGTTCATGATTATCCCGTGGCTGTTCTACGACACGCTTCCGCTGGCCATCCTGCTCGCGGCGGCCTTCGCGCTCGCCGCGCTCTCGCAGGTCAGCAAGTACCTGCTCGCGTTGCTCCTGTTCGGCCAAGTCACCAACGTCGGCTTTTTCGTGGTGTTGGTCCCGATCATCGGCGGGACGATTCGGGCGGTCGGTCACTTGGGCGAGAACGCCGGTCGGGTCGTCGCGGGCGTCATGGCGGGCGACGCGAGCGTGTTCGCCGAAACCGGAAGCATCGTCGCGGCCGCGGTCGGCCGGGGTATTCACACCGCCACGACCAGCCAGGAAGTCGGCATCGACGCCGTCGGGGCGCTCGTCCCGTTCTTCCTCAAGCTCACGATTATCTCGGTCATCAGCCTCGCCGTCTTCTCGGCGATGAGCCCGCAGAAACTCAGCAAGGGGATGTTGCGCTTGGGCGTCCCCCGACAGCTCACGTTCGCAATCGCGTACGGCTACCGGATGATGCCGCTTCTCGTCGAGGAGTACCACGCGCTCATCAACTCCTTCCGCCTTCGAAGTAAGGTCCCCGAAAAACAGGGGCTGTTCAGGTGGCGCTACTTCTACTACCTGCTGACGCTCTCGGTCAAGGCGTTCTACCCGCTGATTTTCAACGTGGCGAAGCGCTCGCGGGTCACCGTCGAGGCGATGGAGACGAAGGGCTTCTCGCGCTCGCTGGGCGACGAACGGAGCCAAGCGCTCCGGACCGAAGGCATGATGATTCGGACCCGAGACGTCACGTTCGTCTTCGGGTCGTTGCTGTTCGTCGCCGCGGTCTGGGTGTTCACCTGACGGGCGCCCCCAACCGCCGGACTATTTTCGACTCTATACGACTATCGAACACCTCGTTCCGCTCCCGAGCACAAAGTGAGGCAGACAATCCACATAGCAACCACTTCATCGGTCATCGCCGTCAACGAGAGTATGCAAGCGAGACAGAAGCCGCCGGTCGGACGCGGGAGACGCTCGGGGCGTGGTGAACCGAAATGAAACCCGAAACCCGGACGCGAGGAGTCGATGACGACGAATCGGAAGCAACGGGAGAGGAACCCGCGGGAGCCGCACATCGATACCTCCCGTGGGCAGTCGCCGTCGGGTCGGTTATCCCGGTCGGCGCGCAGGTCGTGGCGCTCCCGCCGGACCCGGAGACGACGGCGCTCGACCTCGTCGGCGAAGGCGTCGTCGTCGCCGTTCTCTTCGCGTGTCTGTTCGTGGTCCGACGAGTGCGCGACCCGTCGGTATTCTACCCGCTGGCGGGCGGCGTCGCGGCCTCGTCCCTGTTCGCGCTGACCGACTTCCTCGACGAGTTCGTCGAACAGCCCGCCTGGTTCAGCTACCTGTTCGAAGACGGCGCGCAGGCGGTCGGCGCGGTCCTCCTCGCGTTCGGCCTCTATCGGTGGACCATCGCGCGCCAGCGACGAGAGACCGAACTCCACCAACAGCGCGAACAGCTCGCCGTCCTCAACCGCGTCCTCCGACACGACATCCGCAACGACACGCTGGTCATCCGCGGGTGGGCATCGGTCATGCGGAAGGAGGCGGGGTCGGCGGCCGACGACCGACTGGAGAACATCGTCGCCGCGAGCAACGGCATCATCGACCTCACCGAGAGCACGGCGCAGTTCACCGACGTGCTCACCTCGGACCGAGCCGCCGACCTCGAACCGAAGCCGCTGGCCGAGACCGTCGAGACCGAGCTTCAGAAGCTCCGGGCCGGGCACGACGTCGACGTGGTCGTCGTCGGTGACCTCCCCGAGGTGAACGTCCTCGCTCACAGCATGCTCTCTGCGGTCTTTCGAAACCTCCTCGTCACGGCCGTCGAGCGGGCGGACGCCGAGCGCCCGCGCGTTCGCCTGCACGCCGAACGCGGAGATAGCACGGTGACCGTCCGCATCTCCGACGACGGAACGTCGTTCCCCGAGGACGCCCTCCTCGACGCGGGCGAGACCGTCGCGGAACCGTCCGACTCCCGGACCGGCCTCTCGCTCGTCGCCGCGCTCGTCGAGCAGTTCGACGGGAGCATCGCGGTCGAGAGCGACCCCGACGGCGGTACGACCGTCGCAGTCACGCTCAGAACCGCCGCAGACGCGACGACGTCTCCCGCCGACCGAGTCAGCGACGACAAACCGGAACCCGCGGAGTCGCCTGCGGCGAGCGTCGACGGGGACGCTCGGGACGACTTCGCCGCCGTGCACTCGGACCGCGAATCGCCGGCCGGTCGAGGCTCGTCGGCCGGCCGCGGCGACGCCGCCAACTACTGACGCTCTGTCTCGGCTTCCCGGTTGCACCCTCTGTTCCCTACCTGCCTTCGTATTCTCACCCGGAACCGCTCTCCCCGCGCGTCAAGCATATGTGCACACCCCGAATAGCAGTCGGTAGTGAGCGACTCACACGACTCCCCGGGCGGGAAACGCGGCCCCGAGAGCAAGGTCAGCCGACTGCTCCGCGAGCGTGGCTTCGACGGCTTCGGCGCGGAACTCGAACGGCGCTGGACCGCCGAAGCGGACGCGCGGTCGAGCCTCCGCGACCTCGCCGACGCGTTCAACCGGCGACTCATCCGCGCGGCGCTCGCCGAGCGGAACGAGCGCGCCCTCGACGGCGAAGTCGAGAACCTGTACCGCGTGCTCACTGACGACGACGTTTCGAGCGGGGCGCGGACGAAAGCGGTTCACCGACTCGAACGCGCCGGCGTCGACGTCGAGCGACTGGAGGCCGACTTCGTCTCGCACCGCGCGATGCGAACCTATCTCACCTCGTACCGCGGCGTCACGCCGCTCTCAGAGACCGACCGCGACGACGGCAATCTCCGAGAGCGCCGCGCCGAAACCATCCGACGCCTACTGGGTCGCGTCGAGCGCATCACCGAGAAGTCGCTGTCCGACCTCGCGGCCGCCGACGAACTCGACGTCGACCCCGAGACCGCCGAACTGTACGTCGACGTTCGCGTCCACTGCCCGGACTGTAACGCTCAATACACCGTCGAAGCCCTCATCGACCGCGGCGGTTGTGACTGCGAGTAACGCCGCCTTGCGCTTCGCTCTCCACGATATCGAGCACCCCGAGACGGCTGGGCACCGAGCTCGAAACACCTCACCGCTCGCCGCGGTTCGAAACACGTTCCATTGCTATCTATGGAACGGGTTCTGCGTCGCCGCTGTCCGGCGGAGATACGAGGCAGACAGACCGGACGGCACGAAGACCGTTGCGGGCGAATCGACGACTGACTTCCCGAGACGGCTTAAATCGCGGTCTACAGACACCGATACGCGGGTTCGCATCCGAACAGAAAAAACACGTTCCAAAGATATCTATGGAACGAGTTTTGGGCCCGTCACCAACTGTTTTCACGGACCCCGGTGTGGTCACCGTATGGCCACGACGAACGGACCGGCCCGCCTGACCGTCACCGGAATCGGCGCGCTCGACGAGACCACCGTCGCGTTCGAGCGCGGCGTCACCGTCCTCACGGCAGGGGACGCCGCTGACCGAACGTCGCTCGTTCGGAGTCTCGCGACCGCGCTGGGAAGCGACGAGCACTCACTCGACCGCGACGCCGATATCGGCGACAGCCGGGTCGAACTCGTCGTCGGGGGCGACCGCTACACGCGGACGTTCGCGGGAGAAGACGACCGCCTCGTCGCGTCCGGCGACCCGTTCCTCGACGATTCGACGGGTGCCGACCGATTCGCCTTCCTCCTCGGCTCGAACGAGGCGCGACGGGCGGTCGCGGACGAACGAGACCTGCGGAAACTCGTCATGCACTCGGTCGACACCGACGCCGTCTACGAGGAACTCGCCGACCGCCGCGCCGAGCGTGCCGAATTGGACGACCGAATCGGGGCGCTAGCGGCGCTCGAATCAGAGCGACGGGAGCTCCGCGACCGCCGCGACGAACTCGACGCGGCTATCGAGCGACTCGAAGCGGAGTTAGCGGACCGGCAAGCGACCCTCGCCGGTATCGAATCGGCGGCGGTTGGAGCCGACACCGACGCCGAGGTGGCCCCCGGACCCGACGCCAACGGGTCCGATACAGAGGCGCGACAGGACCGGCGACGGGAGTTGACCGCGGCGCTCGACGACATCGAGTTCGAACTCGAAGCCGAGCGGGAGTCGCTGGACGCGCTCGACGCGGAAATCGACGACATCGAGTCAAAACTGGATTCGTACACCGACGACCCGACCGCCGAGCTCGACGACTTGACCGACGAACTCGCGGGCTCGCGCGCGAGAAAACGGCAGTTGGACGCCGACATCACGGACGTTCAGCGGACGCTACAGTTCAACGAACAATTTCTCACGTCGGAGACGTCGCCCGTCGCGGCCGCGAGCGAGGGCGAGAGCGACGACGAAAGTGACGGCGAGTCGGACGACGGCGACAGGGTCGTCTGCTGGACGTGCGGGACGTCGGTCCCCGAGGCGAGCATCGAATCGACGCTCGACCAGCTTCGGACGCTCCGCGACGACCGCCGCGAGGAGCGCGCCGAACTCGCGGGCCGCATCGAACGGCTCCAAGAACGCCGGTCGGAACTCGAAGGCCTGCGAGAGCGACGACGCGACCTCGAAACTCGACGCGAGGAGCGGCGCCGTGAGCGCGCCGACCGCCGTGCGCGCGTCGAAGACCTCGAAGCCCGACGCGACGATATCGAATCGGACATCGCCGACCTGAAGCGAGATGCCGAGTCTACGGAGACAGGCGATCGCGCCGCGCTTCTCGATGCCCACCGCGAGGTCAACCGCGTCGAGTTCGAGTTGGAGCGGCGACGCGAGGAACGCGACGCCGTCGTCGACGAGCTCGAAGCCCTCGAAGCAGAACTCGACCGACGGGCGGACCTCGAAGCGCGGCAGGACGAAATCGACGACCGAATCGACGAACTCCGAGACCGCATCGAACGGCTCGAACGCGCGACGGTCTCGGGGTTCAACGACCGCATAGCGGATGTTCTCGATGCCCTCGAACACGACCGGCTCGCCCGCGTCTGGGTCGAACGCCGGAGCGATGGGGACGCCCGAGGCGACGGGCGCCCAACCTCACGGTTCGTCCTCCACATCGAGCGGCGCACGGACGACGGGAAAATCTACGAGGACGTTATCGACCACCTCACGGAGTCAGAGCGCGAACTCGTCGGACTCGTGTTCGCCCTCGCCGGCCACTCCGTTCACGAAGTGTACGACGACGTCCCGTTTCTCGTCTTCGACTCGTTGGGAGCCATCGACGCCGACCACACTCGAACGCTCATCGACTACGCCCGTACCGCTGCCGACTACCTCGTGGTCGCACTCCCCGACACGGACGCGCCGACGCTTTCCGAGTCGTACCGACGAGTCCGAGTATCCGACTGACGGTCGGTCGCTGGTGCCATCGACAAGAGGCAGTCGCACAGACGGACCACTACGAGCTGTCTCCCACCCCGTGACACCGCTATCGGTGTAATGTAATGCTGTACTCGAACGGATGCTTCGAGAGCGCACACCAGCACACTGAGGGGTAGACCGGCGGACAGAAATGTGATTTCTGAACAATTCAACTGGTCGGCACTGTCTAGTCAAGCCAGTTTGAGGAACGAGCGGGTCGTTGAGTTAGTTGGTCGAAATGCTCGTAAAACCGCTCAGTGAGTGCTTTACGACGGATTTAGAAGAAACGTGGGAGCGTCTGCCGTCCAGCTCCACGCGACCGGCTGTTCACTCAGCGAGACGAAAATACTCTCCGGCTACCCGGCGTTAAACGTTCTCACCAAGCCGTTTGGCAATAGGTACTTCGACTGGCAGACAGCAGTCACAACCCGCCCGAGGCGAAGCCGAAGCGGGTTGCGGTCGACGAGACCGCTGTCAGAATCAATGGCGAATGGGCTTGATTGTACGGTGCAATAGACGTCGAGGCGAAGCCGATTCTTGACGTCGAACTGTTCCGACGACACGTGGCCGCCCCGACTGCGACGTGTCTCCATCGACTCTCGGAGAAACACGATCTCTCAGACGCCGTGTTTCTCCTTGACGACTACGGCTATCAGAATGCCCTCTATTGGTGGGAGTGAGCGGTCGGCTTGACTATGGTGAGCGAAACCTCATCGAAACGTGGTTTCACACCCTCAAATTGCGAGGCGACCGCTTCCACGATTCGTGGGTGGGCAGTCACGGAATCGTCCGTGAATGATTCATACAATTGCGCAATACTATACTTTTCAAAATCGCATCGGTCGCTCGATGGACGAACGCCGTCCGAGGAGGTCACTAGCTAGACAGCGCCTACAGTATCGAGACGTCTCTATCGCTACATGTTGAAATAGCAATCCTTGCTATCGACCAACGCGGCGTTTCGTTCCTCTCCGAGCGCTGTGTTGACCCGTGACTGAAGCGAAAATAGGATAACACGGCTAGCCGTGTCATGACTGTTAGCCGCTCTCGACCGCTCTCACGTCCGAAATCGACGGTTCAGACGTATCGGAAAACCGGCGAACGACTCGGCATCGGAGGCGTAGCCGCCCGTCGATTGACGGGCGGTTCGGAGCACAACTGCTTTGGACGGCGAACGTGACCTCCCAATATGCGAACTGGTGTCATCATCGCCGGGGGATACTCGACGCGGTTCGGCGACGAGGACAAGGCGGTCGCCTCGCTGGCGGGGACTCCTCTCGTTCGCCGCGTCGCCGACCGGATGTCCGGCGTCATCGACGTCCTCGTCGTCAACTGCCGACCGGAACAGACGGATGCACTCCGGGCCGCGCTCGACGGCTACGACCGCCCGATGACGATTGCGGAAGACACGGACCGCGACGAGGGGCCGATGGCTGGAATCATGACGGGCCTGCGGGCCGCGGAGACGGAGTACGCGTTCGTCGCCGCCTGCGACATGCCCTTTCTCGACCCCGCGCTCGTCGACCGACTGTTCGAGCGGGCGGGCGGCCGCGACGCCGCCGTGCCGCAGGTCGGTGACGGCTGGTTCCAACCGACCCACGCGGTGTACCGGGCCTCGGCGATGGCCGACGCTTGCGAGGCCGCGCTGGCCGAGGGAAGCCACAAAATCATCGACCCGTTGTTCACGCTCGACTACGTCGTCGTCGATGAAGACGAGGTGCGCGAGTACGCGAGCCTCGACACCTTCGAGAACATCAACACCCCCGAAGAACTTGCCCGTGCGGCGGAACGGTTGGGCTAACGCCCCACGACGGCCACGACGGGCTCTGAAGCCGTCAACCGCGTCAGGGCGACGCGCGGAACGTCGGACCGGGCGAGAACCTCCGACGCGATTTCGCGCGCGACCGCTTCGAGCGCGGAGTCGTCGACCTTGTTCAGCACGGGGACCACTGTCGCGCCGTCGGGGACGTCCGCGAGGCCGCCGCGCTCGCTCGTGAGCACCGTTGCGACGTCGGACGGGCGAATCGTGTCGCCGAGGTCGAGGCCGGTCAGCGCGGCGACCCGTTCCGGGCGGTGGACGCACGCTTCGGTGAGTGGCTCACCGACGGCGTGGACGCTGGCGATGGGAAGGACGGTGTCGGCGGTCGTCGGGAGCCGTGGTTCGCGGTCTCCCGGGGCCTTGAACTCGCGCATCCGTGCACCGTCGGCCTTCACCAGCACGGCGTCGGTGGCGTCCGATTCCCCGATGGCGTCGACTACGCCGGGGTCGTACCCGCGGTAACGGTCGTCGCGGTCGCGGTCGGGAACGACGCCCACCGGCCAGTCCGTCGCGCGTTCGAGCGCGGCGACCGGGCGCTCGGTCACGACCACGTCGTCGACGTGCTGGTCGAAGATGGGGATGCGGACCGTGGCCGTCACGACGGCGCGGTCGAGCCGACGCGCCAGCGCGTACAGCGTGGACTTCTTCCCGCCCGCGCCGACGACGCAGACCACGCCGCTTCGAGCGCGGAGCGCATCAGAGAGCTTCATATTCGTTCCACGGGGAGTACACAGTTCGTCGTCCAGCCGTTCGCGTGGTGTTCAATCATGGAGTGGGTCGAAATCATCGGTGAGGTCAGTGAGGTCGAGGCGGTCGATAGTCCGGGTCGTCGGCACGCCGTCTTCGTTCCAGCCGCGGCGGCGGTAGTACGCGTCGAGCATCGAGTCGAAGTCGTCGCGGTCGACGGCGGCACCGGCGCGCGGCCCCGTCTCGAGCGGCTCTTGGAGCGCGGCCGGGAGCGAATCGTCCTCGCGCGAGACGCCTTCGCGGACGTTGAACAGCCGCGTCAGGTTCCAAATCCGCTCGCCGATTATCGCGAGTCCTCCGGCGGGGTCGAGGCCGATCGATTCGAGCCACGCTCGCCCGAGGTCGTCGAGCGCGTCGCCGAAAAAGTCGTCGGCGATGAGGCTCCAGAGCATCGACCGCCGGTCCTGTTCGCGGATGACCTCCGACGCGGTCCGGTCGGCTCCCCAGTCTCCGTCGAACGCCTCGCGTTCGATGGGTCGCGCCCGCCGGTGGCACGCGCCCCGGTCGCTGGTCGCGTAGGCGAGTGCCATGCTCTGCGCGCCGCGCGGGTCGTAGGCCGGTAGCTCCATCGACTTCACCGTGGGGACGAGGTCCCGCCCGCCGAACCGCGTCGCCGCCGCCTCGACCCCGTCCGCGAGCGCGTCGCCGAGGGCTGACTCGCGCTCCGCAATCTCTCCTAAGAGGGCCCGCGCGCCGTCGGCGTCGCCGAACGACAGTGGACGGTCGAGGACGTCGGCGGCGTCGGCGTTGATGGTCCACGCGACTGCACTGCCGGCGCTGATGAGGTCCATCCCGAGCCGGTCGCAGGTCTGCCCCAACTCGGCGACGGCGTCGAAGTCCTGGATGTCGAGGCCGGCTCCGAGCGTCATCGCGGTGGCACCGCGTGGGACGTGGTCGCCGTCCTCCGTGGCGACGCGAAACCCACCCGGTTCCGTCGTGTCGGCGTGTTCGCGGTCGACAGCCCGGTCTTCGACCGTCGTGATGCCTAACTCGTCCGCCGCTTCGAACTGCCCGTCGCTCCAGCCTCGCGTCGAGAGCGCGCCGATTTCGTTCGCGAAATCGATAGTTTCGACGGTCCCGCTGGCCCGTAGCCACTGTCCGGTAGCGGTCTCTCGGTACTTCGTCGCGTAGGCCTCTCGCAGGTCGTCTAACCCGTCAGGTGGGTCTCCTTTCGCGATGATCGCCTTCAGCCGCTTCGAACCCATGACCGCTCCCGCACCCCCTCGACCCGCGTGGTGCTCGCCGCCGTCGGAGGCGACCGTGGCATATGCGACCTGCTGTTCGCCCGCGGGGCCGATACACGCGACCGACGCGTCGGGGAACGCTCGCGCCGTTTCGACCGTGTCGGCACCCCACGTCTCGGCAGGGGTAATCGTCGCGTCTCCGTCTTCGATAACGAGGTGAACAGGTTCGGACGCGACGCCCGTCACGAGCAGGCCCATGTGCGACCCGAGCGCGCCGGTCAGCGAGTCGGGGAACTCGCCGCCAGCATACGAGTCGAGGAAACACCCCGTCAGCGGGGATTTCGTGATGGCGGCGTATCTCGA
The DNA here is from genome assembly GCF_014635105.1 of Haloferax sulfurifontis. Taxonomy (NCBI): domain Archaea; kingdom Methanobacteriati; phylum Methanobacteriota; class Halobacteria; order Halobacteriales; family Haloferacaceae; genus Haloferax; species Haloferax sulfurifontis. The sequence continues at coordinate 94,719 of NZ_BMCI01000005.1, forward strand.
CTCCTCCGGGAGGTACCCCGAAAGCGGGCCGAGCATGAACAGAATCGCGTTCTCCTCGCCGAGCGGGTCGACGCCGGCGTCGAGTTCGTCGTAGAGATAGCGGGCACCCAACCCTTTCCCGCCGACGTATCGCCGTCGCCACTCGTCCGGAATCGGCCGACTCTCGACGGAGCCGGAAGACAGGTCGACCGCGAGGAGTCGTTCGGGGACGGAGGGTGCCATCTGGTCGTTCGTCAGTACCGGCGACCAAAAAAATGATGCCAATCGGTTCGACCGGACGGGCGAGTCCGCGAGCGCGACCGACGCGACCGTCGGTAACGCGATTGTGGCTCGGGCTTACGCGGGGGTCGGGGTGTCCGACGGGAACCGCCGCGAAACTCGACATATCACTAATAGAAAATGATGTGTTTTCGAACCGAGGTCCGCGGCGTGAGGGTTCGACACTCAGTCTGCGCGGGGTGGCCCAGCATTGATTACAGCTCCCCGCGAGACGTCGCACAGCATCGATATGTCCACAGCGGAAATACCGATTACGGTCGTTAGCGGTCCACTCGGCGCGGGTAAAACGACGTTGGTCAATCGACTCTTGGACGACCCCGGCGGAAGGGAGATAGCCGTCGTCGTCAACGACATGGGCGAACTGAACGTCGACGCGGAGTTAGTCGCCTCCGAGTCGGACGACGGGGTAATCGACCTCTCGAACGGCTGTATCTGCTGTCGGCTACAGGACGACCTCGTGACCGAGGTGACGCGGCTGGCGGAGACCCGTTCGTTCGACTATCTTCTCATCGAAGCCTCTGGCATCAGCGAACCGCTCCCGATTGCGCGAACGCTGACGGGGGAGTCGAACGAGGGTAATCTGCCGGAACAACTCCGGTTGGACACCACGGTCTCGGTCATCGACGCCTACGGGTTTTGGAAGGCGTTCGACCCGGCGGAATCGCTTCCGGACGCCGCCCCCGACCCGGAACGACCGCTGACGGACGTGCTCGTCGAGCAGGTCGAGTTCTGTGACGTGCTGTTGCTGAACAAGTGCGACATGGTCCCCGGCGATGCGCTGGACGCCGTCGAAGCCGAGATTCGGGAACTCCAGCCGCGCGCGAGCCTCCACCGGACGACCCACAGCGAGGTCGAGCCGAGCCAGGTCCTCGATACGGGGCGCTTCGATTTCGGGGCGGCGAAACGCCAGCAGGGCTGGAAACAGGCCCTCGCGAGCGACGGGGACGAGGCGGACGACGACCACGACCACGACCACGACCACGGTCACACCCACGACGAGGGCGTTTCGGCCGCGACGGCTCACGGTGTCGAGTCCTTCGTCTACCGTCGAGACCGCCCGTTCCACCCGCACCGACTCGACGCGTGGCTCGACGACTGGCGGGGGAACGTCGTCCGCGCGAAGGGGTTCGCGTGGGTCGCGAGTCGTCCCGAGACGGTGCTCGGTGTGAGTCAGGCGGGGCCGTCGGTGCAGGCCGGCCCCATCGGTCGGTGGGAAGACGACGACCCCGCGACGCGACTCGTATTCATCGGCCGCGACCTCGACGAGGCGGCCCTGTGCGGAGAACTCGACGACTGTCTGGCGACGACGGACGAGCGGGCGGCGGCGTATCCCGACGACCCGTTTCCCCGTGAATCCCCCTGATTAGGCCGCGCCGAAGTCGACTTCGTCTCGGAGTTCGTCCCACGATTCGTGGAAGCCGTAGGTCGACTCCGACTCACCGCCGACTACCGTCTGGTACGTCTCGTCGTACTCCAACAGCTGGGTCCAGCCGTCGTGGTACCGGTAGCTACAGTACTGGCACATAGACCGGAATAGCGGGGTGACCGTCAAAGGCGTATCGGTGAAAATCAGAGGGGGAAGCGACGGTTACCGTTAGGGTTCCAGCAGGACCTTCGTGACGCCCTCCTCGCGGTTGTCGAACTTCTCGTACATCTCGGGCGCGTCGTCGAGGCCGACGCGATGGGAGACGACCCAGCTCGGGTCGGCGCGGCCCTCGATTATCATGTCGCGGAGCTGTCGGTTGTACTCCTTGACGTTACACTGGCCGGTGCCGAGTGCCTGCCCTTTCTCGAAGAGCAGGCCGAAGTCGATGCCGAGGCGGCCCTGCGCGGCCATCTCGTCGGGAGCGCCGGGGTCGTCGGGGACGTAGAGACCGGGAATCCCGAGTTCGCCGGTCGGCCGGACCGTCCGAATGAGGTTGTTGATGACAACCGCCGGGTTCTCGCGGGCGGGGTCGTACGCACTGTCGGCCTGCTTGTCCGGGTCGATGGCCTGATAGCCGACCGCGTCGACGCCCTTGTCGACACCGCCGCCGTGAAGCTCTTTGATCTGTTCGACGGGGTCGCCCTCCTCGAAGTTGATGGGCGTGGCGTCACAGTGCTCCTCGGCGAGCGCGAGGCGACTGGGAACGCGGTCGACGACGTAAATCTCGGCCGCGCCCTTGAGTTTGGCGCTGTAGGCGGCCATCAGGCCGACCGGTCCGGCGCCGTAGATAGCGACGGAATCGCCCGCTTCGAGGTTGGCGAGCTCCGTGCCGTGCCAGCCCGTCGGGAAGATGTCCGCGAGGAGCGAGAACGAGTCCTCGTGTTCCCGACCGTCCGGCAGTTTGAGCGCGTTGAAATCGGCATACGGAATGCGGAGTTTTTCCGCCTGACCACCTTGATAGGGACCCATGGCGACGTAGCCGTACGCCCCACCGGCGAATCCGGGGTTGACGTTGGTACAGAAGCCGGTGTAGCCGTTCTCGCAGTTCTCACAGAAGCCGCAGGCGACGTTGAACGGCGCGACGACGCGGTCGCCGACTTCGAGGCCGCTGACGGCCTCGCCGACCTCCTCGACGATACCCATGTTCTCGTGGCCGAACACGATTCCGGGCTCCGCGGCCGTCCGACCCTCGTACATGTGCAGGTCGGACCCGCAGATGCAGGTCGTCGTGATGTCGATAACGACGTCGTTCGGGTGTTGAATCTGGGGCTCTTCGACTGCTTCGACCGCGACCTCTCGTTCGCCTTTGTAGACGACTGCGTTCATTGACATCGTTCTGACTCCGCTCGCTCTCTGCGAACGGATATCATATATAGCTCGGGTGCGAGTGAGCTTCGTGGATTTTGACACATTAATGATTTAAATAGTCCCAGCGCTCCGTTTTCAACCCATCAGTTAGATTATGGTCTGTGTTCGACCGGCGGTGTCGACGGCTACACCACCCACAGGCATCTGTGTCCGTGAGGGCGAGTAAGTACGGCGTGCAAGCCGAGAGAGGACCACAAATTAACTGCGTTCTTACATTTCGTGCGATGCGTCTCGTCCCGGACGTGGATTTATTACGGCCCGTTCGAAACGGCCGGCCATGAAGCGCACGATTAGTACTTCGGACGCACCGGCGGCTGTTGGCGCGTACAGTCAAGCGACGACGAACGGCGACCTCATCCTCACCGCGGGCCAACTTCCGCTCACGCCCGACGGGGAGCTACTCGACGACGCCTCTGTCGGCGACCAGACGACGCAGTGTCTCGAAAACGTGGCGGCGATTCTCGCCGCGGAAGGCGGGTCCCTCGACGACGTGCTCAAAACGACCGTCTTCCTCGACGATATCGACGATTTCGAGGAGTTCAACGAGGCGTACAGCGAGTTCTTCGACGAGGAGCCGCCGGCGCGTAGCGCGGTCGAGGTCGGGAACGTGCCGAAAGGAGCCGCGATAGAGATCGAAGCGATAGCGGCGACCGAATAGGGTCGGCGGTTCCGAGCGGACGCAACTGCGCCCGACCCGCGCGAGGGTTTTTGAGACGACACTCGCCGACGAGAACGCGCTTCCGAGCGCCCGGTGTCGTCGCTTGCGACTACTTCAACCGCATGTTCTCGGCTCGCTCCGCCGCGAGGTCGGTGATTTCGTCGACGTCGCTTTCGGAGCGGTCCGCGAGAACCCGAACCAGCATCCCGAGTTGGACGGCCGCCGTCTCGCGCAACTCCGATGCGCCCTCGGTGTCGTTGGCGAAGTAGTACTCGTGCCGACCGTCGTCGTGGACGAGTCCGGTGTACACGGACTGGACGTCGTCTTCGCGAGTCGCGTCGGCCGCCTTTGCTCGAACGTCGTCGAACCGTGGGTTCGTCATCATCACGGTAGACGACGCGTCGCCGCCTTAGCTCTTTGCTCCGCTCGCTGTCCGGTCGGGAACGGTCACTTTTCACCCACTCCGACGCGAGTGGGTGGGGTGATTTTTTTAACCCCGCCGTGTCTCTTCAGCAGTGAGAATGAATCGCACAGGAGACGAGGTCCGGTCGCCGACCGTCCGGGTCTCGGGTGCCGGGCGAACGGAGCACGGCGAGCGCGTCTTGAGCGCCGCACGCGCCGCCGCCGACTCCGTTCCGGTCCTCCGAACGGGACCCACCGGAATCAGCGAGTACGACCCGTTGGTTCTCGCGACCGAGGCGGGGCGGACCGCGTTCTTCCCGGCCCCGGAGACATCGAGGGTCCGAGATATCGTCGCCGACGTGGAAGCGGGAGCGTTACCGACGGACGGTGCCGCGGCGGTCGTCGAACACGACGCCGAGACGACGACCTTACCGGTCCCGTCGGGTGGACCGCTCGCAGTGGGTCAGCGACGCGCCCTCGGTCCTTGCGGGTGGGTCGTCCCGCTGGACCCGGCGGCGTGTCAGTTTCGCTCGCCCGACAGAGACGCGGGCGCTATCGCGGACGCCGGCCTCGTCGGTCGAGGCAGGGGCGACGCCAGCGCTGACGAACCGGTCGCCGACGCCTGGCGACTGGCGCGAGAGACTGACGGCGACCCAGTCGTCGTCGTGAACGCGAACGACGCGGACGACCGCCAGCGGGCGGACCGAACGCTCCTCGCCGGGTCGACGATGTCGGTGCTCGACGGGGTGGCGGCCGTCGCCGAGTACCTCGATACGACTGATGCGGTCATCCATGTCGCTGAAACCGACACCGAACTTCGAGCGCGTCTCCAGCAGGCCATTGACGCCGCCGCGGACGAACTCCCGGTCGTTCCGGTGGTCGTCGCAGGCCCGGACGAGTACCGCGCCGGCGCGCCGACGGCGGCGCTGGAAGCCATCGAGGGCGCGGACAGAATCGAACCGCGTCTCCAGCCACCGTCGCCGGCCGAGTACGGACTCTACGGTCGCCCGACGGTCATCCACACGCCGCGGACGTTCGCGCAGATACATCTCGCGCTTTCGGCCCCGGAGGAGTCCGACGCAGACGGCTCCGCCTCGGCGACGCGACTGCTGACTGTCACCGGCGACGTGGCCGCACCCGCGACGATAGAAATCGGCTCGGACGCCCGCCTCTCGACGGCTCGGGACGCCGTCGAACTGGAGGGCTCGTTCAAGATGGCCTGCGTCGGCGGGGTGTTCGGCGGCATCACTCGGACGTTGGACGTGACGTCGACCACAGCGGAACTGACCGCGGCCGGCCTCGGAACCGAAGGCGTCGTCGAACTGTTGAACGACGAGCGGTGTGCGGTCGCCACTGCCGGAGAGCGAGCGCGCTTTGCGTCGGAAGCCAACAGCGGGCGGTGCGTGCCGGGACGGGAGGGAACCGTCCAACTCACCGAACTGGTGCGAGCGGTCTACCGTGGCTCGCTCGACCGGGAGAAGATACGCGAACTCGGTCGGGTCATGGCCCGGTCGAGCAACTGTCGAATCGGGGCCCGTGCCCCGCGCCCGGTGCTGACTGCGATGGACGAGTTCGAATCGAGTTTCGAAGCACACGCGAACGGCCGCTGTCCGAGCGGCGCCTGCGCTGACAAACTATGAGCACTGACGACCCACTTCCGGGCGTTCCGGAGATAGACGACCCACAGCACGAGACGTCGGTCACGGCTGAGTTCGAGACCGGGACCGCGAACGACCCGCCCGTCGGAACCGATGGCGAGCGCCCGACGACGGTCACCGTCAACGGGACTCCGGTCACCGTCCCGCCGGGGTCGACCGTCATCGACGCCATGCAAGCCGTCGACGACGAGGTCGTGAGCGTGGACCCCGGTGCCGACAGCCTCGACGAGGACGCCGACGTTCCGGCGCTCTGCTACTACGACCGCGAGGGCGACGCGAGCGACGAAATCGGCCCTCGGAGCGAGTGTCGGACCTGCATGGTCGAGACGGACGAACACGGGGTCGTCCCCTCCTGTTCGTTCCCGGCGACGGACGGTCTGACGGTCGAGACCGACACGGCGACCGCCGAGGAGTGCCGGAGCGTCAACCTCGACCTCGTCCTCTCCAACCACAACCTGCGGTGTACGACCTGTAACGGAAACGGTCGGTGTGAGCTACAGGAGACGGCCATCAGCGAGGGGGTCGACCACCCGCGCTACGGCGTCTTCGACGAGCGAAGCGAGTACGAGCCTCTCGACGACAGCTCCTCGTTCATCCAAATCGACCGCAACAAGTGCATCCTCTGTAACCGGTGCGTCGAGGGCTGTAACGACGTTCAGGTCGAAGGAGTCCTCCGTATCGAGGGCTCCGGCGAGGACACCCGTATCGGCTTCCAGTCCGACGCTGAGACGATGGCCGACTCCGACTGCGTCTCCTGCGGGCACTGTGCCACGGTCTGTCCGACCGGTGCCTTGACCGAGAAGGACATCGGTGGCGCGGGGACCCTCCCGCTCCCGGGATTCACACAGCGGAACTCCGTCGGGCGGGTCATCGAACACGAGGAGGTGGAGACCCTCGACGACACGACGGCGCCGAACCGCTCGCCCGCTCCCGGTGGCGCGAGGGGTGCTGGGGGCGAAGCCAGCGCCAGCGGGGAGAAACAACACGGCGTCGCCCGATACATGGCCCAGAGCAAGCGCCGAGCGTCCGACCTCCTCGGGGAGTACGGTCGGAAGGCCATGCTCGCGGGCGAACACACCGCCGAGAACCTCGCGGCCCGAACGTTGCCGGAGGGCCGGCTGTTCCAGGTCGCGTCGCTCGTCAGCGACTACCGACTGGGCAACCTCGACAAAGCGGAGACGACCTGCGGATTCTGCGCGGTCGGCTGTCGGTTCGAGATGTGGGGGAAAGACGGGAAGGCCCTCGGCGTCCAACCCGTCGAGGACCCGGACAACGCACCGGCCAACAACTTCTCGACGTGCGTGAAAGGGAAGTTCGGACACGAGTTCGCCAACAGCGAAAACCGGCTCACGAGACCGCTGATTCGAAACGAGGACGGCGAGTTCGAGGCGGCGTCGTGGGACGAGGCGCTCGACTACGTCGCCGACGGACTCCACGGGATTCAGGACGAACACGGCGTCGACGCGGTCAGTTGCCTCGCGTCGTCGAAGGGGAGCAACGAGGAGGCGTACCTCGTCCAGAAGTTCGCGCGGCAGGTGCTCGGCACGAAGAACATCGACAACTGCGCCCGGCTCTGTCACTCGTCGACGGTGGCGGCGCTCCAACAGACGCTCGGGTACGGCGCGATGACGAATCGCATCAACGAGGACATCGGCGAGGCCGACGCCTACCTCATAAGCGGGTCGAACACGACCGAATCGCATCCGGTGCTGGCGACTCGCATCAAGCAGAACGTCCGCGACGGGGCCGACCTCGTGGTGTTCGACCCCCGGAAGATCGGCATCGCCGAGCACGCCGATCAGTACACGAGGACGACGCCCGGCTACGACGTGGCGTGGCTCAACGGGCTCATCCGATACCTCATCGAACACGACCTGCACGACGAGACGTTCATCGAACGGAATACGAAAGGGTTCGAGGAGGTCAAGCGGAAGGTCCAGGCGTTCACACCCGAGAAAGTCGAGGAACTGGCCGGCGTCTCGCCCGACGAGCTGAAGTCGGCCGCCGAGACGCTCGCCGACGCCGAGAACGTCGTCTTCGGCTGGGCGATGGGGATGACCCAATCCAGCCACGGGACGGAAAACCTCCTCGCGATGGCCGACCTCGCGCTCACGCTCGGGCAGGTCGGGAAACCGGGTGCCGGACTCTCTCCCTTCCGGGGCCAGAACAACGTGCAGGGCGGCGGCGGCGACATGGGAACCCTGCCCGGGAGCCTGCCCGGGTATCAGGACCCGGCCGACGACGAGGTCGGCGAGAAGTTCGCCGAGGTGTGGGGCGAACGTCCGCCGGCAGAACCCGGACTCAAAGTCCCGGAGATGCTCAGCGAGGCCCACGAAGGCAATCTCCGCGGAATGTACATCGTCGGGGAGAACCCCGCGCTCTCGGAACCCGATATCCAACACGCCGGTGAGGCGCTCGATAGCCTGGACTTCCTCGTCGTACAGGACATCTTCATGACGGAGACCGCGGAGTACGCCGACGTGATTCTGCCGGCGGCGACCTCGCCGGAGAAACACGGCACGTTCACCAACACCGAGCGTCGCGTCCAGCGGGTTCGAGCGTCCGCGAAACCGCCCGGAAAGGCGCGTCAAGACTGGGAGATAACCCAGGAACTGGCGGCCAGACTCGGTTACGACTGGGGCTACGACCACCCGCGGGAAGTGATGGACGAGATTAGCGACCTGACGCCCATCTACGGCGGCGTCAGCTACGACCGCCTCGAATCGGGCGACGAACACGGACTCCAGTGGCCGTGCTGGGACGACGACCACCCCGGCACGCCGTACCTCTACGACTACGACGAGGGGAACTTCAACTTCGACGACGGGCTGGCCCGCTTCGTGCCGGCGGACGGCGGCCATCCCGGTGAACTACCGGACGAGGAGTATCCCTTCACACTCACGTCCGGTCGGGTCCTCTACCACTGGCACACCGGACAGATCACCCGACGCGTCGAGGGTCTCATGAGCCACGTCGGCGAGAGCTTCGTCGAAATCAATCCGACGACCGCCGCGGAACTCGGCGTTTCGGACGGCGAGTACGTCAGGGTCGAGTCCCGCCGTGGTGACATCGTCGTCAAAGCCGTGGTGACCGACCGCGTCGGCGATGGAACGCTGTTCATCCCGATGCACTTCGCGGCCGGCGCGGTCAACAAACTCACGCAGGAGACCTTCGACCCGCAGGCCGGCATTCCGGAGTACAAAGTGTCGAGCGTGCGCGTCGAACCGCTCGGACCGGACGCCGACCCGGACGTGCTTCGGACCCCGGACGCGGGCGCTGGGAGCGCCCCACGCGGCGACGACTGATTGCCGCGAGCGTTTCGCCGCTTGGTGCGTCTTCAAATCGGTGCGTGAACGGGTGCGACCGACTCCCGCGAACGACGACTCGTTCTTCACGAGAGCACGGCGCGTACGGTTGTCCTCGACTGCCGAGTCAGGTGCTTCTCATTACCTGTTCGAAGTTGTGTCAACACACGTATTTGATGGACAGGTCACGATGGAGAAGTCGAATCGTCGGGGGTTCTCGACTCTCAACGTCGCTCATTGCCCGTCCAACCCCTGATTGTATCAGTTATCTCCGTGCAACAGACTGCTGGCTTCGACCCCGTGGGTGTCGAGGTCGACGTGCCTGCTGTCCAAGCTATCGACCACCCGTTTTGAGAGAATAACGCAAGACAATTCGGTATGACTGCACCCCTCGCCGCCACACGGTCCGGGGGCTCCAGAACTGTCCTCGTCGCTCGGTTCACCGCAGGGGTATTCGAAATGAGAGAAGTATAGGCCGTGAAACAGATGAATGTGCGGTTCTCATACGGGGTGAATCACCATCGACAACGGGTTTCGGCCACCCGAGAGAAGTCGAATGAGTCCGCAATCCGCGGGTCGTCGCACCCAAATGGCCGGAGGAGTATTGTGTAGCAGAAGCTATTCAAATGTACTTACCGAACGGGATACCGCTCGATGGACGAACACAACTGCCTTGTGCTAATTAGGGTATGACAGAGAGGAGTACATATATTTATTTTGTCATTTGTGGCGAGTGACTCGAAGCGCCGGACGTACCCGCTCGACGGTTAAGACTAACAATTGAGTCGGGTTGACCGCCGACGACGAGCGAAATCGCGTTTATCCGGCCCGTAGCCTGTCGCGTCGAACGTGTCGCGTCGACGCGACTCGTAGCCGGAGCGCCGTTCGCCCGGACCGACGCGCGTCGTGACTACTCTTCGATAGCGGAGACGAGCGTGCCGTCGGCGTCGAATTCGAGGCGTCGACGGTCGCCAATTTCGACGTCGTCGCGTCCCGCTAGCTCATCGAGGACGGGTTCAGAAGCCAGCATCGTCCCGGGTTCGAGAGTGTTAGTGATGCGGCCGATACGCATCTCACTCAGGTCGGGAACGCCGGTCATCGAAGCCGCGAGGATAAACGCCGTTGCATCGCAGGGGACGACGAACGGAATCTTCGAGCGTTCGGGCTCGCCGCTCGTGGTGATGTTGACGTACATGTCCTCGAAATCGACGGCTTCGACGAGGGATTGGTTGACGTAGTCTGCGAGGCCGATGCCGATTGCGTTACCGTGTGACTCCGGTGTGACCGACCGAACGTAGATTCGCGTTATCTCCGGCGAGTTCACTTCGGGCTGGTTGTGGAACCAGACCCGGCCGACGACGTTCGTGTCCATCCCCGTCCCGCTGATGTTCTTCCCCAGTTCGTCGACCATCAGGAAGTCCAACTGGTCGACGGGGAGCGAAGGGAACAGCTCTTTCGACCGTTCGAGCAGTTCCGACTCGCGTTCGGGGAGTTCCTCTGCGGGGACGCCTTCGATGAAGGCGGCGCGCTCGTGGTCGTTCTCTGCGATGGCGATGCCGCCGACGATATCGGTTTCATCGAGCAGTATCTCCGCGCGTTCGGGGATGACCTCGTCGAACCCGCGAGCGATTGCGGCGTTGTGCATGTTCTCGGCACCGCGGTGTTTCCCGAGTCCGACGACGGCCATCTTACAGAGCCCAGACTCGATTGGACCGCGGTAGTCGGTGTGGAGTTTCACGCGGTTCGCGAGGAGGACGGCGTCGGCTTCGAGCGCGTCTTTCGCCGCGAATATCGGCTCGCCGTTCGGGTCTTCGGCGACTCGCTCGACGGCCATCGACGAGCGGACCTCACAGCCCATCGACGCCTCGGTGATGCCGAGTGAGGCCAACGTCTGAATCTGACCCTCCGCGGTCGCGCCGCCGTGACTTCCCATCGCGGGCATGATAAACGGGTCGAAGTTCCGGGTTTGGAGTTCCTCGACAACCGCCGCGAGGACGGCCGGCATGTCGTGAATCCCGCGACTTCCCGCCGTAATCGCCACCGACGATCCCGATGGAAGCGTCTCGAACGCCGGTACGTCGTCGACTGCCTCGACGGCGCTCGCTCGGACGTCGTCTACCTCCGGCGGGTCCGAAACCGAGCGGACGGTCGCGAAGGCTGGAAGGTCGTCGAGCGTGGCGTCGTTCACCGCTTCGAGTCGCTCTCGGCTGGGGAGGTCGAGTGTCACCATCTGTGCCTGAGTCCCGTGTTCACTTTTCGTCCATGACCGCGACGACGGGGACGTCCGCGCTCAGGAGGACCGACTGGGTCGTACTGCCGAACAGCGCCTTCCCCACCGCCGTTCGCTTTCGCCCGCCGATGACGAGATACGACGCGTCGAGTCGCTCCGTCTCGCCCAGCAGTTCGTCGACGACTTCACCGACGAGGCCGCGCGTCTCGACGTGTCCCGGCCGGTCAGTCGTCGCTTTGACGACGGACCGAGCCACCGATTCGGCATCTTTCTGGCCGTCCTCGACCGTATACCCCGCTTGGTGGACGTCGTCTCGCTCTTCGAACTCTTTCTGGTTGAGGACGTTGACGACGACGAGTTGGTCGTCGTACGCGTTCGCGAGGTCTTCGCCAATCGTCACGACGCGGTCCGGTTTCTGCTCGCCATCGACTGCTGCCAGTATCGTCATCGTGTGCCATGTATTCTCATGTGTACATAAATCTTGACGCCTCGCGCCGAGTCGTGAGAACATATAACTGCCACCGGCGGGAGTACGAGACGATGACAGACGGAGCACGACGGTTCGATGGTGTACACTGCCCGCTCGTCACGCCGTTCGACGGGGGTACGGTCGACCACGAAGCGCTCGGAGCGCTCGTCGACCACGTCGTCGATGGCGGCGTCGACGGACTCGTCCCGTGCGGGACGACAGGCGAGTTCGCGAGTCTCGACGACGCCGAGTCCCGGGCGGTCCTCGAAACCACGGTCGAACGGGCCGCCGGCAGGCCTGTGATGGCGGGCACCGCGGCGACGAGCGTCGCGGCGACCGTCGACCGAATCGACGTCGCGGCCGAGGTCGGCGCAGACGCCGCGCTCATCACGCTCCCGTATTTCCACGGGTCGAACGACCCCTCCGGTGACGTCGCGTTCGTCGAGTCGGTCGCCGACGAGAGCGCACTCCCGCTGTACCTCTACAACATCCCCGCCTGTGTCGGCCGGTCGCTCGGCGCGGACGCCGTCGTCGACCTCGCCGAGCACGGCGCTATCCGCGGTCTGAAGGATTCGAGCGGCGATTTGAACTACTTCTCGGAGCTCCTTCGACGGACTCCCGACGCGTTCCAACTGTTCGAGGGGTTCGACAGCCACCTCGTCCCGGGGCTCGTGCTGGGCGCGACCGGGGGCGTCAACGCGCTCTCGAACGTCGTCCCCGAAGCGTTCGTCGCCGCCGCGACCGCGGCCGACCGCGGCGACGTCGCCGAGGCGCGCCGAATCCACGAGCGACACATCGCACCGCTGTTCCAACAGTGCGTCGAACACGGCTTCGCGCCGGCGACGAAGGCGGCGCTCCGTGCCCGCGGCGTCCTCGAAACGGCCGAGGTCAGACCCCCGCTCGTCGACCTCGACAAGACTGCCCGCGACGAGATTTCGTCGCTCGTCGAGACGAGCGTCGCCGCGTATCGCTGACGGCGTTCGCACCCTCACATTCTCCGGTCACCGTGGGCTCGACAGCGACTCGGAGGCGATGCGAAATCCGTCCGAGGAGCTACGCGACAGCGTCGCAGACCAAGGGGAGAGTGTCGGGGCGACCGAACGGCGGGCGCGCCGTCGCAGTGTCACTCGCTCAGAGTGGTGCTGTGGTCCAAAGCCTCGACGGCACCGTCCGAGAGGTGGAGCGCGTCGACGCCGGCGACCAGGTAGTCGACCCCCCAGTCGAGGCGGGTCGCCCGCTGGTCGGCGTCGGTCGCAAGGGTCCCGACCGCCACCCCGGCGTTGGACGCGGCCTCGACAACGCGGTCGACCGCTTCGAGGAAGTCTCCGTCGTCCCACTCTCCGAAGCGGTCCATCGACATCGAGAGGTCGACCGGTCCGATGAACACGCCGTCGATTCCATCGACCGCCGCGATGGCTTCGGCGTTCGCGACCGCACGCTCGGACTCCAGTTGAACGTACCTCACGACGGTCTCCTCCGCGGACTCGACGTGCTCGCCGAGCGCGCGTCCGTACCCCGTCGCGCGGCCGAGGCCGAGCCCTCGCGTTCCCGCCGGCGGATAGCGACTGGCGTCGACGACGGCCGCGGCCTGTTCCGCCGTCTCGACCATGGGAACGAGCACCCCGGTCGGGTCGAGGTCGAGCGTCCGTTTCAGCGTCGCGGGGTCGTCGTCCGGCACCCGGACGAGAGTTTCCGTCTCACCCGGTGCCGCGTCGACCGCGCGGACCATGTTCTCCATCGTCTCGTACGACATCGGCGTGTGTTCCGCGTCCAAGACGACGAAATCGTATCCGACGCCGGCGAGTAGCTCCGCGGTGCTTGGGTGGGGAATCACGGCCCACGTTCCGATCAGTTGGTCCGGCGACTGGCCGGCGCGTTTCAGCCCATCGTGTTCGACCATGTGAGCACTCTCGGATTTCGAGCAGGTATAGCTTCGCAATACTCGGGGGGGCAAGCGGTCGCCTCACGCCTCAGTCGCACAGGCGTAGCCGGCGTCTGCCGCGCTCGCTCGGAGCGACTCGCCCGCACTGACGAGGGCGCTCGCGTCTCCCGCGACGTTCCCCGATTCGACGCGGCTGGTTATCCGCGCGGCGACCCGGCACTCCGCGGCGTGCAGGTCGGCTTCGAGTGCGGCGACGCGTTCGCGCTCGCCCGTCGCCGACGCGTCTTCCCGGACCGCGCCGAGCTGTGTCGATACTGTCTCGGAGAGGAAGACCGCCTGTCGCCCGTGGGTGGTGAGCTTGTCCGCGTCGTCGCGGTCCCAGCCGATTTCGACCGCCTCTTCGCCGAGTGAGTCGACGAGGAACGCGGCCTTGTCGAGCGTGGCGTCGGTCGCGTCGTATCCGGGGGTTGCCACCGCGCGCGTATCGTAGCCGACGAGGACGACCCGTTCGGGTGCGCTGTAGGCGTCCGCCGGATAGGCCGCACCCACGACGCCGCCGGCACCGAAGACGAACACCACGACGAGGAAGAGCCCGAGGAACGCTCTGGGCGCTCCTCGAACTGGCTTGCGTGCGAAGAAGGGGTGCATTCGCGTCCGCTCCATCGTCAGCGACGCGACGCGCTCGACGAGCGCCGCCAGCGAGTGCGTGTTCTGCGACGCTCCCGTCACGACGAGGCGGCCGTCGCCGGCGACGCGAACGAACGAGTTGTGGAACCCGGTGTGACGAACGTTGAGGCCGCGCCCTTCACCGAATCTGTCGCGGCGACACTCGTCGTACTCGTCCGCCGCCTCGACGGCCGCTTCGATGTCGCTGAGTGCCCGCTCGGCGTCGCCCACCGTATCGGCCGAGACGAAGATGGAGTCGCGCTCGAAACTGAGTCCTGAGCCGTTTCGTCGGTACTCGGCGAGCCGTCGGAACGCGAACTTCGCGTGTGCGGCTACCAGCGGAATCGTCGGGAGGAGGGCGACGGCGGCGAGCGCCGTGACGTACCCGTCTCTCGAAGCGGGACCGAGGCCGTAGTGGAGGCCCACGAAGGCGAGCGCGACAGAGAGCGTCAGACAGCCACCGACGACGAACGCGCGGAGTTTGTTCATCTCATCACCCCCCGAGGAACGTCTGTTTGAGGCGACCGAAGAACCCGACTTTCCGCCGCTTACTCTCGGCTTCGAACACCGGCCCGAGTTTGGTGACGAGGTCCTCGTAACTCTCGAATCGGTCCACCTCGGCGTCTCCGAGTAGCTCTGCGAGCATGATGGAGTTCCCGTCAGCGTCCACCTGCACGTTCGCCAACGCGTGCTCGCGCTCTATCCGGCGAACTGAGACGGGGTACTCCCAGCCCGACTCCTCGACGAGAGCGTGAACCGCGTCCGGTCCGTGTGTCATGTTCGTTCGTCTGGTTTCTTCGACCATAAACCTTTCACGGAGTGGTCGGGTTTCGCGGCCGTCGATGGCGCGGATTCGTCGAGCAACGAGTCGACACACCGGTACCCCAGCCGACTCCCCGACGGGGACCGCACCTCCGAGAGGAGCGGGCGGGACCAGACGATCGTCTGGTTTCTCCCGAGGAGTTCACCGTTCGGCGTGGTCCCCCCGACGATGAGCGTGTACTGACCCCACCGTGTGGCCGTCTCGTTGCGCGGTGCAAACGCCGATGCAACCGACTGCGCGGCTCGACGCGACGGCCACAGACTGATTTCGAGTGTCAGCCTGTGACCGGACGGTGGCACGTACGTCACCGCATGCCGCGCGGTCGGGTTGCGGAGTCGGTCCGGTTCGGCGGTCGTGTCGGGCGTCGCCG
This sequence comes from Haloferax sulfurifontis, assembly GCF_014635105.1. Taxonomy (NCBI): domain Archaea; kingdom Methanobacteriati; phylum Methanobacteriota; class Halobacteria; order Halobacteriales; family Haloferacaceae; genus Haloferax; species Haloferax sulfurifontis. Next base: position 110,255 of record NZ_BMCI01000005.1, read on the forward strand.
GAATCTGCCGCCACCCGTCGAGTCCACCGGCGCTCGCCCCCGGCACGACGGCCGGGGCGAGCTCTGCTGGGCGAACGTCTCTCGGTGGAATGGGACACCCGAGGGCCGAGTACGAGATTGGCTCGACGTCGGAAGGCGCGTTCTCGGCGCCGTTTTCACTACCTTGGGCGCCGGTTTGGGACTCCGGTTGCCCCGTTGTCGCCGCGGCTCCCCCTTCGCGCTGGTCGCTCGTCGCAGCGGCGGGCGAATCCGTGACCGATGGCAAACCGCCATGAGTGAGGACCGCGCCGACGCTCGCGAAGAGGAGTACTACCACGACTGCGACGACCGCACCGCTCGTGGGCGTCGGCCACCAGTCGATGCCGCGCGCTTCGTCTGCGGAACCGAATCGCGGCGAGCAAAACCGGTCCGCCGAGGGACCGAGATAGTCCACGAGTATCTCGGCCGAGCGCTCTCTGTCGACCGCGTACCGAACGACATCGAGCACCTCGGCCGCGTCAACGACGTCCGGGTCGTCGGACAGTCGGGACGTGACGACGACATCGCCGGCGACCGTCGGCGGAGGGCGGTGACACACCACGAGGCGACGCATGGTGCGCCCGTCGTCGACAGCGACGGTGGTCCCCTCCCGCGTCACGGACCGGCCGCGTTCGACCCAGAGGTCAGACACGAGTCGGGCGAGCGTCTCCGCGTCGAGACGGCGCAGTCGCGCCGAGAACCGACGCGCGTCGTCATCGCGGTTCCCGGTGAGGCGGCGCATCGGACGATTAGAGGCGCGTTCTGATGTCTTCGACGACCGCTTCGGTGGTGGCTGACCCACCGAGGTCGGGGGTTCGCGGTGCGTCGGCGTCGGCGAGTTGCGACTCGACCGCGCGCCAGATGTCACGGGCGACCTCGCTCTCGCCGAGGTGGTCGAAGAGCATCGAAACCGAGAGGACAGTCGCGAGTGGGTTGGCGATTCCCCGCCCCGCGATGTCCGGGGCGCTCCCGTGGACCGGCTCGAACATCGACGGGGAGTGACCCTCGACGTTGATGTTCGCCGAGGGGGCCATCCCCATGCTCCCGCTGACGATGGCGCCGATGTCGGTGAGGATGTCGCCGAAGAGATTCGACGCCACGAGCACGTCGAACTCGTCCGGTCGACGGACGAGGTCCATCGACGCCGCGTCGACGAGCAGGCGTTCGACGGTCACGTCGGGATAGTCGGACGAGACCTCCTCGACGATTTCGTCCCAGAACACCATCCCGTGTGCCTGTGCGTTCGACTTCGTCACGTTCGTCAGCCGGCCCTCGCGCGACCGGGCCGCCTCGAACGCCGCACGGACGATTGTCTCGGTCCCTTGGCGGGTGTAGACGGCCGTCTGCACCGCGACTTCGTGCGGGTAGCCCCGATGTTCGTGACCACCCGCATCGGCGTACTCGCCTTCGGTGTTCTCCCGGTAGAGGACGAAGTCGATATCGCCCCCGTCGTATCCGCGGAGCGGGCTCTCGACGCCGTCGAAGAGCACCGAGGGGCGCTTGCAGACCTGCTGGTCGAACGCCTTTCTAATCGGAAGCATCATCCCGCGGAGCGTCACGTGGTCCGGGATGTCCGGGTGTCCGACGGCACCGAGGAGAATCGCATCGTACGTTTCGAGCGTCTCGATGGCGTCGTCCGGCATCATCGACTCCGATTCGAGGTAGCGTTCGCTCCCCCAGTCGTATCGCGTCGTTTCGAGTTCGAACCCGCCCGCGTGTGCGGCGTCGTCGAGGAGCGGCCGCGTCGCATCGATGACTTCGACGCCGATACCGTCCCCCGGAAGAATCGAGATGGAGTATGTCACACACGAACGTCGCCGAGTGAGAGCAAAAGCGTTCCCCCGCGGAGGGAAATCCGACGGCGTCGCTCCGGCGTGAGGCGGGTGGTCGCGGTCCGTTAGGCTTCCGATTCGATCATCTTCGGCGACGATTCCGCTCGTTCGTGCCCGTGGATCAGCGCTTCTTCGGTGTTGCGGTCGAACAGGTGGAGGTCGGCTTCGTCGAAGCTCACCGTGATGACGTCGCCCTCTTCGGGTTCGACTTCGGACGGGGCGCGGAGGCGACACTCTTTGCCCGCGACGTCGAGGTAGATGAAGTTGTCAGAGCCGATGACCTCGACGACGTCGACGGTCGCCTCGAAGGACCGTTCGTCGGGGGCCGACGGGTCGACGTTGAGGTTCTCCGGTCGGACGCTGAGGATGTATTCGCCCTCGCCGCCGACGAGGTCGACGAGCGAATCCGAGACGCTGTAGGTGAACCCGTTGCCGACGAGCGTTCCGGTCCCGTCGCTTGCGACTTCGAGGTCGACGTCGAAGAAGTTCATGCTCGGACTCCCGATGAAGTCGGCGACGAACGTGTTCGCCGGGCGGTAGTACACCTCCTTCGGCGAGCCGACCTGCTGAAGCTGTCCGTCGTTGAGGATGACGATTCGGTCGGCCATCGTCATCGCCTCTTCCTGGTCGTGGGTGACGTATATCGTCGTGATGCCGAGTTCGGAGTGGATGCGCGACAGCTCCGTCCGCATGTGTTTGCGGAGTTGGGCGTCGAGGTTGGAGAGGGGTTCGTCGAACAGGAACACCGCTGGTTCGCGGACGATAGCGCGACCGGTCGCGACGCGCTGTTGCTGGCCGCCCGAGAGGCTACCGGGCTTTTTGTCCAGCAGGTCCTCGATACCCATCATCTCCGCGGCCTCGACGACTCGCCGGTCGACCTCCTCGTCGTTGAGGTCGGTGCTCAGGCTGAGGCCGTACCCCATGTTGCCGCGAACGGTCTTGTGGGGGTACAGCGCGTACGACTGGAACACCATCGCGATGTCGCGGTCGCGGGGTGAGACGTTGTTTACCGGTTCGCCGTTGAGGCGAAGCTCCCCGTCGGTAATCGATTCGAGTCCGGCGAGCATTCGCAACGTCGTCGACTTCCCGCACCCCGACGGGCCGACGAAGACGACGAACTCACCGTCGGGGATGTCGAGCGACAGCTCCTCGACGGCGATGATTGGGCCGGACGTGTCTTCGAATACTTTCGTAATGTTGTCAAATTCAACGCGTGCCATGGTAACGTACTGTGTGATTGGTTTGTCGGTCTGTTATTTATGCGTGTCCCCGAAGTGGCGGACGGTGACCGCCACTGAACCCCGTCGCTTCAGGCACCTCCGAGGCCTTCTCCGACGTACCGCTGTGAGAGGCCGTAGAAGACGACCGGCGGTGCGACCAGTAGCACCACGGCCGCCATGAGGATGTTCCACTCGCGGAGCACGTCGCTCCCGAGGATGAAGTGAATCGCCACGGTTGCGGTTCGAACGTCTTCGTCGCTCGTGAGGACGAACACCCACAGGAAGTTGTTCCACGCCGTGAGGAACGAAAAGAGGGCGGCCGCGCCCACCGCGGGTGCCGAAAGCGGGAGGACGATGCGGAGGAACGCACCGATTTCCGTGTGCCCGTCGATGAGCGCCGCCTCCTCGATGTTCTCCGGGATGCCCTGTCTGAAAAAGCCCTGTAACAGCCAGATGGTCTGCGGCAGGACGAAGATAGACAGCGCGATGATGATGCCCGGCAGGGTGTTTATCAGTCCGAAGACGTAGAACACCTCGTACACCGGGATGGTGATGACTATCCACGGGAACATAATCGTGAACACGGCGGTGTAGAACAGGAGCTTCCGCCCGGGGAAGTCCAGCCGTGCGAACGCGTAGGCGCCCGGAATCGAGAACACCAACGAGATGAGCGTCGCCGATACCGACACGATGACGCTGTTCTGGAAGAACGTCACGAAGTCGAACTGGTTCCAGATGTCGGTGTACGCTGTGAGCGTCAGGGCGTCCAGCGCCGGGAGGTAGCCCGTCTCGGGGTTAATCGCGGCGAAGTTCGTCAAAAGCGACGTTCGGACGACCCAGAAGTACGGCGTCAACGCGAAGAGCGCGAAGACTCCGAGAGCGGCGTACAGCAGGTATCGACTGCGGCGAGTTTCGTTAATCATGGTTAGACGTACAGCTCCTCTTCGTCCTTGATGACGGTCACGTAGAAGATGGCCGCCGTCATGGAGACGAGAATCATGGCCATCCCGAGCGTGTACGCCCGCGAGAACTGCAGGTTGACGTACGCGGTCTCGTACGTGAGGATACTCATCAACATCGTCCGAGTCCCCGGTCCACCGCCGGTCAACTCGAACGGCTGTGCGAACTCCGCGACGTTCCACGCGGTGCGGAGCGCGAGGATTATAATCGTCGGCGTGACGAGGTGGGGTAGCGTCACGTCACGGAAGCGTCGGAGACGCCCCGCACCGGCCAGCGCCGCCGCCTCGTACTGCTCGCGGGGAATACCCACGATGGCGGCGGCGTAGATGATGCCGGCGTACCCGTAGTCGTGCCACGACTGGGCGACGATGAGGGAGACGTACGGCCAAATCCCGTCGGCGAGGAACGACGGCGCCTGAACGCCGAGGAAGTCCGAGATTATCATGGGGAGCATCCCGAAGTCGCTGTTCAGGAACCACATCCAGATGACACCTCCCGCGAGCGGCGCGGAGAAGTACGGGGACATGATAATCGCGCTCGTCCAGTCTCGCCACCGGCTTCGAAGTTCGCTCAACAGCAGGGCCGCGACGAGGCCGATGATCAGTTGCAGGAGCGTCGTCCCGAAGACGAAGGCCAACGTCCAACCGAACGCGAAGTGAAACAGGTCGTTCGTCAGGAGCCACGAGTAGTTTTCGAGACCGACGAAGCTACCGGCCTCGCCGAGTCGGGTGTTCGTGAACGTCAGGAAGACACCTCTGACGATGGGGTAGTAAAACAGGATTGTGAACATCACGAACGTCGGGACGATGAACAGGTAGCCAATCCAGTTCTCCCGGACCCGGTCCATGAGCGTGGTCTCCTCTAGCCCATACTTCTGTCTGATGTGTTGTGCGGTCTCTTGTGACATGGTATCGTTGTATTATAATATCGTATAAAAACGTTTGGGGTGCCCTGTCGAGGAGCCTCCCTCCGGCCTACTGTGCCAGGCGGTCCTGAATGCGCGAGCGGACGAGCGACGGCGTCTCCTCGATGGAGTGCTGTCCGGCGATGGCCTCGCTTATCGTCTCGTTGATGTCGGTCCACCGAATCGGGTCGGTGTCTCTGACGTCCCAGGACGCACCCGTCGTCGAGTACTGCTTGCCGTAGGTGTCGGCGTTCTTGTAGGCCTGCTCGGTGCTCTGTGCGAGTTCGTACTCGTCGAGAATCTTCTGCAGTTTGGGCTGGAGTCCGGGGAGCGACTCGTAGTGTTCGCCCCACGCGGGCAGGACGAACTCGTCGTCGCCGAGGAGGAACATGTTGAGGTCCCACGCGGCGTTCTGTTCCGCGTCGCTCGCGTTGAACAGCGTCTGTTGCTGTTCGAGCGCCCACATGTGGCCGCCGTGTTCGCCCTCGACGCCCTCCAGTTCGCTGATGCCGAAGTTGCTACCGAACTCAGCGTCGACCTTCGGGTGCGGAAGGAGCATGAAGTCGCCCTCGCCGTCGTTCCAGCCGAACTGGACGTCCTCTTTGATGGCGCGCCAGCGGTTCGCCGTCGGGACGGCGTAGTTGAACGACGCGACCTTGCCGGTCAGCATGAGAGACGGAATCTCCTCGTCACCGCGCTGGGCGGACTCCGAACTGCTGAACTCGTGGGCCATCTTGACGCAGGTCTTGATCATGCCGTCGGTCTTGCCCTGGTCTTCGTGGTCCTCGTTGGCGACGACGATAGTCGGGTTCTCCGGGTCGTCGCTCTGACGCATCCACGGGTCGGTACCGCCGGTGTACGCGGTCCGCGCGTACCCCCAGTAGGATTCGAGGTCGCCGGGGACGCCGGTTTCCTCGTAGGCGATGGCGTCGGTCTGCTCGTCGATTCGACGGACCGCGTCGAGGAAGCCGCTCCACGTCGAGAGCTCCGAGGCTGGGTCGCTGACGCCGACTTGGCTGAACAGTTTCGGACTGATTCCGAGGTTACTGTTCGTGTGGCGCATCCCGCCCGCGGACCAGTACTCACCGCGGTACTTCGCGGAGTCGAGGTTCGCCGCCGTGTAGTCTCCGGGGAGTCGGTCCGTCCCCTCGATGAAGGGAGAGTGGTCGGGCACCTTCCCGTCGAGGTAGAACTGGAGCCCACCACCGCCGGACTCGGCCATCGTCGGCGGGTTCCCGCTCGACACCGTCGAGGCGAGCTTCGACCGAATGTCCCCGTAGGACGCCGTCTGCATCTTCACCGTCACGTTACCCTGCTGTTCTTCGAAGGTGCTGAGCGACTCCTGGAAGTGCGACTTAATCGAAGAGTTCTCGGCCGCCTGTGCGTTCAGGTAGTCGATGGTAATGCTCTCGGAACCGCTGGAGTCGGACCCCGAGTCCGTGTTCGAGTCTGATCCAGAGTCCGTGTTCGAGTCGGACCCGCTATCGTCGGTGTTCTCTCCGCCGCCACCAGTACAACCCGCGAGCGCACCGAGTGCCCCGACAGTCGACGCGGCCGCCGCCGACTGCATGAATCGTCGTCTCGATGGCTGGTTGTCGGTCTCGTTGCTGGCGTCTTCACTACGTTCACCACTGCCCGTGCCACTACGTGACATTGTGGTAAGGTCAACATACAGGAAGGGCTTAAATGTTTCCCCATTATTGCCGAATTATCATATACAATCCGAGAATGCCATTGTGTGTCAGTCCCGTACACTTATGATGAGTGACCGTCGACAGGACGATTATGGACTCCGACGCACGGCACGCGCTCCTCGCCGACGTCGACCGCGTGTGCGACCTCGTGGGGACGACGCTGGGGCCGTTCGGGACGAACAAACTCGTCGTCGAATCGGGCGGGCGTGTGACCACGACCGCTTCGAGTACCCTGCTCCTCGAACGCCTCGAACTCGACGACCCCGCGACGACCCTTCTCCGGGACGCGGCGACCGACTTCCGTGACGAGTGGGGAGACGGCTCGACTCGGATGGTGCTGTTGACGGGTGCACTGCTCAGCCAAGCGGACGACCTCATCGAACGGGGACTTCACCCGACGACCGTCGCACGCGGGTACAGAGACGCGTTCGACATCGCCAGCGAACGACTCGACGCGCGTGCCCGCCCGCTCTCACTCGTCGGTGCCGAGCGGGTTGCGGAGACCGCACTCACGGGGACGCGGAACCCGGCCACTCGCCGACGTGTGAGCGAAGCCATCGCGAGCGCCGTCACGAACGCGGCGGCCGACGACTCCGTCGACGGCGGTCGGACGAACGTCGACGTGGTCGCGCGAATCGGCGGCGTCGGCGACACCGAACTCGTCGACGGCGTCGTCATCGAGACGCCACCGGTCTCGGATGCGATGCCCCGTCGACAACGAGACGCGGGCGTCGCGCTCCTCTCGTCGACGGTGGACGTCCCCCGACTGGGCGGGGCCACCGACTCGTCCAAGCAGTCGATTTCCCTCGACGTGGAGTCGTTCGAAGACCGGGCGGACGTCGGTGCGTACGAGCGCGACGAGTTCCGACGGATGCTGTCGAACGCCGCCGACGCCGGGTGTCGGTTCATCGCGACGCAGGGCGCAGTCAACGACCGCGTGAAGACGCGGGTGGCGGACGCGGGAATCACCGCTATCGAGCGCGTCGACGACGACATGCGGCGTCTCGTTCGCAACACCGGTGGGCGGGTCGTCCCCACGCTCGAAGACGTGACGCCCGAGACGATGGGAGCCGCCGACGTGGGGTTCGAGCGACTCGCCGGACGGGAGTTCGTCACCGTCGAAGGGACCGCCGAGCGGATGTACACGCTCCTGTGTCGGGCACCCGACCCGCGGTCGGTCTCGGCGTTCGAAGCCAGTGCAACGAGCGCGATTAGCGCGACGTTTCAGGCGCTCGCCGACGAGCGGGTCGTCCCCGGAGGCGGGGCGACGGAAATCGACCTCGAACGGTCGGTTCGGGAGGCCGCACGCGGGACCGCGAGCCGCGAACAGCTCGCGATGGAGGGGTTCGCTCGCGCGCTCACGGAAATCCCGCGAGGGTTGGCCGCCAGCGCGGGACTCGACGGGTGGACGAGCGTGCTCCGCCTGCGCGTCGCCCACACGGAGGGCCGCTCGTCGATGGGCGTCGACGCGCTCTCGGGCGAGATTCGGGACGTTCTCGACGCCGACCCGGTCGTCGAACCCCGTCGCCTCCAGCGTGCTATCCTCGGCGCGGCGACCGACCTCGCGGTCCAACTCATCCGAATCGACGGCCAGCTTTCCGCGTCGAACCTCGCGGACGACGAACCGTCGCCGCCGGTGCAGTAACCGAACGGTCGGTCGTCACTATCTCTGTTCTGCGGGAGTTTGAAAATCGCGTTCGAGCTAGTCGTGTTCTATCTGCGGGTCGAGTTCGTCTAAATCGAGACCGGGCGAGACGACGGCGTCGATGGTCGAGAGCTGTTCCGACGTCGCCACGGCGCTGTCGAGCGCCTGTGAGAAGACTCGGCGGGGTTCGACGACGCCGAGTTCCCACGCGTCGGCCGGTTCACCTCGTGTAACGTCGAGACCGACCGGTGCCGGGTCGGCCGCCGCGTCGGCGTGTGCGGTTCGAACGGCCGCGACGACTTCGAGCGGGTCGTCGCCGGCGTTACGGGCGAGCGTCTGCACGAGCGATTCGCACACGTCGGCGAACGCCTCGATTGCGAGTTGCTCTTTCCCCCGGACGCCGCCCGCGAACCGTCGGAGGTCCCGAGCGACCGCGAGCGGCGCCGCGCCAGCGCCCGGGAGGACCTGTCCGTCCAGCGCCGCAATCGCCGTCGTCTCGACGGCGTCTTCGACGAGTCGCTCGTGAGCCGTCCGCCCCTGTTCGGTCGGTGTCCCGACGATGACGGTGAACACCGACCCCTCGCACTCCCCGATGGTCGTCCACTTCTCGTCACCGACTCGTCGCTCGGTCACGCGCCCCGCCCGTCCGAGCTTCGAGGCGTCGAGGTCGGAGACGTGGCCGACGACCTGTGCGCCCGTCGCACGGGCGACGCGGTGGATGTCAGATTTCGGGTACTGCGCGCGGTCGACGACCGCGACGCCCCGCGATTCGAGCGCGGTCTTGACCGCATCGTCGAGTTCGGCGCGCACGACGAGCACGTCGACACCGAGGTCGGCCACGCTCGCCGCAACGTCGTCTATCGCGTCGGTGCGCGCCGCCGTGTAGGCCGCCACCGACCCCGCAGAGCCGAGCGAGACGGCCGCGCCGCCGCTTCCGAAGTTTGTCGCCGTCGCTTCGACATCGATGTCGCGTTCGAGGACGGCGATTCTGGCGTCCGACAGAACACCCTCGACTGACGGTGTCCAGTCGAACGAGAGCCGGCTCTTCTCGCTCGTCTCGTGTGCACCCGGTCGCCGCCGAATGACGTGACCGCGGACGAGTTCGACCCCGTCACCTGCGCGCGTTCGCACGCTGACGTCGTCGGTGTCGAACCACTGTCCCTCTGTCGACCCCGCGAGTTCGGCGACCGCCGTCGAGACGACGTCCGCGTACGCGTCTCGACGGGACGGCGAGAGGTCGGTCGTCATCGACGTCTCGGCGACCTCGCGAAGGCGGTCGCGGTCGGTGGGGGATATCGGGCGGGCGAGGTCGTCGAGCACCTCGCCCGCACGGTTCGCCGCCATCGCGTATCCGACAGTCAGCGTGCCCTCGTGAAGGCCCGTCTCGGCGAGTCGCGCGCCCTCGTCGACGAGGCCGGCGGCGAGGAGTGCGGCGGTCGTGGTCCCGTCGTGGAGTCCGCGCCGGACGGAGTCGAGTCCGTCGACGAACAGCGCGGCAATCGGGTGAACGAACCCGTCACCGCGTTCGATTGCGTCGAGGAGTCGACCCGCGTCGGCAGTCACGACGGTCTCGGGCACCTGTTGCCCGTCGACCGTCTGCACGAGCGATGTGGACCCCTGGGGGCCGTAGGTCGAAGCGAGGAGAGACTCGACCGCACGGGTCGCTCCGACGACGTACGCTCGTGCCGCCTCGTCGCGGGCGAGCCAGTCGCCCGTCTCCGCGTTCGTATCGTGAGCCATAGTGTGCCGCAACGTACCACAGTATATAAATCTATGTTCTGTTCTCCGACTCTCACCTCGACAACCAAATGACCGAGAGGTGAATCGAGGGGGGCGAGACCACACGCTGTCCGGTTCGTTGGCGTCCGAAGCGCGAGAATCTCCCGCACCACCCGCCCTCCTTCTAGAGGGCCCGGTTGACGAAACGGCGGGCACCACACGGAGCCAAATCCGCACCCATACCCGTTCGCGAAATTCGTGCGACAGTATCGAACAGGGGCCGGCCGTGGAATCGAACGCCGTTGATTCGGTCAGTCGACGGTCCGCCGAAAACCGCCGGACTGCTCCGCTAGTCGTTACTCGAAAAGACGCGTTGGACTCGGTCGAACGGCGATTCGGAGTCGCCTCCACGGAACCGTCTTCATCGGTCCTGCCAACGGCCGTTTATCCATGGTGAACGTGAGAATCGTCGACGTCTGAGTGAGATTGACGGCGACGCGCCGATTGCGAGACCAAAATATGTGTACGTTCAGTGGGTTTCTTCGCGACCCGACCATGAACTATAATTATAAACTCGAAGCACACAGTGCAATCGTTCATGGACTTGGACTGCCCTCGCAATAATTGCCTCAAAGTTGTAGATTACACTCATAGAACTGTAAAGGAGAATTTGGAACGCCGCTCAAGCCACGTAGAACCGCCTCAGAAGAACGAATCGTGATTCTGTGCGACGATAGTAAACAGGAGCCGTGAGACGGATTCGGCAGGGCGGGCGCTGGGACCATCTGATTCCGCGGTCGCGGGGGCGGTCATCGGCCGCCGACCGGTGTCGACGGCTCACCGAAGTCGTGCGGTTCGAGCGTCGTTCTCTCAGAAGGCGAACGCACGGTGCATTTCGGGAGACCGGGAGCCGGTGACGTGAGAGCATTTATTAGGTGCCCCTGTGTGAGCCGACGTATGGCACCGACTATCACGAAGATAGAGTCGACAGAGTTCAGTTACACGCTCGACGACGTCGGGACGGACGGACACGGGTTCAATCTCGTCTACGACCCCGGAGAAACGACCGAGCGGAAACTGTTCGCGTTACAGATTCACACCGACGAGGGAATCACCGGCGAGTACATCGGTGGGAACTCGCCGGGCGCGGCGCAGATTAACACGTTCGCGGACTACCTCGTCGGGAAGAACCCCCTCGAACGAGAGCGTCACTGGAGCGAGATAAAGCGGGCGCTCCGGAAGTACGACCGGATGGGAATCGGCCCGGTCGACATCGCGCTGTGGGACTTCGCCGGGAAGTACTACGACGCGCCAATCCACGAACTCCTCGGGACGTACCGGACACGGCTTCCCACGTACGCGTCGACGTATCACGGCGACGATGCGGGCGGTCTCGACTCCCCCGAGGCCTACGCCGACTTCGCCGAGGAGTGTCGCGACGCCGGGTTCCCCGGGTTCAAGATTCACGGCTGGGGCGGGGGCGACGACGCACGGGACGTGCGCCGAGAGGTCGAGACGGTCCGGGCGGTGGGCGAACGCGTCGGCGACGAGATGGACCTGATGGTCGACCCCGCGTGCGAACTGGCGACGTTCGCCGACGCGTTGAAAGTCGGCCGCGCGTGCGACGAGTACGACTACCTCTGGCTCGAAGACCCCTATCGGGACGGCGGCATCTCCCAGCACGGCCACCAGAAGCTCCGCGAACTCATCGACACGCCGCTCCTCCAGACCGAGCACGTCCGCGGGCTCGAACCGCACACCGACTTCGTCGCCAGCGGGGCGACCGACTTCGTCCGCGCGGACCCCGAGTACGACGGCGGTATCACCGGCGCGATGAAAATCGTCCGCGTCGCCGAGGGCTTCGGCCTCGACGTGGAGTTCCACGCGCCCGGCCCCGCACAGAGACAGTGCATGGCGGCCGCCCGGAACGCGAACTACTACGAACTCGCGCTCGTCCACCCGCTCGCAAACAACACCCAGCCCCCTGTCTACCGCGGTGACTACTCGGATATGTTCGATACCATCGACGAACGCGGAACCGTTCCCGTCCCGGACGGGCCGGGCCTCGGCGTCGACTACGACTGGGAGTACGTCGAAGCGAACGCGACCGGCAGTGTCCACAGCTACGAGTAATCATGACCTACAGGGCCGGAATCATCGGAACCGGGGGCATCGCTGGCATGGGAATCCTCGGGATGCACGACGAGTCGCAAATCGGGAAAGCGAAAGTGCGTGCGAGTCACGCCGGGGGGTACGACGAGACCGAGGACATCGAACTCGTCGCGGTAGCCGACGTCGACGAGACGAAACTCGACCGCTTCGGCGAGGCGTGGGACGTCCCCGAGGAAGGGCGGTACCTCGGTCACGAAGCTATGCTGGCGAACGAAGACCTCGACGTGGTCTCCGTCTGTACGCCCTCGTACCTCCACGCCGACCACGTCATCGACGCGGCCCGCTCGGCGGCCGACCCCGAGGCCATCTGGTGTGAAAAACCGATCGCGTCGGCCGTCTCCGACGCGGAGGAGATGGTCGCCGTCTGCGACGAGACGGACACCGAACTCGTCGTGAACCACTCGTTTCGGTTCACCGACAAGCTTCGCCGCCTACGCGACCACCTCGTCGAAGACGGACTTCTCGGCGACGTCCGCTCGGTGGCGACGCAGTTCCGTATGGAACTCATGCGTAACTCCACCCACCTCCTCGACACGCTGGTCTACCTGCTCGACGCCCGCGCCGACCGGGTCGCCGGCTACATCAACGGGGAGAACGAGGCCGTCGACTCGCTCGACGCGGCGGCCGACGTCGACGACGCTGGCGGTGGGGGATTCGTCGTCATGGACGACGACACGTTCGTCACCGTCGACTGTACCATCCCGCGCGAGATTTCGTCGATGACGCTCCAGTTCATCGGCACCGAGGGGAAACTGTACATGAACAACGACGACGGGGAGTGGCGGTACTGGCGTCTCGAAGACGGAGAGCACGTCGAGACCGACCTCCCCGGTATCGACGGTGCGTGGACCTGGGACGAAGACTACCGCAACGCGTTCCCGAACGCGGCGAGACACATCGAGGCGATGCTCCGCGGCGACGCGGAGAACCCATCGACGGGCGAGGAGGCGACGCGGTCGCTGGAGATTATCGTCGCGCTGTACGTCTCCGAGTACACGGGCGGGCAGGTGAGCGTTCCCCTCGAACGACCCCTGCGCGACGTCGAAATCACGTCGTGGTGAGCGCCGGTTCGGCAGGGTTCGTCGTCGTCGCCGTCGCCATCGCCGTCGTCGATATCAGCGGTGACGGCTGACGTCGGCGGCCACCCGAATCGCATCGACCATGCTCGTCTCGCTGGCGACCCCCTGGCCGGCGATGTCGAAGGCGGTTCCGTGGTCCACGCTGGTCCGGATGATGGGCAACCCGATAGTCATGTTGACGCCGCTGACGCCACCCGCCGCGTCGAAGCCGAGCATCTTCAACGGAATGTGACCCTGGTCGTGGTACATCGAGACGACGCAGTCGAACTCGCCTCGAGCGGCGCGGACGTACACGGTGTCGGGGCTTATCGGTCCGGTCGCGTCGATGCCGTCTGCGACGGCACGCTCGACCGCGGGCGCGATCTCGTCGTCGTCCTCGTCGCCGAGGAGGCCGCCGTCGCCGGCGTGCGGGTTCAACCCGGCGACGGCGACGCGGGGGGAGTCGATACCGAGGTTCCGGAGCGCGTCGTCGGTCACGCGGACGGTTTCGAGGACGTTCTCCGTCGTCACGAGGTCGCACGCCTCTCGGAGCGGGACGTGCGTGCTGACGTGAGTCACGCGCAGGTCGTCTTCGATGAGCATCATCGAGTAGTTCTCCGTGCCGGTCCGCGCGGCGAGGAGCCCGGTATGACCCGCGTGTTCGCTTCCCGCCAGCCGCGTCGCCTGCTTGTTGATGGGGGCGGTGACGATTGCGTCTATCTCCCCTTCGACCGCGAGGTCGATGGCGCGTTCGACGTATTCGAGACTCGCGGCACCGTACTCCTCGCGGAGTTCGCCGTGGACGAGGTCGTCGACGTTGTCGCAATCGAGGACAGACAGCGCGGTCGGGTCGTCCTCGACTGCGTCGACGGAATCGACCGCGCACATCTCGAACTCCGCGTCGCAGGCGTCTCTCGCTCGTCGCATCACGCCGAGGTCGCCGACGACGACCACGCGCGCGAACTCCGTCACGGACGGGAACGCCTTGACGGCGACTTCAGAACCGATACCCGCGGGGTCGCCCATCGTCACGGCAATCAGGGGCTTACTCGTACGCATCGTCCCCACCCAAACGGGCGATGCACTTACGTATTGCCCCGGGAGTCCCGAACGCGCCGGCCTTCGTCACGACCGGGGTGCCGTCGGCGACGCCGCCCGACAGACGGCCGAGCGGAATGCCCTCCTCGACGGCCGTCCCGGAGAGGACCACGCCGGCCGCGTCCAGCGATTCGAAGACGTCGGCGGCGACCGCACCGCCGGTCACGAACACCGACTCCGGTGCCGGGGGTCCCCCGACCCAGAGCCGTTCGACGGTCGAACCCAGCGTCTCGGCCACCCGAGCGCGGACCGTCTGGTCGTCGATGCCGAGCCGTCGGCCCGCGTCGAGCGCGCGGCGCGGGGCGTCTTCGTCAGGCGCGGAGACCAGCACCGCGACGCCGCGGTCCGCGAGGCGTGACGAACAGGCCGCCGCGGCCTCGGCACTCGCACCGGCCGGGTCTTCAACGGCCGCATCGAGGTCCAGCGAGACGACCGGCTCCGCGGGGAGCCCGTCGAGTTGGTCGAGCGTGGTCGGGTTCGTGCTCCCGACGACACACAGGACCGTTCGGTCTCGCGTGGGGACCGACGCCGGCCCGGCACCGCGGGGGGGCGGCGTCTCGACGTACCTCGCGAGCCCCGCGCTCCCGACGTAGACGACGTTCAATCCCGAGCGCGCCGCGCCGTCCGCGAGGGCTTCGAGATGCCGCTCGTGCGACGCGTCGGCGACGACGATTCCGCGACCCGTCCGAGCCCGGTCCCGTAACGCGTCCGCGACGGCCGCCGGCCCCGTTGCCACGCGGTTCACCGGCAGACGAGAGACGGAGTAGGACGACGCGGAGTACCGCGTGGGGAGGTGCGACGTCTCGACGGGCTTGTCCGGGTCGTTGCCGGCGGCGGTCTCCGCGACCGGGACGCCGTCGACGAGATGGTAGCCCTCGACGGTCGTCCGCCCGTTTCTCGGGGAGGCGGGTGCGACGAGCGCGAGGTCGGCCGCCGTCGCGTCGAGGACGGCGTCGGTCTCTCCCACGAGGTTCCCCCTGAGCGTCGAATCGACCTTCTTGTAGACGAACGAGTGGTCGTCGGTTCCGACGACGTCGTGGACTGCCGCCGCCGCGCTCGACGGGTCGGCGTATCGACTGTCCGTATCGACGACCCGGACGTCCGTGTCGGCACTCGGCGTGTCCGACGGCGCGGTCGACGCCGAGACGAGCGTTCGGAGCCCGCGAGCGGCGAACTCGTGGCCCGTGTCCGTCGCCCCGGTGAGGTCGTCTGCGATGACGAGTCCGGACGAAAGCATGTACGTGGAGACGGAGAGACTACTACTAAAATCCCACCCCCATCGGCGAAAAGACTAACACGGTACTTGCCATGAACTGTGAACATGGGACATTCGTTCGAAGGATACCGACGGTCGAACGGCCGGGTCGGTGTCCGAAATCACGTCGCCGTCATTCCAACGTCAGTCGCGGCGTCTTCGGTCGCTTCCGCGGTCGCAGACGAGGCGGGGGCGTGGGCACGGGCGACGCCGCACCAACTCGGAACGAGCCAGCCCGACCCGGCACGGCGACAGACCGAGCGCGTCCTCGTTGGAATCGGTCGAAACCCGAACGTCGGCGCGGCGCTCGTCGTCGAACTCGGGACCGAAGACATCGACGCCGAAACGGTTGCGGACGACATCGCGGCAACGGGCAAGGCGACGGAGACGCTCACCATCAGAGAGGCCGGCGGAACCGCGAACGCGCTTTCGGAAGGCGCGGACCGTCTCGACCGACTGAAAGCGGAAGCGGACCGCGCGAGGCGCGAAGACGCCGACGTCTCCGAACTCGTCTTCGGGGTCGAATGCGGCGGGAGCGACGCGACGAGCGGAATCGCCGCCAACCCCGCCGTCGGCGCCGCGTGCGACCGCCTCGTCGAGGCGGGCGGGACCGCCTCGTTCAGCGAGACGCCGGAGTTCATCGGCGCGGAGCACATCCTCGCCGGCCGATGCGTCTCCGAGGAGACGCGGGAGCGTATCCTCGAACGCGTCGAGGCGCGCGAGGGGATGGCCGAGTTGATGGGCGTCGACCTCCGCGGTGCACAGCCGACGCCCGGAAATCAGGAGGGCGGACTCACCACTATCGAAGAAAAGAGCCTCGGAGCCATCTCCAAAGGGGGGACGACGCCGATTCGCGGCATCGTCGACTACGGCGACGAACTGCCGACGAACGGCGGGCTCGTCCTCATGGACACGCCGGGGTACGACGTCGAGAGCGTCGTCGGGAAGGTCGCTGGCGGGGCGCAGGTCGTCGCGTTCACGACCGGTCGGGGAAGCACGACCGGAAACCCGCTCGCGCCCGTCATCAAGGTGACCGGAAACCCCAAGACGTGGGACCGGATGTCGAACAACATCGACGTGAACGCGGGGACGGTGTTCGACGGCGAGTCGATAGACTCGGTCGGTGCCCGCATCTTCGAGACGCTCGTCGAGGTGGCGAACGGCCGCCGCACGGAGGCCGAGCACCGCCGGTTGGAGGAGTTCGCGATAAACGAGATTCAACCCGAGGAGCTGACCGTGGAGGTGGACGGATGAAGGGCCGCGTCTTGGACGGCGCGCTCCTTCGACTGAGCACGTCCGACAACGTCGGAACGACGGTCGACGACCTCGAATCGGGAACCGAAATCGACGCCGACGGCCGAACCGTCGTCCTCGCGGAGGACGTCCCGTTCGGGCACAAGGTCGCGCTCGAACCGGTTGACTCGGGCGGCGAAGTCCGAAAGTACGGCGAGGTCATCGGAACGGCGACGCAGGCGATAGAGGTCGGCGAGTGGGTCCACACCCACAACTGCGAGAGTACGCGCGGTCGCGGTGACCGGGCGGCCGCGAGAGGTGAGTCCGCATGAGCACGCCGAGCGCGTCCGGTCGGACGTTCGAGGGGACGCCGCGAGCGGACGGAACGGTCGGTGTCCGAGACAACGTCTTGGTCCTCCCGTCGGTCATCTGTTCACACTTCGTCGCCGAACGAATCGCCGAGCGCGTCGACGACGCCGTGGCGACCCCGCACGACCACGGCTGTGCCCAGCTCGGGGCCGACAACGAGCAGACCCGGCGGACGTTCCTCTCGATGGCGCAGAACCCGAACGTCGCCGGAACGGTCGTGGTCGGACTCGGCTGTGAGGAAGTCCAGAGCGCCGAGGTGGCGACCGCGCTCGAATCCCGCGACGTCGCCGTCCGCGAACTGTCCATTCAGGGTGTCGGCGGAACCGACGAGTGCATCGAACGGGGAGTCGAAGCCGCGACCGAACTCGTCCAGTCGCGGCGCACGTCGCAGACGGTCGCCGACCTCAGCGACCTGACGCTCGGCGTCGTGTCGAGCGACCTCGACGCGTCCACGGTCGCGTCGGCCGACCCGCTCGTCGGCCGCGTCGCCGACGAAATCGTCGACGCCGGGGGTCGCGTGGTCGCCGCCGGCAACGAGCGGTTGGTCGCCAACCCGGACGGGGCGCGCGACGCCGCAATGGACGAGGCGCGGGATGCGATGGAGGCCCTTCTCGACAGACACGAGGGACACCCGGCCCGGGCGACCCGCGTCGGCCAGTTCGCGCGTGACCGCCCGTTCGAGGAGGTCACGCGAGCGTGGGGGAGAAACACCGTCTCAGAAGTGCTCCCGTACGGCGAGCGTGCGACCCTCTCGTCGGGCCTCGCCGCCGTCGACGCCCCGTCTCGGTTCGGCGAGGCGACGACTGCGCTCGCCGCGGCGGGGGCGAACGTCGTCGTGCACGTCACTGGCGACGGAATCCTCTCCGGGCACCCGCTCGTCCCGGTCGTCAAGGTGACCGGCGACCCGGGGACCGCGGCGGCGCTCCCGAACGACATCAGCCTCTCCGCGCGGCGTGCCGACCCGGACGACGTACTGGAGCGACTGGTCGACGTGGCGAACGGAACGGCGTGTCTCGCCGAAGAACACGGCTTGACGGAGTTCGCAATCACCCGCGTCGGCCCGTCGATGTGAACGGCGCGGCGGCTCGGGTGCGTTCGACGGGTGGACGCGCTCGCGAGAGAGAGCCGGCGGGCACGGCGGCCGGACGGGAGGGGAAACGAAGGGCGGTCGTGCGACGTTCGGTGAGAGACGCTTGTCGGCGCGCGGACCGCTATGAGTACGTCAGGTTGAGTTCGATGACGTTCGCGGCGCTCATGACCTGTTCCGGAATTTCCGATTCGAACCGTTCGCCCTTCATCCGACTCGTCGGGCCGGAGACGCTCACGGCACCGATGGCGTGGCCGTCGGGGTTCTTGATGGGCGCCGCGATACACCGAAGCCCAGAGAGGCGTTCTCCCTTGTCGTAGGCGTACCCCCGCTCGCGAACCGCCGCGAGCTCTTCTTCGAGCGCCTCGCGCGAGGTGATGGTCGTCGCCGTCTGTGCGGGGAGGCCCCAGCGCTCGATGATTTCGTCGACTCGCACCTCGGGGAGGTACGCGAGAATGGCCTTCCCGAGCGACGTACAGTGGAGCTTGACGCGCATCCCGGCGTGCGTGTCGAGCGAGACGGCCTGTTCGCCCTTCGAGCGGAAGAGGTAGACGCCCTCGCCGTGCTCTTCGACGAGCAGGTTCGCGAGCTCTCCCGTCTGTTCGGCGAGTCCTTTCACTTCGGGCTTCGCCACCTCGTACAGGGGCATCCGGTCGCGGGTGTGCTCGCCCAGACTGAGGAACTTGAGTCCGATGCAGTAACGCTCGTCGCGCTGGACGACGTATCCGTGTTCTCGGAGCGTCCGAAGGTGACTGTAGACCGTACTCTTCGGGAGGTCGAGTTCGGTGGCTAACTCTGTGACACCCGCCGACCCTCGTTCTTTCAACGCTTCGAGAATCTCGAGCGAGGTTCCCAACGCCCCGATCGTGTTTGCCATGTTCGTTCCCATGCTACCCACCTGTTGACATTCATCGTTAATAATTGTTGTTCACGATTGTCGTATGTCTGTTCGTCATCGCTAGGCGGTCGCGCCCGAAGTTGTCGAAGGCGAAACCGTTTTGCCGGGTGCGCGTGTCGCCGTTAGACATGCAACGCGTTAGATTTCGCGACCCAGCGGGGAGTGTCAGAACCGGCGAATGGACCGACGACGGTATCTCGTTCGGCGGCGAAACGTTCGACCCGGCGACCGTTGACGTCCTCCCGCCGTGCGAGCCGTCGAAAATCGTCTGCGTCGGCCTGAACTACGAAAAGCACGCCGAGGAGTCGGGGATGGACATCCCGGAGCGGCCCCTGCTGTTTCTCAAGCCGCCGAACGCGCTCGCTGCGCACGGAGACACGGTCACCCTCCCCGCCGGGAAACAGCGCGTCGATTACGAAGCCGAACTGGGCGTCGTCATCGGAGAGCAATGCCGGAACGTCGAACCGGACGACGCGATGGACGTGATTGCCGGCTTCACGTGTCTGAACGACATCTCGAACCGAGACGACCAAGAGGTCGAACAGAACTGGATTCGCGGCAAGGCGTTCGACAACAGCGCGCCGCTCGGACCCGTCGTCTCGACGCCCGACGAGGTCCCTGCCGACGCGCGCATCGAACTCAGAGTCAACGGCGAGACGAGACAGGACTCCTCGCGGGCAGACTTCATCTTCACGATTCCAGAACTCGTCGCGGAGATTACGTCGTACATGACGCTCGAACCGGGAGACGTCATCTCCACGGGGACCCCCGAAGGCGTCGGCCCGCTCTCCGACGGCGACCGTGTCGAAGTCGATATCGAGGGGATTCGGACGCTGGAACACACCGTCCGGGCCGACTGACCGAGCGGTCGGTTTCAGCCCAAAGATTCATGTGCAACGGTAACACACAGTATTTCGTACGGGAAAGAGAGGCGACTCGTCAGACTATCAACCATCAATCGCGTGACTAATTGCGATACCGCCGCAACCAGCCCGTCTCTTCTTCCCGTATTTCCACCCATCCATAGCGTGAGCGAGGCCCTCGTCCACTCGCGGCGGTGCGGAGATCTCGTTCCTCGGTAACAATTATGTAGTAGTGGCCGTTCCGTCTTTTCATGCGATATCACGCACTCGCGGGGACAGAGCGGTCAGCACTCGCTGTGTCCGAGGGCGGCGACGTCTACGACCTCACGAGCGCCAACTCCAACGTAGAGACCTTCTGTGACCTCGCTCGGGCGGCGGACATCACTGGGCGGACTATCGACGACGTGGCCGCGGGACTCCTCGACGACGCGGAGCGTCTCTCTTCTGAGTACGTCGACGAGCGAATCGAGCGTCCGGTGGTTCCCGACGAGGTGTGGGCCGCGGGCGTCACGTACCACATCAGCGAACAGGCGCGAGAGGCCGAAAGCGAGACGCCGGACGTCTACCTCGACGTCTACGATGGGGAGCGTCCAGAAATCTTCTTCAAGGCGACGGAGAGCCGGACGGTCGGTCCGAACGAGGCTGTGGGCGTCCGGGGCGACTCCACGTGGGACGTCCCGGAGCCCGAACTCGCGGTGGTCCTCCATCGGGGTGCGATAGTCGGCTACACTGTCGGCAACGACGTGAGCAGTCGTTCCATCGAGGGCGAAAACCCGCTGTACCTGCCGCAGGCGAAGGTGTACGACCGCTGTTGTGCTATCGGACCGTGTGTCGCGTCCGCCGAGTCGGTGAGCGACCCGCACGGACTCGAAATGTCGATGCGCATCGAACGCGACGGGACCGTCCTCTACGAGGGGTCGACCTCGACATCCGAGATGGTGAAGTCGTGCGAGGAAATCGTGTCGTACTTCACCCGACACAACTCCGTCCCGGAGATGGTGGTGTTGTTGACCGGGACGGCACTCGTCCCCGAAGAGGGGTTCACCCTGAAACCCGGTGACGACGTCAGCATCGAAATCGACGACATCGGCGTCCTCGAAAACACGGTCACGGCCGTCTGACGAACGGGTGGTTCGGGAACAACCTCCCGGCCGAACCGTTCTCGACTTCGACTCGCCCCGTCCCCCGAACTCCGTTTCCCATCACCGGACGGTCCTGCCCCACGACCGAGACTGATTGAGTTCGAGGCGACGCGATTTCACGCGCCCGCCCCGCGTTTTTCGACGAACTTACCGGAGAGACGGCCCGCACACAGTTCGAGCGTTCAGTATCGTCGCACGGATGTCTACAGAGTCAGAGGCGTCCGAATTACAGCTCTGCGTCCGTAACGAGATTGGGGCGGCCGAGCCGAATCGACCGAGGGAGACGAGATGCAATGTGACACAGTGACGCGGGGAGACCGTGGTCGTGTTCACCATCGCTGAACGGGACGTCGCCACTGGGTTCGGGCGCAGTGACCGTCGGGACGTTCGAACAGTATCCGACACGTATTTCAGCACACCGTGAGATTGACACCCAATGCCATATTCACGCGGGTCGGAGCTATCCACGGTCTACGAGCGGGCGCGAACGAGCGGGTACGGGTTCGTCGCGAGCAACATCACCGAGACGAACATCCTGACCGGACTCGTCCGCGGCGCGGAGCGCGTCGATTCGGACCTCGTCGTGCAGGTGAAACGTGACACCGCCGCGTTCGCCGGGAACGGCGACCCCCACACGGGGTTAGATATCTTAGCGACGCACGTCGAGAAACTCGGCGAAGACGCTGACGTCGGCGTGTTCCTCAACGTCGACCACGTCCCCGCAGACGACCGCGCGTTCCTCGAATCCTGCGTCGCTTCCGGGGTCCCCTCCTCGCTGATGGTCGACGTGTCGCACGAACCGTTCGAGGAGAACGTCTCGCGCACCCGCGACGTGGTCGAGACGGTTCGAAACCGCGAACAGGACATGCTCGTCGAGGCCGAGCTCGGGATGATTAAGGGCATCGAGGGCGGCGTCGAGACGACCGAGGCGTACTACACCGACCCCGAACAGGCCGTCGAGTTCGTCGACAGGACGGGCGTCGACCTCCTCGCGATTTCCATCGGGACGGAACACGGCGTTTCGAAGGGCCGCGACCTCGAACTCCGTCCGGACATCGCACGCGACGTGGGGCAGGCGCTGGCGGACCACGGCCTCGATACGCCGCTTGTCGTCCACGGGTCGTCTGGACTCTCCGATAGGCAGGTCCAAGACCTCCTCTCGACCGGGGTGTGTAAGCTGAACAAGAACACCAGATACCAGTACGAGTTCGCCAGAACGGCCTGCGAGTTCTATCGGGACCACGAGTCGAGCATCCTCCCACCCGAGGGCGTCGACGACGACCGACAGGGGTTCTTCGGCGACGCGGAGTGGTCGCCGAACAAACGCGACTTCACGCCTCACCGGGTCTGTCGAGAGGTTCAGGACCGAATCGCCGACGTGATGACCGAGGTCGCCGCACTCTCCGGGAGCGCCGGCGAGAGCCTGTACGTGTGAGTGCCATGGAGACGGCAGACGACCCACTCCTCCTCGGAGTCGACGCGGGATTGACGAACGTCAAAGCCGCGGTGTTCGATACCGACGGGAGAGAGCGGGCAGTCGCGGTTCGACCGACCCCGAACGAGCGCCCCCGCGCCGGCCGCGTCGAGCGCGACCTCTCGGCGTTCTGGGACGTGACGTGTGAGACGATTCGCGAGGTTCTCGGGGAGTCCACCGTCGAGGCGGGGGCCATCGCCGGGGTCGGCGTCGCCGGCCACGGACACGGACTGTACGCGCTCGACGACCGCGGACAGCCGGTCAGAGACGGCATCACGTCGTTGGACAGCCGCGCGAGTGACGTCGTCAAGTCGTGGGACGAAAGCGGCCGCTCGGAGGCGGTTCGCTCGATTACGGGGTACGAACCTTTCGTCGCCGACCCGTTGAGCATCCTCGGATGGATTCGGCAGGAAGAACCGGAAGTCTACGGCGCTATCGACCGACTCCTGTTCTGCAAGGACTACCTCAAATACCGACTCACGGACGTCGTCTGTACGGACGAGATGGAGGCGAGCGTTTTCTACGACATCGAAGACGAGGCGTACTCGTCGGAGCTGTTCGACACACTCGGCCTCGGCGACTGCGCTGACGCACTGCCACCCGTCGTCCGGAGTACGGCGGTCTGTGGCGAGGTGACCGCGTCGGCGGCCGACGAGACCGGACTCGAAGCCGGCACGCCCGTCGCCTCCGGACTTCACGACGTCGGCGCTGTCGCGCTCGGGTCGGGTGCGGTTCGACCGGGGCAGGGGTCGCTCATCGTCGGCACCTGGGGGCAGAGTATCTACGTCTCCGCCGACCCGGACAGCGCCGACGGCGGAGGGCTGAGTCGGCGGTACCTCGGCGACGCGTGGCTCCGGTACCGCGGAAGCAGGTCCGCCGCGGCCGCGGTCGACTGGTTCACCCGAGAATGCTGTCGCGATTGGCACGACGAGGCGGCGTCCGACGCCGCGTTCTACGCCAGACTGAACGAGACGGTCGCGGAGGTCCCAATCGGCTCGAACGGGGTCGTGTTCCTCCCGAACCTTCAGGGGTCGACCGACGACCCGAACGAACGCGGCGCGTTCGTCGGGCTGACAATCGAACACGACCGAGGCGAGATGTTACGGTCGATATACGAAGGCGTCGCCCTCTCGTTGAGCGACCGGTTGCTCGAACTCGCGTCCGAAGACGGACTCACCGACGTCCGTCTCGGTGGAGGCGGCGCGAAGAGCGCGGTGTGGTCCCAGATGTTCGCCGACGTTCTCGACGAACGGGTCGTCGTCCCGGCGGGCCGAGAAGCGGGTGCCCGAGGTGTCGCTATCTGCGCCGGCCTCGCCGTCGGCCTGTACGACGACGTCGAATCCGCCGTCGAGCACGTCGTCGGGGTCGAACGTCGACACGACCCGACGCCCGCGCACACCGACGCCTACCGGGAGGTCCACGAGGCATACCGACTGGCCGCCGAGGGGATCGCCCCGGCCTGGGAAAAATTAACGTCGATTGAGCGGGAGACCCAAACGAATGACGATTGAAACCGTGCTCCTCTGTGGAGACCCACAACAGCCGAGCGAGTACATGTACGAGGCGGCCTCGTTCCTCGAATCAGAAGGCGTGTCGTTTTCCCGCATCGACTGGAAAGGCGACGTCTCCGCGGAACGGTTCCGGGAGGTCACGATGGAGATGGAGTCGCGCGGCCCGTCCGCCTACGACACGTCGATAATCGAAGCGAACCTCGATGGCGTGGACGCTCTCGTCGTCCATAAGGCGCCCGTCTCCGCGTCGGTAATCGAAGCGGGCGACTCGTTGCAGGTCGTCGGGGCCGCCCGGGGGGGCGTCGAGAACGTCGACATCGAGACGGCCGAGACGAACGACGTCGCCGTCCTCCACGCGCCCGGACGGAACAAGAATGCGGTCTCCGACTACGCCGTCAGCCTCTTGCTCACGACGGTCCGCGAGATTCCGCACCACACGAGGGCGCTCCACGCCGGCGAGTGGAGCCAAGAGTTCGACCCGAGCCGGTTACCCCGCGACATCGAGGCGATGACCATCGGTATCGTCGGGTTCGGAAACATCGGCCAACAGGTCGCTCGACGCCTCTCCGGGTTCGGTCCCGAACTCCTCGCGTACGACCCCTATCAGGACGAGGCGGCGTTCGACGACGCCGGTGTCGAACGCGCGACGCTCGACGGCCTGCTCGAACGCGCGGACGCCGTGACGCTTCACGCGCGACTGACCGAGGAGACGCAAGGTCTGCTCGGCGAAGGCGAGTTGGCTCGGATGAACCAGTCCGCGATACTCGTCAACTCCGCCCGTGGAGGGCTCGTAGACGAAGCCGCGCTCGTCGACGCGTTGCGAACGGGGTCGATTGCGGGGGCGGCGCTCGACGTCTTCGAGACCGAACCCCTCCCGGAGGACCACCCGTTCCTCGAAATGGACAACGTCGTCCTCTCACCGCACACCGCGGGGTCGACGCGCGACGCCGTGACGAACGGTCCCCGCATGATTGCCGAGGGAATAGAGAGCCTCATCGGTGGCGTGGACCCCGACAACCGAATCGCCTAGCCGGAACCAGACCTGAGTTCTGCGTGCAGGTATCCGATATTCGCCTGCATGCGCCCGTGGACGCGCCGTCTCACATCGGTCGAGAGCGGTCACACCGCGAGTGTCCGGCCGTTACTCGACCGCCTCTAGCAGGCCTTTCAGATACCCCGTCGCGTACAGTCGCCCGAGCGTCATGTACCCTGGGTTCGAGTTCTCCTCGCCGGCCATCGTCGGGACGTGGTCGGGTCGAACCGGCCCGTCGAACCCGATGTCGCGGTACGCCTGGATGCAGGCGCGCATATCGGTCGGCCCCTCGTCGTGCCACGTCTCGACGAACCGCTCGTTCGTTCCCTCGACGTCGCGGAAATGCACGAAGTTGATTCGGTCGCCGAAGCGTCGAATCGTCTCCGGGATGTCCGCGCCCATCGCGGCGAAGTTGCCCTGACAGAAGGTGATTCCGTTGTGTTCGCTGTCGTACATCTCCATCACGCGCTCGTAGTGCTCCGGCGACGTGACGATTCGGTCGACGCCGCGGAGGTTCTCAATCGGTGGGTCGTCGGGGTGCAAGGCGAGTTTCACGCCCGCTTCCTCGGCGACTGGGACGACCTCGTTGAGGAAATGTTCGAGGGCGTCCCACAGCTCGTCCGCGTGGACGGGGGCGAGTTCCTGTTCGGGCGCGTCTTCCATGAACTCGTTACTGTACGCCGTCGTCAGCGACCCACCGCGGGCGGGGAGCGCCGTGGAGGTCCGCGCCCACCGCTTGCCCGCCATCCAGTCGTAGGCGACGACCGGCACGTCAAGCGAACCGAGATGTCGAAGGTACTGCTTGAACCGCTCTATCTCCTCGTCGCGACCGTCGCGACCGAGTCGAGTGTCGTCGGAAATCGGAACACAGCCTTCGATAACCCCGACGTCGAGACCGTAGTCGCGAAACTCCCGAGTCAACGCGAGCAGTTCGTCGTACTTCCACGGGCGCGACCCGTCACCGATTTCAAGCGTGTGGACGACGGCGGTCTCGACGCCGACCTGTTTCGCGAGGTCCCACCGTTCGTCGCGCTCCGGCGGTAGTATGAGTGATGGCTCCATACCACACGGTTTCGTTCGAGTGTTATCAGTGTTTCTCGTCTTCCGCCCCGTCAGTGGTCGCCCGGTTCGAGGACGTCGTCGACGAACTGCCCGTCTTCGAACTCGACGGGTGTGGGCTCTTCGACGACGCGCAGGTCGTCGCGGTCGCGCGCCTCCTCGATGAGCGGTGCCGAAACGGCGAGGCGGCCGAGACGCATCGTGTCGCGAATGCGAACGACGCGCGGGGCTTCGAGGGCCCCCACGCCGATGGTGGACAGCGAGGCGATGAGACCGGTCCGGTCGGTTTCGACGGCCGGCGGAATCCGGGCGGCCCGCGGGGTGCTCGCGGTGAGGACGTTGACCAGCGTGTCGCTCCAGTTCAGTTCCTCGAACAGGTCCGCGTGGATGAAGTCCGCCGACCCGAGCCCCGAACCGTTCCCGTGGGAGGCCGGCGTCAACCCGCGAACGAATATCCGAGTGATGTCCGGTTTCGGTGGGTCCGGTTCGAACCCGTACACGATTCGTCCGATGACGTTCGTGTCCATGCCCGCCCCGGAGATGTCCTTTCCCATCCGGTCTACCACGAGCACGTCGACCTCGTCGAACGGGATGGTCGGGAGGTGCTCGTAGGCGAGTTCGAGGAGTTCCGCCTCTCGGTCCAAGAAGCCCGACGGCGGCACCCCCTCGATGAATGCGGTGTCGTCGTGTTCGTCCTCGACGATGGCGATGCCGCCGGCAATCGGGAGGTTCTCGACGTGCAGGCGCGCGATTTCGGGGAGCATCTCCCGGAAACTCCAGTCGGCGGCCCAGTCGTGTGCCGTTTTCGCGCCGCGCTGTTTGCCCATCCCGATGACGAGCATCTTCGAGAGCCCCGACTCCACGTCGCCCCGAAAGTCCGTGTGGGGCTTCACGCGGTTGACCGGGATTATCGCGTCCGCGGCCGCCGCGTTCGCGTCCGCGTGGACCTCGACGTCTCGGTCCGGTGTCTTCCCGATGACGACCGTATCCATCGTCGCTCGAATCTCACAGCCGAGGCGCTCTTCGGTTATCCCGAGCGCTTCGAGCATCTCGCGTTGGCCCTCGGCGGTGGCACCCCCGTGGCTCCCCATCGCCGGGAACACGAACGGCTCGTACCCGCGGTCGTCGAGCGCGTCGACGACGGCGCTAACGATGGTCGGAATGTTCGCGATACCCCGGCTCCCCGCCCCGACGGCGACTTCGCCGCCGTCCGGTACCCCGTCGAATTCGAGCTGTTCGACGGCGTCGAACACGCTGTCCCGAAGCTCCGCGTCCGGAATCGGGTCCGTCTCCCACAACTGTTCGACGATGCCCACCTCCGGGACCGAGTCCATGCCGCTCGCTTCGAGAACAGTCGCCTCCGAGATCGGGACTGGTCCGTCCCGACGATTGTCACCGTCTACCATGTGATTTATGTTTGCACATTCGAAGAAAAGTCTGCCGCCGTCAGCCCTCGGCTTCCAGCGGTTCTTCGCCGGCGGCGAGTCGGTCGTTTACCTCGCCGACGTCGAGGTCGATGCCGAGGCCCGGCCGCTCGGGAACCGCGATCGCTCCGTCTTCGATGAGTGGACCGCCCGTGTGCAGGTCGTCCCACCAGTCGACGTCGCGAGCGTGGTATTCGAGCGCGAACGCGTTGGGAACCGTCGCACAGGCGTGGACGGACGCCATGGTTCCGAGCGGGCTCGCGACGTTGTGCGGGGTGATTGGCACGTCGTACGCGTCGGCGACGGTCGCAATCTTCCGGAACTCGCTCAACCCGCCGCACTTCTGGATGTCCGGGGCGGCGATGTCGATTGCCCCCGCCTCGAAAAACGGAAGAAAACCCTCCGTGCGAACGAGGTTCTCCCCGGCGAGGATTGGGGTGGTCGTCCCCGCCGTGACTCGCCGGTGCGCGTCGGCGCTCTCCGGCGGGACGGGGTCTTCTATCCACGCGAGGTCGTACGGTTCGAGCTTGCGCGCGAGTCGAAGGGCCGTCTCGACGGTGAAACTCCAGTGGAAGTCGAACGCGAGCGTCGGCTCCACCCCAATCCGCTCCCGAATCGCGTCCACGATATCGACCTTGTGTTGGACGGCGGCGTTCGTGAGGCGACGCGTCGCCGTGTCAGTGTCCCCCGGCGCGACGTCGAGGTCGAACTTCAGCGCGTCGAACCCCTCACCGACGACGGCTTCGGCGACGTCGGCGTACACGGCCGGGTCGTACGTTTCGTGGGGGTCGTCGCCGCCTTCGCCGAGGTGTTCGCCCGCGTGGCAGTCACAGTAGATGGCGACCGAGTCGCGGAACTTCCCGCCGAGCAACTGATAGACTGGGAGGCCGGTGAGCTTCCCGACGGCGTCCCAGAGGGCGGTTTCGATACCGGACACCGCCGCCTGCGAGTAGCCTTCGCCCCCGGCGAGTCCGGACAGCATCTGGGTCATGTGCTCGGTAAGGCGCTCGACGTCGTAGGGGTTCTCGCCGACGAGGCCGTTTTCAAGGAACTCGACGTGTTCGCTGACCGGTCCGGCGAACGCTTCACCGTATCCGCGGACGCCGGCGTCCGTCTCGACGGTCACGAGGTTCCACGGGAAGTTCCCGCCGAGCACTCGGCAGTCGACGGCCGTAATCTCGACGTCCCGTGTCGGGTCGCGGGACAGCCCGTCGTCCGCGAGGTTCCGCCATCCGACTCCTGCGTTCATCTCCGTTACGAGATGCTCGTACTTCGAGTGAGGCATCGTCGTGATGGTCGCGGGCCACCGTCAATAATCTTCCCCGCGGAAGCCGCGACGCACAGCCCTGAGGGCGTGCGGGAACCCGCTCCGTGGCGGGAAGCTCCGACCCGTCTCTTACTCCGGTGCGATGAGTTCGACCGGATGGACGACGTCCCGTTCGAACAGGTCGCCGAGCTGTTCGGTACAGGAGGTCCCGCTCGCGACGAGCGTGCGGTCGGTCGCGTCTGCGAACTGCGCTTCGAGGTCACTCCCCACGTCCATGCTGAGTTCGTAGTACTCGCTTTTGTAGCCGAAGCTCCCCGCCATCCCACAGCACTCGACGTCCGACGTGATGAGGTCGAAGCCGAGGTCCGTCAGGACGGCCTCGGTGTACGTCTCGACGCCGATGGTGCGTTGCTGACAGTGGCTGTGGTACGCAAGCGGCTCCGACGGCTCGGCGAGAACGCTCGCGTCGGCACCGGTGTTGAGTAAGCCGTAGACGTACTCCATAACGTCGTAGGAGTTCCCTGCGAGTCGTTCGTGTGTCTCCCCGTCGAGGAGCTTCCCGTACTCTCGGCGGAACGCGGCGAGGTCCGAGGGCTCGATGACCACGACGTCGAACCCGTCGTCGATGTACGTCGTCAGGTCGGCACTCACCTCGGACGCCCGCCGGGTTGCCGTCCGTATCATCCCCTGTGAGAGCGGTGCCCGGCCGCTCTCCTGTGGCGCCGCGAGTTCGACCTGCGCGCCCAGCGCCTCGAGCGTTCTCACCGCCGCCTTCCCCCGGTTGACGAGCACGTAGTTGGTGTACGCGTCGGGGTAGACGACCACCTCGCGCCCGTCGTTGTCCGGCGACTCGCGGGCGTCGAACCAGTCGGCGAACGTCTCCCGCTCGAACGTCGGGAGGTCGCGCCGGGCGTCGACGCCGAAGAACCGCTCCATCGCCGACCGCACCGGCCCGAGCTCCGCGAGTCGGGTCGAGAGCGGTGCCGTCGCCGACCCGACCCGTGCCAGCGTCCCGAAGTTCCCGAAGAGACGCTTCTGAACGTCGAGGCCCCCGGGCTCCGCATCGGGAGTCAACCCCTCGACGAGGAAGTCGAAGGCGGCCCCGTCCGACTCGTGGTTGATTCTGTCGCGGACGACCGTGTTTATCCACGGAATGTCGATTTTCACGGGGCAGGCGTCAGCACAGCGCGAACACCCCGTACAGAAGTCGTTGAACGTCGCCGCCGAGTCCTGCCCGTGAACGCCGGCTTCCCACCCGGTCGCGATACCGCCGGTGTAGGTCTCGCCGCCGAACGCGTGCCCGCCGACGTGCTGGAAGTTCGCACAGGAGTTCGCGCACGCCCCGCACCGAATGCAGTAGAGCGTCTCGCGCAGTTGGTCGTCGTCTCGCATCGCCATCCGACCGTTGTCCACGAGGACGAGATGGAACGCTCTGTCGTCGTCGCCCGACCCGAGCGGTTCGGTCGGCCGAGAGAAGTCGATAGTCGGCGACTCCACGGGCGGGGTGAGCATCGTGACGTACTGGGAGATGGGCTGTCCCGTCGCCGCCTTCGCGATGAGCTCGACGAACGGTTGGAGTTCGTCGGCGCTCGGGATGACTTTCTCGACGCCCGCGACCGCGATGTGCGTGTTCGGGGTCACCGCCGTCTTGCGGGCGTTCCCCTCGTTCGTGACGAGCGTAATCGTGCCCGAATCAGCGAGGACGAAGTTCGCACCGGTCATCCCCACGTCTGCAGAGCGAATGCGGGTTCCGAGGTAATCACGCGCGAACGCCGTGAGCTCTTCTGCCGTCTCGAACGGCTCGTCCGGGTCGAACCGTTCGTTGAACAGTCGAGCGACGTCTTCCTGTGAGCGGTGGAGCGAGGGGCCGACGAGATGCGACGGCGACTCGTCTGCGACCTGGAGGACGAACTCGCCGAGGTCGGTCTCCCAGACGTCGACGCCGGCGGCTTCGAGGTGGTCGTTGACGTCCAACTCCTCGGTCGTCATCGACTTCGATTTCACCACGGTGTCCGCGTCCTCGTCGTCGACGACGGCTTCGATGTACCGGTTGGCGTCCGCCGCGTCGTCGGCGACGTAGAGCTCGCCGCCGTTGGCCTCGACGCTCTCGCGGAGCCGGTCGATGAGCTCCGGAAGTCGGTCGATTGCGTCTTCCTTGATTCGGCGCGCCCGACTGCGGAGCCCCTCGTAGCCGTCGAAGCTCTCGGAGACTTCGTAGCGGTCTTCGTTGAACACGGTCGTGTTCTCGCGAATCGCGCGGCCTTCGGTCTCCAGTAAGTGACGGATGTGTCTCGCTTTCGCCCGGCGCTCTTCGAGGCTCATAGTCCCTCCACGAGGACCACGCGAACCGTCTTCGGTCCATGGACCCCTTTCACGAGTGCGCCCATATCGCCGGTCGCGCTCGCTCCCGTGGCGAAGACGACCGACCCGCCGTCGGAAAACTGCTCGGCGAGCTTCGGCATCGCCTCGGTCACGTCCTCGAGAACGTCGCTCTCGCGGACGACGCCGACGTGTGTCGGCGGGTAAAGCGAGACGGGTTCGTTCCCGGCGGCGTTCGACTCGACGACGAGCGTCCCGTACTGTGCGATTGCGCGCCCGATTGGCGTGACGCCGGTCCGCGCCTCGGTGAGGTCTCTCGGCGTGAGTTCCGTCGTTACGGGAGTGTCCTTCAGCGAGACGCCGTCGAAGCCGAGCGGGGTTCCGACGGCCGGTTCGTCGACGACGCTCGCGAGCGTCTCGGAGAACGTCGCGGGGGTCGCGCGCGTCAACTCCACGCCGACGTCTGTAAGCGACCGTTCGAACGCCCCGATAGTACCGATAGCCATAGCAGTACCATACGGGACGAAAATGATAATTGTTGTCATGGGACTCGGAGGAGTCCGTCTCGATTCCGGACGGTTGCGGCGTCCGGTGCGCGATTGGTATCGCTGGGTGCTGTCGTCGGCCCGCCCGTCGTTTCTGGTGCGTGCTCACCAGCGGCTGAGACGAGAGAAACGTCCGCTGAAAACGAACCGGCGGCGGTCAGTAGGTGATGTTCTGACCGGTCTCGTCGTCGAACAGGTGAATCTTGTCGAGCGTGGCCGAAAGCGAAATCGATTCGCCCGGCTCGACACTGCTCTCGGGGGCGACGCGGGCGCTGAACTCCGTGTCCTCGTCGGTCTTCGAGGTCACCGTGAGGAACTTGTCCGAGCCCATCGGCTCGACGACTTTCACCTGTGCGTCGAGAGTGCTGTTTTCGGTGTACTCGTCCTCGTCGAGGACCGACAGGTCGCTCAGGTCCTCGGGGCGCACGCCGAGCGTGAGGCTGTCGAGGGAGCCGTCCCACTCGTCGACCGCCCGCTCGACGTCCACCGGGAGGCCGAACTCAAAGAACTCCCCGACGGCCGTATAACCGCCGTCTTCCTCCCGGATGGATACCGGGAGGAAGTTCATCGGCGGTTCTCCGATGAAGCCGGCGACGAACCGGTTTACGGGGTTGTCGTAGAGATACTGCGGTGGGCCGATCTGCTGGAGTTTTCCGTCGTTCAACACGACGACGCGGTCACCGAGCGTCATCGCCTCCGCCTGGTCGTGGGTGACGTAAATCGTCGTCTTCCCGACGCGCTGGTGAATCTCGTTGAGCTCTGTCCGCATCTGGACGCGGAGCTTCGCGTCGAGGTTGCTGAGCGGTTCGTCCATCAGGAACACCGACGGCTCGCGGACGATGGCGCGCCCGAGGGCGACGCGCTGTTGTTGGCCGCCGGAGAGCTGTGACGGCTTCCGGTCGAGGAGGTCGTCGATCTCCAAGAGGTCCGCGGCCTCGGTGACCCGAGACTCGATTTCGTCGGCCGGATAGTTCCGAATCCGAAGGGGGAACGACATGTTCTCCGCGACCGTCATGTGCGGATAGAGCGCGTAGTTCTGGAACACCATGGCGATGCCCCGCTCGCGGGGGTCGTATCCCGTCACGTCCTCGTCTTCGATGCGGATGCGTCCTTCCGTCGGGTTCTCTAACCCCGCGACCATCCGCAGTGACGTCGTCTTGCCGCACCCCGAGGGGCCGACGAATACGAGGAACTCACCTCGGCGGATATCGATATTGAGGTCCTCGACGGCGACGATTTCGTCGCTGTCTTGGTCCCCGAAGACCTTCGTCACGCCCTCGATTTGGACGTTGATGTCTTCGTTTTCACCGGCGGTACCGTCGTTTGTGTCCGGCGTTTCAACCGGCCTCGATTCCGAATTACTCATTGTCGTTGTTTGGTTCTGATTAGTCATTCTTTCAGTGCTCCGGCCGTCAGTCCGCTGACGATGTACCGCTGGAAGAACACCACGACGAGGATGGTGGGGACGATTGCGATGACGCTTGCCGCGGCCAGCGACGCCCACTGCACCGAGACGTCGCCGACGAACTGGTAGACCGCCACCGAAATCGGCATCGAACTGAGGTCCGTCGTGACGATAAGCGAGAACAGGAACTCCCGCCACGAGTACAGGAACGTCAGGATTGCGCTCGCGGCCACGCCCGGGAGCGCCAGTGGGAGCGCTATCTTCCGGAACGCCTGGAGTTGCGTGCAACCGTCGACCCGCGCCGACTCGTCGAGGTCCGTCGGAATCGACATGAAGAAGTTCCGCATGATGTAGATCATAAGCGGCAACCACAGGTAGACCTGTGCGATGATGATGCCTGGAAGCGAGTTCAGCAGGCCGAGCCACGACATGATCTGGTAGTAGGGAACGATCAGGCCGATGGGCGGGAACAGGCGGGAGAACAACACCCCGATGAACAGGACGTTGTCGCCCCTGAACCGGTATCGACTGAACGCGTACCCTGCCGGGACAGCGAGCACGATGACGGCAATCGTCGTCGACGTCGAGATGATGATGCTGTTCACCACCGCCCGCCAGTAGCTCTCTCCGATGAGCACCTCGTAGTACGACGAGAGCGTCGGGTTCCGCGGGAAGTAGGTGAGGTCGTAGACCGCCTCGTTGGTCTTCAGCGAGGTCAGTACCTCCCAGAAGATGGGAACGATGACGGTCAGGACCGCGATAGCCAACACGAAGTGGATGACTTTCGGGCTTTCCAGTAGGTCCCAGAACCCCTGTCGCGTCTCGTAGCTGAGTCGTTCGTGGCCTTCGTCTGCGTTGCTCATTCTTCCATCCCTCCCATGACCTTGGTAACGTAGAACGTCGCGACGACGAGCGTAATCCCGATGATGAACACCGCGACTGCCGACGCGTAGCCGTAGTTGAAGTTAATCATCCCCTCGCGGTAGATGTGGATGCTGAAGATGGTCGTCGACGTTCCGGGGCCGCCCTTGGTCATGGGGAAGACCACGGCGAACGCGCGGAACGCGAACATCCAGTTTATCAGCGCGACGATGGCGATGTAGGGGCGGAGATACTGGACGGTGATAGCGCGGAAGGTCTGGAACGTCGTCGCGCCGTCGACCTTCGCCGCGTCGTACATGTGTTCCGGAATGGACTGCAACCCGGCCAACAGGAGTAACATCGCGAACGGCATCCGAGCCCACGCGTCGGTCAGCGTGACGGCGAGCATGGCGAACTCCTGGGTCGCCAGCCAGGAGATGGGAGACGAGATGAGACCGAGGTCCATCAACGCCATGTTGAAGAACCCGAGCTGGTTGCCGGTGAACATCCACTTCCAGATGAGGGCGACGACCGCGAGCGGAATCGCCCAGGAGAACATCAACAGCGTCGAGTAGACGTCTCGGAGCTTCGAGTGGGTCACGTGGTTAATCGCCAGCGCGATAACGAGACCGGTCCCGAGGCTAATCACCAGCGACCCGAACGAGTAGATGAGCGTGTTCAGGAAGTAATCCCAGAACGACGCCCGCTGGAACATGGTGACGAAGTTTTGAATCCCGACGAACCGCTCGACCGAACCCGGGATGGTCAGGTACAGCGACTGCCGAAAGAGATAGAAGACGGGGTAGACGAAGATGGCCGTAATTGCCAGTATCGCGGGGCCCAGCAACACCAGGAGGATATGGTCGTTTGCGAACTGGGAGGCCCGATACCGTATCTGCTCGTATTTCGTCTCGGGTATTGTGAAGCTAGTTTCTGATTCGAGGGACATGGTAACTGAGATTCAGCCGCGTTGGTTACTGCCCGAGGACCGTGTCGATGAATCCCTGTGCGGCGTCCAGCGCCTCTTCCGGGGACTTCGATCCGGCGATGGCCTGCTGGCACTCCTGGCTGATTCGCTGTTTGATAGAGCGCTGTTGCGGGAACACCTCGGTCTTGTTGAGATTTGCCTGTTGACCGCGAATCTCGGGGTAGAGCGCGGCACCCGTCTCGGCCGCTTCGTCGTACACGCGCTTGTGCCACGACTGGTTCCCCTCGACGACGAACTCCCACCACGCGGTGGGCTGGGAGATGCGCGCGTCGAGGTACACCATCGCGGCCAGTTTGGCCGCGTCGGAGGCGTTCGAGTTGATGGCCATCACGTTCGGTGAAGCGAGTCCGGCGCGGGTCGGGTTCGGCGCGTCGGAACCGCCCTCGGGGGTGAGCGTCGGCGTGTAGGCGTCTCCGAGTTGGCTCTTGGCCTGTCCGGTCAGGTCGCCGTACACGGGGACCATCGCGAACTGTTCGGAGGTGAAGCCGTCGGCCAGGTCGCCCTGTCCGAAGTTGACCACGGACTCGGGGACCCAGCCGTTGTCCAGCCACTCGACCATCTTGCCGAGGGCGTAGTAGCCGGCCTCGTCGTTGACCGTGACGGAGCCGTCGTCGTTGACGAACTCGCCGCCGGCCTGGTAGTAGTGCTTGTTGAAGTCGCGCATCGTGTACGTCCGCGATGCGCCCCGGTACGCCCACGCGTACGCGTCGGTTCCCTCGAACGCCTCCATGCACGTCTCGAGGTCGTCCCACGACCACTCGCCGTTCGTGATTTTGTCGATGACGGCCTGGTCGACGCCCTGGTCTTCGAGCATGCCGACGTTGACGTGGACCAGATCGCCCTCGAGGTAGGCGGGACCGCCCCAGAGGTTCCCGTCGTAGTTGATCGTCTGCTGGGCCACGGGTTGAATCGGCTCCCACATCGAGTCCTCACCGAAAAGCGGGTCGACCGCTTGGAGGTGGTCCGCCTGTGCGAACGACGACAGCGAGTCGGCCACGACGACTTGGAATCCCTCGGGTTCGCCCTCACCGGCCTGCAGGAACGCCGTCTCCTTCGGAATCGCCTGGTCGACGGTGATTTCGAGGGGGTTTATCGTTATCCCTGTTCGGTCCTCGAACATCCCGTGTGCCGCCGCCGTCCCCGGGTCGTACTCCAGCGAGCCGAAGTTGAGGAGTTGAATCTCGTCGATCTCTCCGGCCGCCGTTTCGTCCCATCCCTCCGGGGGGCTCCACGGGGCGGACTGGACGGCCTCGGACTCGGCCCACGCGCTCGAATCGGCGCGTTGGCCCTCCTCGGGAATCGCCTGTCGCTGTTCGAGGGGCCACTCGTCGAGTGTCGTCAGTCGGCGCTCCTCCCAGTTGTCTGTGAAGCCGATTGAACGGGCTTCCTCCATGAATCCGCCGGAGCCGCCCTCACTGGTACCGCCGCCACCGCCTCCCCCACTGGGACTGCCACCGCCGCCCATACAGCCGGCGAGGCTGGCGAGACCGGCGAGACCCCCGTATTTCAGAATATCTCTGCGGCTTGGGCTATCGTCATCCTGATTGGATGTCATACGAGAACTCATGACACAAGCATATACAAAAAACTATGCATATTTTTACTGACGTATGTCCGGAGGAGGCGATATCGACCTGACGAAAGCGACCGGAATCCGGTATCGCGCCTCGGCTCACGCGGGTTCGTCCGCGGGGTCGCGTCGGTCAGTTTCGGGTGTGAGTTCGGTTACTCGTCGTCACCCTCCCACGGCGGTGTCACCCGCGGCGGTGAGAACACTTCGATACCGACGGCGTCGACCTCGCCGCGGTTCTCGGCCGAGTGTGGGACCGCTCCGGGAATGACGTAGGAGGTGTTCGGCCCGACGAGGTACTCTTCGCCGTCGACCGTGAACAGCAACTCCCCCGACGACACCCATCCGATCTGTTCGTGTTCGTGGCTGTGCGTTCCGACGAGCGCGCCCGACTCGATACGGAAGTGTTGAACACTGCCCTGACGCCCCGTCGCAAGCTGTGCGAGGTGGACCCCGTCGAGAACCTCCTCGCCGTCGTCCGTCATCGATTGAACGTCCATACGAGCGTCTCGTACGGCATGGACTTAACCAGTCCCCCGTGTTCGGTGCGTTCGAGTCACGTTCGACACGACTGAACGTTCCCACGGAGTGACGCGACGGCGTCGATAGCGCCGTTCCCCGGAGTAGCGGAGCGAACCGTAGCTGTGAACGCTCCGCGTGGCCGCCGCTCGCCGTATCGCGGTTTACTATCATCGAACACGGAGGGCCTCAGTCCTCGAACGATTACACGAGTACGCCTGTAATGCGTCTCTCGACGTGCTCGCGGTGAACAGCGAGCACGTTCGCTCTCGTCGCACACCGACCAGCCGGCACGCCACTACCCCCGCCGGAGTGGAGTTTCGAACAGTCGTTCCACGTTCCTCCCCGGAGACAGACGGGTCTCAGAGATGGCGTACGGGGGAGTCGACCGATTGGCGTCGCCGCTAATCGGAGGAGTCGACGCTCCCGACGACGAAGCCGGTGGCTCCGATGCAACCGTCTCTCAGTATCTCTGCGGCGACCGCCGGAGGGGTCACTGCCACGGCGCACCGTCGCGCTCGACGAAGCGCGTGCGCCGTTCGATGTCGTCGATGCGGGCGACGTCTTCGTCGTCCAGTTCGAGCGCGGCGGCACCGAGGTTGTCTTCGAGGTGGGCGCTGGAGGTGGCTTTTGGAATCGCGACGACGTTCTCGTGGCTCGTCACCCACGCGAGACACACCTGCGCGGGCGACGTCCCGTACTGTTCGGCGATGTCACGGATGGTCGCGTTCGTGAGAGCCTCGCCGCGCGCGAGCGGCGAGTACGCGACGAGCGTGTAATCGCGTCGCTGTGCGTCTTCGACGAGCTCACGTTGCGGCAAAAACGGGTGCATCTCTACTTGGTGTGCGAAAAGCGGAGATTCGAGGACCTCGCGGGCCTCGTCGAGGAGGTCGACGTCGAAGTTCGACACGCCGATGTGTCGGACGCGGTCCGCTTCGACGAGGCGTTCGAACGCGCCGAGGGTTTCGTCGGCCTCGTACTCCCCGACCGGCCAGTGAACGTACAGGAGGTCGAGATAGTCGACGCCGAGTCGCTCCATGCTCGCGTCGGCCTCCTCGAGGACTTCGTCGTGGGTCAGCCCACCGCTTATCGGGTGGACTTTCGTGGCGAGAAACAGCTCGTCACGAGGCGCGTCGGCTTCCTCGATGCCGTCGCCGACGGCCGATTCGTTCCCGTAGTGCTCTGCGGTGTCGACGTGTCTGTACCCCAGTTCGATGGCGGTCCGGACCGACCGGGCGCACTGCGTCGGGTCGTCGTTTTCCCACGTTCCGAGCCCGATTGGTGGCAGAGGTGATACCATACGACGTATCACCCGTATCTGCAAGTAAACTCTTTCGCCGTCGGCGTGCCCCCGCCGGCCCACCGGGACGAATCCGGAGCGGGGAGTCTCGTCTCCGCGCGCTGGGGTAGATTGATACGATGGCGGACGAATGTACGGTCCGATGACGAGTTTGACTGTCAGACTTCCAAGCGGGGACGACCTTCCGAAGGTCGGCCTCGGAACGTGGGATATCGATGGCGCGACCGTTCGCGCGTCTGTACGCGCCGCACTCGACGGTGACTACACCCACGTCGACACGGCCGAGGGATATCAAAACGAGGGCGAAATCGGTGAGACGCTCGCGGACTACGACCGCGAAGACCTGTTTCTCACGTCGAAGGTACTGCCGGCGAACCTCAACTACGAGAGCGTCATCGAGTCGTGTGAGAACTCGCTCGACAGACTCGGCACCGACTATCTCGATTTGTATCTGATTCACTGGCCGAACCCGGCGATTTCGCTCCGAGAGACGCTCGACGCGATGAAGACGCTCTCCGACGACGGGAAGGTGCGCAACGTCGGCGTATCCAACTTCAGCGGCTATCAGCTTAGTAACGCGTTGCACGTCACCGACGTCCCCATCGCCGTCAATCAGATCGAGTTCCATCCGTGGTTCCAGCGGCGCGATTTGGTCGACTACTGCCAGTCGAACGGGGTGGCCGTCGAAGCGGCCGCACCGCTCGGGCGGACGAAGGTGCTCCAAGATTCGACGATTCAGGATATCGCAGAGACGTACGACAGATCTCCCGCGCAAATCGTCCTCAAGTGGGCCGTCGAGAAGGACATCGTCGTCCTACCGAAATCGAGTTCCGCGACGCACATCGCCGAAAACGGTGCGCTGTTCGACTGGGAACTCGATACGGAAGACCAACGACGTATCGACGAGTTGGACCGGAACCAACCGGTCTACGATACGCTCGAACGAGATTGGTCTCGGGAGGTGTACGGGATTCCAGAGTAGTCGATTCGGCCTGACGAAGGTGGGCTCTGTTGTCGGTGTGGCGCACGGAGGGCGCGTTTGCCAGCACCTCGGTTCGCGCTCCGCCGTCAGAACGTGTCAATCACTGGGATTCCGACGGTGTCGAAGTCCGTCATCGAAGCCAGTATCTCGGGGGTCTGGTCGAGAGACACCGTCTCGGATATCACTGCCGCCGGTTCGAGCGCACCACGGTCCATCATTCTGAAGATTTCGTCGTACCGCGGTC
This sequence comes from Haloferax sulfurifontis, assembly GCF_014635105.1. Lineage (NCBI taxonomy): Archaea > Methanobacteriati > Methanobacteriota > Halobacteria > Halobacteriales > Haloferacaceae > Haloferax > Haloferax sulfurifontis. The sequence goes on from NZ_BMCI01000005.1 coordinate 149,923, forward strand.
GAGGCATCCCGACCGCACCGATGAACTGGAGTTCGTCGAGTACCATCCGGTCCGTCGGGAGCGCGACCTCGCCGCCCTCCTCGTTCGACGTGAGTCCGACTTGCACGTGCTGACCTCTCTTTCGGAGGCTCTTGACCGCGTTTTGGCACGTTTCGGCGATTCCGAGGGCGTCGACCGAGACGTGAGCGCCGCCGTCTGTCAGCCCTCGCACCTCCGACGGAACGTCAGCGAGGTCGTTTGCGTTGAGCGTTTCGACAGCGCCTAGTTCGCGCGCAAACGACAGTTTCTCGTCGAAGAGGTCGACGGCGACGGCGTTGGCCCCCAGCGCGTCGGCGATGTGAACGGCGGACAGGCCGACGCCACCACAGCCGTAGACGACCACCCAATCGCCCGCGGTGACGTCTGCGCGGTGGACGAGAGCGTGAAACGAGGTCATGAACCGACAGCCGAGACCGGCCATTTCGACCGACGCGACGCTGTCCGGGAGCTGGACGACGTTGTAATCCGCCCACGGCACGTGGAATCGTTCGGCGAAGGCCCCGTTGGCCTCGGGTGCGAGTCCGAGCGGGACCCGGTTATCGCAGACGTTCGAGCGACCCGAACGACAGGACGGACACGTCCCGTCGCCGAGGTTGAAGGGGACTGTCACTCGGTCGCCTTCGCGGACGTGTTCAACCTCGTCGCCGACCTCGACGACGACGCCGGCCGGTTCGTGACCGAAGACGTGTCCGTCGTCGAAATCCCGAGACTCCCAGAGCGGGTCGCCCTGCCACGCGTGCCAGTCGCTTCGGCAGATTCCGCACGCCTCCGTCTCCACGATGACACCCGCCTCGTCTAGTCCCGGTTCGTCGACCTCCCGAATTTCGAGCGGCTCACCGGGAGTTGTGAAAGTTACTGCGCGCATCGTACCATGGTGATTGCTGGCAATTAGTATAGTTGTACGGGGATGTCATCCCAGTATCGCGGACGCCAGACCACAGGCGGGGCGAGTACGCGACGAATGAGCGAGAACAGTTGGGGTGACGCCCGCGCCGTTTCACTTGCTCGCTCGTCGCTTTTCGGGGCGAAACAGACAGACACATATATAATACTGTTATCTGATAGTATTGGAGACAAGCGCCGCCTCGTCAACCGTGTGTCGTCGGAGACGAGCGACACTCAAACGGGCGTGGTTCGGAGGGGGTGCGTCGGCGAGACCCGATTCGTCTCGATGGATACCAGCCCCGACCGTCCGCCGCGACAGAGGCCGTCACGACTCCCTTTCACCCACGATTCTGGTCGAAAGGTGGCCCACGCGCCAATCTGAGTCGAGATAAACTATCCCGTGAAAGTCGTCTCGTCGGCCTCACGCAACCCCGAAAGTGAGTTCGACCCGCACAGGCCTCTGTCGTAACGCGGGTATCACGAAACGTGAACCAGCGCCGAACACGCCGAGGAAAACCGAGCCGAATAATAGTCATTTTACGTATATTTAACTATACATAATCGTATACTGATAATATTGATTCGACGTCGAACGCCGTCGCTACGTCGCCCGTCCGGCGGTGAAAGTTCGACCGCATGCGCGAGCGAAACGACCATCTACCGCAACCGTCGGGGCGACGAGTCCGAGACGCCGGTGGTGGAACTCGTCCGGATATCCGGGACCGCCCGCGAGTCGAGCGAACAGTTCACCGAGGCGAAACGTCGGCGTCTCCGACTGAGCGGCCGGCCAGTCACGGTTAAGTATCTCCCGTCGAACTTTCACGGAGAACAGCTATGAGTGAGACGGTGAACGAGGTGGCCGTCCTGCACGTCGACGACGACGAGGCCTTCGCGGAGTTGGCGGCCGCGTTCCTCGAACGGATGCACGACCGGTTCCGGGTCGAGACCGAAACGTCGGTGGCGGCGGGACTCGACAGACTTGCCGACGAGGAGTTCGACTGCGTCGTCTCGGACTACGACATGCCAAGCCTCGACGGTCTCGACTTCCTCGAAGCCCTCCGCGAGGACGCCCCAGACCTCCCGTTCATCCTCTTTACTGGCAAAGGAAGCGAGGAGGTCGCGAGCGACGCCATCTCCGCGGGCGTCACCGACTACCTCCAGAAGGAACACGGGACCAGCCAGTACACCGTCCTCGCCAACCGTATCGAGAACGCCGTCGAACAGTACCGCTCACAGCGCGCGCTCGAGGCGAGCGAACAACGGCTCTCCCTGTTCATCGAACAGTCGCCTCTCGGCGTCTTAGAGTACGACAGCGACTTCCGCATCGTCGGCCTCAACGAGCGTGCGGAAGATGTTCTCGGCTACTCCGAGGCGGAACTGCGCGGCCACACCTGGGAGGCCATCGTCACGGAAGGCAGTTACGACAACGTCGACACCGTCACGGACCAGCTCGCCACGGACACCGGCGGCTACCACAGCGTCGACGAGAACGTCCGAAAGGACGGCGAACACATCCACTGCGAGTGGCACAACCGCGTCGTCACCGACGACGACGGCGAGGTCGTGGCGGTCTTCTCGCTGTTTCAGGACGTGACCGAGCGCATCGAGCGCGAGGCGCGACTCCGGGAGACGACGGCGCGGGTCACCGCGCTCTTCGAGGAGTCGCCCGACATGGTCAACGTCCACAACGTCGACGGCGACATCCTCGACCCGAACCCCCAACTGTGCGAGGCGACCGGCTACAGCGCCGCGGAACTCACCGAGATGAAGGTCTGGGACCTGGACCGAACGCTGGGCGCCGAGCGAGCCACGGACATCTGGAACGACATGGAGCAAGGCGACAGGCGGCGGATCGAGGGCACCTACACCCGCAAGGACGGCTCGACGTTCCCGGTCGAGGTCCACGTCCGCCGGCTCGACCTCGCCGGCGAGGACCGCTTCGTCGCCATCAGCCGCGACATCTCCGAGCGCGTCGACCACGAAGACGAACTCGAACGGACCAACGTCCTGCTTTCGACGCTCGTCGGGGCGCTCCCGGTCGGGGTCCTCGCCGAGAACAGCGACCGGACCGTCCTCGCGGTCAACGACCGACTGCTCGAACTGTTCGATATCCAGGCGTCACCCGCGGAGCTCGTCGACGCGGACTGTCGGAAACTGGCGCGAGAGGCCGGCGAACTCACCACCGACCCCGAGGGCTTCGTCGAGCGCGTCGACGAACTGATATCCGGGTCCGAATCCGACTACTCCGAGTCGGTCGAACTGGCGCGCGGCCGGACGCTCGCCCGAAGCTACGAACCCATCGAACTGCCCGAGGGGACCGGCCACCTCTGGATGTACCGCGACACGACCGAACAGCGCGAGCGCGAACGACAGCTCCAGCGGCAAAACGAGCGGCTGAGCGAGTTCGCCAGCGTCGTCAGCCACGACCTGCGGAACCCGCTGAACGTCGCCACCGGCAACGTTCAGCTGGCGCGCGAGGAACACGACAGCGACCGACTCGCCACCGCCGCGGAGGCGCTCGACCGCATCGGTGACCTCATCGACGACCTGCTGACGCTCGCCCGCGAGGGCGACGACGTCGGCGACTGCGAAACCGTGGCGCTGTCGTCGCTCGTCGACGACTGCTGGCGGACCGTCGAGACGGCGGACGCCGACCTCCGAAACGACCTGACGACGACCGTCGTCGCCGACCGGAGCCGGCTCCAGCAACTCATCGAGAACCTCGTCCGTAACTCGGTCGAGCACGGCGGCCCGGGCGTGACGGTGACGGTCGGCGACCTCCCGAACGGCTTCTACGTCGCCGACGACGGCGACGGTATCTCGGCCGACCACCTCGACACGGTCTTCGAGGCCGGGTACACCACCTCGCGCTCGGGGACCGGCTTCGGTCTCGCCATCGTCAAGCAGGTGGCGGAAGCCCACGGCTGGGAGGTCCGCGTCACCGAGTCCGCCGAGGGAGGCACTCGCTTCGAAATCACGGGCGTCGACTTCGCCGACGGCCGGGCGTGAACACGGCGCACGGAGGGCGAGACGGTCAACTCAGTACGGAACGCCGCAACTCGGACACATCGGCGGCGCTCCCTCGGGGAGGTCGACACCGCAATGGGGACACTCCCCGTCCGCGTCGGGCGACGTAATCTCGGCGACCGCGGACGCGGTCGTGTCTCGAACGCCGGCGAGCGTCCCGACGCCGTCGGCCGGCGAGTCACTGCCATCGCCGTCACCCGACGCCCGGAGAAAGCGGACCCGCTCGGCGACGAACTCGGCCGCCGCGTCTGACTCCGTATCGAGTACCGAGTCCGGAACCGTCACCGACTCGCCGCGCTCGCGGGCCAACAGCCCGAGTGCCTCGGCGGCGCGCCCCCGGACGAAGGCGTTCTCGTCGGCGAGCCGAGCGGAGAGCGCCGACCGACCCGCGCCGAGCGAGTCCGGGGCGTCACAGCCGATGGCCGCCATCGCCGTACAGAGGTGGTATCTGACGAGTACGTCCGGGTCGTCGAGGTGTTCGACGAGCGTCGAGACGCGGTGGCGAAGTCGACCGGGGTCGCCGAGCGCCACGCATTCGAGCGCCTTCGCCAGCTTCTGTTTCACCTCGGGTTCGTCGAACGAGAGACCGACGCGGAGGTCCGCGAGCATCTCCGGCGAGGCGACCGCGTCGGGGTGTTCGAGCGCGACGTAGCCCAGCGCCTCGGCCGACCGAGCGCGGACGTAGTAGAACTCGTCTTCGTCGGCGAGGCGCTCGGCGAGCGCCGGAACCGCGGGAGCGGCCGCATCGGGAGCGGCCTCCGCGACCGCGACGAGCGCCTTCGCGGTCAACAGCCGGACGGCGCGGTCGTCGTCGGTGAGAAACGGCGTGACGGCGGGGAGGAACGACTCGAACGCGATCGGCCGGTCGTCGGCGAGGCGTCGAAGCTCGTGGAGGGCCTGTTTGCGGTCCTCGGCCGACGCCGTCCGGAGCGCCCCGAGAGAGTCGCTCACCTCCTCGTCGGCTCGGGTCTCGACTGATTCGACGAGGCGCTTCAGCGGAGACGCGCGGCGTGTGTCGTCCATCGGTTCGTGTGCCTCGTTGGCGCAGTATCCCCTCGGCACGGCAATAAGTTGGTGGGGAGTACGTCGTCGAATCAGGGCAGGGGCCGGGAACGCGGAGTCAGTCCAGCGGGAACCGCGCGACTGCGCCGTCGCCGACGTACGAGACGAACACCGACGACGGCTCGACGCGGAGAGAGAGTCGGCTGTGCGAGTCCGGTTCGTACGACCACCGCGTCTGGCCCGACTCCCGGGAAAGCACCTCGAAGCCCCGGTCCCAGCCGGCGACGACGCGAGAGTCCGTGACGCCGAGCGAGTCGAGGGACGGGAGCCCGGTCACGGTCCGCCACCGCCGCGTCCCGTCGAGGCCGAAGCAGTCGACTCGGCCGAGAATCCCGCCGTCGGGGTCGTCGACGCGGCTCCCGACGAACACCGCGTCGTCCGTGGCCTCGACCGCCCGAATCTGGTAGCCCGTGGGGTTCGCCCACAGGCGCTCGCCCGTCTCCCGGTCGAACGCGAGCAGTTCCTGCCGCCCGTCTTCCCGGTCGCGGGTGAGGTACGTCTGCGACCCGAGCACCATCGTCCGCCCCACGTCGCCGATGGGGACGTGCCACCGAACGCTCCCGTCGGAGAGTTCGTAGGCCGTCAGCGTCCCGTCTCTCGCGGCGGCGGCGAGTCGGACGTCCGCGGCCACGTTGGAATACCACCGCCGGGGCTCGGTCCGCCATCGAACGCTCCCGTCCGCCGGCGAGAGCGAGACGACGCGCGATTCGCTCCCGCCCGCCGGCACGGGCACCACGAACGAGTCGTCGGTGACGCCGTCGAGGAAGTACGACGAAACCGCCCGTTCGAAGCGTCGGTCGCCGGTCTGCGGGTCGTAGCCCGTGAGCGTGTTCTCGGAGCCCGCGAAGTCGAGTTCGGCGACGAGCGACCCGGTGCGGACGAGTCGCGCCCGGCGCGCCGTGCCCTCGTCGCGCCACAGTTCCTCGCCCGCCGCATCGACGGCGTAGAGGTCGCCGTCGGTGCTGTGGACGTGGTACGGGCCGCCGGACGGCGGAGCGACGGGTCGCGTCTCTATCGGGCCGCCCGTCTCGAACCGGAGTGTGGTCGATCCGTCCTCGCGTCGCAGGCCGTACAGCGCCTTGTCCTGCATCCCGGCGAGGACCAGTTCGTCGGTGACGGCGGGCGGGCCGGCCATGAACGCCCCGTCGATATCGCGTCGCCAGACCGGTCGTCTCCCGCCGAGTCCGGGAATCGAGCTACAGCCGGCGACGGAGAGCGAGCCGACGGCCGCGAGCGTCCCGAGCACCTCGCGGCGGGTGACGGTTTGCTCCCGGCTTCCGGCCGAACCCGTCCGCTCCGGACGCTCACTCGGCATCGAGCACCTCCGCGCCGAGCCGAGCGAGTTGCCACTCCTGTCCGACGTAGACGCCGTCGCCGGCGGCGACGGCCCAGTTCACCGTGCCGCCGTCGAGGTAGCCCTCGAACCGGTACTCGCTGAGGAGGGTGCCGTCGGTCGCGTGGACGTACAGCGCGGTCGGTTCGAACGGGACGGTCCCGCTGTGCCCCCGGACGAGGAGGTCAGACCCCACGACGGTCACCAGTCGGTCGCCGACGCGGGTCGGTCCGCAGGTCACGGGGCCGGCCAGTTCGCGCCGCCACAGTCGGGTTCCCGTCTCGGCGTCGAAGGCGTACAGGAAGTAGTCCGCGCCGCCGACGTACACGCGGCCGTCGGAGACGAGCGGCCGGGCGAACACGGTGTTTCGGAGCGACCCGCGCCACCGAAGCTCGCCGGTCGCCGCGTCGAGCGCCAACAGTTCCTCGGTCGCGCTCCCGACGAAGACGGTGTCGCCGGCGACCGCCACCGACGACGGCGACGGGCCCACGTCGACGCGCCACGATTCGGAGCCATCGGTGGCGAACCGGCGAACTGTTCCGTCCAGAATGGGCGCGACGACGCCGGCTTGGGAGCCGTCGCCGGCGGGTGCGGACGCGGGCGCGCCGGCCAGCGACGCCGGAAGTTCGGCGCGAAAACGCCGCTCGCCGTCCTCGCGGGACAGCCCGAGCAGTCGGTCTACCACGTCGTTTTCGGTGCCCGAGATGGGGAGGACGACGGTGTCGTCGGCGACGACCGGCGGGTACTGAACGACGCCCGGGTCGGCTCTATCGACGCCCGTCAACCCAGTGTTCCACGCTCGCTCGCCCGCCTCGTAATCGACCGCCGTGGCCCGTCCCGCCTTCGAGAACAGGTACGCATACTGGTCGTCGACGCCGAGCGGCGACCGGTAGCCCTTCCGGCCGGTCATCGCCCAGCGCTCCTCGCCGGTCTCGGGGTCGAGCGCGGACACCATCGGGTCGGCGTGAAACGGGCTCCCGGTTCCGACGAGCAGGGGGCCGGACGGCGGGCGCAGGGTGCGGGTCGGAGTCCGCACGCCCGCCGTCCACGCGGTCGGCATCGGAAGCGAGTCGTCGCGGCCCGTGAGGCTCGCACAGCCGGCGAGACCGGCGGCGAGCGCCGGGAGAGCCTTCAGCGCGTCGCGTCTCGAATAGGAGGGCATCAGCGAGGACGTGTGGTCCGGCTGATAATACTCCTGTTGGTTTCGACGGCGGCGCGACCGGCCGCGGCCGGCGAACCCTTCGAGCGAGGAGCCACGAAGGTTTTTATCCCGCGCCGAGACGGCGGTCGTATGCTCTCCAGACGCGAGGTACTGGCCGCCGGCGGAGTCGCGCTCGCGGGCGGGGTCGCCGGGTGCGGCGGCTCACCACCGTCTCCGGACGCGACGTTCGACGCGCCGACGAGGGCGTGGCCGACCGCCGGCTACGACCCGCAGGCGACGGGCCACGCACCGGCCGGCCCGCCCGAGGGAACCGTCTCGTGGAGCGTCTCGCGGGGGAGCCTCGACCCGCCGCTCTACGGCGCGCTCGCCCCGCCGGTCGTCGCCGACGGGGCCGTCTACGCGACCGGACTCGCGACCCGACACTACAGGCCGGACGACTTCACCAGCCCGCTGGCCGCGATTGACGCCGAGTCCGGGTCGGTCCGGTGGGTCGAAGGCTTCCCGGACGGGCTCAGCGGCGGCCCCGCGGTCGTCGGCGACGACCCGGGAATCGTCGTCGTCGGAGGCTACGACGGCACCCTCCACGCCGTCGGAAGCGACGGGTCGAGCGAGTGGGCCGCGGACCTCGGCGGCCGGCTGGGAACCCCGACGGCGTACGGGAACAGACTGTACGTCGAAAGCGGGAACGGCCGCCTGCACGCCGTCGGGAGCGATGGAAGCCGACTGTGGACCGCCGACAGACCGGGGCCGACAGAGCACCTCGTCGGCCCGGACGAACCGGTCGAAACCACGATGCCCGTCGCCGACGACCGCGGCGTCTACGCCGCCTTCACGCCGTTCGAGCGGGATCGCGAGGCGGTCGTCGTCCTCGGCTACGACCACGGCGGCGGGCGGCGCTGGCGGACGGTGCTCGACGGCCGGTACGGCCGGTCGCCCGGGGGCCTCGCCGTCACCGACGACGCGCTGTACGCGACCGTCGGCGGAACCGTCTACGCGCTCGACGCCGACACCGGCAAGGAGCGCTGGCGGTTCGTGACCGGCTCGGAGGCCGCCGGCCCGCCGACGGTCGACGGCGAGCGAGTCTACGTCGGCGCGAAGAACCTCTACGCGCTCTCCCGGACCGATGGCGGCGAGCGCTGGCGCGTGGTGAACGAAGCGCCGCCGAGCCACGACCGCGACCCGACGGAGCTCCCGTATCTCGCTCGCCCGCCCGTCGCCGACGGGCGAGTCTACCTCCGAACCGGAGCCGTCGACGCCGCCGACGGGACGCGGCTGTGGGGCGGCGACGCCGACGAGTGGCTCCAGTCGGGGAACTACTTCGCCCAACCGTACTACAGGCGGCCGATGGCGTCGCCGGTCATCACCGAGGAGGCGATGTATCTGACCCACGCGCACCGCGGGGTGGTGAAGGTCGCATGACCGACACCGGCCAGCGACCGACTCGGCGTCGACTCTTGGCGAGTCTCGGAAGCGCCGCCGCCGTCGGCGCGGCGGGCTGTCTCGGAACGCGGTCGGAGCACAATCCGACGAGCGGGGAGTGCCCCGAGTACGACCCCGTCGAGCCGGCGACCGCGGACTGGCGCGGCGTGATGGGTCCGACGACGAACACCGGGGCCGTCGCGTCCGAGGCCGTCCCCGAGGGCGACCTCGCCGTCGATTGGACGGTGCCCGTGGAGACCTACGTGGGCCACCACGTCCCGGTCGTCGCCGACGGCACCGTCTACGTCCACGACATGGACGACGGACTCTCCGCGGTCGACGCCGACACGGGCGAGCGAACGTGGACCAGACCGCTCACCGACCCCGAGCCCGCGCCCGCAGTCGGCGACGGAACGCTCGTCGTCGTGACCCGCGAGGAGACCCACGCCTTCGACGCGGCGACGGGTGACCGACGCTGGAAGCGGGAGGGACTCGGCGGCGGCATCTTCGGTGCGAGCCCCATCGTCGCGGGCGACACCGTCTACGTCCAAGCGGGCGTCGCGACTCACGCGCTGTCGCGTTCGACCGGCGAGACCCGCTGGCGGGCCGCGACCGGGTTCCCCTCCGACTCGACGCCCGCCGTCGCCGGCGACACCGTCTACACCGCCGGCGACGACACCTACGTCCGGGCGCTGGCGACGGCCGACGGGACGGAGCGCTGGCGCGCGAAGACGGGCGCCCGAATCGCGTGCAACGTCTCGGTGGTCGAGGGAACCGTCCTCGTCGGGACCGGTGCCGGGAGCGTGCTCGGACTCGACGCCGAGACGGGTGCAGAGCGCTGGCGCTACCGGCTCGAACCGCGGCGAGCGGGCGGCGAACGCCGACCGAGGCGGCCCGAGACCATCGCGACCGACGGCAGTCGGGTGTACGTCGCGACCGACGACCGACTGGTCGCGCTCGCGCTGGCGGACGGCACCCGCTGTTGGGACAACCTGAACTACGCCGGAAGCTACGCGAGCGGCATCGCCGTCGGCGCGGGGACCGTGTTCGTCCCGACGCACGACGACAGCGGGGATGCGATAACCGTCCTCGACGCCCCCACCGGAAACACGCGGCAAGAGCTGGCGGCGGGCAAACGCCAGCGCTTCGACATCGGCCCGAGCGTCGCCGAGGGTGGCGTCTACTTCGCCGGCCGGGGCGCCGTCGTCCGACTCAGTTAGGTCGGTCTTCGGGCGCGACCGACCCGAGTGGTTCGTCGACCCGTCAGTTCGGAAGCGGCGGCCACGTCGTCGCCACCGTCTCGGCGATGAGCCGGGTCTGCGCCCGTCGGAGTCGCTCGGAGGCCGAGGAGGCGGTGATGCCGAGGTCGTCGGCGACCTCCCGCAGGGTGGCCCCGCGGGGGATGTCGAAGTAGCCCAGTTCGTACGCCGTCCGGAGCGCCTCGTCCTGTCGGTCGGTGAGCCCCTCGCCCGGCGGTTCGGGGTCGCCGTCGCGGGCGAGGCGCCGGAGGTCGAAGCCGGCGTTCCGCCGCCAGAACGACGCGAACCGCCCGAACGCGTCGCGGTCCGCGAACCAGCCGGTCTGTCGCCAGCCCGCCGGTCGGACCTCGATGCGCTCGATGATGGCGTCGGCGGTGGCGAGGGCCTCCAGCCCGGCGAGGTCGTCGAGGCTGTCACCGAGCTGTTCTTCGAAGCTCAGCGCCGGGACGGCCTGATACCGGCGCGTCTCGCCCGACTCGCCGATCCGGGTCCAGTCGGCCACGTCGAGGGAGTCGTCCATGGCGCTTTCGAGCGCCCGCGTCGAACCCCCCGTGACCGTGACGACGAACATCGGTCGCTCGCCGTGGTTGTACTGGAGTTCCAGCGCGAGCGTCGCCTCCGGGACCGCCGCCGCGACCCCGGTCAGCGGGAGCGCGTCGCAGTCGATGTCGAACTCGGCGATGAGCCCCATACGTCCGCTGTCTCGGCGGTCGGCCAAGGGCGTGTCGAAGCGGCCGAGTCGGGGCTCCCTCTTCGGCCCCCATGTAAACGGCCGCACGGCTGAGAGTGCGACTTAGCCGCCGCCGGCGACAAGCGAGGGTGCGATGCAACCGATTCGATTCGAACGCGGAACCGAACTGTCCGACGAGCGATTCGGGAGCGGCGCGCCGCTCCTGTGCTGTCACGGCGGGATGGCACCGCCGGCGTTCTGGGACCCGGTCGTCCCGCACCTCGACGGCTACGAGGTCGTCGTCCCGGAGCGACCCGGCTTCGGCACCTGTCTGGACGACGCCGAGACGACGCCCGCCGAGGCGGTGCTGGAGCGCGAGGCCGAGACCGTCCGGGAACTCGTCGACGAGATTCGCGCGGCGACCGGGCGCGACCCGGCGCTGTTCGGTCACTCCTTCGGCGCGCTCACGGCTCTCGAAGCGGCGACCGACGCGCGGGTGGCCGCCGTCGCCGCCTACGAGCCGGCGGTTCTCCCGGAAGCGTACCGGAGAGAGGCGGACCTCTCGGAGCGCATGGCCGCGCTCGTGGGGGCGGGAGAGCGGCGCGAGGCGGTCAAACGCTACGTCGAGCAGGTGCTCCACCCCGACGGCATCGACGACCTCGACGCGTGGCTCGACGAGTGGCCCGTCTGGCCCGACTGCGTCGCCCTCGCCGAGGAGGTCGTCCGGATGAACCGCGCCGTCGAGCAGTACCGGCTTCCGGCCCGCTTGGACGTGGACGCACCCGCCGTGGTCTTGGCCGGCACCGACGGCCCCGATTTCCTCCGCGAGAGCGCCCGAAACGTCCACGACGCCCTGCCGGCCAGTCGGTTCGTCGAGTTCGACGCGCTCGGTCACGGCGGCCCCGGCGACGACCCCGAGCGGGTCGCGGCCGCGGTCGATTCGTTCCTCCGTGACCGGGTCGGTTACCCGTGAAAACGCCGACCACGCGGAGGGTCGTGTTAACGACAATTGCGGAAGTACGAGCCGTGTAGCAGTCGTCTCCGGCAGGCTCGCGGTTCGATGCGTGGAGGGCGTGCGACGACCTGTCAACCAAACATTCTTTGCTCGATGCGGAGACGTGGTCAGTATGACAGCCCTCCAATCCATCGGTACAGCCGCCGGGTCGCTCAGACGGAACCCGATACTGTTCGTCGTCGCCACGGCGTTCAGCCTGATTCAACTCCCCTCGATATTCGCGCAGGCGGTCAGCCCGCTCATCGGGAGCATCGTCTCGCTTGGGTTCAGCGGACTCACGATATTCATCGTCCCGTTCTTCCTCGGCGGCGTTCTCGGTATGGCCAACGAGGCCATCGACGGTCGCACCTCGCTCGGTACGTTCGTCAGCGAGGGGAAGACACACTACGTCTCACTGCTCGTGGTGTACTTCTCCCTGCTCGTCGTCAACTTCGTGTTGTCGTTCGTCGGCGTCTTCGCCTCGGTGTTCGTCGGCATCGCCGTCCTCGGGAGCAACGGCGAGATGAGTACCGTCGCGCTCGCGGTTCTGGGCGTCGTCGTCCTCGCCGTGGCTCTCACCTACCTCGCCGTGGTGTTCGTCGTGCAGTTCTTCGGCCACGCCATCGTCATCGACGACCTCGGCGCGGTCGACGGCATCAAGCGGAGCGTCTCCTGCGTTAGGAACAACATCGTGTCGGTCCTCGGCTACTCGGTCATCACCGGCCTCGGCGGCGTCCTCGCCGGCGCGTTCGCCGTCGTCATCTCGCTCCTTCTCACCCCGTCGCTCCGACATCAGGGGGCCGCGGTGGGCGGGGCGGGTTCCGGCGCTCCCGCCGCGTCGGCGTTTTCGAGTCTCCCGACGGTCGGCGTCGTCGGCATGGTCGCCATCGCGGTCGGACTCGTGCTCGTCAGCGGCCTCGTCGGCGGCTTCTTCGCCGCCTACTCGACGGCGTTCTACCGGTCGATTCGCCCGACGAATCCCGAGACGACGGCACCCTGAGGCGACGGCCGAGTCGCCGCAGATTCTGTCGCTCACGTGTCATTCGCAACCGTTAGGCGTCCGGGGGGTGAATCGGGGGTCGTCCCATGCCCTCCACGAACCCGGACGCCGCGATTAAAGCGGTCGACCTCAGGAAGTCCTACGGCTCCGAGGTCGCGCTCGACGGCGTCTCGCTGTCGATTCCGAGCGGAACGGTGTACGGCTTTCTCGGACCGAACGGCGCGGGGAAAACGACGACGATGCGCATCCTGACGGGGCTCTCACGGCCCACCTCGGGTTCGGTCCGAATCTGCGGGCTCGACGTGAGCGACCGCGGAAAGCTCGCGCCGCACGTCGGCTACCTCCCGGAGACGCCGCCGCTGTACGACGAGTTCAGCGCCCGCGAGCAACTCGACTACGTCGCCGACCTCCGGGACATCCCGGCGGAGACCGCCGAGGCGCGCATCGACGACCTGCTCGACCGGTTCGGCCTCGTCGGCGACGCGAACAAGCGCATCGGCACGTACTCGAAGGGGATGAAACAGAAGACCGCGTTCATCCAGAGCGTGCTCCACGAGCCGGACGTGCTGTTTCTCGACGAGCCGACCTCCGGGCTCGACCCCCGCGCGGCGAGACAGATTCGAACGTCCATCGGCGACGTGGCCGCCTCGGGGTCGACCGTCTTCCTCTCGACGCACATCCTCCCCGTGGTCGAGGCCGTCGCCGACGAGGTCGGCGTCCTGTTCGACGGCCGCGTCGTCGCCGAGGGGACGCCCGACGAGGTGAAATCGCGCGCCCAGACGGGCGGCGAGGGCTCGCTCGAAGACGCGTTCCTCGCGGTCACGAGCGACGAGTCGCATCTATCGGGTGTCGCCGACGAATGAATCTCCGACGAGACGTTCGCCACGGCCTGCGAATCGGGCGCGCCGAGTTCGTGCGGAGCGTCCGCGGGTACACCTCCGAGACGCGCCGAATCGTCGGCCTCCTGCTTCTCGCGTTGGTCTTCGGCGGCAACCTCCTGTTTTCGCTCCCGGTCGTCTACGTCGCCGGCCGGCGCGCGCAGTCCGTGACCGAGATTCCACTCTTCGGCCTCGTCGCCACCGCGGTCCCCGTGGTGCTGATCCTCCTCGCGACGTTCCGGACGCTCGAACGCATCGGCCGCGTCGAAAACGAGTCGCTCGTGCTCACGACGGTCCACCCGCGGGCCGTCGTCATCGGACTCATCGCGGCCGAAGTCGGTCGAATCGGCCTCTGGTTCGGACTCCCGTTCGCTGTCGTCGCCGCGACGTTCACGGCCGGGCTCGGCGCGCCGTCGCTGTTGGTGACGGCGGCCGCCGTCGTCGTCCCGCTCGCGTGCTGTACGACCGTCTGGGGCTACGCGGCCGGCGTCGCCGTGCTCCGCGGATTCGAGCGCCTGCCCGGCGTCCGGCGCACGCTCAAGGTCGTCGGCTTCGTCGCGATGGTTGGAGTCGTCCTCGTCTCGCAGTCGTTCGGCCGGTCGCTGGCCGACGGCTCGCTCCCGGTCGACACGCTGGCGGCGACGCTGACGTTCGACCCGCTCGCCGACTACCTCGCGCTCGCGTTCGTCGGGACTCCACTCGCCCGACCGTCCTCGGCGGCCGCCGTCGTCACCTTCGCGGCCATCGTCGCACTCACGCCCGTCGGCCTCGTCGTCGCCACCCGGCAGGCCAGCGCGCTCTGGTTCACCGACCACGCGACCGGGGGCGACCGAGTCTCGGCGGCGAGCGCGAAGGCTGACGGGTCTGCCGGCGGCTTCTCGACGCCGAGGCCGCTGTCGGCGACGAAAGGGGGCCACGTCGCGTGGGGCCTGCTCGTCCGCGGCGTCCGCCACCCCCAGAAGTTCACGCACCTCGTCATGCTGGTGTTCTTCCTCGGCCCGCTCGGCACGACCATCGTCCAGTCCTCGGCCGACGGACTCGGCCCGATACTCGCCGCGAGCGGGGCCGGCCTCGGGACCTACCTCGCGGGCGCGACGTTCGGCCTCAACCCCATCGGCGACGACCGCCCGCAGTTCCCGATACTACTGTTGACCGCGACTGCGCCGCGGGCGCTGGTTCGGGGGCGCGTCCTCGCCGGCGTGATTCTCGGCGTCCCGGTCGCCGCGGCGCTCCCGCTGGCGACGGTCGCCCTCGGTACGCCGCCGCTGTCGGCGGTCACGTTCGCGCTCGTCGGCGTCCTCATGTGCCTCGCCGCGGCGGCCTTCGCGGTCGGCCTCGGCGCGGCCTACCCGATATACGAGGAACGCGAGTTCTGGGGCGCGACGACCGTCGTTCCCTCGACGCTCGTGCTGATGGCGTTCATGTTCGTCGTCGGCCCCGGGACCGTCATCGGACTCGTCGCCACGTGGTTCGGCGTCACCGGACACCTCGCTCCGACGCCGCTTCTCGCCGCCGGACTCGGGCTGTACCTCCTCGTGACCGTCGGCGTCTCCTACGGTTCGTACCGGTACGCGGTTCGACGGTACCGGACGTACACGTTCGACTGACGGGGGCTGGCGTCGTCGGTCGGCGCGGAACGCAATCGCGACGGCGGCGGCCCGCGGGCGTCAGTCCGCTACGCGGAACACGCCGGGGTTCCTGCCCGTCCCGGCGAAGTAGAGTTCCGACCCGCGGACCGACAGGCCGCCGGTGGGTCGGACGTCGAGCGCCTTCGACCACAGTTCATCGCCGGACGCCGCCGAGACGGCGTAGAGTCGGTCGTCGCTCGCCACGAATCGGGTGTCCTCGGCGACGACCGGCGGCCGGGCGAACGTATCGGCATCGAGCGACAGCGTCCACTTCGTCGCGCCGTCGCCGGCGTCGAACGCGGCGAGGCTCCCCCGCGAGGACTGGACGTGAAGCGTGTCGTCCGCGACGGCGGTCTGCGGGCTTCCGTTCTCCGGGAGCGGGACCGACGCCCGCCACTGCGTCGACCCGTCTTCGAGGGCGAGGGCGAACACGTTCCCGCGGTGAGCGCTGTAGTAGAGATGGGCGTCGTCCACCGTGAGCGGGACGGCGCTCTGCGGGAGGTCCTCGCGTCGCCACCGCTCCTCGCCGGTCGCGGCGTCGAGCGCGGCGACGCCGGTCTGCTCGTGGTCGACGCCAATTGGCGTGTAGACGACGCCGTCGCGGGCGGCGAGACCGGGCGAGGCCCTGCCGGCGTCGTAGCTCCATCGCTCCTCGCCAGTCGCCGGGTCGCGCCCGAAGACGGTCGAACCGCCGCCGTCGACGAGCGTTTCCGCGGCGAGCACCGGCGCGTTCGCGGGGGTCCCGTACCCGCCCTCGCTCGTCCGCCAGCACCGCTCGCCGGTCCGGGCGTCGTAGGCCGCGACGAACTCCGCGGTCGAGACGAACATCGCGTCGCCGGCGAGCGTGGGCGTAGTCGACGGTCCACGCGCGGTCGGAGTCCGCGGGAGCGGTCTCGGCGTCGAGGTCGAGCGCGCGATACACGCCGTCCTCGCCGTCCCCGTCGCTGTAGCCGAGCACGCCGCGGGCGTCGGCGACCGCGACTGAGGTGGCGAGCGCCGCGTCGCCGGACGCGATTCGCTCGACGCCCGCGTCCGCCGAGGGGCCGGGGCCGGTCGTGTAACCGGTGTTGGCGAAGTCGCGCTGGTAGGTCGGCCACGCGCCTGTCACGTCGCCGACGGGCGCGTCGCGTCGGTAGTCGCGCTCGACGTCGAGAGTGCTGAACGCGCGGGCGACACAGCCTGAGAGCGACGCGAGGGCGGTCGCGCCGCCGGCCGCGAGGACGGCTCTGCGCGTGTGCATGTTGGAGGGCATACATGTCTGTGTCCCGTCGCTACCGTACTAACAGTTGTCCTCAGCGCGCGAGGGGACGGCGAGCGTCGCAGGGAGAACGGTGCGCGACGGGCGCGACGACTCGCCCTACCGGTGTTCCACGAGCGCGTCGACCGGGTTGTCGAGGGCGAAATCGACGTTGTCGGAGGGGTCGTCGGTCCGCGCTTCGAGGTCCGAGACGACCGACTCGGCGCGGTGGCGGAACGCGCGGAGCGTCTGTCTCCCCTCCTCCGTGAGTTCGAGGTAGCGGCGGGTTCCGCGCTGGGTGACCGCGACGTAGCCCTGATGTTCGAGCGTCGCGGTGACGCGGTTGTCGAGGACGTTGTAGTCCCCGGTGACGGGGTCGTAGTCTTCGACCTCGCCGTCGACGCGGCCGCGCATGAACTCGAGGCCGTAGCGGGCCGCTTCGGTGATGAGCGTCTTCTTCTTCGCGCGTTTGGCGTCGGTGTCGTGGGCCTCGATGAGGGCGAGCGCGGCGACCTGGTCGGGGGAGGGCGAGTCGATTTGGTAGGTCGTCAGGAGCGACGCCCGCTCGAAGCCCTCGGTGACCGGCGCGTCGAGGCCGTGCGGCCGGACCTCGGGGTCGACGACGTACGGTTCGGCGTCGGTGTGTTCGTCCATGCAGGCCATCGTCGCGCCGACGGCCGCGCGCTTGGTGCCGGCGGTGACGTTGACGCGGACGAAGTCGTCGGGGTGCCAGTCGGCGATGGTCGTAATCGCGCCCATCACCTCGTACATGTCGAAGAGGTCGAGGTACTCGACGTCAGGCGGGGTGCCGACCACGTCGGCGATGCGGTCGACGACCGCCTCGTGGTAGGTCGGGCGCTCGACCGCGGGGTCCTCGTGTTCGAGGAGGTAGACCTTGTCCGGCCGGTCGTCCTCGATGGGGCCGACGATGCGGTCGTGTTCGCGCCACAGGGGGACAATGTGAACGCGGAGATGTCGTTTCATCTGTCACTCTCGGCCACGACCCCCCGCGTCGAAAGTCATTCGATTGAGTAATTCACCCGTAGACGACTGATACTGCACCCGTACACCCGAGACTCCGAGAAACACACGCTATTCATGCTACTCACGTAACTAACGGTAGTAACCGAGGAACCGCCAATGTGGGTTACCGACTACGAATAGTTGCCGCCGGCCGCGCTCCAACGGACCGGCGGTTGCGACCCGCCGACGGCGGCGCGACCAGCGGTCCCCGGTCGCGTCCCCGCGGCGGAACCCGCGTCGGCGGACGACCCCCGGAACCTTCGCCCGGTGCGCTCGGGGCGTCGGCCAGTCCGCCGACACGCGCCCTCCAGCCCCCCTCGCTTCGGCCCTCCACCGCCGGCCGACGCCCCGACAGCACCGTCTTTTCTTTCTCCGAACCTCACTCGTCGCCCGACGAGCGCGCCGCTCTCGACCCGCGACAGCCGCGCAGAAAAGAAACCGAGTGTCCGCACTGCGGCTCACTCGGGTCAGTCCGGTTCAGTTCGGCCCGCCCCGGTCCGGCCCGGTTCAGATGTCGAACACGTCGAGACCGGTCCGCTCGTCGAGGTGGTGGGTCAGCGGCGTCTCGCCGAGATGGATGACGACTTCGAACGTCCCGGAGACGCGCGCACCGGAACAGTGGCCGCCGAGCGTCTCGAACTCGCGCGTGCCGACCTGAATGTGCGTGTGAATCTTGTCGGGGCCGATGTTGCCGAGGAAGCTCGTCACCTCGAACTGGCCCGTGAACTCCTCTTCGAGGTACTCCTGGTCGCCCACGTCGTAGTGGCCGAGCGTGACGGAGTCGACCGCGCCGATACCCGTGAGAAAGCCGTGTTCGATGTCGAACTCGTCGCGCACCGTCGCGAGCGAGTCGAGGACCTGTTCGCCGGGGTCCAGCCTGACGACGACCGTGTCGTCTTCTTTGACGTAGTCCATGGTTGTGCCCGAGCGTCCGGTACAGCGGCGGCGGCGTAATATGTTTTGAAAGGCTCAACGTTGCGGGACGAGCGGAGAGAAATCTTGTTTCCCTGACTATTAAGTAGACAGTACTGTATTTTGAGTAATCACAACGGGTCATGTCTTTGAGAGCCAACTGACCTCCACATCGGCGCGAAACCGTCGTCTCAGTCGCTTCGAACGCTCAGTTCGCCAGTTTCGGAGAATAACCCCAGTCACGACGAAATCCGTCTCGAATAAGACGACCACCAGTCATCAGGTTCGTCGCCAAAAACAGGAAAATCACGGGGCAAATGAACCATATCGCGCTCGCAGTCGGTCGTTACTCGAACACCCGCGGGAGGGGAGAGACTGGAGTCACCACGGAAACGTGAACGTCGAGTCGAGACCGGTGTCGACACTCGAAACGGGCGAATCGGTCGAAACAGAACCGAGGGCGGGACTCGAAGCGACCGCAGACGACGACGTGTCCGAAGTCGACCGCCCGTTCGACAAAAGTATAAGAAATAGATTATAGCTCGATATTTTATATGATTGAGATATCCACTCGGTCCGGGCGATGGGCCAGACCGACCGCGGCCGCAGTCACTCAACGCGTCACCGGAGCATCGACCCGCCGTCGACCGTCAGCACCGTGCCCGTCACGTAGCCCGCGCCGTCGCAGAGGAACGCGACCACGTCGGCGACTTCCTCGGGCGTCCCGATGCGTTCGAGCGGGAGGTCGGCGGCGTACTCGGCGAGCGCCTCCTCGGTCCAGAGGTTCGACTCGGTGAGAAGCGGCGTCTCGACGAGCCCCGGCGCGACGCAGTTGACGCGCACCTCGGGGCCGAGCTGTTTCGCCAGCCCCTTCGTGAGCCCGAAGACGCCCGCCTTCGACGAGGAGTAGTGGACGCCGCCGGTGGCGCTCCCGCGGAGGCCGGCGACGCTCGACACGTTGACGATGGCACCCTCGCCGCGCTCGACCATGGCCGGCGCGACGGCGCGGGCGACGACGTACTGCCCCTTGAGGTTCACGTCGAGGACGCGGTCCCACTCGTCCGGGTCGAGGTCCGCGAGAGAGACGGCCCGCGAGATGCCCGCGTTGTTCACGAGCGCCGCCACGTCGGCGACCGATTCGACCGCCGCCACCGCGTCCGCGACCGCGTCGGGGTCGCGAACGTCGACGGCGAACTCGTGGACGCGCTCGTCGTCCCAGTCGGTCTCGCCGGTCTCGATATCGAAGCAAGCGACGTAGTCGTAGTCCGCTCGGAGTCGCTCGACGACCGCCCGCCCGATACCGCTGGACGCGCCGGTCACGACTGCCGCGCGCTGATTGTCCGTCATGTGGTTCGGGAGGGCCCGAACCGTAGTACGTGTTGGGGTGGCGGCGAGCGGTACTGTCGGGGTGCCGACGAGCGGTACTGTCGGAGCCGAGCGCGGTGCGAGCGCCGCGGTCGAGGCGAATAACGCGGTGAGTGGAGTGGTAACTGTTTTCGTGGTCGCGCGTGAGCCGTTCGTATGCAGTTCGCAGTCAACGTTCCGACCAGCGCCGGCGACTCCGTTCACTCCCAGTTGGCGTTCTGCGACGAGATTTCGTGGGACGCGCAGATCGAGTTCGCCGTGGCGGTGGAAGGTCTCGGCTTCGACGGCGTCGCCGTCCCCGACCACGTCATGACCGGTAGCGGCCCGACGACGGAGTGTTTCGTCACGCTGGCCGCCATCGCCCGCGAGACCGAGGACGTGTACCTCTACCCGAAGACGGTGAACAACCACTTCCGAAACCCCGCGCTCCTCGCCAAGCAGGCCGCCACGCTCGACGCCGTGAGCGACGGACGGCTGAAACTCGGCATGGGTGCCGGCTGGAAGGAGAGCGAGGCGCGGGCCTACGGCTACGACTGGCCGGACGCGCCGACCCGCCTCCGGATGCTGGAGGAGTCGATTCGGATACTCAAGCGCCTGTGGACCGAGGAGACGGTCAGCTTCGACGGCGACTACTACACCCTCGACGAGGCGATGTGTCAGCCGCATCCCGTCCGAGACCCGCATCCGCCCATCATGGTCGGCGGCGGCGGCGAGTCGTTCACGCTCCGAATCACCGCCCAGTACGCCGATTCGTGGAACTTCTGGGGGCCGCCGGAGGTGATGCAACACAAACTGGACGTGCTGGAACGCCACTGCGAGGGCTACGGCCGTCCGTTCGAGGAGATAGAGCGCTCGTGGTTCGCGCGGTGTCTGCTCCGCGAGGACGAGGCGGAACTCGACGCCCTGCTCGACGAGCACTTCCCGCGGTTCAAGCCCGAGAACGTCGCCGACAGCGAGTACCCGCTCGTCGGCACGCCGGAGCAGGTCCGCGAGCGACTGGAGACGTTCGACGAGATGGGCTTCGGCGAGGTCGTCGTGGAGTTCGTGGACTTCCCCGAGACCACGAGCGCCGAGCTGTTCGCCGAGCGCGTCGCGCCGGCGTTTCGGTAACCTGCGGGTCGGGAGTCCGCGAATCGACCCGGCGTGGGCCGCGTCCCGCGAGTGCGGCATGGAAACAGCTATCACATCTATTTTCGTACGTCGAAGCGTGACTCACCACAGCGTCTGCCTCACCTTCGACTTCGACGGCGTCTCCTCGTGGATACACTCGTTCGAATCGCCGGACAGCCCGACGAAACTGTCGAGAGGACTCTTCGGCGTCGACGTGGGCGCGCCCCGCGTCCTCGACCTCTTGGACGAGTTCGGCGTCGAGACCACGTGGTTCACGCCGGGCCACACCATCGACAGCTTCCCCGAGGCCGCCGAGGAGGTGTGGAGCCGCGGCCACGACGTCCAGCACCACGGCTGGTCCCACACCCGCCCGCGACAGTACGAGTCGCGAGCGGCGGAGTACGACGACGTGAAACGCGGCGTCGAGAGCATCGTCGACCTCACGGGTCGGCGGCCGACCGGCTACCGTTCGCCCTCGTGGGACTTTTCGACCCACACGCTCGGCATCCTCGACGAACTCGGCTTCGAGTGGGACTCGAGCCAGATGGCGACCGACTTCGAGCCGTACCGCGTCCGCGAGGGGTGGGCCGCGCCCGCCGACGCGCCGTTCGAACGCGGCACCGAGACCGACATCGTCGAGGTGCCCGTCTCGTGGCAACGCGACGACTTCCCGGCGTTCGCCTTCAACCGAAAGCGGGGCTACGCGAACGAGAAAGCGGTGTTCCGCCAGTGGCGCGAGCAGTTCGACTGGATGGTGGACAACGTCGACGGCGGCGTGTTCGTCCTCACGATGCACCCGCAGGTCATCGGGCAGTCCCACCGGCTCGCCCGGCTCGAATCGTTCGTCGAACACGTCGCCGACGCGCCGGGCGTCGCCTTCGAAACCGTGGCCGAAGTCGCCGACCGGTTCGGGTCGGCGTGAGGGCGAGGTAAAGCCGGCGGCGCTTTTTCAGGAGTAGTGGTGACAGCTGACGACACGGTCGAGTCCGTCGGGCGACTCCAGCGTCGGCACCTCGGAGGTACAGACGCTCGGCTCGACGAACGTCTCCGTCAGGAGCGACGCGGCGTCGCGCCACGCGCCGTCGGCCGCGAGCGAGAGCGCGCGCTCCACGGTCGTGCCGGCGTCGCCGGCGGGGAGCCCGTCGGGGAAGTAGGTCGCGCGAGCGTCGTCGGCGACGATATCCGGGGATTCACGCTGGACGGCTCTGACGAACCGGCGCACGCGGTCCCACTCCTCGTCGCCGAGGTCGAGGTCCCCCGGGGCGACGAGGCTCGGACACCGGGTGTGGAACCGACAGCCGGTCGGCGGGTGAATAGGCGACGGAACGTCGCCGGACAGCGGGACAGTCTCGCGGGACACCCGCGGGTCGGGCACCGGAATCGACGAGAGGAGCGCCCGCGTGTAGGGGTGTTTCGGCGACTCGAACAGGTCGTCCTTGTCCGCGAGTTCGACCAGTTCGCCGAGGTACATCACGGCCACGCGGTCGCAGACGTGGCGGATGACGCTCAGGTCGTGGCTGATGAAGAGGTACGTCAGCCCGAACTCGTCCTGAAGTTCCTTCATCGTGTTGAGCACCTGCGCCTGCACCGACGCGTCGAGCGCCGAGGTGGGCTCGTCGCAGACGATGAAGTCGGGGTCGACCGAGAGCGCCCGCGCGAGGTTGACCCGCTGGCGCTGGCCGCCCGAGAACTGGTGGGGGTAGCGGTTGTAGTGGTCGGCGTCGAGGCCGACCGTCTCCAGCAGTTCGCGCGCCCGGGCCTCGCGTTCGCCCTCGTAGAGCCCGTGGGCCTGCATCGGCTCCTCGACGATTTCGCCGACGGTCATCCGCGGGTCGAGCGACGCCTGCGGGTCCTGAAAGACGAACTGCATTCGCTTGCGGCGCTTGCGAAGCTCCTCTTTCGACAGTTCGGCGAGGTTCTCCCCGTCGAAGACGATGTCGCCGGACGTCGGGTCGACCAACCGGAGGAGCGTCCGCGCGAGCGTGGACTTCCCGCACCCGGACTCGCCGACGAGGCCGAGGGTCTCGCCGGGCAGGATGTCGAACGAAACGCCGTCGACCGCGCGGACGTGCTCGCGGTCGACCGAGAAGGGAAGCAGTCCCGCGTCGCGGTCGAACCGGAGGCGGTCGAGGAAGCCGTCGCTCGCGTCGAAGTACTTCCGCAGGTCGCGGACGCTGAGGAGCGGGTCGGCGTCGGGGTCGAACGTTGAACCGGTCCCAGTCTCGGCGGCGTCACCGGTCTCGGCGGAATCCGACTCGGCGGCGGCCGACCCGGAGGCTGATTCGGCGTCGTCGAGCGGGGCGCTCTCCCAGTAGCCCGCCTCGGCGAACGAGTCGTTGCGCAGGCACGCCGCCCGGTGCGGCGCGGCGGCGACTTCGGTGACGGCGGTTCCGTCACCGGCCTGTATCGCCACGTCGCCGTCTCCCTCGCCGCCCTCGTCGACGAGTCGGGCGTCGGGGTGGACGTGCAGACACGCCTCTCGGGCGTGCGGGCACCGCGTGTGGAAGCGACAGCCGCTCGGCGGGTTGATGGCCTCCGGCATGATGCCCTCGATGGGCGACAGGCCGTCCACGTCGCGGTCGGGCCGCGGAATCGACCCGAGAAGCGCCTCGGTGTAGGGGTGTTTCGTGTCGTGAAAGAGGTCGTCGACGGTCGCCTGCTCGACGATTTCGCCGAGGTACATCACGGCGACGCGGTCGCATATCTCGGCGACGACGCCCATGTCGTGGGTGACCCAGACGAACGAGGTGTCGTAGCGGGCCGCGAGGTCCTTCACGAGGTCGAGAATCTGCGCCTCGACGGTCACGTCGAGCGCGGTGGTCGGCTCGTCGGCGACGACGAGGCTCGGTTCGCACGCGAACGCCATCGCGATGAGGACGCGCTGGCGCATCCCGCCGGAGAACTCGTGGGGGTAGTCGTCCATCCGGCGTTCGGCCTCGGGGATGCCGACCTCGCGGAGGCGCTCGACGGCGATGGCCTCGGCCTCGGCCGCCGACACGTCGCGGTTGAGCCCGATAATCTCGCTCAACTGCTCGCCGACGGTGAACACCGGGTTGAGGCTCTCCGTGGGGTCCTGAAATATCATCGCGATTTCGCGGCCCCGGACGCGCTCGCGAATCTCGCGGCTCGACAGCATCTCGGGGTCCTGACGCGGTTCGTCGTCGGGGTCGTCGCCGCGCTCGACGCCGACGAGGAGGTCGTCTTCGAAGCGGACCTCGCCGTTGACGATGACGCCCGGCGAGTCGATGAGGCGCATGATGCTCCGCGCCGCGACGCTCTTTCCGGCGCCGCTTTCGCCGACGATACCGAGCACTTCGCCGCGCTGTACCTCGAACGAGATACCGTCGACGGCCCGAACGGTCCCCGCGTCGGTGCGGAAGTGGGTGTGCAGGTCGCGGACGGTGAGTAGCGTATCAGACATTGGTCGTGGAGTGGTGGGGGGCGTCGGTGCGTGAGATGGGTGCCTCTGCAGAACCGCGAGAGCGAGTTCCGACGCCGTCCCGGGAAGGGAGCGATAGTTCGGCGGGCGAGCGAGCGGCGGAGACCGGGCTACTCCCGGCCCCGCGGCGGACGGTCGGTGAGACGTGTGGTCCGTTCATCGTCAGTCGTTCGACCGCGGGTCGATTGCGTCGCGCAGGCCGTCGCCCAGCAGGTTGAAGCCGATGACCGTCGCGAGAATCGCGAGGCCGGGCCAGATGCTGAACCACGGGTTGACGATCATGTACTGCCGCGAGTGGGCGAGCATCTGCCCCCACGACGGCGTCGGGGGTTGGACCCCGAACCCGAGGAACGACAGCGACGCGACGATGAGGATGTTCACGCCGACCTGCAAGGTCGACTGGACGAGCACCGGCGCGAAGCTGTTCGGGATGATGTGGCGGAAGATGATGTGGCGGTCGCGCACGCCGGCGGCCTTCGCGGCCTCGACGTACTCCATCTCCCGGACGCTCAGCACCTGTGAGCGAATCAGCCGCGTGAACACCGGAATCGTCGTGATGGAGACGCCGACGATGGCGATGCCGAGTTCGCGGCCGAACGCGGACATGATGGCGATGACGAGGATGAGGAACGGAATCGCGTACAGCGATTCGACGAACCGCTGGAGCACGTCGTCCACCCAGCCGCCGTAGTAGCCGGAGACCGCGCCGACGACCGTCCCGATGGTCATCCCGATGCCCGTCGCGATGAGACCCACCTGGACGGCGATGCGCGTTCCGTACACCAGTCTGACGAGCACGTCGCGGCCGCGGTGGTCCGTCCCGAGCGGATGCGCCCACGACCCCGTCCCGAAGCTGTTTTCGATGCCGACCGGCGGAAGCAGGATGGTGCTTCCCGCCGGGTCGTTCTCCGGGTGGTACCAGAACGTCGCCGCGAACTGGTAGTCGAACAGGTCGGCGTCGATAGTCGTCAACAGCGCGACGAGCGTCACGAGCCCGATGACGTAGAGGCCGACGCGCGACGCCGAGTTGCGCTTGAGCTGTCGGAGCACCTGCGAGGAGCGCGAGACGGCGGAGCGCTCGTCGGCGTCCGCGACGCCGCCCGCGCGGGTCGAGTCGCCGACGGCGGCCGTCGAATCACTCACCGGAACCACCCCCGTAGGAGATGCGCGGGTCGATGACCGCGTACAGCACGTCCACGACGAGCACGCCGAGGACGAACACGATGGCGAAGAATATCGTCGTGCCCATGATGAGCTGGTAGTCCTGCGCCCGGACCGCGGTGATGATGAGGTTCCCCATCCCGTTGATGTTGAAGACCGTCTCGGTCAGCACCGCGCCGCCGAGGGCGGTCGTCATCTGGATGCCGATGACGGTGAGCACCGGCAGTTGCGCGTTCTTGAACGCCTGCCGCCGGAGAATCGTCCGCTCTGAGACGCCGTAGGCGCGGGCGAGTTGGACGTAGTCCTTGTTGAGCACTTCGAGCATCGACGACCGCTCGATGCGCGTGATGGCCGCCATCTGGAGCGTCCCCAGCGTGATGGAGGGGAGTATCAGATGCGACGCCGCAGTCACGAGCACGTCCAGTCTCGACGTCGCCCCGTCGACCGACGCGGGGTCGGCCCACGGCATAATGAGCCCACTCGGCGGCAGAAGGTCGCCGTAGTACGCGAACACGATGATGAGCAGCAGGCCAACCCAGAAGCTCGGCGTGCTGACGCCGATGAGCGACGTGACGCGGGCGAGGTGGTCGTAGCCGTTGTTACGGTTCTTGGCGGCGAAGATGCCCAGCGGAATTGCGGTGCCGATTGCGAGGGTGAAACTCGACGCGAGGAGCAAGAGCGTCACCGGGAGCCGCTCGAAGATTTTCTCCGTCACCGCGATCCCACCGTAGTGGATGCTCGTCCCGAAGTCGCCCGTCGCGACCGCCGCGAGGTACCTGACGTACCGGACGTACAGCGGTTGGTCGAGGCCGTACTTCGCGCGGGCGGCCTCGATAGCCGCCGCGTCGGCGGCCGGCCCGACGAGGATTCGAACCGGGTCGCCGGGTATCGAGTTGATGAGGACGAACGTGACCGTAACGACGAACAGCATGACCGGAACGATTTGGAGTAATCGCCGTCCGATGTAACCGGTTGTCGTCATGGGTGGAGTGGATGGGGAGTGAGCATATAACGTTTGGTAACTGTTACCGACTGTGAGCGTTTATCTGTCGACCGAGACGTTGTTGTAGTCGGTGAGGAGCCGCGGGTTCTGCGGCGAGACCGGGTGGACCTGGAAGTCGCTGACGGCGGATTTCACGCCGTAGGAGTTCTTGTAGTTGAACGCCGGGAGGTGGACCTTCTCCTCCAAGAGCGTCGAGATGGCCGACTGGTAGAGCTGTTGGCGCTCGTCGCGGTCGGTGGACTCGCGCGCGCCCTGAATCTGCTCCATGACCTCGTCGTTCCGGTAGTAGACGCCCTGGTTCACGCCCTCCGAGTCCTCGTGGAACAGGTTGTAGATGAAGTCGTCCGGGTCGGGGTAGCGGACCCACCCGAGGACGTAGATGTTGTAGTCCGAGGCGTTGCCGGTGTACGCGCGGCTGAGCATCGCGCCCCAGTCGAGCCGTTCGACGTGGGCCTCGTAGCCGGCCTCCTTGATGCCGTTGGCGATGGAGAGACCGATGTTCTCGCGGTTGTCGTCCGGCGGGACGATGATTTTCGCGTCCCAGTCGGCGGGGACGCCGGCCTCCTCGAACAGCGCCGTCGCCTGCTCGATGTCCTTGTCGTTCGGAATCTCCATCCACTCTTCGAGCGGCATATCCCACTCTTCGACCATCGGGCCCGGAAGCGGGCCGTACTGGCGGAGTCCGGCCGGGTCGATGTAGCGGTCGACCGCGTCGTCCATCGAGAAGCTGTAGTCGATGGCCTCGCGGACGCGCTTGTCGGCGGTCGGCCCCTCGTTGCAGTTGAACGCGACGTAGAAGTAGCCGACGCTCTCGACCTCGGAGATGCTCGTGTCGTCGGTGCTCTCGACGGTCTCCCAGAGTCGGGGCGGAATCGTCTCGATGACGTCCACGTCGCCCGTCCGGAGGTTGGTGACGCGCGTCGTCGACTCCGTGATGGGCGTGAACTCGACGCCCGCGACGTTGGGCAGTTCGTCGCCCCAGTAGTCGTCCCAGCGTTCGAGCGTGACGTAGTTGCTCTCTTCCCACTCGACGAACTTGAACGGCCCCGAACCGATGGGCCGTTGGGTGCTGAACGCCTCTTTGTCCTCCTCGCGGACGGCCTCCGGCACGACCTGATGGGTGAGAACGTGCTGGAACATCGCGTAGGGGTTCGAGAGGTCGAACTGGACCGTCGTCTCGTCGATGGCCTCGACCGAATCGATGACGCTGAAGATGCCCAAGAGGGGCGTCTCCTCTTCTATCGGCGCGCGGAACGAGTAGGCCACGTCCTCGGCGGTGACCGGGTCGCCGTTGTGGAACATCACGTTGTCGACGATTTCGACGATATAACGGGTGTTGTCCCGTTCGATGGTCGGCATGCTCGTCGCGAGGTTCGGGACCACGTCGGTCCCCTCCCCGTAGGTGTACAGCTGGCTGAACACCCGGTTTGCGACGAGCGCGTCGGGGTTCGAAAGCTGCGTTATCGGGTCGAATCGGACGGGGTTCAGCGACTGTCCGATGTTTATCGTCGCGTCGGAGCTACCGGCGGACGTCTCCGTTCCGCCGCTCGTGGTTGTGCCGCCGCCGTCACCCTCGGTCGTCGTTTCGGACCCGGAGTCGGACGTACAGCCGGCGAGCAAGACGGGTATCGACGCACCCGTCGTTTTCAGTATATCTCTACGTGAGACACTCTCTCTCATCATTGACGCCGAATCATTTCGGCATCACCAACATAAGCATTTGCATACGGTGTGTTCGTTTCCCCTTGTCCACTCATACTGCCGGATGGTAAATTATTATATACGACAACTGTGCGTATCTCCGTATGGACTCAACGGAGTCACAGTCACTCCTAGCGGAGATGACGTGGCAGGAAGCCGAAACCGCGTTCGACGAGGCGGACTTCGTCGTGCTCCCCTGCGGGGCAACCGAACAGCACTCGACGCACCTCCCGACCTCGGTCGACTCCATCCGGGCGGAGAACCTGACCGCGGAGCTCGCCGCGGCGGCCCCGGAACACGACCTGAACCTCCTCGTTCTCCCGGTCCTCCCGTACGGCTACTCGGAGCACCACATCAACTACGCGGGGACGATTTCGCTCGGAGCCGACACGTACCAGGAGATAATCATCGACGTGGGGCGGTCGGTCCAGCGCCACGGCGGGACCCGGTTTCTCGTCGCCAACTTCCACGGGGGCAACATCGAGCCGCATAAACTCGCTCTCGACCGACTCCAGCGCGACCACGGACTCGACTCGTACTACGCCCACTGGACCGACTTCGCCCGCGACCAGTTAGAGGCGCGGTTCGGCACCGAGTGGGGCCACGCCGGCGAGTACGAGACGAGCGTCATCGAGCACTACCGGCCCGACCTCGTCCGCGGCGACCGCAAGACGCCGCAGACCAAGAAGAACCGCTACGAGGTCCGCCAGTACGCCCACTTCGACGACCTGACCGTCGAGGGCGGCCTCGGCGACCCGACGCAGTCCGACCCCGAGTTCCTCGAAGAGGTCATCGAGGCGACGACCGACCGCATCCTGACGCATCTCCGGTCGGAACTGGAGTAACGCGAGCCTCGGCGACGGAGTGACAGACAGAAGCGAACGAACCCGCGACCCGAAACCGGAACCGGAACGAGAGCTGATTTTCCCGACGCTCGACGCCTACAGCGTGAGGTGGAACGGCGGTTCCGTCCCCTCCGGGAGCGCCGTCTCGTACTCGCCGGGGACCGACGCCTCGAACTCCTCGCGGGCCGCCGCCACCAACTCGTCGTCCGAAAAGAGGTCGAGCGTCGTCGCCGCGAGGACCTTCGCGGCGTACACCGCGGCCTTCGACCCGAAGCTCCCGTTGGCGGCGACCGCCTGCCACGTGTGCGAGGGCGTCCCCACCGGCCACGACGCCGCCCAGAACTGCGCGGTCGGCGTAATCCAGCTCACGTCGCCGACGTCCGTGGAGCCGTTGAGCACTGTCCCCACGTCGTAGGAGGGTTGGGCGTCGGGATACAGCACCGACGAGCGCGCCGCCTCGCGTCGCTCTTCGGAGAGTTGCGCCGTCCGCGCCTCGATGGTCTCCGCCGACAGCGTCTCCTGAAGCTCCGCCGCGAACTCGCGGTCCTCGTCGGTGTACGGGATGGGACCGGCGAGTCGCATGTTCTCCAACAGTTGGTCAGACAGCGCGTGATTCGCCACGTAGTCGTAACAGCCGGTGTGGAACCGCCGCGACACCGTCGTCTGGGTCATGAGCGCCGCGCCCTCGGCCACGTCGTCGAGCCAGTCGGTGATGCGGTCGACCTCGTCGCGGGTCGGCGCGCGGACGTAGAACCACGCCGTCGCCTCCGCGGGGACGACGTTCGGCGCGCCGCCGCCGTCGGGGATGGTGTAGTGGATACGGGCGTCGTCGGAGACGTGCTCGCGCATGAACTCCGACCCGGTGTTCAGCAGTTCGACGGCGTCGAGCGCGCTCCGCCCGGACTGTGGGCTGTCGGCGGCGTGGGCCGACTCGCCGTGAAAGGTGTACTCGACGGAGTTCATCGCGAGCGTCTGGGCCATGAACGGCGCGCTGAGGTGGCTCGGATGCCACGTGAGCGCGGCGTCGAGGTCGTCGAACGCCCCGTCGCGGGCCATGAACACCTTGCCGACGAGTATCTCCTCGGCGGGACAGCCGAAGAACGTGACCGTCCCCTCGGCCCGCCCGACGTCGATGGCGCGCTTCGCGGCGAGCGCGGCCCCGACGCCGGCGACGCCGAACAGGTTGTGGCCACAGCCGTGGCCCGGCGCGCCAGTCTCGACGGGTTCCCTGTTCGACGACACCGTCTGCGACAGTCCGGGCAGGGCGTCGTACTCGCCGAGGATGCCGACGTGGGGCTCGCCCTCGCCGTAGGTCGCTTTGAACGCCGTCGGCATCCCGCCGATGTCCTCGGTGACGTCGAATCCGGCGTCGCGGAGGACCGACGAGAGCAACTCGGCGGACTCGGTCTCGTGAAGCCCGAGTTCGGGCGTCTCCCAGAGCGACTCGGTGAGTGAGACGAGTTCCGCCTCCAGCGACTCGACCGCCTCGAACGTCTCGTTGTGGTTCATTGAGTCTCGTTCGATTGGACTGGAGAAACGATAATAACACTTCCGGAGCGGTGGACGTTCGGGCTCTAAATACGGTATACGGATTGCGATTCACGAGGAACGAATGGAAGGGGCGGGAGATGCCGAAATCGAGAGCGCGACCTAATCCCGGCGATTCGGGTGTTCTCGAACCGCTTTCTGCCGATTTCGGTCGCCGATTTCGCCGTCTCTGGGGCGGGGATTCGAAAACCGATCCGGCCGCAAAGCATGCGTATCGTTCACAAACGACTCGTTTCGGCGTCAGCGTGGCCCGCATTCGCTATCTAACAACTGGTATTCGGGAGAGGCGAAACGACTATGTGCGATGGTGACGACCCGCAGGTAATGACCGAAACCGCGAACGACCGCTCGCTCAAAACGACGGTCACGACCCTCAGAATCGTCGAATTACTCAGGGAACGCGACGGGGCGGGCGTGAC
Source organism: Haloferax sulfurifontis (assembly GCF_014635105.1). Lineage (NCBI taxonomy): Archaea > Methanobacteriati > Methanobacteriota > Halobacteria > Halobacteriales > Haloferacaceae > Haloferax > Haloferax sulfurifontis. The sequence continues at coordinate 181,042 of NZ_BMCI01000005.1, forward strand.
CGAAATCGCCCGCGAACTCGACATCGCGCCGAGCACCGCACACACCCACGTGACGACCCTCGAAGCGCAGGAATACGTGGTTAAAGAGGGCGATACGTATCATCTCGGGCTTCGCTTCCTCGGTCTCGGAAACTTCGTCCGGACGCGGAAACGCAGATTCGGGAAGGCCGAACACTACACCAACGTCCTCTCCGAGGAGTCGGAACGGCGCTCGATTTTCACCGTCGAGGAGCACGGACGGGGCGTGTACGTCCACACCGCACCCGGAAAACACGGCGTCTGGACGCAGTCGACCGTGGGGAAGCGCGTCTACCTCCACTCGACGGCGAGCGGGAAGGCCATTCTCGCCCACATGCCGACAGCGCGGGTCCGCGAAATCATCGACCGGGTCGGCCTCCCCAAGGAGACGGAACAGACGATTCACGACGAGGAGGCGCTGTTCGACGAACTCGCCGAAATCAGAGAGCGCGGCTACGCGCTCAACGTCGAAGAGCAGATTAGCGGGGTCCGCGCGGTCGGGGCTCCCGTCATGGGACCGGACGGCGACGTGTTCGGCGCGCTGAGCGTCGCCGGCCCGTCCAATCGGATGAAAGGCGAGCAGTTCGACCGTCTCACCGAGGTCCTCCTCGGCATCGCCGAGGAACTCGAACTGAGCATCGCGCTCTCCTGAGCGCGCCGCCACGTCGCCGCCGGTCCCGCCTCGTGACACCGCTAATAGTGTAACTCGAAACGAGACGTCGCGTTCGCGACGCGACTCGTCGCGGGTGGGAAAAACGAAGAATGCAACCGGCGTCTGCGACGTTACGCCGGCGAGTAGCGCGGGTACGCGCTGTCGACGGCCTGCGCGTCCTCTTCGAGGAGGGCGACGACGAGGTAGTCGGCGTAGTCGGCGAAGTAGTCCACGAGCCGCGAGATGCGGTTCGAGTCGATGGCTTCGAGGGAGTCGAGGACCATGAACGGCACCGTCTCGTAGACGTCGTGGATGAGGTAGCCCGCGAGCGCGAACACGAGGCCGGTCACCTCGCGCTCGGACTCCGAGAGGTGGGCGACGGAGTCCTCGTAGCTCACGCCGTCTTCGTTGGTCCGGATGACGTGGAGGTCGAAGACGGACTTCGTGACCTTCCTTCGGCCCTCCCGAACCCGCTTTTCCGTGCGCTCGATCCAGATGCGGTCGAGGTTGTCGTATTCGAGCACGTCGAGCACGTCGTCCATGTGCGTGTTGAACTCCTCGACGGCCTCGGATTCGAGGCGCTTGATGCGCGTCCGAAGCTCTTCGAGTTCGTCTTCGATGTCCTCGCGGGCCGCTTCGAGTTCGTCGCGTTCGTCGAGTTTGCGCTCGATGTCGTCGATTTCGTCTTCGACGTCTTCGAGGTCACTGCGGAGGCGTCCGAGGTCGTATTCGAGCTGGTTCGCCTCGCGGTGGAGGTCGAGCAGGTCGCCGTGTTCCTCGCTTTCGAGTTCGTCGACGGTCTGTTCGAGCGAGTCGATTTCGGCTTCGAGGTCCGAGCGCTCGGATTTGAGCTCCTCGATGCGCTCTTGGCGGGTCTCGCGCTCGCTTTCGATTTCGGAGAGGCGGCGCTCGATGCGGTCGCGCTCGCGCTGGCGGCGCTCGTGGGTGGACTTCTCGTCTTCGAGTTCGGAGAGCTGTTCGCGGTGATTGCGATTAGCTTCGAGTTTCTCCTCGCGGAGCGTCCGGAGACGTTCGAGCGTCCCCTCGATTTCCGATTTGTCGACCTCGGAGCCGCACGTCCAGCAGACGACCTGGTCGTCGCCGAGGAGCTGGTCGGTGACGCTCCCGCCGGCGTCGTCGGCGTCGCGGAGCGCGTCCACGACGTCCGAGGAGGTTCCCGAGAGCATCTCCTCGTTGAACTGAATCACGGACTGAAGCTCGTTGACGGTCGACTGAATCTCCTGCCGGCGCGTCCGGAGCCGGCTGATTTCGGACTCGATTTCGTCGATTTTGCCGCCGGCGACCTCCGGGAGGTCCTCGGCGTCGTCCGCTAGTTCGTCTTCCTCGGATTCGAGCGCGTCGAGGCTCTGTTTCTCCGTCTCGATGCGGCGGTCGACGTCGTTGATGTCGCGGCGCTTGCTCCGGAGGTCGCCGAGCTTCGATTCGAGTTCGCTCTCGACTTCCTGACGCTCGCTGACGCTGGCGTCGTACTCCTCGACCTCCTGTTCTTTCTCGGCGAGTTCGTCTTCTTTCTCCTCGATTTGGCCTTCGAGCTTCGTCCGCCGGCGTTCGAGTTGCGGCAGGCGGTCGGAGAGGTTGCTGAGCGTCGAGAGCTCGTCGGCGATGTCGCGTTTCTCCTGCTGGAGCGACTCGATCTGCTCGTTGATGGACTCGACGTCGACCGGACGCATGATGAGGTCGCGGAGGTCGTCGCCGCGGGCGACCGCCTGTCGGGCGTCGTTCGTCTCGAGCAGGAACGAAAAGAGGTCCGCGAGGTCCGGGTCGTCGAGGACGGGCTCTCCGCCGGAGATGACGGCGTCACCCTGCCGCTCGAACGTCCGGGTGTACGTCTCGTCGCCGATGGTGAGTTCCACCGACCCCTCGTCGGCGTCGCCCTTGAGCGCGACGTCGTCGCTTCCGTGGGCGGCCATGATGGACCGCAAGAGCGACGTTCGGTTCGTGGCGTTCCGACCCGCCAACACCGTCACGCCCGGCTCGAACGACGTTGACAGGTTGTCGATGCCACCGATATTCTCGACCGAAAGGTGGACTTTCGATTTTGACACTTGTTCTGAGCTCATACCTTGACCCAATAGGTACACCAATATAAAATCACCCGTTGAATTAGAGAGAATGTGACAGAACTAAGTATGTAATCGTCTAGTTCGATGCGCTCTCGTCGCAGTCGCACCCGCCGCGCTGGAGCAGTTCGATGACCTCGTACTGCGTCCCGCAGTCGCGGCAGTACACCTGCGTGTCCACGAGGACGTCGAAGTCGCCGAGCCGGAGTTTGCTCGTGTTGCGGAGCGAGCTCAGGCTCTGTTCGATGACCGCGACCAGTCGGCCGCGGAGTCGCTGGATGGACTCGATGACGTTGTCGATTCTGTTTCCGGACGAGGAGTCCTTCGAGACGCCGCGAATCTCCGTCAGATAGGTGTAGACCGCCTGATGAGAGACGAAATCCGAGAGCAGTTGGTCGACGTCGACGCCGCGGGACTGGAGCGTGTTCTTCGCCTGCACGCGCATCCCCTCCGTGGTCTCGTCGCCGGTGAGAAGCGTGTACAGGTTCTCGACCTCGCCTTCGAGGACGTCTTCGCCCGCCTCCCGGAGCGCGGCGTCGAGCACCTTCTCGTTCATCAGGTCCGCGAGGTCCCGGAGGCTGTCGCTGTCCTCGGGAGCCGTCCACCGCTCGGCGAGTCGCTCGCCGAAGCCGTCTAAATCGTACGTTTCGATAACCCGTTCGACCTTGCTTAGGCGACGGTTCGTGCTTTGGTCGGTACCCATTACCCGCTTTTCACACGGTGGCGTGAAATATCTTCAGGTTCGGAGCCCGGGTCGACGGCCCGAGCGCCCGGGAGTCATCCGACGATGCCGGATGGTGAGGTGGACACGGAGAGGCCTCGAACGAGAACCGAGCGGGCGCTGACGGGCGACTCCGAAGCGAGCAGACAGTCACAACTCACCGCGAAGCAGTCGAAAAAATAGAGCATCAATGGGACGTTGTGCTCAATCGGTAGCGCGCCACGTGTTCATGAGTACTCGTTGGCAGGCGTACTCGTGGAGGCTACCGCGCGTACAGTTTGACTGACGTACTGATGGCTATCGTGCTGGTCGCACGGGATGCTGATTGCGCATGGGTCAGATTGCTCCGACCATGTGCTACTGTGCGGCACACCAATATCGATGTTTCGACTGTGACCATTATTGCCGAATAGGCGAGAGTTGGGGTTCAACGCCGCGAGCCCGCCACTGAGTCTCTGAAACGACTCGTGCGTGTCGCGGAGTCGACGACAGACCACCAAGTGCGCTGGTGCGAGGTGATGTAGGCGTCTCCGAGCCGCTCCGACATCGCATCACCGCGGCAGTCGCGCGCGCCGCGACGCTTACACGGCGCTTTCAGTCCGTCCGGCTACCGGAGTCCTACACAATCGATATCCGGCAATTCCGGACAGCGAGTGAGTGGCTGTGGCCGAGAGCGCGGTCCAGAGATGAGCGATTGAAAGCACCGGTTCGGGGCGCTTCGGACGGCTCTCGAAGACGTCGCGGCGAACGCTAGTGTTTGAGGTAGCCGCCGTCGACGGCGATTGACTCGCCGGTTATCCAGTCGCCCTCCTCGGAGAGGAGCAGGACCGCAACGTGACCGACTTCCTCGGGTTGGCCGATTCGGTCGAGGATGTGCGCGTCGAGCGTCTCCGCGAGGATTTCGTCCGGGGACTTGCCGGACTGCTCGGCGTGTTCGTCGAGCCATTCCTCGACCATCGGCGTCTCGACGGTGCCCGGTTTGAGCGCGTTGACGGTGATGCCGTGGTCGCTCAGTTCCTTCGCCAGCACGGTCGTGAAGGCGAGGACGGCCGCCTTGGACGCGCCGTACGCGCCCTGTCCGGCGAACGGTCGCTCCGCGCCGACCGACGAGATGTTGACGATGCTCCCCTCGATTTCGCCGTCGACCATCCGGGCGGCGACGGCCTTGGAGACGAGGAACGTCCCCTTGGCGTTCACCTCGAAGTGGAGGTCCCAGTCGTCTTCGGTCGTTTCGAGGAGCGGGATTGCCTGCTGGACGCCCGCGTTGTTCACGAGGCCGTGGATAGGTCCGAGCGCCTCGATTGCGGCGTCGACGGCGGTTTCAATGCCCGCGGCGTCGGTCACGTCGACCTCGTACACCTCGGCTTCGCCGCCCTCCTCGCGGACGAGTTCGGCCGTCTCGGCGGCCACTTCGGGTTTCGTGTCGAAAATCGATACGTCGGCACCGGCGCGGGCGCACCGGACCGCGATGCCGCGGCCGATGCCGCGCGCGCCGCCGGTGACGACGATATGCCTGTCTCTCAGTCGGGTATCTGTGTGCGTGCTCATAGTCGGTAGTACCGCGATATCCTATAAATAATTGCGTTGTACTGCGGCCGGTTACTCGTCGCGCTCGGCGACGACGGGGTTGGTGAGCGTGCCGATACTCTCGATCTCCACGTCGACGCTGTCACCCGGTTCGAGCAGTTCCGGCGGGTCGCGGAAGATGCCGACGCCGCCGGGCGTGCCGGTGGAGATGACGTCGCCCGGTCGGAGCGTCGTGATGCCGCTGATGTACTCGACGACCTCGTCGACGCCGAAGATGAACTCGGCGGTGTTGGACTCCTGTTTCGTCTCGCCGTTGACGCGGCAGGCGACGTCGAGGTCGTGCGGGTCGAGGTCGTCCTCGGGGACGAACGTCGGCCCCATCGGGGCGAACGTGTCGTAGCTCTTGCCGCGGAAGAACTGCCCGTCGTCGAACTGCGCGTCGCGGCCGCTCACGTCGTTGATGGCGGTGTAGCCCGCGACGTAGTCGAAGGCGTCCTCGGCGTCCACGTTCTTTGCCGTCTGCCCGATGACGACGCCGAGTTCGACCTCGTAGTCGACCTCGTCGATGGCCGCCGGGTGGACGATGGGGTCGCCGGGGTTCGTGACGGACGTGCCGGCCTTGCCGAACAGGAGCGGGCGCTCGGGGACTTCCTCGTCCTGCTCTTCGGCGTGGTCGTGATAGTTGAGCCCGACGCAGACGATTTTGCCGGGGCGCGGGACGGGCGCGAGGAGCTTCACGTCCTCGACGGGGACCGACTGGTCCTCGGCGGCGTCCGCGGCGTCCTCGACCACGGTGAGGAAGCCGAGGCTGTTGAGGTTCTGGACGGTGACGTCCTCGCGGAGGCCGGAAAGCGGGACGACGTCGTCGTCGCGGCGGACGCCCCACTCGGGGGCACCGCCCGCGGTGTATCGAACGAGTTGCATCGTTACACTCTGCCACAGCGTGATACGTAACTGTTGCGCTCTACGCAGGATTGCGACGACGGGGATGAGTCCGCGGCCCGTCGACTACGAGTACGTCAGGTTCACCTCGATGACGTTCGCGCTCTTGAGAATCTGGTTCGGCAGTTCCTCGGTGAAGCGCTCCTCGCGCATCCGGCTTTTCGGTCCCGAGACGCTCACGGCGGCGATGGCGTAGTCGTCCTCGTTGAGTATCGGCGCGGCCACACAGCGCATGCCCTTGACGCGCTCTTCGTCGTCGTACGAGTAGCCGCGCTCGCGGACCTGCTCCAACACGTCGAACAGCTCCTCGCGGTCCGTGATAGAGCGGTCGGTTACCGACTCCAAACCGTGGCGGTCGAGGATTCGCTCGACTTCCTCCCGCGGCCGGTTCGCCATGATGGACTTCCCGAGCGCCGTCGTCTGCAACGGGACGCGCATCCCGGCGTGGGTGTCCAGGCGGACGGCGTCGGGGCCCCGCGAACGGTACAGAAAGACGCCGACGCCGTGTTCCTCTATCATCAGGTTCGCGTGCTCCCCGGTCACCTGCGCGAGTTCGTTTATCTCGGGGCGAGCGATGTTGAACACCTTCTGTCGCGACCGCGCGTGAGCGCCCAACTGGAGGAACCGCGTGCTGACGTAGTAGGTGTCGCCCTCCTTAACGAGGTACTCCTGTTGCTCCAGCGTCCGCAGGTGGTCGTGAATCGTGCTGGTCGGCTTGTCCAGCCGCTTGGCTACCTCCGAGACGCCCGCCCCGTCGAGTTCCCGCAGGAGGTCGACGAGTTCGAGCGAGATTTTGACCGCGTTGACCGGAACGTCCTTCGCCATAGTTGGTTATGAATCCTCATCCCTCAAATGTCTTTCCGCTATCGCCGGAAATGTTCCGTGGGTCGTGCGTCGAGTCGGAACCCACCACGTGTGGGAGAATCTGGACGGTTCGGTCCCCACGAGGGCTCGAATAGACGAATGACAGAAACGGCGAAACCAAGACGGAAACGAAAACGAGAGCGCGAGTGCGAGCGCGAACCGAGCGCGGCGCGCTCGACTCGCGGGACGCCTCAGTTGAACTGCGGGATGACTTCGTCCGCGAACAGTTCCATCCCGTCGGTATCGGGGAAGTCGATGAACCAGCCTTGGAACTTCGTCACGCCCGCGTCGATTCGGCGCTCGATGGCCTCCGCGCACTCCTCGGGCGTCCCCATGATGAAGTACTCCCGGGCGTCTTCCTCGGTCACGATGGGCGCTTGGTCCTGATACTCCTCTTCGAACTGGATGGGCGTCATCAGGTCGAGCAGGCGGTCGAACTTCTCCTCGTCGCGCGTGCAGATGACGTGGCCGTCCCACGAGTACTCGATTTCGTCGGGGTCGCGGCCGACGGTCTCGCAGTGGTCTTCGATGACGCCGATTTTGTGTTCGAGCGTCTCCACGTCGCCGTTGAACACGTCGGTGTTCCACACGTCGGCGTGCTTGGCGACGAGTTTGAGCGTGACCTCCTCGCCCTGCCCGCCGACGAGGATGGGCGGGTGGGGGTCCTGTACGGGCCCGGGGACGCAGTAAGCGTCCTCTATCTGGTAGTGCTTCCCGTCGAAGCTCGCGCCGTCGGTCCCGGCGGCCCACATGCGCTTCATGAGGCGGATGGACTCGTCGAGCCGCATCAGGCGCTCGAAGCCGTCGCGGTACTCCCAGCCGTAGGCGTCGTACTCCGGTTCGTGCCAGCCCGCGCCGAGGCCGAGTTCGAGTCGGCCGTCGGAGATCACGTCGAGCGTGGCCGCCATCTTGGCGACGAGCGCCGGGTTGCGGTAGTCGTTACAGAGGACGAGCGAGCCGAGGTTGATGTCCTCGGTGAAGCCGGCGATGGCCGACAGCAGCGTCCAGCACTCGTACTCGGCGTGGTCGCGACCCAACAGCAGGTGGTCGGGTGCCCACACCGCGTCGAAACCGAGTTCTTCCGCCTTCTGGACGCCCATCTTGGTCGCCTCCCAGTCGAGCGACTCGTACGCCGGGGTGTCGCGGTGCGTCGGCTCGGTCCCCTCGTCGGGCGCGCCGGCGAAGACGGGGACGTTGTACTCGAAGCTGATGTCAGACATCGTTACTCGATGGCGAAGTGTTCGAGCGCCTCGCGGTTCAGTTGGGTACTGACGCCGGACTCGTCGGGGAGCGGAATCGACCCGTTTTCGGGCGACGGCGGGTTCTGGAAGATGGCGTCGGCGTAGGTGGACTCGCGTTCCTCCTGGCGCTCCTCGAACCACTCTGGGGTCGGGAAGTACTCCGCCATCGGCATGTTCGTGTGCCCGGCGATGGCGTGGAGCGTCGGGTTCGTGCCGGCGTGCGGGATGACGGGCACGTCGTGGACCTCGGCCATGTCTGCGACCTTCTGGAGCTCCGTGATACCGCCGACGCGACCCACGTCGGGCTGGAGGATGTCGACCGCGCCCTCCTCGAGGAGGTCCTCGTGGCCCCAGCGGGTGAACTCGTGTTCGCCGCCCGAGATCGGCATCGGCGCGGCCTCGCGGACCTCGGCGTAGCCGGAGATATCGTCGGCGATGACCGGCTCCTCGACCCACGCCATGTCGTACTTGCCGAGGCGCTGGGTCATCTCCTTTGCGTACTTGACCGACCAGCCCATGTAGGCGTCGCCCGCGATTTCGATTTCGTCGCCGACGGCGTCGCGGACGGTCGCGACGATTTCCTCGTTCTTCTTCATGCCCGCGCGGCCGTCCTCGGGGCCGTGAAGGAAACGGAGCTTCATCGCGTCGAAGCCCTCCTCGACGTACTGGATGGCCTCGCGTTCGAGTTTCTCCATGTCGACGGGGTGGAGGTTCGACGCGTAGGCGGGAATCTCGTCTTTGGTGGGGCCGCCGAGCAGTTCGTACACCGGCTTGCCGGCTTCCTTCCCCGCGATGTCCCACAGCGCCTGGTCGACCGCGCTGATGGCCATGATGGCGACGCCCTTCCGGCCGAACGGGAGCGTCGCGCGGTACATCTGTTCCCAGAGAAGCTCGCGCTGTACCGGGTCTTCGCCGACGACGATTTTCGAGAGCGTCTCCTCGACGACGGTCGCGATGGCCCCGGAACCCCAGTTGCCGACGCCGACGCCGGTGATGCCCGCGTCCGTCTCGACTTCGACCACCACGTCACCCACGGGACCCATCCACTTGCGGCGGGCCTGCGGGTTCTCACCGTCGACGTTGCGGTACTCGTCGTACTTCGACATGATGGTGACGAGCGGGAACTCGATGAACTCGCCCCACGATTCGTTGCTGATTTTCGTCGCTGAGATGTCTGTAATCTCCATGATTTGTTTGGTACGATCTCACATCCAATCGGCACGGGTAAAATAGTTTCTGTCGTCGAGCGGTTCGCGGCCGGATAGCGGGGTCGTTCAGTCGTCGAACTGGAAGACTGGCTTGCAGGTCTCGGAGTTGAGGAACGCCTCGAACGCCTCGGCCGGTTCGTCGACGCTGTAGGAGGTGTCGAGAATCTTGTCGACCGCGATTTCGCCGCGCTCCATGAGTCGAAGCGCCTGCTCGAAGTTGGTCCACGTCGAGCCGTAGGAGGTGTTGATGTCGATTTCACCGCGAACGGTCGAGGTGAGGCTGAGTTCGCTCGGCGAGTTCGGGATGCCGACGACGACGATTTGGCCGCCCTTGCGGACCACGTCGTTCCCGGAGACGACGCCGCTTCGGTGGCCCGTCGCGTCGAAGACCACGTCGAAGCCGATGCCGTCGGTCTGCGACTCCACCCGCTCGTCGAGACCGCCTTCTTCTTCGAGGTTCACCGTGTCGATGCCGAGGTCTTCGAGCAGTGGGAGGCGATACGACGCGTCCTGCCCGAGCCCGGAGACGACGACGTTCGCGCCGAGCGAGTCGGCGACGGCGGCGACGAGGACGCCGATTGGGCCCGGCCCCTCGACGAGGACGTTGTCGCCCGGCGTCGTCACCGACTGGTCGAGGACCGCTCGCGTGGCGATGCTCGTCGGTTCGGTGATGGCGGCGTGCCGGAGCGGCACGTCCTCGGGAACCGCGTGGACGTGTTCGGGAGCGACGGTGACGTACTCGGTGTATGCGCCGTCGCGGTGCATGCCAGTGATGGAGAAGTTCTGGCAGACGTTCGGCTGGCCGTTCTTGCACTGGAAACAGTGACCGCAGTCGTGAATCGGTTCCTCGATGACCTTGTCGCCGACGTCGAACGTCTCGACGTTCTCGCCGACCTCCGCGACCGTCCCCGAGTACTCGTGGCCCATGACGCGCGGGATGGGAATCCACTCGTAGCCGCCGTCGTATTTATAGGCGTGAGCGTCACTGCCGCAGAGTCCCGCGGAGTGGACCTTGATGAGCAGTTCGTCTGCGTCGGGAGTGGGAACCTCCCGCTCCTGTGTCTCTACCGAGCGCGGCCCGGTCTGAATGATGGCTTTCATAGTTGCGAATAACCGTGTGAGTTCGTCTCGGTTACACCATGTGAACACACCGATTAATATGTTTGGGTGCGGGCGGGGAATTTCGGCGGTAGCGCGGCTGAAGCCGCGGCTCTGGGTGCCGCGAGACACCACGCCCGCTGACGTTCGATGGGGGCAGTCGCGCCGAGTTATATTTCGACGCCGTCCGACTCCGACGACTGGGACTGCGATTGGACGGACGCCCGGTTCTCGATACGCCGGCCCTTGCGCAGTGCCTCCGTCTCGGCGTCGAACAGGTAGACGTGTTCGGGCGCGATAGAAAGCGACAGCGTGTCGCCGGCCGATAGCCCGTGGAACTCGCCGATTTCGGCGGTGACGTCGCCCATGGGGCCGTCGCCGTGAACGATGGCTTTCGTTCCGACCGGCTCGATGACGCGGATATCGACGTCGAAGGTCAGTCCGTCGGCGCGCCGCTTGCCCGTCTGGTAGAAGTCCTGCGGCCGGAAGCCGACGTTGACGCCGCCGGGCGGGACCTCCGCGTCGAGGGCGTCGCTCGGCAGTTCGAAGCTCACGCCGTCGAGTTCGACGCGAACGCCGTCGGCGGCCTCTTCGACGACGCCGTCGTAGATGTTCATGTCCGGACTGCCGACGAACTGCGCGACGAAGAGGTTCGCCGGTTCGTTGAACACCTCCTCCGGGCGACCCAACTGCTGGAGCGCGCCGTCGTTGAGGACGGCGATTTTGTCGGCGATTGTCATCGCCTCCTCCTGGTTGTGGGTGACGTACGCGGAGGTGATGCCGACCTCGGACTGCAGTTCGTCGATTTCGGTCCGCATCGTCTTGCGGAGCTTCGCGTCGAGGTTCGCAAGCGGCTCGTCGAAGAGGAACAGCCGCGGCTCGCGGATGATAGCCCGGCCGAGCGCGACGCGCTGTTTCTGTCCGCCCGAGAGCTGTGCGGGCTTGTTGTTCAGGAGCTGTTCGATTTCGAGCATCGTCGCCACCTCCTCGACCCGCTCGTTGACGTCCGCCGTCGACATGCCGTTGTCCTCCCGCTTGAGGCCGAACCCGAGGTTCTCCCGGACGGTCATATGCGGGTAGAGCGCGAAGTCCTGGAACACCATCGCCACGTCGCGGTTTCGGGCTTTGATGTCGTTGACGACGACGTCGTCGAAGCGAATTTCACCGGAGGTCGGCGTCTCCAGTCCGCCGATCATCCGGAGCGTCGTCGTCTTCCCGCACCCGCTCGGGCCGAGCAAAACTAGAAACTCCCCGTCTTCGACGTCGATGTCGAGGTCGTCGACTGCGACGACACCGTCCTTGTCGGGGTCGCCGAAAATCTTCGTGACACCGTCTACTGTTAGGTGTGTCATTGTAAAACATTACCGTAGAACACCCCTTAAACCTAGCGACTGACGACGAAAATTGACCGCGACGTGCGGCACCGAGAGACGGCGGGCGAAGGGTGTTATCCCTTAATCGCGCCGCCGGTGAGCCCCTGCACGAAGTAGCGCTGGATGTAGGCCAGTCCGAGCAGGACGGGAAGCGAGATGATAATCGAGGCCGCGGCGACGACGTTCCACTGGGTGTTGAACCCCTGTACGAACGTCAGGAGTCCCGGCGGAACCGTGTACCGCGAGTTGTCGAGGAGCGTCAGCGCGAACACCAACTCGTTCCACGCGAGGAGGAACGCGAAGATGAACGATGCGATGAGCGAGTTCCGCGCCATCGGGACGATGACGTACCAGAACGTCTCTATCGAGCTACACTGGTCGATGCGGGAGGCCTCGATAATCGAGTCCGGGAAGTCGTCGAAGAAGCCCTTCATCAGCCAGACGACGAACGGCGCGGTCATCGCGCCGTAGATGAAGATCAACACGAGGTGCGTGTTGAACAGGCCGAGCGCCGAGACGAGTTCCCACTCGGGGACCATGATGGCGGTCCCGGGGAACATCAGCGACGCGAGGAAGATGCTCATGAGCGCGTTCTTCCCGGCGAAGTCGCGGCGCGAGAGCACGTACGACGCGGCCGTCCCGAAGACGAGCGCGATTGCGCCCGCGCCGATCGCGACTTTCAGGCTGTTCAGCACGAGCGACAGGATGTCGATGTCGATGGCCGACGACGCCTGCCAGCCGAACAGGTTAGCGAAAAGCGAGGTGTAGCCGCCCGCCTGAATCGACGACTCGACGACGAGCCGGAAGCCCTCCAACGAGAAATCGTTCGGGAACACCGTCGGCGGAATCTGCTGAATCTCCGCGGTGGTCTTGAACGCCGTCACGACCATCCAGTACAGCGGGAAGAGGACGAACGCGAAGACGACGAGCGTCAGGAGCGAAACCGCCGTCTTGCGGACGTACGCGCCCGCCGTGGTGTCGAACAGCCACGACTCGTTCCGCCGGAACTCGGCGGCCGTGTCGGGGTCTTTCGCCGCCATCAGACGTCACCCCGCACTTGGTCGTACACCTGAATGTAGTAGTACGAGAACACGAGCAGGACGACGAACAGGATGAGCGACAGCGCCGACGCCAGCCCCACGTCGAAGTCGACGAACGCCGTCCGGTAGATCATGACCGGGAGCGTGCTACTGGAGACGCCGGGGCCGCCCTTCGTCATCACCCAAATCATCGAGAAGTTCCTGATGTTGTAGATGAGCATCAGGAGGAACCCGATGGCGAGGTTGTACCGCATCATCGGGATGGTGATGAACCGGAACTGCTCCCACGGCGTCGCGCCGTCCATGCGCGCGGCCTCGTAGAGATGCTCGTCGATGCCCTGCAGGGACGTGAGCGTCAACAGCGCGAAAAGCGGTGCGAGCCGCCAAATCATCCCGATGATGGGCGGCCACAGCGAGAGCTCCGTCGAGCCGAGCATGACGATGTACTCGTCGATGACGCCGAGCTGGACGAGCAGTTCGTTGATGATGCCCTGCGACCCGCCGAACATGAACTGCCAGATGGACGCGCCGACGACCCGCGGGAGGACCCACGGGATGAGCACGATTGCGCTCGCGACGCTCGTGTACGGCAGTTTCTCGTGGAGGAGCCAACCCATCAGGAAGCCGAGGACGATAGCGGCGGAACTGCCGACGACGACCCAGATGAGCGTGTTCCACAGCACCTGATGGATAGTCGGATTCGACCAGATTTCGGCGTAGTTCGCCAGTCCGATAAACTCGGCCTCGCTGGGCGCGAGCAGGTCCTTGTTGAAGAAGCTCGAATAGATCGCCTGCGCGATGGGGTAGAGGATGAACAGCCCGACGAGCGCCGTCACCGGCAGGACCGGGAGGTACACCTTGACGCCCTCCGGAATCCGCTCGGAGACGCTCTCGAACGAGCCCCTCGCCTGCTTCGAGTAACTCATGGTCGTAACTCACCGCCGTTGGGCCGCCGTCGTTCGAGCGACGGTTCGAGTCGCATCGTCAGGCCAGCTCCTCGTCGATGACTTCCTGAACCGATTCGTTGGCGGCGCTACAGGCCTCCTCTGCCGTCGCGTTGCCGAGGACGACCGGCTGGATGACCTCGGTGTTGATGATGCTCTGGACCGACGCGATGCCCGAGAACGACGGGAACCGCGAGGTGCGCGTGAACAGGTCGTCGTTCTCGTACAGCGTCACGAGGTCGCCGAACTGGCTCCGGAAGAGGTCGCTCGGGTCCTCGAAGGCGCTTTCGAGCGTCGGGACGCGCCCGCGGATGCCCACGTCGTTCTCGGCGTCGTAGGTCCACGGCGCGAGCTGTTCTTCGGAGTTCCACCACTCGGTGAAGTCGAAGGCGGCCTGCAGTTCGGCCTCCGAGTCGGTGCCGTTGCCGAGCATGAAGCCCTGCGCGTTCTGCAGGAGCAGGTCGCGGGGTTCGAAGCTCCCCGACGGGCTGTCCGGAAGCGGCGCGCGGGTGACGGTGTGGCCCTCGCCGTCGAGCCACGCCTGCGGCGCGCCGGTCGTCTGGTAGACCGCGTTCGCGTGGGAGTACGTGATGAAGATGCCGGACTCGCCCTCGCGGAGGAGCCGTCCCGCACCGATGTGGTCGTTCTCGGCCATCGAGTCGGGGAACAGACCGGCCTCGGCGATGTCCTGATAGAGCCTGACGGCGTCGACGAAGCCGGGTTGGTCGACCGTCGCCTCCAGCGTCTCGGGGTCGAAGTACCGACCGCCGTTGGCGTAGACGAAGCCGATGAAGTAGCCGGTCGTCAGGCCGAAGTCGGTCCCCGGCGCGGTAATCGCCGCCGACACCTCGTCGAGCTCCTGCATCTCCTCGCCGAGTTGGATGAGCTCCTCCCAGTTGCGCGGCGGGCTGTCGAAACTCGTCTGTTCGAGGTAGTCGGTTCGGATGTCCACGAACGGACCGAGGTCGGCGTAGCCGCCGGGAAGCCCCCACTGCCGCTCTCCTTCGGTGTCGCCGAGGCTGTCGTAAATCTGCGTGTCGACGTTCGCCTGGATGAACCGGCTGTTTATCTCCTCCAACTGGTCGGCGAACTGCTCTTGGTCGAGCGGTTGGATGGCGCTCGCGCCGACGTAATCCGGAATCTGCTGAGTCTGGCCGGCCATCACGTCCGGGAGGTTGTTGTTCGCCGCCGCGGACGCGATAATCTGGTACTTCTGCCCCCACTCTTGGTGCTGGTAGGTGACGTCGTGGTCGCTGTAACTGCTGTAGTGGTTACTGATGTACTCACGTTCGGCGGGGATGCCGCCGAACAGCCAGAAGTCGAGTGACTGCGACCCGGAGTCGCCGCCACCGCCGCCGGAGCCTCCCCCGTCGGAACCGCCATCGGAACCACTGCCACCGCCGTTCCCGCCACCCATACAACCCGCTAGTGCCGCTGTGAGACCTGCTCCGAGTCCGGTCACGTACCGCCGCCTACTGAGCCGGTTCTGTGAACCACTATCAGTCATGATGTGCCATTACAAACCACTATGATTCATTATAATAAATATACCGGTGTCATTCGGAGATGGAGAGTTCAGCCACCGGATCGACGACAGTGCGAGCGAGGCACGCGGTGACGACCGGTTACGCTCACCCGAGGTCGACGTGCCGACGGAACGATTTCCCGGTCAGCCACGACCGGTCGGCCGCCGACAGCGAGTCGACCTGCTTGAGCCAGTTACACGCCTCGGCGTAGCTGGCGACGTCGCTGACGTTGGGGTAGTCGGAGCCCCAGACGACCCGCTCGCGACCGAAGGTGTCGAGGAGCCACCGGACGTGGTCGTGCATGTCGGCGTAGGGAAACGCCGAGTCGGACATGTGGACGATTTCCGAGACCTTCACCGCGACCGAGTCGTGTTCCGCGAGGTCGGCGAACCGGCCGAACGTCCCCTCGTCGGTGGGGGTTTCGGGGCCGGCGTGGGCGAAGTGGTCGAACAGGTAGGTGAGTTCGGGATACGCCTCGACGAGTTCGAGCGCCTGGTCGAGTTGGCCGTGGTCGCAGAGAATCTGGACGGTCGCGTCGTGGTCGACCGCGGCCTCCCAGAACGCGGTCTCCTCGACGCTCTCTCGGAGCCACGTCACGCTCGGGTCGAACGTCTCCCACATGCGATCGTACGGGCAGGCCGCGCCGAGGCGGAAGCCGAGGACGCCGTCGGTCTCCATACAGCGGTCGAGACGCTCGACCGCGTCGTCGGCGAAGGGGTCGAGCATCACGATGCCGTGGAGTCGGTCGTACTCGGCGGCGACCCGTCGGGTGTACCAGTTGTCCGTCCAGTCGCAGATAGGGTAGCCCACGACGACCGCCTCGTCCACGCCGTTTCGGTCCATGTCGGCGAGCAGGCGCTCGGCGGTGTAGACGGTGTGTACGTCGAAGCTGTCCACGAGGTCCAAGATGGGGCCGTTGGTCCACGGGTGTTCCGGGCTCGCGGCACCCCACGCGTGGGTGTGGGAATCTATCATTACAGTCGACGACGGCCGACCCCGTACTAAATCTTACCCGCCGAAAAGCTAAGACGGGTGCCGCCGAATCGGAGGCCGCATGGCGCGAATCGCGTTCCACTTGGAGATAGAAGACGGCAAGCGAGAGGAGTACCGAACGAAACACGAGAACGTCCCCGAGGCGCTCGAATCGGCCTACTTGGACTCCGACGCCGGCCTGCAGACCTACAGCGTCTTCGAGAAAGACGGCCACGTCTTCGGCTTCATGGAAGTCGACGACCCCGAGGCCATCCAAGACGTGATGGACAACAGCGAGGCGCAGGCCGACTGGGCCGAGGAGATGAGCGGCATCACCGTCGAAACCGACGACAGTTGGATGGAGGAAGTCTACCGGATGGTCTGACGGTCGAAGCCCCGAGAAACGTCCGGGCATGGCGGACGAAACGTCGTGCCGACCGAATTTATCAACACCATCACCATCGAATGAATCCCCATAGACTCTCGTTTTCGACCGCATCAGCCCGTATATCGGGACGATTCTCGGAGTTCTCTGCGAATCCGGTCCTGCCGGATATCTGTCCGGTGGTGTCGGAAATTCATTCGGGACTGAATCGACCAGCGGTGGTCGTCCGTCGAGGTGAGGTCGACGACGATAATTGCACGTTCCCGTCCTCGAGGCGGGCCATACGCCCGAAAGATTACGCTCATAGAACTGTAATTCAGAGCTAACTCCGGTCAGTCGACTTCTGAGAGACAGTTCGCGGTCAGTCTCGAATCGATGGCGACACCGACCACCGTGGTCGCGTGTCACGAAACGGCGCGTTTCTGTACTGACGCCGCATCTATCGCGGATATTCGCGGTATCTCCGAAGAGTTCCGACCGCGGATTCGCGTCCGGTGATGCCGGACACCGTTCCGGCGTGAGCGACTAATCACCCGACCGCACTCACCACGACGTGATGGGCACCTCGCGGAGCGGCCCCGGAAGCGGAACGTCGACCGTCGAGTCGGTGTAGTGCGAAAGGTAGAACCCGACGATGATTTCGAGCGAGCGAGTCGCCGCGACGCCGGGCGAGTAGTTTTCGGCGTCGCCGTCGAGGAGGTCCTGCACGTGGGCCGCCGCGTTGGCGAACGACCCCTTGTAGTCGTCCTCCCACGTCCACGCGCCCTCGATGCCGGGGAGCGGTCGCTCGACGTGTTCGCCGTCTTCGAGCGACCAGTAGCGCCACTCGCCATCGTCGTTGTTCATGTAGAGCTTGCCCTCGGTGCCGATGAAGCTCAGCGTCATCGACGAGATATCGCGCGGAATTGTGCAGTCTACCGTGACGAACGTGCCGTCGTCCATGACGACGTGTCCGCCGCCACCGGCGTCGTCGACCGACTCCGTGGCGTCCAACGCGTCGAGCGCCTCGTTCTCGCCGGTGATGTGGCCGCTCACCCGCGAGGCCCGCGCGTCGAGGAGGTAGACGAGCGTGTCGAGGACGTGCGTGGAGTTCCGCATGAGCTCCATGCGGTACTGCGCGCTCACGGACTTCACGTCGCCGAGGATGCCCTCCTCGCGGACGAGGTCGCGGAGTCGGCGAAGCTTGTCCGTGAACCGAAAGGAGTGGTTGACGACGAGTTCCGTGTCGGTCTCGTCGCAGACTTCGACCATCTCCTCGGCGTCGCTGACGGACGACGCGATGGGTTTCTCGCACCAGACGACTGAGGGGTCGGCCGCGGAGCGCGCGGCGTCGACGACGTGGTCGCGGTGGAGGAACGACGGCGTGCAGACCGACACGGCGTCGAGGTCCTCGGCGTCGAGCATCGCCTCGTGGCCGACGTACCGGCGGTCGGCGGGGATGTCCCACGCCTCGCCGAAGGTGTCCAGTTTCGACTCGTCCACGTCGGCGACGGCGACGAGTTCGATGTCGTCGGTCGCGGCGTAGCCGCCCGCGTGGCTCGCGTCGATTTTCTCTCTGCCGATGGCCCCCTCGTCGTGCATGCCGAGGATGCCCATCCCTGCGATTCCGCCCGTGCCGATGATGCCTGCGTGGTAGGTCATAGTGTTTGTGTCGCTCGCGTTCGTCTGTCAATGTATGCCGGGGCGTATAACTGTGGTGCCGGCCCCGAGCGGGCCAAAACGAAAGACGGGTCGGACCCTCAGTCGAGCGCGGCCGCGGCCATCAGGAACCAGCCCTGCCCGTAGGGCGTGTCCGTCAGGGGCGCCTCGGGCCCGCCCGGCGGGCCGGCGACGCGGTTGACCGCGCCCTCCTCGCCGACGACGCGGGAGACGGCCGCGAGCCCGTCTTCGGCGGGTCGGCGGTAGGTCTCCTCGTCGAGGAGACCGAGGTCGATACCGCGGGCGAACGCGTAGGCGAACATGAGCGTCCCCGACGACTCAAGCGGCGTGTGCGGGTCGTCGACGAGGTTGTGCCAGAAGCCACTGCCGTCCTGAAGCGGGAGGAGCGCCTCGCAGTGCGACCGGAACAGGTCGAGGAGGTCGTCGCGCTTCGGGTGGTCCTCAGGGAGCCGTTCGAGCACGTCAGCCGACGCGGCGGCGGCCCAGCCGTTGCCGCGCGCCCAGAACGCGCCCTGCGGGTAGTGGTTCGGCTGTTCGACCCAGATGTGTCGGAACAGCCCCGTGTGGCCGTCGCGGAGGTGCGCGGCGTGAATCAGAATCTGCTCGACCGCCTCGTCGAAGGCGGCGTCGTCGCCCGCGGCCGCGCCGTAGCGCGCGAGGAACGGGCACATCATGTAGACGGAGTCTATCCACAGCGACTTGATGCCCGCGAGGTCGGGGTCGTGGTGAGGGATGCCGCCGTCTTCGGTCCGGTCGAAGGACAGAAGCGACTCGTAGGCGCGTTCGGCCGCGTCGAGGTAGCGGTCCTCGCCCGTGCGGTCGTAGAAGTCGAGGACGCCGTGACCGATGGCGGTGCTGTTGTTCGTGTTCATGCACTTCTTGACGGTCAGCTCCCAGCTCGCCTCGTACTCGCGGCCGTGGCTGAAGACCTCTATCGGGTAGCTCGGGCCGTAGCTCAACTGCCCGGCGTCGTTCTGGGTCGCCACCGCGGTGTCGACGAGGTGCTTCGCGCGCTCGACCGACTCGTCTCCCCCCTCGGCGAGCAGGCCGTTGATAGCGACGCCGGTAATCCATGACTGACCGTCGATGTCCAGCGACCGGAGATACGACGCGGCGCGCTGGACTGGTGTAAGCTCGTCTGCTGGCATGGGTACAGTACCCACACGAAGACGTGCGGGGATGAAAAATGTATCCCATACCCCGCGTGCCACCGCGGTTCGCCCGGCGCGTGCGTCAACCAGCCGGCCGGGACGCGCTTCGGGACTCCCGGTCGCCCGAGCCAGCACGTTCCCCAGGCGGGAACAAATATATACGGCTCTGGTTCGACTGTCACACCATGAGCCCCCAACCGAACAAACGCCCCGGCCGGACCATCCGCTCGGTCCAGATAGCGTTCAATATCATCGACCTCCTGCAGGAGGAGGCGGGCATCGGGGTGACGCGAATCGCCGACGAACTCGGCCACTCGAAGAGCACGGTCCACAGCCACCTCCGAACGCTCGAAGAGCGGCGCGTCATCGTGCGCGAGGGCGACGGCTACCGTCTCGGCCTGCGCTTTCTCGACGTCGCCTCGCACGTCCGCGACCAGATAGGCAACTTCGACATCGTCCAGAAGGAGGTCGACTCGCTGGCCGAGGAGACGGGGGAAATCGTCCAGTTCGGCGTCGAGGAGTACGGCAAGGTGTCGTATCTCCACAAGGCGCAGGGGGAACACGCCGTCGAGACGCTGTCGCGGGTGGGGACCCAACAGCCGATGTACTCCACGTCGCTCGGCAAGACGATTCTCGCGTACCTGCCCCCCGAGCGCATCGAGGAAATCGCGGCGGCGATGGAGTACGAACCCAAGACGGCAAACACCATCACCGGGCCCGAAGAGCTGTTCGCGGAGCTCGAAACGATTCGCGAGCAGGGGTACGGCATCGACGACGAGGAGAACATCGACGGCCTGCGGTGCGTCTCCGCGCCCGTCAAGAACGACGAGACGATTCTCGGCGCGATAAGCATCACCGGTCCGTCGAGTCGGTTCACCGAAGACCGCCTGCACGGCGAACTCGCGGACTACGTCCGGAGCGCCGCGAACGTCATCGAACTGAACACGAAGTTCTCCTGAGCGCGCGGGGGCCCGCGGCTCAGTAGTTCTCGTAGATGGTCTTCACCGACGAGAAGAAGTCGAGTCCGGCGTCGCCCTGCTCGCGGTACGTGTTGGTCGACGAGTCCTTGTAGCCGCCGAAGGGGACGTGGAGTTCGAGGCCGGTCGTCTTCTCGTTGATTTTCGCGACGCCCGCTTCGACCTCGTTGACGAAGCGCTTGCCCTCGCTGAGGTCCTGCGTGACGATGCTGGCCGACAGGCCGTAGTCGACGTCGTTGGCGAGGTCGAGCGCGTTCTCGAACGAGTCGGCCTCGACGACCGCCAGCACGGGGCCGAAAATCTCCTCTTGGGCGATGCGAGCGTCGTTTTCGACGCCGGAGAACACCGTCGGCTCGACGAAGTAGCCGTCGTCGTAGTCGTCGCCGGAGAGCCTGCCCCCGCCGGCTTCGAGCGTCGCGCCCTCGGCGGAGCCGATGTCGATGTATTCGAGCGTGGAAGACAGTTCGTTCTCGGAGACGTGCGGGCCCATGTCGGGGTCGTCCAGTCCGTCGCCGACGACGAGCGACTCGGCGTAGTCCGAGACGGCCGCGACGAACTCGTCGTAGACGTCTTCGTGGACGATAGCGCGCGAGGTGGCCGTACACGACTGGCCGGTCGTGCCGAACGCGCCGACGCCGACGGTCTCGGCGGCGTCTTCGATGTCCGCGCTGGGCATCACGACGGTCGGGTTCTTACCGCCCATCTCGCACTGGACGCGCGTGAGGTCGACGGCGGCCGTCTCGGCGACCATCGTCCCCACGGCGGTGCTCCCGGTGAAGGAGACGCCGTCGACGTGCTCGCTCTCGATGAGCGGACCGCCGACCTCGCTCCCGGACCCGGTGACGACGTTCGCCACGCCGGCCGGGAGTCCGGCGTCGTCGAGGCATTCGAGGACGATAGAGACGACACCCGGGGCCTCGGACGCCGGCTTGAGGACCGCGGTGTTGCCGGCGGCGAGCGCCGGGGCGAGCTTCCAGACCGGGATGGCGATGGGGTAGTTCCACGGCGTGATGAGCGCGACCGTCCCGAGGGGTTCGTGCTTCGTGTAGAGGTCCTTCCCGGGGGCGCTCGCGGACTTGACGGTGCCGCCGACGTCCCGCGCCTTCGCGCCGTAGTAGTGGAAGATATCGATGGCGCGCTGTACCTCGCCGCCCGCCTCGGAGCGCGTCTTGCCCTCCTCGCGGACGAGCACCTCGGTCGCCTCTTCCTTGCGCGCTTCGAGGTTGTTGCCGGCCTCGCGGAGCACCGCGCCGCGGGACGGGCCGGACGTCGACGCCCACTCGTCCTGTGCGGCGACGGCCGCGTCGAGCGCCGCCTCGACGTCCGCTTCGGAGGACGCCGGGTGGACGCTGACGACTTCGCCGGCCGCCGCGGGGTTCGTGACTTCGAACGTCTCTCCCGACTGGGAGTCTGTCCATTCGCCGTCGATGAAGTTACCGTAGGTTCTCGACATTCGACCTAGCCATGCACACCCATCACTAAGTAAGCTTCTCATGCCGAACGTGGATGCTCGCTGTGCGCTCGTGGGCAACTCAGGGCGTGAGCAACGCGAATTCGGACCGTTCAAAGAAAGAGCGACGAGCCGCCGCCTCAGAGAAGGAACTGGAGGACGACGAAGAGCGTCGCGACCGAGACGGCGGTGGTGGCGAACACGTTCATCGACGCGAGGTCGGCGTCGCCGCCGAGTTCGTTCGCGTAGACGAACGACGAGACGGCGGTCGGCGTCGCGAGCATCGTCACGCCGGCTTGGACCGTCGACCAACTCGACGCGAACGT
Source organism: Haloferax sulfurifontis (assembly GCF_014635105.1). NCBI lineage: Archaea > Methanobacteriati > Methanobacteriota > Halobacteria > Halobacteriales > Haloferacaceae > Haloferax > Haloferax sulfurifontis. The sequence goes on from NZ_BMCI01000005.1 coordinate 203,197, forward strand.
CGAGAACACCGCGAAGGCGAGAAGCGGCATCAGAACGACCTTGCTCCCGACGACGGCGCCGACGGTGCGGAAGTCGAACGACTCGGTGGAAATCGTGAGCGACGCCCCGATGGAGAGCAGTGCCACGGGGAGCGCGAGCGAGGCGAGCGCGTCGAGGCCCGTCAGGAGGACGCCGGGGACGCCGAGGCCGAGCCCGGAGAAAACGAGGCCCAACACGAGCGCCGGGATGACCGGCGTCTTGAGCACGCCGACGAACTCCTCTCTGAACGACACGTCAGCGCCGTTGACGAGCACGAGGACGCTGATAGTCAGCGGGACGTGGGTGAGCGCGCCGACGCCGAGGATGACGGCCGCCTTCGCCGACGCCAGCGAGCCGAACGTCGAACTGACGAGCGGGAGACCGAGGAAGCCGAGGTTCGAGTAGTACGACTGGACGATGGCGACGCTCCGAACCGAGTCCGGCGACACCCGGCGGTGGACGACCCAGCCGACGGCGAGCATGGTGAAGAGGACGAGCCAGAAGCCCAGCAGGAGCGTCGGCTCGATGACCTCGCGAATCGGCTGGTCGTACGTCGAGGTGAACACGAGCGCGGGGAGCGCGAAGGCGAACGCGAAGAACGTGAGTTTGTCGCGACGGCCGCTGTCGAGGAGGCCGAGACGCTTCGCTAGCGCCCCGAGGCAGAGCACCCCGAGCATGTAGCCCAGATTTGCGGCGACGGTCATACCCTCCCATCGAACAGGGGGGTCCTTCCGTGTTACGCTCGCGGAGATTTCGTTCGGATAATTCGAGCACGAGAGCGCCTGAATCGCACGGATTCTAGTTAATCGTCCATGAGGGATTCGAGCTCGCGCGCGAGGCGCTCGCCGATGCGAATCATCGCGTCGTCGCCGGGGTGGACGAGGTCGGTCGTCATCCCGCTGGCGGTCGGCAGGAGGTCCGGTCCCTCCACGAGGTGGACGTTGTCGTAGCCGCAGTCGGCGACCACGTCGCGGAGGTGGTCGCGGAACGTCTCGGACAGCGTCGCCTCCTCGTGGTCCCGTTGATACTCGCGCACGTGCGGGAACAGCGTGATGCAGGCGACGGGTTTGGTCGGGTTCGCCGCGGCGACGGTCTCGACCATGTCAGCGGCCCGCTCGCGGAACTCGTCGGGCGAGAATCGACCGACCATGTTCACCGAAAGCGAGAGCGTCGCCACGTCCCAGTCGTCGCGGGCGGCGATGTGGTCGGCCATCGCGGGGTCGCAGTAGGCGGTCCCGCAGGAGCCGAGGTTTATCGGGTCCGCGCCCAGTCGGCGAGCCGTCTGGTTGACGTACGTGAGCATCTCCGCCGACGGGGCCTCGCCCTCGGTAATCGACGTTCCGTACGCGAGGTATCGGAGGCTCGGCACCTCGTCGGCGGTCGGCGGCCGGCACGCGCCCTCGACGTCGTGATAGTAGATGTGGCCGCCGCGGTGGTCGCCGGGGAAGACGAGTCGACACACCTCGGGCGCGTAGCGCATCTCGCCGGTCGCCACCGGGTCGAGGTCGGAAAGCGACTCCGGGAGAGACAGTTCCACCGTCTTCGGTTCCGGCCCGAGCGTGAACTCCTCGCCGCTGGCCTGAAAGTCCCCCCAGAACGGGCGAACGAGGCTGTTTCGCTCCTCGGAGGAGAGCGTGATTCGAACCGTCTCCTCGGGGACGAACCGAATCTCGGTCCCAGCCGGGTGGGACATCCGCGTCTGCGCGCCGGTGTTCAGGCCGCTCCTGACGGCCTCCGGGACGCGGAGCAGTCGAAGTCCCTCGTGCGGTCTGACCCGCTGGAGCGCCCTGACGTTGTGGAACTGAACGTCGTCGTGCTGGATATCGTCGTGCTGCATGCCGTGTGAGTCACGCACACGCCGCACCTACTTATCCCTACCTCCGACCGCCGACACGCGGCGACGAGCGCCGCGGGACTCGGGGCGAAAGAAGCCCGATTCGGCAGTCGGGTTCCCGAGGCGGGAAAATTACAGACGTACGATTGTAATAGTCTGGCGACTGTGGCTCCGAATTCGCGCGTTGGGCGTCGACGCCGGACGACTGTCCGGAAGCGATAAATCACCGATTCACTCGTATTCCGGAGTTACAGACCTCGAACAAGCACGTTCGCAAGGTGGGAACAGGGAAACCATTGCAGATGAATAATCGGGCATAATTCGCCGGGAGTCCGTTCCCCACCCGCGAACGCCGCGCGAGAATACGACGACGCCGTGACGGTCGGTTCGGCCGGTTCACCCGCTCCGCCGTCGGACGCAAGCGAGCGTGGCTGACCGTCGCGGCCGGGAGGACGGCACGGTGTCGAAGAAGAACAGAGATGCGGAGGACAGCGGCGCGGAAGCGACTCGGCGGTGAGACGGCAGAAGGCGGTTGGGGGTGCCCCGACGGGCGCAGTCGGGAGGCGTCAGGCAGTGTGGGTGGTGCAGTCGGTTTCGGTGCGGTCCGGATCGTCGGGCGCGCTCGGGTCGGGCCGTCGGTCAGTCGATGACGCGGGCGATACCGTCGTCGAGTTCCTCGTACAGTTCCTCGGCGCGGCGCTCGTCTTCGGCCGACAGCGACCGAATCGGCTCGCGGACCGACCCGCCGTGCAGGCCGGCCAGTTCGAGCCCCTTCTTCACCACCGGGACGCTTATCGCGCCGGGGAGGTCGTTGTCCTGGCCCGTCTCGCCGCGGAGGGCTTGGAACGGAAGCGTCAGGTCGCGAATCTCGCGGGCGCGCTCCCAGTTCTCCTCGGTGAGCGCGTCGAACAGCGCGAGGCCGATTTCCGGGCGGAAGTTGCTGACGCCCGCCGAGAAGCCCTCGATACCCTCGTTCCAAAACGAGACGGCGAAGGGTTCGGCGAGGCCGTCCACCCAGACCACGTCGTCGTCCGCGGCGGCGACGGCCGAGCCGAGTTTGACCGGGTCCTCGATGGCGTACTTGACGCCGACGACGCCCTCGATGCGCGAGAGGTCGCGGAGGAAAGAGACCGAGGGGTCGAAGCCGCGGACGTAGGGTACGAGCGGCGTGTCGGTCGCGGCGTCGAGCTTCTCGTAGTAGCGGAGCAGTCCGCGCTCGTGGACGTAAGTGTGGTCCGGCGGCATGACCATCATCGCGTCCACGCCGATGCGGTCGTAGGCTTCCATCAGGTCGGTCGCGGCCTTCGTCGACCCGCCGACGCCGGCGAGGACGCAGGCGCTGTCGGGGAGCGCTTCGACGCTCGTCTCCGTCACGTCGACGCGCTCCTGTTGGGTCAGCGAGTGATATTCGCTGATGTTCGCGGCCGCGAGGAACGACGAGATACCGTCGCCGGAAAGCGACTTCGCGTTAGCTTCGAGTTTGTCGTGTTCGATCTCCAGGTCGTCGTCGAACGGCGTGAGCAAGCCGACGGCGACGCCACGGAGACGACTACGTACACGGTCGTCTGCGAGTGGCATGGTACAGTCAATCTGAGTCAACCGTGATAAAGGCATCGTCAACCCCTGAATCCGGTGTTCGCGCGCGAGAGCGCCCGCGAGTGGCCCATCCGCGAATCAACAGTCAGGCTTTGTGAACTATCGAAACGGTCGGGGGGTCGACTCCCGGCCGACGAGCGACGCCGGCGCGAAGTCGGATTTCGCGGTCACCCATCAATTTATTACGATTTGGTCAGAGTGGATTCGTATGGACGTCTTGATGACCGGCGTCTATGGCCGGTGCGGCACCGCAGTCATAGACCACCTGCACGACGACGACGACTACGACTTCACGTACTTCAACCGCTCCGACCGACCCGACGACCACCCCTACGGCGGCTACGACACCGTCGTCGGCGACGTGTCCGACTACGACGCCCTCAACGACGCCGCGGCGGGACAGGACGCCATGATCCACATGGCGGCGTACCCCTACACCGACGGCACGTGGGAGGACGTCTTCGAGCCCAACATCATCGGGATGTACAACGCGCTCGAAGTCGCCCGCGAGAACGAAATCGAGTCGTTCGTCCTCCTCTCGACCAACCACGTCATGGGCGGCTACGAGGACGAGTTCTCCCCCGAGATTTACGAGCCGGGTCACGGCCTCGTCATCGGCCACGAAGACCCCGTCCGCCCCGACTCGTTCTACGGCGCGTCGAAGGCCTACGGCGAGGACATGGGCCGGTACTACGTCGAGAACTACGAATACCCCAAGCAGTTCTACGCCCTCCGGGTGTGCAGTGTCCGGATGCCCGAGTACGACCACCCCTACGGCGACGCCGAGGCCGCCGTCGAGAACGGCGAGTTCGAGCGCGGGAGCGCCGAGTACGAGGAGACCGTCGGTCGCATGAAGGCGATGTGGCAGTCCCGCCGCGACTTCGCCCACGAAATCGACTGCTGTCTGCAGGACGACACCGTCGAGTTCGGTATCTTCAGCGGCGTGAGCGACAACCAGCGCCGATGGTACGACCTCGAACACGCCCGCTCGCAAATCGGCTACCACCCGCAGGACGACGGCGAGGAGTGGGACAGCCCGCCGGAGTAGTCTCGAACGTCCGAGTACAGGCGACTACGCGGTCGCGGGGTCAGAAAAAACGAGAGTCGGGTCAGTCCGCCGCGGCGGCGCTCACTCGGTGTGAAGCGTCACGTAGCCGTCGAAGTTGAGAATCACGAACTGCGCGAGGTCGCCGAACAGCGCCTTCCCGGTCGGCGACCGGTTCCGACCGAGGATGAACACGTGGTCTGCGCCCTCCGCTTCTGCGACTTCGATGACCGTCTCGGCACGCTCTTTCTCACTGGCGATTCGCGGGACGATGTCGTAGGACACCTCGTCGTCGGTCCCGAAGACCTCTCGGGCGACTTCCTCGGCGTCGTTCACCGCGCCCCGGAAGGCGTCCTGTTCCGTGTACGACGTGTGTTCGACGTCGCCGATGGTGTCGAGGACCTCCTGGGTCTCCTCGAACTCGTCTTCGGTGAGCGTGACGAGGAGGACGAGGTCGGCGTCCGCGCCCAGCGCGTGTTCTCTGGCCTCCCGCAGGAGGTCGGCGTGCGAGTCGGTGTTCTCGATGAGTACTAAGCCTCTATCCATGCACCCCCATTCCGTCTCGCCTTATCTAAGTCTACCGGGGAAAGGGACGGCGAGGGTGAGGCTGGCCGGGGCAGTATACTGAAATACACCGCGGTACTCTACGCAGACATGCCCGAAACGAGTCTCGCCGACGTGCTCCGCGATTACGAGACCCGGATGAAGTTCGTCCTCGTCATCTCGCTCGCCTCCATCGCCCTGCTTCTCGTCTCGCTTCCGTCTATCGAGCCGGGGACGACGACTCACGCGCTCGTCTATCTCCAGCTGACGACGTTCTGCGGGTTAGCGGTCCTGATGCTCGGACTGTTGCTGTGGACGGCGAGGAGCGCGTGACGGGGACGCCGACGCGACCGTCGTGACCGAGCAGAACAGGTATTTTCTCTATCATGGTCAGTATGGGTAAATCCAGTATCTATATTAACCGGGAGTATCATGATAGATGATACCGCATGGCTGGAAAGCGTTCAACCAACTGGAGTAGACGAGACCTTATCAAGTACGGGGCGGTGGCCGGGACGGCTGGACTGGCCGGCTGTTTCGATAGTTCGGGGCAGACGACCGAAGACGGAGGCGGCGAAGACGGCACGGACGGAGGCACGAACACCGAATCCGGGGCGAGCCTCGCCGACGACACCCTCGATTACCCCGCGGGCCGACCCGCGACCGACGTGCAGTTCAACCGGTACAGCCTCGGCAACTACGCGCACACCCTGCAGGACCAACTGTTCGAGGAAGTCGCGCGCGGCTACGCCGACGGGACGGTCCGACCCGACCTGCTCGAAGACATGACCGTCGACGGGCGGACCCTCACGCTGACGTTCCCCGAGGGGTTCAAGTGGTGGAACGGCGACGACCTGACGGCCGAAGACTACTACATCGGCCTCGAAATCGACCGCCTGCAGTCGCCCGAGCAGTCGCCCATCGAGAGCAACACGCTGGTCGACGACTACACCATCGAGCGGACGTTCAAGACGGCCGTCTCGCCCAACCTGATGAAGGCGAACGTCGCCGAGACGTTCGTCAACACCCCGCGGTCGATTTACCGCGAGTACCTCACCCGCTACGAGGAAGCGTCGAGCGAGAGCGAGCGCGAGAGCGTGACGAGCGACCTCCTCGACATGAGCATCACGACCCAACAGCTCATCGACGAGGGGCTCGGCAACGCGCTGTACCGCGTCACCGGCTTCAACTCCTCGGAGACCGTCCTCGAGAAGTTCGAAGACCACCCGTACGCGAGTCGCACGGACATCCCGAAGGTGCGCATCATCCCCGAGACGACCGCCGACGTGGAGTCGCTGTCGGTGAACGACCAGCTCGACATGAACCCCGACGTGCTCATGTCGGAGTCCCAGCAGTCTCGGTACCCGGACAACATCGAGAACGTCTACCGGCTCAACTGGTTCCGCACGCAGAAGTTCACGTTCAACTTCAAAAACGAGCACATCGCGCGGCTTCCCGTCCGACGCGCCATCGTCAACGCGGTCGACTTCGAGTCGATGGTCGCCGCGATGCGACAGGCCGGAACCGTCGGCGCGCCCGCCGAGAACCAGACGGCACTGCGCTCGACGATTCACGAGGAGTACCTCGGCGAGGAGTTCGTCGACCAGCTCATCGACTACCCGGTGGGCAAGGACCTCGACGCCGCGACGCAACTGCTCGAAGACGCCGGCTACACCAAGGAAAACGGCACGTGGGTCGACCCGAACGGCGAGTCGTTCACCTTCACCGTGCTCACGCAGAACAACAACACCCAGGTGCAGGCGACGAAGGTCTTCAACGACCAGCTCAACGCGTTCGGCCTCCAGACCGAGATTAGCACGGTCAGCTCGACCGACTACTACCAGCGCCTCCAAACGTACGAGGCGGACATCTTCTGGATATGGCACGTCGCGAAGGCGCTTTGGCACCCGACGGCGTACTTCTCGAACAACTTCTACGGCATCGAGGTCGGCGACCCCTCCAGCGGGAACGAGACCGGTCCGACGGGCAAGCCCTTCACGACGACCATCCCGAGCGAGGTCGGCGCGACCGAAATCTCGGGGAGCGGCAAGGAGATTCAGCCCGCACAGCTGATGAACGACCTGCCGAACTCCGAGTCGGCAGAACAGGTCAAAGAGCGGACCCGCGACCTCGTCCAGTGGTTCAACTACGCGCTTCCCGACTTCGTCTTCGTCGAGGAGGACTCCGGCTACTGGGGCGACACGCGGGACTTCTCCATGCCGACGGGCGACGACTACGAACTCAACACGAACCGGCCGGGCGAGTTCTCGTTCAAGAACGGATGGATTAGCTCCAACTCGCAGTGAGGTGAGACGGCACCCCCCACGGGCTTAACCACCACAATTAAGCTCTCTCACGCTAGAAGCCAAACTATTAATAATGACACCAAAGTATTTGTTGAAGCGTCTCGGGCAAGCGATACTGACGTTTTTCGTCACGATGACGGTCTCGTTTCTGCTGTATCAGGCCATGCCCGGTGGCCCGACGGAAGCGATGCGGAGCGTTATCCTCTCGCAGAGCGGCGGGAGCGTCGACATCGACCGACTGAACAGGATGATACAGCTCTACACGAACGTGAATCCGGACCAGCCGATGCACGTACAGTACTTCAACTACGCGTCTGACGTGATTCTCCGGCAGGACCTCGGCACCTCGTTCTTCAAAAACGAGGAGGTCACGACGCTCATCATGCAGCGTATCCCGTGGTCGATGTTCATCAGCGTCTACGCGCTCGCTCTGGGCTACTCGCTGAGCATCTTCCTCGGCGTGATGACGGCCTACCGCGAGAAGTCGCGGTTCGACTCCACGGTGTCATCACTCATCATCGGGCTCAACTCGATTCCGTACTACATCGTCGGCGTCGTGCTCATCTACTTCCTCGCCATCCAGAACAACTACTTCCCGACGGGCGGCCGCATCGGCTCGGGCATCGCGGCGGGGTACAACCCCGAGTTCATGCTCAGTCTCGTGCAACACGCGGCGCTCCCGGCGATTTCGATGGGCGCGCTCGCGACCTCCGGCGCGCTCGCCATGCGCGGCAACGCGATTCGCGTCCTCGGCGAGGACTACATCCGCGTGGCGCAACTGCGGGGCCTCCGCGAGACCCGCATCGCCACGCAGTACCTCGGGCACAACTCCATCCTCCCGATGTACACGCAGTTCATGATCGGCATCGCCGGCGTCTTCAGTAGCGCCGTCATCGTCGAGGAGGTGTTCGCGTACCCGGGCATGGGCCTCCTGATGTTCGAGGCGGTCAAGACGCAGGACTACCCGCTTTTGATGGGCACGCTCCTCGTGTTCACGGCGATTTCGCTGACCGCCATCTTCATCGCCGACCTCACGTACACGCTCATCGACCCGCGCATCTCGGTGGGTGAGGAGTAACTGTGAGCGAAGCACATTCCGACTCGTTCGACCTGAAGGACCTCTACGACGAGGACATCGACCCGGACCCCGAATCGCGGGCCGACCGCACGAAGCGATTCCTCGAAATGAATATCGTCGCCCCCGCGCGCATCGCGGTCGACGACTGGCGCGCGCTCGTCGGCGGCGCGATTCTCGCCTTTTTCCTCCTCATGGGAACCGTCGGCGTCTGGCTCGTCGAGCGGCCGACGAGCGGTGACGCCCCCGTCCTCGCCGCGCCGTTCGAATCGCTCGCGTACCCGCTCGGCACCGACGTGTTCGGCCAGCCGATTCACGCCCAACTCATCCACGCGACGCCGGGCATGTTCAAGATGATCTTCGCGGGCGCGGTCGTGAGCGTCGGCTTCGCCGCCCTCGTGGGCGTCGTCGCCGGCTTCGAACACGGCACGCGTATCGACTCGTTCCTGATGACCGTCACCGACGTCGTCATCACGATTCCGGGGCTGCCGCTCATCATCGTCATCACGGCCATCTTCCAGCCCGAGAACCCCTACATCGTCGGGGTGTTCCTCGGCATCGACAACTGGCCGGGACTGGCGCGGACCGTCCGCTCGCAGGTGCTGAGCATCCGCGAGGAGTCCTACGTCGAGGCGTCCGAAATCATGGGCATCCCGCTGTCGTCGATTCTCCGGCGGGACATCCTCTCGCAGCTCATGCCGTACGTGATGATAAACGGGGCGCTCACCTCTCGACGCATCATCTTCGAGTCCGTGGGTCTGTACTTCCTCGGCATCCTGCCCTTCACCACGTTCAACTGGGGCGTGATGATGAACCTCGCGTACGAGGGCAACGCGCTCACCCGACCGGACATGCTCCCGTGGATGGTCGCGCCCATGGTCTGTATCTTCCTGCTGTCGTTCGGACTCGTCCTGCTATCGCAGGGGCTCGACAGCCTGTTCAACGTCCGCCTCCGGGCACGCCACGCGAAAACCTCGAAGAAGAAAGGCACCTCGAAGAACAACCAATCGCAGGCGACCGGCGGGGACTGACCCCGTGCCAACACCTATTACCAGACGATGACTACCAACCAAACAATGCGAACGTCGAATCAGAACGACTCGAACCCGGACCAAGACGTCGTGTTCGAAGTCCGCGACCTGGAGGTCACCTTCGGGACGAACCGAGGCGAATCGAGAGTCGTCCGCAACGTCGATTTCGACATCTACCGCAACGAGACGCTCGGCATGGTCGGCGAAAGCGGGAGCGGCAAGTCCATGACCTCGTCCGCGTTGATGAACGCGGTCGTCAGCCCGGGGGAGACCTCCGGCGAAGTCACCTACTACCCGCCCGACGGCGGCGAGCCGATTTCCGTGCTCGACCTCGACGAAGAGGAGCTTCGGAAGTTCCGCTGGGGCGAAGTCGCCATGGTGTTCCAGGGCGCGATGAGTTCGTTCAACCCCGTCAAGAAAGTCCGCGGCCACTTCAGGGAGACCCTCGAAGACCACAATCGCGACGTGGAGGCGGGGCTCGAACGAGCCCACCAGATTCTGGGCGACCTCTACTTAGACCCCGACCGCGTCCTCGACTCGTACCCCTACGAGCTCTCGGGCGGGATGAAACAGCGCGCGCTCGTCGCGCTCGCGCTCATCCTCGAACCGGAGGTGCTCGTGATGGACGAGCCGACCGCCGCGCTCGACCTCCTGATGCAACGCTCTATCGTCTCCCTGCTCAAGGAGCTCAAAGAGGAGTACGAGCTGACGATTATCTTCATCACGCACGACCTGCCGCTTCTCACCAAGCTCGCGGACCGGCTCGTCGTGATGTACGCGTTCGACATCGTCGAGGTCGGCTCGACCGAGGAGATTCTCTACGACGCGGCGCACCCCTACACCCGGTCGCTCCTCAACGCGACGCCGGACCTGAACGCGCCCATCGAGGAGATGCAGTCGATTTCGGGCTCGAAGCCCGACCCGGTGACCAACATCCCCGGCTGTTCGTACCGGCCGCGGTGCCCGATGGCCGACGAGTCCTGCGCGGAGGCGGAACCGCCGATGGCGGACCGCGGCAACGGCCACCGAACCGCGTGTTTCTACCACGACGACGTGTCCGACGAAATCCCGATTCCCGCGATGGAAGCGGCCGAAGAGGGCGGTGAGTCGGAATGAGCGTCGACGACTCCATCCTCTCGGTTGACGACGTGTCGGTCCACTTCACGGACAGTAGCGGCTTCCTCGGCCTGTTCGGCGAGCGGCAGACGGTCCGCGCCGTCGACGGCATCTCGCTCGACATCGGCGAGAACGACGTGGTCACGCTCATCGGCGAGTCCGGCTGTGGAAAGTCGACGTTGGGCAAGACGATCATCGGCGCGCAGGAGCCGACCCACGGCTCGATTACCTACCGCGGACAGGACATCTGGGAGGCCAAAAACGGCCGCGACCCGGACATCCCGTTCTCGGAGATTCGGCGGTCGCTCCAGATAATCCACCAGGACCCCGGGAGCGCGCTGAACCCGAACCAGCGCATTCTCACCTCGCTGATGCTCCCGCTGAAGAAGTGGAACCCGAACCTCGGGGAAGAAGAGCGCCGAAAGCGCGTCTACGCGCTCCTCGAACGCGTCGGGCTCACGCCCGCCGAGGACTTCGTCGAGCGGTTCCCCCACCAGCTCTCGGGCGGCGAGAAACAGCGCGTCGTGCTGGTCCGGTCGCTACTCTTGAACCCGGACGTCATCCTCGCCGACGAGGCCATCAGCGCCCTCGACGTGAGCCTCCGGGTGGAGATGATGGACCTGATGCTCGAACTGCAGGACCTGTTCGACACCTCCTACGTCTTCATCAGCCACGACCTCTCGAACGCCCGGTACATCGCCGAGAAGTCCGGCGGCCGCATCGCCGTCATGTACCTCGGCCGCATCGTCGAAGTCGGGCCGATAGAGCAGGTCATCGGCGACCCCCAGCACCCCTACACGCAGGCGCTGAAGTGGGCGACGCCGAACCTCTACGAGGGAGAGGGAGACGACGACCTCCCGATTCGGAAAATCGACATTCCCGACCCGACGAACCGGCCGAGCGGCTGTCACTTCCACCCGCGCTGTCCGAAGGCGCGTGAGGTCTGTGAGACCAACGACCCGGGCGCGTTCGAAGACGAGGACGGCCACGCCGCGCGGTGCTTCCGCGCCGACGACACCCACGAGTACTGGGACAGTCCGAGCATCGTCAACGACTGAGCCACCCGGCCCCGTTCGCGGACGTCGCGACCCCGCAACCCTCGTTCCAACCGTCCCGTTTTCGCCCCGCAGAGCCGTCTGAGCCGGTCGAACGACGCCCGAGCGAACAGTATCTATTTGTGTTCGGAGAGTGACCGTGTGAGTACGTATGTCAGTCAACGCATCGCGCGTGCCTTCGCTCCGGAAGGCCGCGTCGTCGAACCGCAACTTCATCATGACCGTGCTCTCGGGCGTCTTCATGATTCTCCTCGCTCGCTTCGTCCTCGACGGGACGCTAGCGGGGATGTTCGGCGTCTGGGGCATCTCGCTCGTCGGCGTCGGCGTCGGCGGCTACCTGTTGCTCCGACTCTGGGGTGCGTACAATTGACCCCGAAGTTCCGTCACCGACGCCGAACGTCGAACTGAATCGCCGACCGGAAAAACAGCGTATAGCGTTCCGCGAGCGACCGCCGTCGCGTCGTCGTTCGCTCTCGTCGCGTCCGAGGTCGTTCCGTCCCGCCTGCCGAGGCAGTTACTCGGCGCGGTTGGCGTCGATGTAGTCCCAGTCGAACGCGTAGCCGAGGCCGGGCGTCTGCGGCAGTTCGACCACGCCGTTGTCGTCGATTTCGTCCGGCGGGTGTTCGAGACCGGGGAAGTACGTCTCGTAGTCGTGTTTCGGGTGCAGGAGGCCGCGCTCGTAGTACCGGCCGGGGAACGCCATCGTCCCGAGCAGTTGGAGGTTGGGCGCGTCGCGGCCGTGAATCTCGCACTCGATGTTGAACGACTCGCAGAGGCCGACCGCCTTCAGCGCGGGCGTGATACCGCCCACGTCGTAGACGCCGACGCGGATGATGTCGGCGATGTCCCGCTTTATCCACTCGGCTCGGGTGTGCATCCGGCCCTCGGCGGTCTCGGGGCCGACGACGGCGATGTCGAGTTCGTTCGAGAGCCACTCGTAGGATGACATCGAGTGTTCGTCCATCGGCTCCTCGATCCAGCGGAAGTCGAGGTCTTCGAGCGCCTTCCCGATTTTCTTGGCCTCGCTTCGGCTGTAGAAGTGATGGGCGTCGAGCATGAGGTCGATGTCGTCGCCGACGCGCTCGCGGACCGCCCGGCAGGCGGCGATGTCCCGTTCGGGGTCATCGCCGAACGGGGGCATCCACGTGTGGAGTTTGATAGCCTGATAGCCCTCCTCGACGAGTTCCTCGGCGAAGTCGGCGTACGCCTCGGACGAGCCGAGTCCGTCGGGGTCGTCGTCGCCGACCATCGTACTGCCGTAGGCCGGGACCGAATCGCGGGCCGCGCCGATGAGTTGGTAGACCGGGAGGCCGGCGTCTTTGCCGGCGATATCCCAGAGCGCGCAGTCGATGGGGGCGACGCGCTTGTCGGTGAGCGTCCCCTTGTTCAGTCGCTCGGCCCGACAGAGCAGTTGCCAGAGCTTCTCGCGGTACAGCGGGTTCTCGCCGACGAGGTGCTTTTTCGCGAACTCGTTGGCCGCCTCGTGACCGCCGCGGCAGTAGCCGTCGGGGCCGCCGTCGACGACGACGTGCGTGATGGTCCGCGTCGACTCCCTCGGCTCGCCGGGGTGGCCGTGGCCCTTCTCGTCGGGGTCGATGTAGGACTCACAGCTGAACCGGATGGTACGGATGTCGCTGATCTCCATTCGTGGTAGTCGGTTACGCGGAACGCTCATAAAAGTACGGCGGGACCGGCGATTTCGGGGACCGGACGGCGAGGAGTGCGGGGGAGAGAACCCGGGGAGAGCGGGGGAAAGAACCCGGTGACGCCGGTCGGTCAGTCCAGCACGTCGGCCGGCTCCTCGGGGTACGGCTCGCGGACGAGCCGACCCATGTCGATTTCCTGGTACGGCGCGCGCCGGAGCGTCCCGTTCTCGACGAACTCGTCCGCTCCCGCGTCGGTCAGCTTCTCCGCCAGCGCGTCGCGAAGGCCGTCGACGACCTCGGGGTTGTCGGCGGCGCACTCGTCGAGTTCGTTCGGGTCGGCCGCGAGGTCGAACAGCTGTTCGCGGCCGCCGTTGCGCATGAACACGTACTTCCAGCGGCCCTCGCGGACCATCCCGGTGAAGTTCGGCGGGAGCCGCGGCGTCCGGTGGTAGCCGAACAGCCGCTCGCGGGGCTCCGCGTCGCCCCGAATCGTCCCGAGCACGTCGACGCCGTCGCGGAGCTCCTGGTCGCCCGCGGCGGTCGTCGCGATGCCGAACAGGTCGGTCAGCGCCACGAGGTCGTCGCGGCGGTCGCCCTCCGGAAGCTCCGCGGGCCAGCTCACGAGGAACGGGACGCGACACGACGACTCGAAGAACGACGACTTCTCCCAGCCGCGGTGGTCGCCGAGGAGTTCGCCGTGGTCCGAAAAGAAACAGATGAGGGTGTTGTCGGCGTCGTCGCGGGCCTCGACCGCGTCGAGCAGGCGACCGATGCGCCGGTCGACCTCCGAAATCATCCCGTAGTAGTACGCCTTGATGACCCGGACGGTGGTGTCGTCGATGCCGCCCTCGCGGGTCGTCCAGAAGTGGTGGTTCTGGGCGGGTATCTTCTCGTCCATGTGGTCGGTTTCGCGGTCGCCTTTCACCGGGTTTCCGAGCCGCTCGGGGTCGTACATCCGGTTGAAGGGCGGCGACGGCGCGAACGGCGGGTGCGGCGGTTCGTACGAGACGAGGCCGAAGAACGGCTCGTCGGTGTCGCGGCCGACGAGGTCGACCGCGCGGTCGGTCATCCACGCCTCGTAGTTGTCGTCCGGCGGGAGTCGGTTCTGTTGGGGGAGGTGGACCATCGCGCCCTGCCGGGCGGTCGTCTTGACCTCGTGGCCGGTCTCCTCGCGGAACGCCTCGAAGCTCAGGTGGTGGTCGTAGCCGAGGTCGATGTCGTGGGGCTGGGCGTGATATTTCCCGACGAGGAACGTCCGGTAGCCACGCTCGCGCATGCTCCGAGCGAGGAAGGGGCCGCACCGGTCTTCGAGATGTCGCGCGTCGCGCTTTTCGTTCCCGAGGTAGCCCGTCGAGACGGCCTCACAGCCGGTTCGAATCGTGTGTCGCGCCGGGATACAGATGGGGTCGGGCGAGTAGGCGTTGGTAAAGGAGACGCCGCGGTCGACCAGTCGGTCGATGTTCGGGGTGTGGATTCGACTGTTTCCGAGCGCCCGAATCGTGTCCGACCGTTGCTGGTCAGTCATCACGAACAGGACGTTTGGGCGAGCATCACTCACGGCCGAACTCCGACCACCAGTAGTATAAAGATAGGCCACCGCGACGGTACGCGTACATGCCGCCCACAGCGAGTGCCTTCGACGTGACAGCCTACGCCGACGAGACGGACGACCTCCAGACCGAGGCGTTCCAGACCGCCATCGACGACTGCTCGGAGTCCGACGGCGGAACCGTTACCGTCCCCAGCGGGACGTACACCGTCGGAACCGTCCATCTCCGAAGTAACGTGACGCTCTATCTGGAAGCCGGCGCGGTCGTCAGCCCCGCGAAGGACGAAGCCGAGTACACGGACAAGTTCATCGGCCCCGACAACGAGCGCATCTTCTTCCTCGCCGAGGACGTCGAGAACGTCACCATCGCCGGCGAGGGCGAGTTCGACGGCCTCGGAACCGAGTTCATGCGGATGGACACGCCCATTCAGGGCCACTCCAACGAGAGCGCGTCGCACCCGCTCATCTCGAACGGCCCCCACGAGGCGCGACAGGGCGACGCCTACCTCTCGCGGACGAAGGGGACCGAGGGCTGGCCCGTCGCGAAGCCCGACTTCCGCCCCGGTCCGATGTTCCGATTCAACAACTGTACGAACGTCCGCATCCGCGACGTGACCATCCGCGACATGCCCGCGTGGACGCTGTCGTTCCACGGGACCGAGGAGGTCGACATCCGCGGCGTCGACATCCTCAACCACCTGCTCATCCCGAACTGCGACGGCATCGCGCTCGGCGACACGAAGAACGTCCACATCTCCGACTGCACCATCCAGTCGTGCGACGACAGCATCACCTTCGGCGCGCGACCCGACGAGCCGGTGACCTGCGAGGGCATCGTCGTGACGAACTGCACGCTCCGGTCGAGCGCCTGCGCAATCAAGTTCGGCTCGGGCACCGACGACACGATTCGCGACTGCCTGTTCCAGAACATCGTCGTCCAGGAGTCGAACCGCGGCCTCGGCATCCAGCACCGCGACTCGGGCGTCGTCGAGAACGTGCTTTTCACCGACATCGTCGTCAACTCCAACATGCTCCCCGGCCCGTGGTGGGGCAAGGGCGAACCCATCTACGTCACGTCGGTCCCGCGGGACGACGACACCGACCTCGGCGGGATTCGGAACGTGCGCTTTTCGAACATCGTCGCGCGCAGCGAGAACGGGGCGCTCGTCTACGGCTCCGAGGACTCCGACATCGAGACCGTGGAGTTCGACAACGTCCGCATCGAACTCACCGGGAGCGAGCACGCCGACGAGGTGGGCGGCAACTTCGACCTCCAGCCGAGTTCGGTCGTCACGCCCATCTTCGCCAACGACATCGCCGGCGTCCACGTCGAGAACGCCCGCGACGTGACGATGCGCGACGTGACCGTCGAGTGGGACGACGACGGCGACCTGCCCGACTACTACCGGAGCGGGCTGGCCTGCGAAGACGTGGACGGCCTGCTCGTCGACGGCTTCGTCGGCCGACAGGCCCACACCGACGACGACGCGGCGGCGATTTCGCTCGCCGACACGACGGACATCACGGTTCGGAACTCGCGGGCGACCGAGGGGACGGGGACGTTCCTCTCGCTGTCGAACACGGACGGCGAACGCCTGTTCGTCAACAACGACCTCATCGACGCCGCCGACGCCGGCGACGTGGAGTCGTTCGAGCGGTCGGGGAACGCCCTCCCGCGGTAACCCGTACGTTCAAGCCGACGCGACAACGACGGACGAACGCGAAAACGCGCAGTCGAGCGCGCGGCGTTCGATTCGGTTCGGATAGCCGTATCGCCGGCTATGTCCGCTAAGACGGCTGTTCTCCCCGTGAACGGTGGTTTTTTCTCCCGAGCGGTCGACGGTCGAGTCGATGGTTCAAGAGCTAACGCTAGCCGAAGCCAAGACGATTCTCGACGCGGCGGAGGAGAAAGCCGAAGAACTCGGCGTCCCGCTGAACCTCGCGGTGACGAACAGCGAGGGGAACCTCCTCGGGTTCCGCCGGATGGACGGCGCGAAGCTCGTCGCGAGCAACATCGCACAGAACAAGGCCTACACCGCGGCCGCGGTCAAGAAGCCGACCCACGAACTGAAGGAAGGAGCCGAACCCGGCGGCGACGTGTACGGCCTCCACACCACCGACAACGGTCGCGTCGTCGTCTTCGGCGGCGGGTTCCCGGTCGAACACGACGGCGTCGTCGTCGGCGCGGTCGGCGCGAGCGGCGGCGCGGTGTCCGAGGACATGGAAGCGTCCCAAGCGGGGCTCGACGCGTTCGAACCGCTCCGCTGAGACGTCCGCGTCGGAGTCGTCGAGTTCGGGTTCGGTTCCGACGACACCCAATCCAGCGTATCTGTCCTCACGGTCCCTTTTCGGTCAGAAGCGGACGTACGCCGAGCGGTCGGTCTCGGCCGCGTAGAGGCACCCCGTCATGTCCGCGACGTAGAGCGTCGAGCCGTCCGGCCCGCCGAGCGTGCAGTTCGTCGGGCGGTTCTCGGGGAACGGGTGGCGTTCCAGCACCTCGCCCGACGGGGAGAAGACGTAAATCGACGGCCCCGGTCCGCCCTTTTCCCACCCGGCGCAGGCGACGATTTCGCCCGACTCCGTGAGCGTCATGCCGTCGATGCCGCGGTGGTCGCCGAAGTCGTGCAGTATCTCGCGGGGGCCGAGCGACCCGTCGTCCCGAATCGGGTAGGCTCGCAAATCGGTGTCTTGGTCCGGGCCGTAGGTGCACTCGGCGACGTAGAGCCGCGATTCGTCCTGCGACAGGAGGATGCCGTTCGGACGGTCCATCTCGTCGGTGAGCTGGACGAGTCGCCAGTCGTCTCTCGGGTCCGCTCGCTCGGCCCGGAAGACGGAGGTGTGGCCGAGCAGTCCCCGGTCCTTGTCGTCCGGGTCGGTGAACCAGATATCCCCGTCGCGGTCGATTTCGAGGTCGTTCGGCCCGTTGAGCGCCGTCCCCTCGAACTCGTCGACGACGACCGTCGCGGGCTCGTCCGGGGTGAGCGCGGCGATGCGGTGGCCCTCGGCCTCACAGGCGTACAGCTCGCCGTCGAGGCCCTCGTGAAGCCCGACCGCGCCGGCGGTCGAGTCGATGTAGACGCCGGTCTCCCCCGTCTCGGGGTCGTATTCGAGGACCCGATGCTCCGTTATCTCCGTGAATCGAACCGCGTCGCCGGTCCAAATCGGGCCCTCAGTCGCCCGGAACGGACCCGCGACTCGCTCGAACTTCCATGCCATCGAGTGGTCGTTCTTTCCACGGGGGCTTAAACGTCGTCCGACGGGCTCGGAGTCGGTCGCCCGGTCGTGAGGCTCCGTTTTGTCAATTACAATTCCAATTTTAGAAACAAGATAGAGAGGGACGTTGTCCAACGGAAGCGACACAGCACTGTCCGAATTACGGACTTGGCACAGAACAGAATCCGAGAAGAAGTATAAAATTATTTTGATAGTTTGAGTAAGCAACGTTCGAAATGTCATATTGAGTTTCCGAGAAGAATATATTTTAGAATACTTTGCTCGAATATATACCCTAATTAAATAATTTTATCTATATTTATTCGGATATAGATTCTAAATGTACTGTTTTTCAGGGACTTATTCTATTTTAGGTATATCTCGTTTAGAAATACCAACGAGGATTGTTATATATTATTTTGATAAATCTTCGTGGAAGACCAACCGATAACGGTATCCCCGGGAATCGCGACTCGTCGCGGAGACAAAGGGATGAATCGCGGATGCGCGCGTGGGAGAGCAGTCGACGGCGGAGAAACCGGCCCCGGTCGTTACCCGCGACAGGACGTGGTTCCGTAGAGGAGGGCGGTGTCGGTCGATTACCACCGCAAACCGAGTGGTGTGCTAGAAGACACACAACCACGTTGTTCCATATTGTTCATACAGCATTCCACTTTGAACCGAGAATATTGTTTTAGGTTACTATACGGTATCTTTATGTGCCATTGCAACTCTGTGAGAATGAGTAACGTATGTCGAGAAAAGACATCACACAGACGCGGTCGCAGGTGGGGTCGAAATCGGAGTCAATCCGCGCTCGGTTCGGAGACGCGGCGAGTCGTCGGAACTTCCTCAAGGTCCTCGGGACGGCCGGCATCGCCGGTCTCGCCGGCTGTTCCGGCGGCGGTGAGAGCTACAACGGTGAAGAGCAGACGACGGCCTCGGGCGGCGACGGCGAGGGGACGGAGACGGAGACGTCGTCCGGCGGCGACTCCGGGAGTTCGACGCTCCGCATGAGCGCGACCCAGCGCTTCGGGACGGTCGACCCCGCGAAGGGGACGGACTACACGCAGGTGCTCGCGCTGGTCAACCTCTACGACCCGCTCGTGTTCCCCGACACGGAGGGGAACCTACAGGGACACCTCGCCGAGGACTGGACCGTCTCGGACGACAACCAGACATACACGTTCACGCTCCGCGAGGGCGCGACGTTCCACAGCGGCAACCCCGTCACGGCGGAGGACGTGCAGTTCTCGGCCGAGCGCTTCCTCGATATCAATCAGGGCTACTCGTCGCTACTCGGGAACGTGCTCTCGAAGGAGAACGTGACCGTCGAGGACGAGCGGACGGTGTCGTTCACGCTCGACCGCGTCCACTCGCCGTTCCTCGCGACGCTCGTGTTACTGTTCGTCGTCGACAAACAGCAGGTCCTCGACAACGCCGAGGACGGCGACTTCGGCGACCGCGGCGACTACGGCCAGTCGTTCCTCAACGACAACGACGCCGGCTCCGGGCCGTACGAACTCGCGGGCTTCGAGCGGCAGGCGCAGATTTCGTTCAGCCGCTACGCCGACTACTGGGGCTCGTTCAAAGACGGCGCGTACGACAACGTCACCGTCCAAATCATCACCAACGACCCGACGGTTCGCTCGCTGATGAAGACGGGCGAACTCGACATGTCGAGCCAGTACCAAAGCGAGGAGACCTACGAGGCGCTCGCGGCCGAAGACGACATCCGCGTCGAGTCGGTCCCGACGGTGACGACGTTCTACTTCAAAATCAACACCCAGAAGGCCCCGACCGACGACCCCGCCGTCCGCGAGGCGATGGCCTACGGCTTCGACTACGAGACGGCGCGCAACGAAATCGCGCCGGGGTCGCTCCCCGCGCAGGGGCCGCTCCCGACCTCGTTCGGCGTCCACAACGACGACATCGTCCAGCCGACCTACGACCCCGAGAAGGCGCGGCAGATTCTCGCCGACGCCGGCTACGAGGAGGGCGACATCACCGTCCAGAACACCTACGTGAAAGATTACGGCCTCGAAGAGAAGATGGGGCTTCTGTTCCAGCAGAACATGGACGAAATCGGCATCGACGTCGAGTTGAACCCCCAGACGTGGGGGACGATGACCGAACTCGCCACGAGCGTCGAGGACACGCCGCACATCAATCAGGTGTTCTACGGCCCGGTGTATCCCTCGCCGGACACGGTTTTCTACAACCAGTACCACTCTGAAGCCGCCTCGACGTGGATGAGCATGGAACACCTCGAAGACGAGAACGTCGACTCTCTCATCGACGAGGCGCGCTCGACGGTCGACGCCGACGCTCGCGCCGAACTGTACGCCGAGGTACAGGAACGCATCGCGAACCAGTACCCCGACCTGTTCATCTTCGTCCAGTCGAAGAAACACGCCTTCGCCGACGACGTGCGGGGCTACACCTTCCGCCCGTCGATGAGTTTCGACTACTGGTTCCCCGACTTCTACCAAGAATGAAGTACTGGCAGTACCTCGTGCGCCGGCTCGCGGGCATCCTCGTGAGTCTCATCGGCCTGTCGATAATCATCTTCACCACGTCACGAGTGCTCCCCGGGAACCCCGCGCGGATGGCCCTCGGCGCGCTCGCGTCGGAAGAACAGGTGCAGGCGCTCGCGGCCGAGATGGGCCTGAACGAGCCGATTCCCCTGCAGTACCTCGACTACATGCGGGGCCTGCTCGTCGGCGACCTCGGCACGAGCCTCGAGACGAAGCGCGCGGTCAGCACCGACATCGTCTACTACCTGCCGGCGACGCTCGAACTCATCACGGTGTCGATGTTCCTCACCGTCGTCATCGGAATTCCGCTCGGCGTCGTCGCCGCGCAGAACAAAGACGGCCTCGCCGACAACGCGACCCGGCTCGTCGCGTTCTTCAGCGTGAGCGTGCCCGGCTTCTTCATCGCAATCATGTTCCAGCTGATATTCGGCTACCTGCTCGAATGGCTCCCCATCACGGGGCGACTCGGCTCGGAGTTCGGCTCGGGCGTCTCGCGGTTCACGGGCTTCCTGCTCGTGGACACCCTGCTGTCGGGGAACCTCGCGGCCCACGTCGACGCGTGGGCGCACATCATCCTCCCGGCGCTCGCGCTCTCGCTCGCCGGCATCGGACAGGTGATGCGCATCACCCGGTCGAGCATGATCGACGTGAAAGACCAGGACTACGTCGAGGCCGAACGCGGCTTCGGCCTCCCCTCGTGGCTCGTCACGTACAAGTACACGCTCAAGAACGCGTTCATTCCGACGCTCACGATTCTGGGGCTGTTGTACGCCTCGCTTCTGGGCAACGCGTTCCTCATCGAACTCGTCTACTCGTGGCCCGGCCTCGCGTCCTACGGCGTCACCGCGGTGCTGAACAACGACTTCAACGCCGTCGTCGGCGTCACGATGACCATCGGGGTCGCGTTCGTGAGCATCAACTTCCTCGTCGACGTGCTGTTGGGTCGCGTCGACCCGCGCATCAGACTGGCGATGGAGGAGGCGACATGAGCGCCGAACCGGCGAGCGTCCTCGACCGGGTCGTCTCGGCCGAGCGCCGCGAACTCTGGCAACGGTCGTGGAAGCGCTTTACCAGCAGGCCGATGAGCGTCATCGGTCTCGGCATCATCGTCGCCATCGTCCTGCTCGCCGTCTTCGCGCCCGTCGTCGCGCCGTACCCCGAACACGCCGGGAAGTTCACCGACTTCTCGAACACGCTCCAGCCGCCGAGTGTCGACCACCCGCTGGGGACCGACCACGTCGGCCGCGACGTGCTCTCGCGCATCCTCTTCGGCTACCGGCTGTCGCTCATGCTCGTGGGCGTCGTCCTCGGCTTCGGCGTCCCCGTTGGCGTGCTGCTCGGCCTCGTCGCCGGCTACTACGGCGGCTGGACTGAGACGATTATCATGCGGGCGACCGACACGGCGCTCGCCTTACCGCCGCTCGTGATGGCGTTGGCAATCACGTCGGCCCTAGAGCCGACGCTGACGAACGCGATGATAGCCATCGCGGCGCTGTGGTGGACGTGGCACGCCCGCCTCGTCCAGAGCATCGTCGCCAGCGAGCGAAGCGAGGAGTACGTGCAGGCCGCGAAGCTCGCCGGCGCGAGCACGCCGCACATCCTCTTCCGGGAGATTCTCCCGAACACGCTGTCGCCGATTCTGGTCAAGGTGACCCTCGACGCGGGCTTCGTCATCCTCATCGGCGCGGGCCTGTCGTTCATCGGCGTCGGCGTCCAGCCGCCCCAGCCCGGCCTCGGCACGATGGTCAGCCAAGGAACGTCCTACCTGCCCGACTCGTGGTGGGTGAGCGTCTTCGCCGGGCTCGCAATCTTCGTCCTCGTGATGGGGTTCAACATGCTCGGCGACGGCCTGCGTGACCTCTTCGACGTGGAGGTGAACCGATGAGACTCGACGAGCCGGTCGCCGAGAACCCGCTTTTGACCGTCGAAGACCTCGAAGTCGGCTTCGAGTCGTTCGACGGCCTCGCGGAGGTCATCGACGGCGTCAACCTCTCTATCGGTAAAGGCGAGGTCGTCACCATCGCCGGCGAGACCGGCTGTGGCAAGTCGGTGACGATGAAGTCCATCCTCCGCTTGCTCAATCAGCCGCCGGCCCGCGTCAGCGGCGAAATCACGTTCGACGGGACGGAACTGCTGTCGCTTTCGGACCGGGAGTTCGAGCGCGTCAAGGGCCAGCGGATGAGCCTCGTCTTCCAGGACCCGATGTCGAGTCTGAACCCGACGTTCACCATCGGCGAACAGCTCACCGACACCGCGCAGTTCGGCGGCGACAGCGACACGGGCGTCGTGGAGTTCTTCCGCCGCCGCTTCAGCGGCGAGCGCGACGAGGCCCGCGAGCGCGTCTTGGAGATGCTCCGCGAGGTCCAGATGCCGGACCCCGAGAACATCATGGACTCGTACCCGTCGCAACTGTCCGGCGGGATGCGCCAGCGCGCGCTCATCGCGCAGGCCCTGCTGAACGAGCCGGACCTGCTCATCGCCGACGAAATCGGCACCGCGCTGGACGTGACGATTCACGACCAGATTCTCGACCTGCTGAAGGACCTCATCGAGAACCACGACCTGAGCGTCCTGATGATCACCCACAACCTCGGCGTCGCCCGACAGGTGAGCGACCGCGTGTACGTCATGTACGGCGGCCGCATCGTCGAGACCGCGCCGACAGACGAGCTGTTCGAGAACCCGAAACACCCCTACACGCAGGGCCTCATCGCGTCGATTCCGCGCCTGACGGGCGACGAGATGGCGACCGGCATCGACGGCTCGATTCCCGAGTACCTCGACCCGCCGGCGGGCTGTCGGTTCGCGCCGCGGTGTCCCTACGCCACCGCCGAGTGCGAGGAGACCCGCCCGGAGATGTACGAGCGCGGCCCGCAGACGGGCGTCGAGTGCGTCCTCTACGACGAGGCCGTGCCGGCGTCCGAGCGGCCGACCGTCGAGGAGACCCGGAGCCACATGACCCGGCGACCGGGCAAGCAGACGGGGGGTGACTGACGTGTCCGAACCCCTGCTCGAAGTCGACGACCTGAAGAAGTACTTCCCCGTCAAAAGCGGCATCATCAAGCGCACGTCCGACTACGTGAAGGCGGTCGACGGCGTCTCGTTCGACATCGAGCGCGGCGAAACCCTCGCGCTCATCGGCGAGTCCGGGTCCGGAAAGAGCACCGTCGCGCGGACGATTATCGGCCTGACCGGCGCGACCGGCGGGACCGTCAGGTTCGACGGCGAGGACATCACGAACGCGACCGACGAGCAACTGGCTCGCCTCCGGTCGCGCGTCCAGATGGTGTTTCAGGACCCCACGTCGAGTCTGAACCCACGGCGGACCATCGGCAAGTCGCTCGCGGTCCCGCTGAAGGCCCGCGGCGTGGCGAAGTCCGACCTCCGGGAGCGCGTGGTCGACCTGCTCGAACGCGTCGAGTTGAACGACGAGTACTGGAACAAGTACCCCCACGAGCTCTCCGGCGGGCAGAAACAGCGGGTGAACATCGCCCGCGCGCTCGCCGTCGAGCCGGAACTGCTGTTGCTCGACGAGCCGACGAGCGCCCTCGACGTGAGCGTGCAGGCGAAGATTATCGCGCTCCTCGAGGACTTACAGGCGGAGTTCGGCCTCACCTACCTGTTTATCACCCACGACCTGTCTCTGGTCCGCAACTTCGCCGACGAGACGGCCGTGATGTACCTCGGCGAGATTCAGGAACGCGGCCCCACGCAGGAGGTCTTCCAGCGGCCGCGACACCCCTACTCGCGGGCGCTTCTGTCCGCGATTCCCGTCACGACCGACGAGGAAGAGGCGTACAAGCCGCGGCACGAGCCGCTCCGGGGCGAGATTCCGAGCCCGCGGGACGTGCCCGCGGGCTGTCGGTTCCACACGCGGTGTCCCTACGCGACCGACGCGTGTTCGACCGACGAACCGCAGTTCGTCGCGGTCGACGCCGGCCCCAGCGTCCGGTGTCACATCTACGACGAGGCGTACGCCGACGCGTTCGACGACGTGCCCGAGGTGGCCGTCGCGGCGGTCGCCGACGAGACGGTCGCATCGAACACCCACGAACCATGAAGATAACCACAGACAACATCGACGACTTCGCCACCGGCGCGACCGTCCTCGGGACCGGCGGCGGGGGCGACCCCTACATCGGGAAGCTGATGGCACAGCAGGCAATCGAAGAGCACGGTCCCGTCGACCTCATCGACCCGCGCGACGTGCCCGACGACGCGCTCGTCATCCCGAGCGCGATGCTCGGCGCGCCGACCGTGATGGTCGAGAAGATGCCGAAGGGAACCGAGGCGCTTTCCGCCTTCGAGGCGCTCGAAACGCACCTCGGACAGGAGGCCTACGCGACGATGAGCATCGAGGCGGGCGGGCTGAACAGCACCGTCCCCATCGCCGTCGCCGCCGCGCTCGGACTCCCCCTCGTGGACGCCGACGGCATGGGCCGGGCGTTCCCCGAGGTGCAGATGGTGACGCTCACGATGGGCGGCGTCAGCGCCACCCCGATGAGCATCGCCGACGAGAAGGGCAATTCGCTTCTCGTGAACACCGTCAGCAACGAGTACGCCGAGGCGTTCGCCCGCGTGACGAGCATCGAGATGGGCGGCGCGTGCATGATAGGCACCTACGCGCTCTCCGGCTCGGAGGTCCGCGAGCACGCGATTCTCGACTCGATGTCCCTCGCCCACGACATCGGCGAGGCGATTCGCACCGCCAAGCACCGCTCGCGGGACCCCGTCGAGGCGGTTCTCGACCTCACCGACGGCTACGAGCTGTTCGCGGGGAAGATAACCGACGTGGAGCGCCGAACCGAAGGCGGCTTCGCGGTCGGCGAGGCGACCCTCGACGGCATCGACGACTGCGAGGGCCGGACGTTCACCCTCGACTTCCAGAACGAGAACCTCGTCGCCCGCGACTCGGAGCGCGGCGTCGTGGCGAGCACCCCCGACCTGATTACCGTCCTGGACGCCGAGACGGGCGACCCCGTCACCACCGAGCGACTCGCCTACGGCCACCGGGTGCGGGTCATCGGGATGCCGTGTTCGCCGAAGTGGCGAACCGACGAGGGACTCGACCTCGTCGGGCCGGGGTACTTCGACTACAGCATCGACTACGAACCAATCGAAACTCTCCAGCAACCCAAACATGACTGACTACCGAATCGGAATCGACGTCGGCGGCACCAACACGGACGCCGTCGTCATGGACGGCGACGACAACCTCCTCGCGAAGACGAAGACCCCCACCACGGAAGACATCACGTCGGGCATCCTCAACGCCCTCGACGTGGTCCTCGACGACAGCGGCGTCTCCGAGGACGAACTCGACTACGTGATGCTCGGCACCACCCACGCGACGAACGCCATCACGGAGCGCCGCGGCCTCAACGAGGTCGGCGTCATCCGAATCGGCGCGCCCGCGACCCAGAGCATCCGCCCGCTTCTCGAGTGGCCCGACGACCTCGCCGAGGCGATCGGCAACAACGTCGCCATCCTCGACGGCGGCCACGAGTTCGACGGCCGACTCCTCAACGACCTCGACGAGGAGCAGGTCAGAGCGCAGGTTCGCGAGTTCGCCGACGTGGACGCCTTCGCCGTGACGAGCGTCTTCTCGCCCGTCCGCGACGACCACGAGACGCGGGTCGCCGAACTCATCCGCGAGGAGGTCGGCGACGACGTGCCCATCTCCGTCTCGAACGAAATCGGGAGCGTCGGCCTGCTCGAACGCGAGAACGCGACGGCGCTCAACGCCGCGCTCACGAGCGTCGCCTCGGAGGCCGCGAACGCCTTCGTCGAGGCGATGGACGAACGCGGCATCGACGCGAACCTCTACTTCGGCCAGAACGACGGGACGCTGATGAGCGTCGACTACGCCATCCGCTACCCCATCTTCACGGTCGCCAGCGGCCCCTCGAACTCGGTTCGCGGCGCGGCGTACCTCTCGGCGGTCGAAAACGGCATCATCGTCGACGTCGGCGGCACGACGACCGACGTGGGCGCGGTCACCGAGGGCTTCCCCCGCGAGAGCAGCGTCGCCGTCGAAATCGGCGAGGTGAAGACCAACTTCCGCATGCCCGACATCATCGCCATCGGCATCGGCGGCGGCTCCATCGTCTCGACCGACGGCGGCGTCACCGTCGGCCCCCAGAGCGTCGGCTACAAGCTGGCCGAGGAGGCGAAGTGTTTCGGCGGGGAGACGCTGACCGCGACCGACCTCGAAGTCGCCGCGGGCACCATCGACATCGGCTCCGAGACGCCGGACGTCGACGGTGAAATCGTCGAGGCCGCCCGCGAGTACGTCAGAGAGCGCGTCGAGCGCGAGGTCGACCGAATGAAGACGAGCGCCGAGCCGGTCCCCGTGGTCATCGTCGGCGGCGGGAGCATCCTCGTCCCCGACGACATCGCGGGCGCGAGCGAGGTCCACAAGCCCGACCACTACGAGGTCGCGAACGCCGTCGGCGTCGCCATCGCGCAGGTCTCCGGCGAGGTCGACCGCATCTACAGCCTCGACGAGATGGACCGCGAGGAGGCCATCCAGCACGCGAAAGACGAGGCCACCGACAACGCGCTTGCGGCCGGCGCGGACCCCGAAAGCGTTGACATCGTCGACGTCGAGGAGGTCCCGCTTTCGTACCTGCCCGGCAACGCGGTGCGAATCAAGGTGAAGGCCGCCGGGGCGCTCGACCACTGATGACGGTCGAAATCGGCGTCGAGGAGATAGAGGACATCGCGCTCGGCGCGACCGTCCTCGGGACCGGCGGCGGGGGCGACCCCCACGTCGGCAAGCTCGTGGCGAAACAGGCCATCGAGGAGTTCGGCCCCGTCGAGCTTCTCCCCCCGGACGAACTGGACGCGGACGACTTCGTCATCCCGACCGCCCAGATGGGCGCACCGACCGTCTCGGTCGAGAAGCTCCCCAGCGGGCGGGAAGCCGTCACTTCGATGGAGCGAATCGAGCGCGAACTCGGGAAGACCGCCGACGCGACGATGCCGATCGAGTGCGGCGGCATCAACTCGACGTTCCCCTTCGCCGTCGCGGCCCGCCGCGGGCTTCCCGTGGTGGACGCCGACGGCATGGGCCGAGCGTTCCCCGAACTCCAACACGAGACGTTCAACATCTACGGCGTCAGCGGGACGCCCGCGGCCGTCAGCGACGAGCAGGGGAGCACCTGCCTCATCGAGACCGAGGACAACGACCAGTTGGAGTGGCTGGCCCGCGGCGTCACCGTCAGGATGGGCGGCGTCGCCTACGTCTCGGACTACCCGATGACCGGGACGCAGGTCAAAGAGACCGCCATCCCCGGCACGATGTCGCTCGCGAAGAACCTCGGCCGCGCGCTCCGACTCGCCGAGGACGACGCGATGAGCGCCATCCGCGAGGTGACCCGCGAGTCGATTTACGGCGAGGCGCGGTCGCTGTTCGAGGGGAAAATCGTGGACGTCCAGCGCCGCACCGAGCGCGGGTTCGTCTTCGGCCACGTCGATATCGACGGCCTCGACGGCGACGAGGGCTCGACGATGCGCATCGAGTTCCAAAACGAGAACCTCGGCGCGGCGGTCGACGGGAGCTACGTGGCGACCGTCCCCGACCTCATCACCGTCCTCGACCGCGAGACGGGCGGTCCGATTCCAACCGAGAGCCTCCGGTACGGGGCGCGGGTCCGCGTGCTCGGCATTCGGACGCCCGAGATAATGCGGACGCCCGCCGCGCTCGACGTGTGGGGGCCGGCGTCGTTCGGCCTCGAAGCGACCTACGAACCACTCGCGGACCACCCATGAGTTTCGACATCCCACACCTGACGGAGATAACGCTCGACGACCTCGAAGCGCTCGGCACCGGCGCGGGAATCCTCGGCACCGGCGGGGGCGGCAACCCCCGCCTCGGCCGCCTGCGCCTGCAGACGCTCCTCGAAGACGACGCCTACCCCGACTCGGTCGAACTGGTCGACCCGCGGGACCTGCCGGCGGACGCCACCGTGGCGAGCGTCGGCGGGATGGGCGCGCCCACCATCAGCGTCGAGAAGTTCGCCGGCGGCGACGAGGAAGTGCAGTCGCTTCGGGCCATCGAGGACCTCTCCGGCGAGACGGTCGACGCGCTCATCCCCGGCGAAATCGGCGGCGCGAACAGCATGGCCCCGCTGTGCGTGGGGGCGATGACCGACCTCCCCGTGGTCGACGCCGACGGCATGGGCCGGGCGTTCCCCGAACTCCAGATGGACACGTTCTTCATCTACGGGACGCCCGTGAACTACGCGGCGACGACCGACGAGCGCGGCAATCAGGTCGTCTACCGGGACATCGACTCGGCCAAGCGCCTCGAAGACCTCGCGCGGGCCATCACCGTTCAGATGGGCGGCCGCTCGGGCTACGCCTTCCCGCTCATGACCGGCGAGTTCGTCTCGGAGTACGCGGTCCCCCACACCGTCTCGCTCGCCACCGAACTCGGGCGGGCGGTCGAACGCGCCCGCGACGCCGGCACCGACCCCGTCGACGCCGGTCGCGAACTCCTCGGCGGCGAGGAGCTGTTCGCCGGCAAAATCGTGGACGTGCACCGGCGCAACCGCGACGGCTTCGCCCTCGGGAGCGTCACGCTCGCCGGGTTGGACGAGGACGCGACTCTCGAAATCGAGTTCCAAAACGAGTTCCTCGTCGCGCGGGACGACGACGGCGAGCTTCTCACGACCGTCCCCGACCTCATCTGCCTCGTCGACACCGACACCGGCGCGCCGGTCATGACCGACGCGCTACGGTACGGCCAGCGCGTCCGCGTCCTCGGCGTTCCCGCGCCCGAACTGCTCACGACGCCCGAGGCGCTCGACGTCATCGGCCCCGAAGCGTTCGGGTACGAGGTTCCGTACGACCCGCTTTCGCGGGACGAGACCGGGTGGTGACGACGCAGTCGCCGCGGTCCCACCGCCGTCCTAACCGCTGAATCGCCCTCGACGCCGCGTTTCGCGCGGCGTCCCGCGACCGAACCAACTCGTACCACCACCCCGCCCCGACGCGTTGACTAGCCAATTCGGCACAACCCACGTGTCGTTTTGATTCGTTTACGCCACCAGCAGTTTCAAATCGAACCCCCGAATACATCCGACCATGGAAAACCCCGACCTCACGTCCGCCGACGCCCCGTCCGACCCGAACACGCCGGAGGCGGTCCTCGAAAACTACCTCGACGAGCACGACTACGAGATATTCCGCGCGCTCAACGAGAACGGCCGCATCTCAGACACGGAGCTCGCCGAGCGCGTCGGTCTCTCCCGGACCGCGGTTCGTCGCCGCCGCGAGAAGCTTCAGGAGAGCGACGTGCTCGAAATCCTCGCGGTCATCGTCCTCCAGGAGGCCGACCTCGCCGACGCGCAGGTGCTCGTCTCGTTCAATCAGCACGTCTCTTCCGACGTGCGGACCGAGTTCATCACGATGCTCATCGACGAGGGACTCGTCTACAACACGAGTTCCTGTCTCGGCGAGTACGACCTCGTCTTCAGCGCGTGGCACACCGACCTGAACGCGCTGAAGGAGTACGTCTGGGACCTCTTCGACGGCGAGGAAATCGTCGACGACTACACCATCATCCCGCTTCTGAAGACGTGGAAGGCGTGGGACAAAGAGCTGGACCGCCCCTGAATCGGTCGGGAGCGCGGTAAGGAGGACTCCTGTTCAGGCCAGGTCGTCCAGCGCGGCGCGGAGCGCGTCGACGGCCTCGCCGAGTTGCGCCTGCGAAATCGTCAGCGGGGGCTGGAAGCGCATGACGTTCTTGTAGTAGCCGCCGACGCCCATGACGACGTTGGACTCCTCGCGGAGGTGCTCGCCGACCGCGGCCGCGAGGTCCTTGTCCGGGGCGGGCGCGACGTGTTGCGGGCCGGTCGTCTCCGGGTCGACGAGTTCGATGCCCTGCATCAGCCCGAGGCCGCGGGCCTCGCCGACCACGTCGTAGTCGGATTCGAGCGTGGCGAGTTCGGCCGAGAGCCACTCGCCGTTCTCGCGGGCGTTGTCGATGATGCCGTTCTGCAGTTCCTCGATAGTCGCCAGCGCGGCCGCGCAGGCGACGGGGTTGCCGCCGAACGTCGAGAGGTGGTCGCCGGAGCCGAACGCGTCGGCGATTTCCGCGGGGGCCGTGAACGCGCCGAGGGGCAGGCCGTTTGCGATGCCCTTCGCCTGCGTCAGGATGTCGGGTTCGACGCCGAAGTGCTCTGTGGCGAACAGTTCGCCGGTGCGGCCGTAGCCCATCTGGACCTCGTCGGCGATGAGGAGCGCGCCGTGGTCGTGGGCGATGTCCCGGACGCGCTTGAGCCACGCCTCCGAGGGGACGACGATGCCGGCCTCGCCCATGACGGGTTCGACGACGACCGCCGCGAGGTCGCCGCTGGTGTGCGAGCCGATGACCCGTTCGAGCGCGTCGGCGCAGTCCGCGCCGCAGGTGTCGCCATCACAGCGGGGACACCGGTAGGCGTACGGCGGCGCTGTGTGAGCCACGTCGTTAATCGTCGGGGCCATGTCCTGCTTGTAGGCCCTGTTGCCGGTGAGCGCGAGGCTTCCGAGGGTGCGGCCGTGGAAGCCCATCTCCAGCGAGATGACCTCCTTGGAGCCGGTGTACTTCCGGGCGAGCTTGATGGCCCCCTCGACCGCCTCGGTGCCGGAGTTACAAAAGAAGGACTTCTGGAGGTCGCCCGGCGTCACCTCGGCGATGGTCTCCGCGAGGTCGGCCACCGGCCGGTTGGGGTGGACGTACGAACAGCCGTGGACGAACTCCTCTAACTGCTCGGTCGCGGCCTCGACGACGGCCTCGTTGTTGTGTCCGACGTTCGTCACCGAGATGCCGGAGAACACGTCGAGGTACTCGTTGCCGTCGAAGTCTTCGAGGGTACAGCCGGACGCCCGCTCGACCGGGACGTTCAGCGATTTCCAAATCGGCATGAGATAGTCGTCGTACGCCGCCTCGACCGACGAGTTCGTCTTCCGTTCTCTCATGAACACAAGTTCTAAACTGAATCCTAATAAATTGTTCTACGTGGGATAAAGTTCAGAAAACGCCGATTGTATCGGGTCGAAACCGGTGCTCCAGACTCGAACGTAGCTGGTGGCACCGTACTCGACTGCGTTCGCCACCGATGGCGCGTTGAACACAATCCAAATAATCTCACCCTACTGGAACATTTATCAACATCTGGGACGACAGTCGGGGCAAGCGGGAGTCGCGAGCGACCGCCGCGCTCCCGAGAGCCGACCATGAAATCCATCAACCCCGCAACCGAGGAAGTCATCGAGACGCACGAGGAACACGACGAGGCGACGGTCGACGCGCGCTTGGACGCCGCGTGGGACCGGTTCGAATCGTGGCGCGAGACCCCGATTTCGCGGCGCGAGAAGTTGCTCGCGTCCGCGGCCGACGTGCTGCGCGAGCACAGCGAGGAGTACGCGAGCCTGATGACAGAAGAGATGGGCAAGCCCATAGAGCAGGCGGTCTCCGAGGTCGAAAAGTGCGCGTGGGTCTGCGACTACTACGCCGAACACGCCGCCGAGTTCCTGCAGGACGAGCACATCGGCACCGTGCCGGGGTCGAAAACCTACGTCTCCTACGAGCCCATCGGCCCGGTGCTCGCGGTGATGCCGTGGAACTTCCCGTTCTGGCAGGTGTTCCGGTTCGCGGCCCCGCACATCACCGCCGGCAACGTCGCCGTGCTCAAGCACGCGCCGAACGTCTTCGGCTGTGCCGACGCCATCGCCTCCGTCTTCGAGCGGGCGGGCTATCCCGACGACGTGTTCACCTCGCTGCAGATTCCCGCCGAGCGCGTCGCCGGCGTCATCGAAGACGACCGAGTTCGGGGCGTGAGTCTGACGGGGAGTACCCGCGCTGGACGGGCCGTCGCGGAGACGAGCGGCCGCGAACTCAAGCCGACGGTGCTCGAACTCGGCGGGAGCGACCCGTTCATCGTCCTCGACGACGCGCCGCTCGAAGCGACCGCGAAGCAGGCCGCGCGGGCGCGAACGCAGAACAACGGCCAGTCCTGCATCGCCGCGAAGCGCTTTCTCGTCCACGAGGGAGTCTACGACGAGTTCGTCGAACGCTTCACCGAGGAGATGCGCGCGCTGACCGTCGGCGACCCGACGGACCCCGGAACTGACGTGGGGCCACAGGCGCGGGCGGACCTCATGGAGACGCTCCACGAGCAGGTCACGGCGTCCGTCGAGGCCGGCGCGACGCTCCGACTCGGCGGCGAACCGCTCGACCGACCCGGCCACTACTACCCGCCGACGGTGCTGACCGACGTGCCCGACGACGCGCCCGCGAGGACCGAGGAACTGTTCGGTCCCGTCGCTACTGTCATCGAAGTCGAAGACGAGACGGAGGCGATTCGCGTGGCGAACGACACGCCCTACGGCCTCGGCGCGAGCGTCTGGACCGCCGACTCGGAACGCGGCGAGGCGCTCACGACGAAGCTCACCGCGGGTAACGTCGCCGTCAACCACATCGTCGCGTCGGACCCGCGAGTCCCCTTCAGCGGGACGAAAGACTCGGGCTACGGGACGGAACTCTCCCGACACGGGATTCGGGAGTTCGTCAACACGAAGACGGTCTGGGTCGAGGACGCGCCCGCCGACGAGTAACCGAACCGGAACCCGGCGCGACGGCCGCGACGGCACCCGCGGCGACGCCCGGAAGGCGAATCGAACGCGGACGCTTTTTTTCGGTTCTGCGAGTTGACTACCGTTCGAACCGCCGGCCGTTTGGCGATTTTCCGGTGAATCGTCGGCCAGTTTGTCGTCCCAGACCATGAGTCTCTATTGAACTGTGTTCCTTATTTCCTCTAAAAATTGAACACAGTAAGATATATAGTGGGTAAGTTAGAATGTGGTGATGTCAATCATAACCATGACAGGAGAACTCTCACGCGTCCTCTCGAAGCGCGACGTGTTCGTGCTCGCGCTCGGCGCGATGATCGGATGAGGTTGGATCGTACAGACGGGGTACTTCATCGACCAGAGCGGGGTCACCGGCGCGATTTCGGCGTTCATCCTCGGCGGGTTCATGGTGTCCGTCGTCTCGCTCATCTACGGCGAACTCGCCTCGGCGATGCCCTTCGTCGGCGGCGAACACGTCTACAGCATGCGGGCGTTGGGGCCGGCCGGCTCGTTCGTCTGCACGTGGGCGATAATCTTCGGCTACATCAGCGTCGTCGCGTTCGAGGCGGTTGCGCTCCCGAGCGCCCTCGCGTACATCGTCCCCGGCTTCAACGTGTTCGAACTCTGGACGGTCGCCGGCCAGCCGGTCTACGGCACGTGGGTGGCGACGGGCGTCATCGGCTCCGTGGTCATCACGTACCTCAATTACCGGGGGGTCCGCCCGGCCGCGCAGTTCCAGGCGATTCTCGCGCTCGTCATCACGCTGTCCGGCCTGACGCTCCTCCTCGGCGCGCTGTTCAACGGCACCTCGCCGTCGTCGCCGCCGCTCGCGGGAGCCGGCATCGGCGGCGTGTTCACGGTCGCCATCATGACGCCGTTCATGTTCGTGGGCTTCGACGTGATTCCGCAGGCCGCGGGCGAGGCCGACGTGTCGCCGAAGGTCCTCGGCGGACTCATCGGGCTCTCGGTCGCCTGCGCCGCCGCGTTCTACATCGCCGTCATCTGGGCGGCCGGACAGGTCGCCACGGGCGCGACGCTCGTCGAGAGCTCGCTCCCCGCGGCGACGGCGATGGAAATCGCGTTCGACAGCGTGACCATCGGCCGCATCATGGCGCTGGCCGGCCTCGCGGGCATCCTCACGAGCTGGAACGGCTTCGTCCTCGGAGCCAGTCGCGCCATCTACGCGATGGCCGACTCGAACATGCTCCCCGAGACGCTCGCGACGATTCACGACGACCACGACACGCCGTCGACCGCAATCGTGCTCGTCGGCGGGCTGGCGGCGCTCGCCCCCCTGTTCGGCGAGCAGATGCTCGTGTGGGTCGTCAACGCCGGCGGCCTCGGCATGGTGACGGCGTGGCTCCTCGTCGTCGTCTCGTTCCTCGTGCTCCGGTACCGCGACCCCGACTTCGACCGGCCGTTCAAGCTCCCGGCGGGCTACGCGGTCGGCGCGCTCGGCCTGCTGTTGACGGTGTTCTTCGTCGGCCTCTACCTCCCCGGCTCGCCCTCGGCGCTGGCGTGGCCCTACGAGTGGGCGATGGTCGGCGGCTGGTGTCTGCTCGGCGTCGTCCTGCTCGCCGTCGCCGGCGGGCTTCCGACCCGGACGGAGGCCAAGGCGCACCTGAGCGCCCAGCGACTCGAAGACTAATCCGTTCGCGGACCCGACGAGAACCGCGTTACGACACGTCGGGAAGCAGCGCGTCTTTCAGTTCTTCGAGTTCGTAGTCGTTCAGCGGGTTCGGCTCGTCTTTGATGGTCGTGATGACGAACGTCGAACTCGTCCGCGAAATCTCGTCTATCTCCTCGAACTCCGAGATGAGGTCCTCGACCATCGCTCGCGAGGCGAGGTGCGAAATCAGGACGAAGTCGGTGTCGCCGAGCGTGAAGTACACCTGGTTGACGCCGGGCACCTCGCCGAGTTTGTCGCCGACCTCCTTGTGGTACTCCGAGCCGTACTCGGCCCAGACCTCGGTGATGAGCGTGAGGTTCAGCCCGGCCTTCTCGAAGTCGATGTCGAAGATGTCGTTCTTGATGATGCCCTGTTCTTGGAGCCGTTCGAGGCGGTAGTGAACGGTCGACTTCGGGATGCCCGTCTCCTCGGTTATCCGGTCGGGGCTCCCCGATTCGAGCGTCCCGATGGCCTTGAGGATTCGAAGGTCCTTCTCGTCCATGAACCGTAGTCAGAAGTGCAACGATATTATTGTTCTGCGTCCAATCCCCGCTTCGTCACGGAGATAGCGGCAAGACGGCGGTGAGAAGGGCGCGGCGCAGACGCCGGAGGTCGTCGCCGAGGCGGTCAGCGGTCGGGTCGAACGCCGAGGTTCGACGCGTCGGGACCGAACTCGTCGGCCAACAGCGCCGGTACGTCGTCCGGACGAACGTCCGAGTACCACCGGTTCCGCGGGTGGATGGCGACCGCGGCCCCCTCGGCGCTACAGAGTCCGAGACAGCTCGTTTCGGCGACGTGGACCCGCGACCAGAAGACGCCACGGTCGCGCAACCACGAGGTCACCGCGTCGTACACCGCCGGGCCGTCGGCCTCGGCGCAGTCGGCGTAGTCGGACTCTCGGCTGTTCGTACAGACCAACACGTGGTCGGTAAAGCCGTGCTCGCGGACCTCGTCGGTTCGGTCGCGCATCAGTCGGCCGCGGGAGCCGAGTCCCGGCCCGCAATCGGGGTCGCCGACTCGGACTCACTCGACGACCGGAGCCGCGCGTGCGCCGCCGCGAGAACCAGCCACAGGAGGACCTGTCCGAACGCGAACAGGCCGGTGAGCCCGGTTTCGAGCGTCGGCGACAGTGCCCCGTGAACCGCGTTTTCGGGGGCGACGACGGCGACGGCCGCGAGCAGACCGAACGGAACGGCCGCACCGACGACGGCCGCGACGAGGCCGCTCGACTCGCGCAGGCGGGCGTAGGCGTAGCCGGCCGAGAGACAGGCGAGCGCCCCGGCGAGCATCATCCCGGCGTAGAGCGGGAGCCGCGTCGCCACCGAAAGCGACTGCTCCGCGCCCGGCGCGGCCGGCGGGAGGACCAGCCACGGCGCGCCTGATACGGTGACGAATCCCGCGAGCCCCATCAGGTAGCTCTTCGCGGCGTCGGGACCGGGAATCGCGGGTTCGAGGAAGAAGAACGCGACCCCGAAGAACGCGCCGCCGAGCACGACGCCCCACAGCCCGCCGGCCGCGACGCTCACGGCCTTCGTGACCGCCATCGACACCGCGGTGTCGTGATGGCCGCCGCCTTCGCCGGCGTGCGAGTCACCGGAGTCGTGGCTGTGAGCGCCGTCGGTCTCGTGGCTGTGAGCCCCCTCCGAATCGTGGCTGTGGGCGCTCTCCGCCTCGTGGCCGTGACCGCTCTCCTCGACGGCGGCGTGGTTCAGTTCGTCCGCGTAGGCGACGAGGGGGTTGGCGACGACGGCCATGAACAGGCCGAACACCAGTCCGGCGACCAGCCCCGCCTTCACTCCCCGCGTCAGGTACTCGGCGAACATCGTCAGTGGCAGGCGATGCCGGCCGCGTGGCGGAAGTTATGGAGCGAGTCGTGGACGAGCGGGTCCTGCACGAACAGGAGCGTAAAGCCCAGCGCGGCGATGAAGAGGGCTCCCGCGGCCATCTGCGTGGGAGCCAGTTCGGTTCGGGCGCGTTCGATTCGACCGTTGACGGTGTTCGCCGTAGCCATGGTAAACTCAGATTGAGGAAAACCAAGCAAGATTGTAAAACTTTCGAGAACAAGCGAGATTGTGTTTCGACAATTTCGATTTAATAACTCGATGGGGCTATTTTATGAAAGTTGATTTGCTATACTCCAAGCACAATTGTTTTCAAACAGCGCCGGGATTGTCAGGTCGAATGTCACAGGTAACGCTCCCGCACGACGCCAAGGCGGGACCCACGAAACCGGAGGTGAGAGCGGTCACGCTCGGCAAACTCGGCTTGCGGTCGACGGACCACTTCGTCGACGTCGGCTCCTGTACCGGCTCGGTCACCATCGAGGCGGCCCGGCGGGTCGAGCGCGTGACCGCCGTCGAACGGAAACCGAAGCGGCTGGACGTGACGCGGAAGAACCTCGGGGCGAACGACTACGACGCCGACGTGACGCTCCGCGAGGCGGAGGCCCCCGAGGGGCTTCCGGCCGACGCCGACGCGATGTTCGTCGGCGGGAGCCGGAACTTCGAGGCCGTCCTCGACCACGCCGTTGAGACCGGCGTGGACCGAGTCGTGATGAACGTCTCGCGGGTCGAACCCGCCGGCGACGCCATCGAGGCGTTCCGCGAGCGCAACCTGCTCTCGGAGGTCGTCCAGTTGCAGGTGAGCCACGGCTACGAACTCGCCGGCGCGACGAGTTTCCGGTCGAACAACCCGGTCTACGTCGTCGTCGGTCGGCGGGGCGCGGAGGGGCTATGACCGTCTACGGCATCGGCCTCGGCCCCGGCGACGCCGACCTCGTGACCGTCAAGGGGAAACGCCTGCTCGAATCGGCGGCGGTGGTCTACTCGCCCGGCCGACTCTCGCGGACGGTCGCGCTGAACCACGTCCCCGAAGAGCGCATCGGCGACCTCGACTTCCCGATGACGCGCGACCCCGACGAACTCCGCCGCGCGTGGAAGGAAGCCGCCGCCGAGGTGGCCGCCCGCGCCGACACGGAGGACGTGGCGTTCGTGACCCTCGGCGACCCCAACGTCTACTCGACGTTCGGACACCTCCGCCGCACCCTCGACGCGTTCCACCCCGAGGTCGACCTCGAAGTCGTCCCCGGCGTGAGCGCGATGACGGCCTTCACGACCGCGCTCGGCGTCGAAATCGAATCCGGAACCGGGCTCGCGCTCCGCGAGGCCGCCAACGGCTCCGCGCCGACCGGCCCCGACCGGATGATTCTGTTCAAGGTCACCGACGCGCCGGCGACCCACGAGAAACTGACCGAGGCGGGCTACGACGTTCGGTTCGGCCGCCGCCTGTTCATGGAGCAGGGCGAGACGGTCGTCACCGACGACCCCGACGAACTCGCGGAGCGCGACTACTACACGCTGGCCTACGCGGAGCGCGAGGGCGTCGAGCGCGACGTGGCGACCGCCGCGTTCGACGGCGTCGAATCGGGGGGGTCGGCGTGAGCGCCGACGGCGACGCGGACACCGGCTTCACCGACGAGGAGGGAATCCCCTTCGTCGGCGCGGGGCCGGGCGACCCGGACCTGCTCACCGTCGCCGGAAGAAAGCTCGTCGAGGACGCCGACCTCGTGGTTCACGCGGGGTCGCTCGTCAACAGCGAGCTCTTAGACGAGTTCTGCGCCGACGCCGAGCGAGTCAACAGCGTCGGCAAGGACCTCGAAGAGCTGATTCCGCTGATGGCCGACGCCTACGAGTCGGGCCGAACCGTCGTCCGACTCCACAGCGGCGACCCGGCGATTTACGGGGCCGCCTTGGAGCAGATGGACGCGCTGGCCGAGGCGGGCGTTCCGACGTATCTCGTCCCCGGCGTCACCTCGGCGTTCGCCGCGAGCGCGACGCTCCGAACCCAGTTGACGCTGAACGAGGTCTCGAACCACGTCGTCTTCACTCGACCGCAGGGGCGGACGCTCTCGCCCGAGGAGGACCACATCGGCGACTTCGTGGGCTTCGGCGACACCACGGTCTGCATCTACCTCGGGACCCACGCCGTCGCCGAGACGATGGACCGACTGCTGGACGAGGGTCACGACCCCGACACGCCCGTCGCGGTCGTCTACCACGCCTCGTGGCCTGACGAAGACGTTATCGAGGGAACCATCGAGACCATCGGCCAGCGGGTCGAAGACGCGGGCTACCGCGCCTCCGCGCTCGTCATCATCGGCGAGGCGGTGACCGGCTCGGACTACGAGCGGTCGTTCCTCTACGGCGACTGGGCCCGCGGCGGCGACGCGCCGAACGACGAACCGGATTCCGATTCCGATTCCGAAGCGCAGGAGCGTGATGCGCAATGAGCGACGCAGACTCCAACTCCAACTCCGACGCCGACTCTGATTCCGGAAGCGGCCACTGTAGCACCCCCGACAGCGACGGCGAGGTCGCGGACGAAATCGCCATCGTCAGCTTCGAGCGAAAGCTCGACACGGCGGAGGAAATCAAGCGGGACCTCGCGGACGACTACGACCGGATAGACGTTCTCACCTACCACGGCGACGTGTTCGCCGACCACTGGGGCGAGTACGACTGCTTCGTCGGCCTCATGGCCAGCGGCATCGCCATGCGGAAGACCGCCGGCCTCCTCGACGACAAGTGGGAGGACCCGGCGGTCGTCGTCGTCGACGAGGAACTGACGTGGGCAATTCCGCTCACCGGCGGCCACCACGGCGCGAATCAGGTCGCCCACGACCTCTCGAAACTCGGGGCCGTCCCGGCGATGACGACCGCCTCGGAGGCCGCGGGCAAGCAGGGCGTCGAGAGCAAGGCGAAGGCGCTCGACTCCCACGTCGTCAACGGCGATTCGACCGTGGCGACGAACCTCGCCGTCCTCAACGACGAACTCGGTCCCGTCGCTCGCCTCGACGGTCCGAAGGCGGTGCTCGTCGGCGACGACGTGACGGTCCTGAAGCGAAACGGCGATGACGGCGTCGTCCTCGGGACCGGGAGCGTCTCCGGCGCGAAGAAAGCGCAGTTCCTGACGGCGTGGGAACGGGCGCTCGACGACGCCGACCGCGACTGGGACGACGTGGAGTTCGTCGCCACCGGCACGCGAAAGGCGGACGAACCCGGCATGCTCGACGCCGCCGAGGAAATCGGCGCGGGCGTCGTCTACTTCGAAAAGGAGACGCTTTCCGAGTTCGAGGGACCGACGCCCTCGCGGTCGAAGGAACTCATCGGCTGGCCCGGTATCGCCGAGGCGAGCGCCATTGCCGGCGGCCGCGACCACGAACTGGTCGTCGAAAAGCGGCGCTACGACGACGCCGTGACCGTGGCGGTGGGACGATGAGTGACGGCGACGAGCCGACCGAACCGGCGGTCGGCTCCGGCGACCGCGACGAGGTGCCCGACGACTACGGGACGCTCTACGTCGTCGGCATCGGCCCCGGTCTCCCGGACCACATGACGAAGCGGGCGAAGGAACTCGTCTCGACGTCGGACTGCGTGGTCGCGTCGAACCTCTATCAGGAGTTCCTCCGCGACGACGGAACGCTCCCGCCCGAAGAAAGCGACGACGGACCGGAGGTCGTCCGCTCGTCGATGGGAAAGCAGGTCGAACTGACCCGCGAGGCGTTCGAGCGCGTCCGAAACGGCGAGGACGTGGTCCACGTCTCCGGCGGCGACCCGAACGTCTACGGGAAGTCCGACCTCGTGTTCACGATGGCGAAAGGAGACGATGCGACCGACGTGCCGATCGAAATCGTCCCCGGCGTCACCGCGGCGCTCGGCGGCGCGGCCATGATGGGCGCGCCGCTGTCGAACGACTTCTGTACGGTCTCGCTGTCCGACAAGTGGCGCGGCTGGGACGAAATCGAGGAGAAACTGCGCGCGGCCGCCATCAGCGGCTTCGTCATCGTCCTGTACAACTGCTGGCGGAACTACGAACGCGCCATCGACGTGGTCCGCGAGGAGCGCGCCGACGACGTGCCGGTCGGTATCTTCAACGACGCCGGCCGGGGCGAGGCCGGCCGGAATCTGGACGACGAGACGTTCTCGGTGACGACCCTCGGCGACGCGAAAGCCCACGACGACGACGTGGGCGGGATGGGAACCTCGATTCTCATCGGCACTCACGAGACCGAACCCTGGAGCAACGACTACGAAACGTACCTCGTCACGCCCCGCGGCGGGCGCGACGTCGACGACTTCTAACGCATGAGCAAATCAGACACGGAATCCGAATCGAACTGCGGCGGAGCGAAGACCGAGACCGAGACGACGACAAAAGCGGACACGAAGGCCGAGGACACGCCCTCGAAGTGCGGCGCGTCGTCCTCGAAGGCCGACGGCGAGTCATCCTCGAAGTGCGGCGGCGGGTCGGGCGGGTCGAAGAGGGAACAGACCGCGGAGAAGGTCGAAGCCACCATCGAGGACTTCGACGGCGAACCGGGCCAACTCGTCGCCGTCGGCCTCGGACCCGGTCGCGCGAGCGAGATGACCACACTGGCGAAAGACACCCTCCGCGAGGCCGACCACATCGTCGGCTACACGACCTACATCGAACTCCTCCCCGACGACGTCGTCGAGGGCGCAGAAGACATCTACTCGACGCCGATGTGCGGCGAGGTCTCCCGGACCGAAGAGGCGGTCGACCGAACGCTCGCCGGCAACGACGTGGCAATCGTCGGAAGCGGCGACCCCAACGTGTACGCGCTGGCCGGCCTCGCGCTCGAAATCCTCGAATCGAAGGGCGCGACCGCGAGCGTGGTCGACTTCGACGTGGTCGCGGGCGTCCCGGCGGCGCAGTCCTGCGCGGCCCGGCTGGGCGCGCCGCTCGTCAACGACACCGTGACCATCAGCCTCTCGGACCACCTGACCTCGATGCCGACCATCGAGTCGCGCCTCCACGCGGCCGCCAAGGAGGGGTTCACCATCGCCATCTACAACCCGTGGAGCCGCAAGCGCCGGTCGAACTACGAGAAGTGTTGCGAGATTCTCCTCGAACACCGCGCGCCCGACACGCCGGTCGGCATCGTCCACGGCGCGGGCCGCGACGACGAGGAAGTCGAAATCGTCGAACTCCGCGAACTCCCCGACCTCGGCGAGACCGACCTCGTGGACATGACGACGACGCTACTGGTCGGCAACGAGGAGACGTACGTCTGGGACGACCGGATGGTGACGCCGCGGGGCTACGAGCAGAAATACGAGTACTGAGATGTTCGAAATCGCAATCGACCGAGACGCCTGCGACGGCATCTTCGCCTGTCTCGCCCGCGACGGGCGGTTCGTCGAGGACGACGACGGCCTCGCCACAATCGACCCCGACGCGGCCGGCGTCGTGAGCGTCGAGCGCACCGACGAGCGCGTCATCGCCCTCCTCGAAGGCGACGCGGAGGCGGACGACGACGCGACGCTCGCGGCCCGAGCCTGTCCGCCCGGCGCGATTTCGGTCCGGGAGGTGGACGCGTGAGCGACGTCGGCGTCGACCCCGCGGACGACCTCCTGAAGAGCGCGCCCGAGACGGCCTACCTGTGGGGCCACGTCGCCGGCGGCGGCCGCGTCGAGCCGGGGCAGTTCACGGCGCTGACGAACGACGAGACCTGCGCGAACCGCCTCGCGGCCATCGCCGGCGGCGGCGAAATCGACCGCCGGGAGACGGAACGAGAATACGCGCACAACACCGCCGTCACCCGCGTCAAAGACGAGTACCACGTCATGGTCGAAGGCGACGTGGTCAGAAGCGCGAGCGCCGCGTTCGGCCTCCCCGTCGGCGAGGACGCCGGCGGCTACCGCTTCGACGCGTTCGAAGACCGGCGAAAACAGCTCCTTCGGGGGCTCCTCGAATCCTGCGGGACGGTCTGTTTCAAGTCCTCGGCGGGGACGGTCGGCATCTCGTTCGTCCACGACGACCGGGCGCTCCTCGAAACCGTGGACCGACTGCTCGACGCCTGCCCCGCTGACGCGCCGACCGGCCCGATTCAGGAGACCTCGTCGGGCGGCCACTGGTTCGGTATCGACGACGACGCGGCCGCCGGCTTCGGCGAGTGGGTCTACGAGGGAAGCGACGGGACGAGCCTGTTCGCGCCGACGCGGCGGCGAAAACTCGTCCGCAGTCTCGAAGAGGCCGAGAACGCATGAGCCTCGAACGGCCCGACCCGGCGCTCGACGACGACGCGGTGCTCCTCGTCGGCCACGGCTCGCGCCGCGAGGCGTCCAACGAGCAGGTGCGGACGCTCGCGGCGAAGTTGGAGTCGCGGCTGTCGGTTCCGGTCGACGCGGCGTACATCGAACTCGCCGAGCCGTCGATAGACGACGCAATCGAGTCGCTGGCACCGACCTGCCGGACGATGACCGTCGTCCCCCTCTCGCTTTTCGCCGCGAGCCACGTGAAAAACGACGTGCCGCTGGCGGTCCAGCGGGCCCGCGCGACCCACGACGACACCGAGTTCCGGTTCGGGTCGCACCTCGGCATCCACCCCTCGCTCGTGGACCTGCTGGACGAGCGGGCGCGGGCGGTCGAGTCCGACCTCGGCGTCGACCGCGCGGACGACGACGTGGCGGTCGTGCTCTGCGCCCGCGGGTCGAGCGACCCCGACTCGAACGGCGACGTGCACAAACTGGCGCGCCTGCTGTACGAGGGCCGTGGGTTCACCCGCGTCGAATCGGCGTTCATCGGCGTCACCACGCCCCGGTTGGAGGAGACGCTTCACACCGTCGCCAAGGACCGCCCGGACGCGGTCGTCGTCCTCCCGTACATGCTCGGCGACGGCGTGCTGACGGGGCGAATCGTGGACACGGCCGAGACGTTCGACGAGGAGTACCCCTACGTCGACGCCGGCGCGTCGGGACCGCTCGGCGCGGACGACCGGGTGGTCGAGACGCTCGGCGACCGCTACCGAGAGGCCCGCACGGGAAGCGTCGAGATGTCCTGCGACACCTGCAAGTACAAGGTCGAACTCGCCGGCTACGAGGACGACGAGGGCGGCGCGCGCGCGATGCTCCGCTCGCTCGTCCATCAGGCCGAACACGCCGACCGAACCGACGTGGACGACGACCCGCACGTCCACGACGCCCCCGAGAAACACGTCGCGGTCTGCACGAACCAGACCTGCGCCGCCAGCGGCGCGGCGACCGTCCTCGAAGAGCTCAGACAGGGCGTGCGCGACGCCGATGACTGCGACGTGCACGTCTCTCGAAGCTCGTGTCTCGGCCAGTGCGGTGACGGCCCGATCGTCGCCGTCTACCCCGACAGCGTCTGGTACGGCGGCGTGACGCCCGACGACACCGACCGCATCGTCTCGTCCCACCTCGAACGGGACCGCATCGTCTCGAACCTCGTCCACCAATCACTCTAACCATGGCCTGCGCAGAACTCGAAGCGCTCCGACTCGCGCTGTTGAACATCACCGGAACGACCGACGAACACGCGAAGCGACACGCCGAAGCCGAACTCGAAGACTACCTCGACGACCCCGGCCCGATTCAGGCGCTCGCGAACGCGACCACCCTCGACGAGGCCCAGCGGCATCTCGACGCCGCGCTCGTCGACCTCGAAGAGGAGGCGACGCGAATCGACGACGACGACCCGCAATCGGGCTACCTTCGGGGACGGCTCGTCGCCGTCCGCGACGCCGAGCGGTCGCTTCGCCGCATCCGCGAGGGAGCCGATGCGTTCCTCGACGACCTCGGGGAGGCCCACCACACGCTCCACGACGCCTTCCCCGTCGAGGACTGAGCCGCGATGGCACCGTCCCCACTCACGGCCCGCCGCGACCTCGGGGAAGTCGAGCCCGCGAGCAGTCGCCACAACTGGGCGCGCTCCGCGGTCGAAGCGACCGCCGACGCCGTCTTCGTCGGGACCGCGGACGGACGCGTCATCGCGCTGGAGACTGC
This sequence comes from Haloferax sulfurifontis, assembly GCF_014635105.1. Lineage (NCBI taxonomy): Archaea > Methanobacteriati > Methanobacteriota > Halobacteria > Halobacteriales > Haloferacaceae > Haloferax > Haloferax sulfurifontis. The sequence goes on from NZ_BMCI01000005.1 coordinate 247,873, forward strand.
TACCGACTCCACACCCGACAGCGGCGAGCGCTGGGAGACGCGCGGCGAAAACCCCGTCGTGTCGATGACCGCGACAGACGACGCCCTCGTCGTCGGCGAGCGCGGCGGCGACGGGCTGGTTCGCGTCCTCGACGCCGAAACGGGCGTCGCCCGCTGGACGTACGCGACGGCCGACGACGTGGGCACGGCGACGAGAGACTCGCTTTTCTTCCGCCCCTACGTCGTCGACCTCGCGGTGACGGGCGACAGGGTCGTCGTCGCCGCCCGGCGCTACGAGCGGGACGGCGAGGAGCGACGCTGGCGGAGCGCCGTCCTCGGATTCGACCGCGGCGGTCGGCTCGCGTGGCGCAGACGCGTCCACGCGTCGCCCATCGCGGTCGACGCCGACGGGGACCGCGTCGCCGTCGCGTACAACCGCTGTCCGAACCCCGAACAGGACGGTCTCGTTCTCCTCGACGCACACTCCGGGGCGCGGGTCGCGTCGTGGGACCCCGACACCGACGGGGACCGACGCGTCGGCGACGTGGCCTTCGCGGGCGACGCCGTCGCCGTCGCCAGCCACGGCGACAAACGCGGCTACCTCATCGATTTCGACGGGGAGACGCGGTGGCGACTCGACCTCGCGACCGAGCGCCGCGTCGGCGACGAGACCGTCTACGCATACCCGACCCACGTCTGCGTCGCCGACGGAACCGCCGTCTTCGTCACGGGGAACACGTTCGCCGAGTCGACCCGCGACCCGGACGCGCGACACCCCGACGAACACACCGCAGTCGGCGTCTCGGTCGACGAGGGCGAGCGCCTGTGGACCCGCGACACCGGCGGGTTCGCACGGGCGGCCGTCGCCACCGGCTCGCGGGCGTTCGTGCCGTCCGCCCAGCACTTCCGGGAGCGAGAGGCCGAGCGCCACGGCGTCCACGTTTTCGCCCCCGACGCGGGGCACGTCGAAACGGAGGGACTCCCCGGTATTCCGACCGCCGTCGCCGCGGACGGGGGCGTCCTTGCGGTGGTCGAAGAGCCGGTCGAGTACCACGACGAGGGCATCACTCGCGGGGCGTACCGACTCCGCACGCGACCGGTTCGATAGGAGCACACCATGCCAAAAGAGACGACCGAGTCCCGGCTACTGACCGTCCGCCGAGCGCGCGGCCTCGGCGACCCGCTCGGCCGACAGGTCGGACAGGGGAATGCGCCGCGCGCCCGTCTCGGAGACGAGGATGTCGGTCACGCCGATACCGTCGTCGCCGGCGTCGACGACGACGACCGAGGCGTCGGCGGCGGCGAGGTGCCGCGCCGCCGACCGGGTCTGTCCGGTGGGACTGCCGTCCGCGACGTTGGCCCGGCCGTCGGTGACGACGACGACGAGCGCGGCGTCGGCGTCCGAGCGGTCGATGACCCGGCGCGCGGCGTCCAGCCCGGACGGAAGCGGCGTCCTGTCGCCCGTCGGGAGTTCCTTCAGGTGCCGCGCCGCCAGCGTCACGCTGTCGGTCGGCGGGAGCAACACCTCGGCGTCGTCGCCGGCGACGGCGACGAACGCGACCTCGTCGCGCTTCTCGTAGGCGTCTTCGAGGAGCGACAGCACGGTGGCTTTCGCCCGCCGCATCGCGGCGCGCATCGACGCGCTCGCGTCCACGACGAACACGACGAGCGTCGCGGCCGACCCTCGGGAAACCGCGGTTCTGAGGTCCGACCGGGTGACGCGGGACCGACCGGCCGAGGCGGCGGCCCGGACCGACGCCGGCACGTCGATGGCGTCGGTCTCGGTCGCCGGTTCGGTCCGCACCCGCGAGCCTCGGCCCTGCCGCGACTCCCGAACTGCGGCGCGGCTCCCGTCACCGGGCGTCTCCGCGTCGAGGGTCGCCTCTTCGACCGGCGGGCGCTCGGAGTCGCCGACGGCGGCCCGGCTCTGCCCGGGGAGAAGCGGCGTCGCCTCGTCGGGGTCGTCGTCTTCGAGGCCGTCATCTCCGGAGTCGTCGGTATCGCCGTCTCCGGGACTTCCGTCTTCCGAATCGCCGTCTTCGGGTCCGCTCTCGTCGGCTCCGCCGACCGCCCCACCTCGGTCGTCGCCGCCGGCATCGTCCCCGTCAGCGTCGTCCCCGGCATCGGAATCAGAAGAATCTCCCGCGGCGTCGGAACCGGCTTCCTCGCCACCGTCGTCGTTGCGGCCGTCGCCTCCACCGTCGTCGTCTCTATCGCCACCATCGCCGTCGTCTCCCCCGTCACTATCGCCGTCGCCACCGGCACCTTCGCTCCCGTCACCGCTACCATCCTCCTCGCCGTCACCGTCGTCCCGGTCGTCTTCCCCGTCGAAGTGGTCGTCGAGCACGTCGTCGACGTCCGGGTCGTCGTCGAACGGACGGCTCTGCAGTCGGTGCGGGAGCGCGAGCGCGGCCGCCTCGCGCACGTCGCTTTCGAGGACTTTCGTCCGGCCGTCGAGCGCCGCGAGGGTGCGGGCCGCCCGGGCGATGGCGATGTCGGCGCGGTGGCCCTCGACGCCGGCGTCGACGCAGAGTTCGGCGATGTCGCGCTTGAACTCGGCCGGGAGCGCGACCGAGTCGAGGCGGTCCGTCGCCTCGCGGAGCGCGGCTTCGAGCGCCGCGGTCGCCTCGCGGCGGTCGTCGCCGGCCGCTTCGGTGTCGTCGCCGTCCCCCAGCGCCCGGTCGATAATCTCCACGCGGTCGTTGATGTCGCGGCTCCCGACGACGGTCGCTTGGAGTGCGAAGCGGTCCCGGAGCTGGGGCCGGAGGTCGCCCTCCTCGGGGTTCATCGTCCCGACGAGGGTGAACTCGGCGGGGTGTTCGACGCTCACGCCGTCGCGCTCGACGCGGTTGACGCCGCTCGCGGCCGCGTCCAAAAGCAGGTCGACGAGGTGGTCGTCGAGGAGGTTCACCTCGTCCACGTAGAGGATGCCGCGGTTCGCGCGGGCCAAGAGCCCGGGGTCGAACGACGCCTCGCCGTCGAGGGCGTCGGCGACGGAGAGCGTGCCCGCGACCCGGTCGCGGGTCGCACCGAGCGGGAGCGTCACGAGCGGGACCGACCGGCGCTCGACCGCGGGGTCGTCGCGGGCGCGACACGAGTCGCACTGGCGGGCCGGGTCGTCCGGGTCCGGCGGACAGCCGTACGGACAGTCCGCGACGACCTTCTGTTCGGGCAGGAGGCCGGCGAGCGCGCGGACCGCGGTCGACTTCGCGGTGCCCTTCTCGCCGCGGACGAGGAGGCCGTCGAGGTCGCCGTTGGCTCCGACGGCCAACAGCGCCCGTTTCAGTTCGTCTTGCCCGACGATAGCGGAGAACGGAAGCGTCTGAGTCGTCATCGAATACGAAATTGTAGTTGCAGTAAGACAATAACACTTTATCAATGACACCGACAATCGGACTGTACACAGCGACCGAAAACGAGTTGGGCGCGGTCCAGCGGGCCGCGCGCCGACTCGACGGAATCGACCTCGTCGTCCGCTCCGCGAGCGATTTGGACGACGTGACCGACGCGGACGCCTTCGTCGACGAGTTGGAGTCGGCGACGGCGGCCGTCTTCTGGCTCCACGGGGCCGAAGACAGCATGCCCGGCTACGACCACGCGGTCGAACGGCTCGAAGCCGCGGGCGTGCCGCTCGTCGTCAAGGCCACCGGCGACGCCTTCGCGCGGCGGGACACGACCGTCGCCGACGCGGACCGCGGGCGCGTCTGCGACTACCTCGACCGCGGCGGCGCGGTGAACGTCGAGAACCTCTGTCGGTTCCTCGCCGCCGAGTACGCCGGCATCGAGACCGAAGTCGACGACCCGGTCGAACTCCCGACCGAGGGCGTCTACCACCCCGACTATCCCGGCGTCGAGTACGACGAACTGCTCGACACTCACGACCCCGACAAGCCGACCATCGGCGTCTGGTTCTACGAGTCCCACTGGACGCACGCGAACACCCGGTACGTGGACGCGCTCGTGGAGCGGCTCGAATCGCTCGGCGCGAACGTCCTGCCGGCGTTCTGCAACCCCGCGACCGACGAGGAGGGACAGGAGAACGCCGAGTGGGTCGCCCGGAACTGGTTTTCGGACGACGACGGCCCCGTCGTGGACGCCGTCGTCAGCTCCTTCATGTTCTCGCTGTCGATGAGCGAGCGCGGCCGCGACGCCGACGACGAGGGCGCTGACGCCGAGGACGTGTTCCTCGCCGAACTCGGCGTTCCCGTCTTACAGGCCGTCACGACCATGCGCTCCCGAAGCCGGTACGAGTCGAGCGACACGGGCGTGATGGGCTTCGAACTCGCGCTGTCGGTCGCGCTCCCCGAGTTCGACGGCAACGTCATCACCCACCCGATAAGCGGGAAAGAGCGGATGGAAGACGAGGCCGGCGTCGGGAGCGCGCCGAAACAGCACTTCCCCATCGAGGACCGCGTGGACCACGTCGCCCGACTCGCGGTCAACTGGGCGCGGCTCCGCCACCTGCCGAACGACGAGAAGCGCGTCGCGGTCGTACTCCACAACTACCCGCCGAGCGACGACGGCATCGGGACGGCCTTCGGGATGGACAGCCCCGCGAGCACGGTCAACCTCCTCTCCGAACTCCGGAGTCGGGGCTACGCCGTCGGCGACCTCCCCGCGGACGGGCAGGCGCTCATCGACGACCTCACCTCGCAGTTGACTCTCGACGACCGCTGGGTCGCGCCCGAGGACGTGCGGGACCTGAGCGTCGACGTGGTGTCGCCCGACCAGTACGCCGACTGGTTCGAAGACGCCGACGACCGCTTCCGCGAGAACGTCGTCGAGGAGTGGGGCGACCCGCCGGAGCGACCATTCGCCATTCCGGGCGTCGAGTTCGGGAACGTCCTCGTGACCGTCCAGCCCCCGCGCGGCTTCGGGATGGACCCCTCGAAAGTGTACCACGACTCGGACCTCCAGCCCCCGCACGACTACGTGGCGTTCTACGCGTGGCTCCGCGAGGCGTTCGAGGCCGACGCCGTGGTCCACCTCGGCACCCACGGGAGCCTCGAATGGCTCCCCGGCAAGACCGTCGGCCTGAACGGCGAGAGCGCACCGGACCAGTTGGTAGGCGACCTCCCGAACGTCTACCCGTACATCATCAACAACCCCGGCGAGGGGACGCAGGCCAAGCGCCGGTCGTACGCGGCCATCGTGGACTACCTCACGCCGGTCATGCGCACGGCGGGAACCTACGACGACCTCGCGGACCTCGAAGAACTCGCCCGCGAGTACCGCGAGGCCGGCATGGATGAAGCCCGACCGGAGCGCGGCGACCAACTCCGCGAACTCCTCCTCGACGCGGTCGACGACCTCGACCTCGCGGTCGAACTCGGGTTCGACGACGCCGACGCGGTCGGTGACGCAATCGGCGGCGCGGATTCCGGTTCCGGCGTCGATGCCGACGCCGTCGACTTCGACGAACTAGTCGAGCGCGTCCACGAGTACCTGACCGACGTGAAGACGACGCAGATTCGGATGGGCCTCCACACGATGGGCGAACCGCCCGAAAGCGACCGACTCGTGGAATATCTCGTCGCGCTCACCCGCCTCCCGAACGCGGACACGCCGAGCCTCCGCGAGAGCGTCGCGGGCGTCATGGGCGTCGACTACGACCGGATGCGAGACGAGCCGGGGACGTACGACGACGACCTCGGTATGTACCTCTCGGAGGCCGCAGACCGCGTCTACGACCAGTGCGTCGAACTGGTGTCGGCCCTCGCCGAACGCGACTTCGACGTGCCCGAGTCGGAAGTCGACGCCGACCCCGACGACGAGGTGAACATGAACCTGCTCGTCGTCGATATCGACCAACTCGGCGACGCGCGGGCGAAACGCGGCGCGCACGACGACCTCCGCGAGGTGCTGGCGTTCGTCTGCGACGAGGCGGCCCCGCGAATCGCGGCCGCCGAAGACGAGATTCCGCAGACTGCGGACGCCCTCGACGGCGAGTACGTCCGCCCCGGCGGCTCCGGCGCGCCGACCCGCGGCGGGGTGGACCTGCTTCCGACCGGGCGGAACTTCTACACGCTCGACCCGCGGAAAGTCCCGGCCAAGCCGGCGTGGAGCGTCGGCGAGCGCGTCGCCGAGGGCGTTCTGGACCGCCACTACGACGACCACGGCGAGTACCCCGAGGAGTTCGGGGTCGTCGCGTGGGGGACGCCGACGGTCCGGACCCGGGGCGAGACCATCGCGCAGGTCCTCGCGTTCATGGGCGTCGAACCGGTGTGGACCGACGCGGGCCGCGTCGACGACGTGGAGCCGATTCCGCTGGACGAACTCGACCGCCCGCGAATCGACGTGACCACCCGCGTCTCGGGGCTGTTCCGCGACGCGTTCCCGCAGGCCGCGAGCGTCGTCAACGACGCCGTCGACGCGGTGGTCGAACTCGACGAACCCCACGAGCTGAACTACGTGAAAAAGCACGTCGAGGAGGACGCCGCCGAGTTCGAATCGGAGGGCGTCGACGCCGACGAGGCCGAGACACTGGCCAAACACCGCGTGTTCACGACGACGCCCGGCGGTTACGGCGCGGGGACGAACAAGGCCGTCGACGAGGGCGAGTGGGACGACCGGAGCGACCTCGCGGACGTGTTCGTCCAGTGGGGCGGCTACGCCCTCGGGAGTCGCGGCAAGGTGACCGAGGCCCACGACGCCTTCGAGCGCCGCCTGAGCGGCGTCGAGGCCACGGTGAAAATCGAGGACACCGCCGAGCAGGACGAGTTCGACTCCTCGGACTGGTACGCCTTCCACGGTGGGTTCGTCTCCGCCGTCGGCGAGATTTCGGGGAGCGACCCGGCCTCGTACGTCGGCGACTCCAGCGACCCCGACAACGTCAGCGTCTACACGAACGAGGAGAAAGTCCGCAAGGCGATGCGGGCGCGCGTCCTCAACCCCGACTGGCTCGACAGCATGGAGGACCACGGCTACAAGGGCGCGGGCGACCTCTCGACCACGGTCGACGTCGCGCTCGGCTGGGACGCGACCACGGGCGTCGTCAGCGACACGCTCTGGGAGAGTCTCGCCGACGCCTACGCCTTCGACGAGGACCGACAGGAGTGGATGCGCGAGGTGAACCCGTGGGCGCTCGAAAGCATCACCGCGACGTTCCTCGAAGCCATCGACCGCGACCTGTGGGACGCCGACGACGACGTGCGAGAGCGGTTGCAGGACATCAACCTCTCCGTGGAGGGCGACCTCGAAGCGAGCACGACGAACGCCATGACGCAGACCCAATCCGATGACTGAACGAGACGCCTACGCCGACCTCGGCGCGACGACGCAGGAAGCGATGGACATCGCGGAGACGAGCATGGACATCGTCCGGACGTTCGTCCCCGACGAGACGCTGACCGACCGACTGCGGCAGAAGGCGGTCCACTCGACCGGCGACATCGAGTTCCAGCACCTCATCCGGTGCCAGAACGAACCGGTCGTCGCGGGCGCGAGAGCCGTCCTCGACGAGCGACCCATCGTGACCGACATCACGATGGCGAAAGCCGGCGTCACCGGCCGCGGCCACGATTGCCCGGTGCGGAAGGCAATCGGCAACGGGGCGGACCTCGCCGCCGAGACGGGCATGACCCGGACCGCGGCCGCGGTGCTCGAACTCGACAAGGAAGGCGTCTACGACGGCGCAATCGCGGTCGTCGGCAACGCGCCGACCGCCGCGTTGGCGCTGTGCGACTGCATCGAAAACGGGACCCGACCGGCGGCCGTCGTGGCGACGCCCGTCGGCTTCGTCAAGGCCGAAGAGAGCCGGAAGCGTGTCCGCGAAATCGCCGACGAGTACGACGTTCCGGCGGTGACGAACGTCGGGAAACGCGGCGGGAGCGGTCTCGCGGCCGCGCTCACGAACGAACTGATTCACGTCGCGAGCGACGTTCGCAACGGCGACGTCGACCTCGAGGACCATGCGTGAGGACGACCCGTACGACCTCGATTCGGGGCCGGACCCGGCGGCGTTCGCCGCGGCCGCGCCCGAACCGAGCATCGACGGAATCGACGGGAGCGGCGAGGACGCCGAGGGCTCCGCGGTCGCCGACGCGCCGGTCTACGCGGTCGGAATCGGCCCCGGCAACCCGGAGTATCTGACGCCTCGCGGGCGGCGAGCGATTCGGGAGGCAGACGTGGTCGTCGGCTTCGAGACGGTCGTCGACTTCGTGGCCGACGAGACCGACGCCGACCTGCTCACCTGCGGCTACGCCGACGAAGCAGAGGCGCTGTCCGAGTTCGGGAGGCGCGTCGCGGCCGGCGAGCGCGGGACGGCGGTCCTCATGGGCGACCCGAACCACTCGGGCTACCAGTTCCTCGGGAAAGTCCAGCGGGCCGTCGAGCGACCGGTGCGGGTGATTCCGGGCATCTCGTCGCTCCAGATAGCCGCGAGTCGCGCCCGGACGCCGATGGAGGACACGCGGTTCGTCACGCTCCACAAGAGCGGGTCGCTCGACGCCGATTTCGACCGACTGGCCGAGGCGGTCGGCGAGCGCCACCTGCTCGTCCTGCCGCGGCCGTTCGACTGGATGCCGGGCGACATCGCGGAGTTCCTCGTCGATTCGGGCGCGGACGAATCGCTGGACGCGCTCGTGCTCGAACGGCTGACCCACGACGACGAGCGAATCACTCGAACCACGCTCGGCGACCTCCGCGAGTCGGCCGGCGGGAGCGGTCCCGACTCGACGCCGTACTCGGATCTCTCGGTCCTCGCCGTCAGAGCGCCCGTCGACGCGACGGACTGAGCCGCCCCCTTTTCCCGTCCCCGCAGGGTGATTAGGCTCGCCTAAATTCCGAAGACGTTTTAACCATTTAGGTAAGCCTAAAAGACATGGCAAACGACGGACGCGGCGGTCGAGAATCGACGCGGCGCGAGTATCTGCAGTACGGCGGGGCGGTCGTTGCGGGTGGTCTGCTCGCCGGCTGTACCGGTGGCGGCGGGTCGGAAACGACGACAGAGTCTGAGGATGAGACGACCGCGGCCGCGACGACAGAGGCGGCGGCGGAGACCGAGACCGCGAACGAGACCGAGTCGACGACCGAGGCGTCGGAGTCCTACTCGGTGTCGATAGAGCCGGTCGGCGAGGTCACGTTCGACTCGGTCCCGGAGACGTGGGTCGCGAACAACGGCAGTTGGGCGGACATGGGCGTCGCGCTCGGCCTCGACGCGCCGATGGGCGTCTGGCTCCCCGGCCGGTACCACACGCAGTACTACGACGAGATTCCGGACGTGAGCGTCGACAAGTCGTCCATCCGCCAGCTGTGGGGCGACAGCGGCGTCGGCAAAGAGCAGTTCTACGAGCTGAACGCTGACGTGCACGTCGCCGACCCGAACTTCCTCCTGAACCGCGGCCAGTGGTCGGAAGCCGACATCGAGGAAATCAGCACGCAGGTCGGGCCGTTCTTCGGCAACAGCATCTTCTCGCGCGGCTACGCGTGGCACGAGGACTACCGCTACTACAGCCTCTACGAGGCGTTCGAAAAGCTCGCGCAGGTGTTCCAGCGCGAGGACCGCTTCGAGGCGTTCGAGCGGGTCCACGAGGAGTTCCAGTCGAACCTCGCGTCGGTCCTCCCCGCGGAGGGCGAGCGGCCCTCGGCCGCCGTCGTCTGGGGCGGCGGCGACGAACCGGAGGAGTTCTACCCCTACATCATCGACGAGGGGACGAGCTTCAAGCACCTCAACGACCTGGAGGTCGACGACGCGCTCGCGGCGACCGACGTGAAGGACTTCTACAGCAACCGCGGCGCGGTCGACTTCGAGACCCTTCTGGAGGTGGACCCCGAGGTAATCCTCCTGCGCGGACAGGAGGCCAAGACACGCGAGGAGTTCCAGAACACTGTCATCTCGTTCATGGAGAACCACCAGGTCGCGAGCGAACTCACGGCCGTCAAGAACGGCGACGTCTACCGCGCCGGCGGGCTCTATCAGGGTCCCATCACGAACCTCGTCGTGACGGACCGACTCGCGCGGACGCTGTACGACGCCGACGAGCGCCTGTTCGACGCCCAGCGCGTCGCAGACATCGCCAACGGTAACCTGTAACCCGGTCCGACCTCGCGGCCCCGCTTTTCCCCGCGTTCGCTCGGCGGCGAGCGACGCGGTCCGCCAGAATCCTTATTGTGTTTTAGGCTAGCCTAAAAGTATGGCAGCCAACCGAGATTCGGACGGTCCCTCGCGGCCATCGCGCCGCGTTCCGGGGGTGACGCTCCACTCGTGACGACGGCCCACCGAGCGGAAGCGAGCTAAGTCGTCGGGACGACTCGACGCGAGTCCGAACATCCGACCGCGTCCGTGAGGCGAGCGGGCCGGCGGCCGGTGAGTCAACCGCCGCGAACGGGCCGCGGCGACCGAAGAGCGGCCGCGCTGTTCCGTTATTTTCACTAAAATATATATTGCAGTAAACCTTTTGTGTTTTTAGGTAGACCTAAAATCGTATGCTCGACAGCGACACACCGACGGCGAACCGGCGGAGGAATGCGCGATGACCGGCCCGACGGCCGGCAACGAGGCGTTGCTCGAACAGCAGGCCGCTCGCGAGTCGAGCGCGCGGACCTACCCCCGACACCTCCCGCACGCGATACGGGAGGCCTCGGGCGTCACCGTCACCGACATGGACGGCGAGGAGTACTACGACTGTCTCGCGGGGGCCGGCACGCTCGCGCTCGGCCACAACCACCCGAGAGTGGTCGAGGCGATGGAGCGCGTCCTCGCGGAGGACCGGCCGCTCCACACCCTCGATATCACGACCCCCGTCAAGGAGCGGTTCGTCGACACGCTGTTCGACAGCCTCCCCGACGAGTTCGCCGACAACGCGCGGGTGCAGTTCTGTAGCCCCGCCGGGACCGACGCCGTCGAGGCCGCGCTCAAACTCGTCAAGACCGCGACGGGCAACCGGAGCGTCCTCGGGTTTCAGGGCGGCTACCACGGCATGACCAACGGCGCGCTGAGCCTGATGGGCGACACGGACCCGAAGGAGGACGTGCCGGGACTGATGCCCGACGTACACCACCTGCCGTATCCGTACGAGTATCGGTGTCCGTTCGGCGTCGGCGGCGAGGAGTGTCACGAACTCGCCGCCCGGTACGTCGAACGCACCCTCGACGACCCCGAAAGCGGCATCACTGACCCCGCCGGGATGGTGGTCGAACTCGTGCAGGGCGAGGGCGGCGCGATTCCCGCGCCCGACGACTGGACCCGAGAGATGCGGCGGGTGACCCGCGAGCGCGACATCCCGCTCGTCGTCGACGAGATTCAGACCGGCCTCGGCCGAACCGGCGAGCTGTACGCCTTCGAACACGCCGACATCGTCCCCGACGCGGTCACGCTCTCGAAGGCCATCGGCGGGGCGCTCCCGCTTTCGGTCGTCGTCTACGACGAGTCGCTCGACGTCTGGGAACCGGGCGCGCACGCCGGGACCTTCCGGGGGAACCAACTCGCGATGGCCGCCGGCATCGCCACCATCGAACACGTGCTCGAACACGACCTCGACGACCACGCCGCGCGCATGGGCGACCGACTCCGCGGCCACCTCGACGCGACGAAACGCGCCCACGACGCCGTCGGCGACGTTCGCGGTCGCGGACTGATGCTCGGCGTGGAACTCGTCGACCCCGCGGGAGCGCCCGACACCTGCGGGCGCTTCCCGGCGCATCCGGACCTCGCCGACGCCGTCCGCGCGGCGTGTTTCGACCGCGGACTCATCGTCGAACTCGGCGGCCGCCACGGGAGCGTCGTCCGCTTCCTCCCGCCGCTCGTCGTCACCCCGAACGACGTGGACGCCATCGGGAGCATCTTCGCGGACGCCGTCGAGGCCGCAATCGAGGCGGTCGACGCCGACGGCCGCCGGGAGGTCGCCGCATGAACGGCGTCGGCGAGCGGCGCGACCCGCGGCCGGACGCCGCGAAGTGGTTCCTGAGCGGCGGCGACGACGACCGAGCGCGCTACCGAGACGCGATTGGCCGGGCGTGCGACCTCGTCCTCGACGAGTTCGCCGACGAGGCGACGCCGTACTCGGGGGCGACACCCGAGGAGCTCGACGACGCGCTCGCCCGGTTCGAGATGTTGCCCCACGAGGGCGACGGCGTGGCCGCGGCGCTCGACCGCACCGAGCCGGTTCTGCGAAACTCCGTCGGCGTCTCGGACCCGGCCTGCGTCGCGCACCTCCAGTGCCCGCCGACGATTCCGGCGCTCGCGGCCGAGGTGCTCCTGACGGCGACGAACCAGTCGATGGACTCGTGGGACCAGAGCCCCGCCGCGACGCAACTCGAACGGCGGTTCGTCGGGGAACTGTGCGACCTGTTCGGCTACGAGGACGGCGACGGCGTGTTCACGAGCGGCGGCACGCAGTCGAACTTCGTCGGCCTGCTCCTCGCGCGCAACAGGGTCGTCCTTGAGGAGTACGGCGTCGATGTCCAACAGGCGGGCCTCCCGCCGGAAGCGCGGGACCTGCGAATCCTCTGTTCGGCCGACGCCCACTTCACCGCCACGCAGGCCGCCTCGCACCTCGGACTCGGCGAGAACGCCGTCGTCACCGTCCCGACCGACGACGACCGCCGGTTGTCGATGGCGGCGTTCGACGAGGCGGTGGCGGACCTCCGCGAGCGCGGGAAACGCCCGTTCGCAATCGTCGCGACCGCCGGGACGACCGACTTCGGGAGCATCGACCCGTTAGGCCCGCTAGCCGAGCGCGCGGCCGACCTCGACTGCTGGTACCACGTCGACGCGGCGTGGGGCGGCGCCCTCGCCCTGAGCGATGACCACGCCGACAAACTCGCCGGTATCGAGGCCGCGGACTCAGTCGCGGTCGACTTCCACAAGCTGTTCTACCAGCCGATTAGCTGTGGCGCGGTCCTCGTCCGCGACGAGTCGGCGTACGACCTCATCGACCGCAACGCGGCCTACCTGAACCCGGAGCGCGACGACGACGCCGGCGTGCCGAATCTCGTCTCGAAGTCGGTCCAGACGACCCGGCGGTTCGACGCGCTCAAGCCCTTCGTCACGATGCAGGCGCTCGGCCGCGAGGGGCTGGCGTCGATGGTCGAATACACCATCGACCTCGCCGACGACGCCGCGAGGCTCGTCGAGGCCGACCCCGACCTCCGGCTCGTCCACGACTCCGAGCTGAACGTCGTCGTCTTCCGGTACGTCCCCGGCGACGGACGGAACGGTGACCCCGACAGACGCGGCGCCGACGAGGTGAACGAAGCTATCCGCGACTCCCTCCTCGACGACGGCGAGGCCGTGGTGGCCCGGACCATCGTCGACGGCGAGACGTGCCTGAAGCTGACGCTCCTGAACCCCCGAACGACGCGCGAGGACCTCCGAGCGCTCCTGCGCGAGGTTTCGACCCGCGGCACCGCACTCGAACCGACGACCGACGACCGACACGCATGAATCCGAACGACACAGCCGAGTCAGCGACGATACACAGCTTCCTGAACTGCTACCTCCGGGAGACCGGCGACTACGCCGTCGTCCCAGCCGGGGACGCGCCGGTCGAGACGGACGCCGACGAAGTCGTCCACGCGCCGCTTTCCCGGCAGGGCGTGGACCTCTACGTCCCGCTTTCGTACCGGTCGCCGACGGACCGCCACCTGTTCGACCTCCCCGGCGTCTACCGGCTTCCCCACGGCGAGACGCTCCCGCTGGAGTACACGACGCTCGTGACGCTCGTCACGACCGAACTCAGACTCGACCGCGACGACACCGGCGCGCCCGACGAACTCCTCTTGCGAGTCGTCAAGAGCTGTCGGAACATCGAGCGGTTCGTCGAGGCCCGCCGCGGCGACGAGGAGCGACTGTACGGCTTCGACACCACCTTCCGCGACGCCGAGCAGTCGCTCGTCTTCGGCCACCCGCTCCACCCGACGCCCAAGAGCAGACAGGGCATCCCGGCCCACGAGTCGCGGAGCTACGCGCCCGAACTCCGCGGGTCGTTCCCGCTTGCGTACTTCAGCGCCGACCCCGAACTCGTCTCGCAGGACTCCGCGCGCGACGACTCGGCGGCCGAGTGGGTCGCGTCGGCGCTCCGGGCGGACGAGTCGGTCCCCGAGTCGTTCGTCGCCGAACGCGTCGACGCCGACGAGGTGCTGGTTCCCGTCCACCCGTGGCAGGCCGACTACCTCCGCGCGCAACCCGAAGTGCAGGCGCACCTCGGCGACGGCCTCGAATACGTCGGCCGAGTCGGCCGGGAGTTCTACCCGACCTCGTCGGTGCGGACCCTGTACGCCCCCGACTCGCCGTTCATGGTCAAGGCGTCGCTGAACGTCAAAATCACCAACTCCGAGCGGACGAACAAACGCCCCGAACTGGAGCGCGGCGTCGCCGTCACCGAACTGCTGGACACCGAACTCGGCGACGACCTCGAAGAGCGGTTCCCGGCGTTCGACGTCGTCCGCGACCCGGCGTACCTGACGGTCGACCTCGGAAACGGCGAATCCGGCTTCGAGACCGTCCTCCGCGAGAACCCCTTCCGCGGGAACGCGGCGACGAACGCGACGCCCGTGGTCGGCCTCTGTCAGGACCACCTCGGCGACGGGTCGTCGCGGCTGGCGACGCTCGTCGAGGGAATCGCCGAGCACGAGGGCAGACCGACCGATGCGGTGGCTGAAGACTGGTTCCGCCAGTACCTCGAACTGTCGGTTCGGCCGGTGCTGTGGCTCTATCTCGAACGCGGACTGGGCGTCGAAGCCCACCAGCAAAACAGCGTGCTGACGCTCGACGGCGGCTATCCCGAGACGTTCCGCTACCGCGACAATCAGGGCTACTACCTCCCCGAGTCGATGTACGACGAGGTGGACGCGCTCCTGCCGGGCATCGGCGAGCGCGCCGACACCGTCTGCCCGGACGCCGTCGCCGACGAACGCATCCGGTACTACGTCGTCATCAACAACGCCCTCGGCCTCGTCAACGCCTTCGGCACGGCCGGACTGGTCGACGAGCGACGCCTCTTGGGCGTCCTCCGCGAGGAGCTCGAATCGCTCCGACGGTACGACCGGCCGTCGTCGTCGCTTCTCGACGACCTCCTCACGAAAGCGACGATTCCCTGCAAGGCGAACCTGCTCACGCGGTTCCACGACATGGACGAACTGGAGGGGTCGCTGGCGAACCAGTCGGTGTACGCCGACATCGACAACCCGCTCGTCACGGAACTGGAGGTGCCCGCGTCGTGACCGACGCGTCGGCAAGCGCCGCGGCGGACTCGGCGACCGACGACGCGGGCCGCGAGTACGCCTACCGCGTCCGCGACGAGCCCATCGACCGGACCATCGCCTTCGCGGAAGTCGACCCGGCGCTGGACTTCGACCGGCTTCACGCGTGGCTCGGCTCCGACCACGTGAAGCCGTACTGGCAACTCGACCTCCCGGAACCGGCGTTTCGAGAACGGCTCGACGAGAAACTGTCCGACGACCATCTCACGCCGTACGTCGGCCTGCTCGACCACACGCCGATGAGCTACTGGGAGGCGTACCGCGCGGCCGACGACGTCGTCGCCGAGTGCTACGACGCCGCCCCCGAAGACCGGGGCGTCCACCTGCTCATCGGGCCGCCGGAGTATCTCGGGCACGGCTACTCGATACCGCTCTTGCGGGCGATGACGGCGTTTCAGTTCCGCGCGACCGACGCGACCCGCGTCGTCAGCGAACCGGACGTGCGAAACGAGCGGGTCATCCACGTTTTCGAGCGGTGCGGCTACGAGGCGCAGAAACGTATCGATCTCCCCGACAAGGAGGCCGTGTTGATGCACTGCGAGCGCGACAGATTCTTCGACACGGTGGCCGAGAACGCGGAGGCGGAGGTGAGCCGATGAGCGAGTCGCACGTCCGCGACGTGGTCGGAATCGGTCTCGGCCCGTTCAACCTCGGACTGGCCGCCCTGCTCGACGGCGCGCCCGAGGACGTGGACGCGGCGTTCCTCGAACGGGACGCCGAGTTCGCGTGGCACGAGGGGATGCTCATCGAGGGGACGACGCTGGAGGTCCCGTTCCTCGCGGACCTCGTGACGCTCGCCGACCCGACGAACCCCCACAGCTACCTCAACTACCTGCGGGAGACGGGCCGCATCTACGAGTTCTACTTCTACGAGACGTTCCAGATTCCCCGGCGGGAGTACAACGACTACCTCCGATGGGTGGTCGGCCGACTCGACGCCTGCCGGTTCAGCCGCGAGGTCACCGACGTTCGCTGGGACGAACGCGAGGAGTGCTACGCGGTCACCGCGCGGAACCCGGAGACCGGCGAGCGCTCCGAGTGCCGCGCCGAGAACCTCGCGCTCGGAATCGGCTCTCGGCCGCACGTCCCCGAACACCTCCGCGGACACCCGACCGAAGACGTGTTCCACACGGCGCGGTATCGGCACAACCGCGAGCGCGTCGTGGACGCGGACACAGTCACCGTCGTCGGGTCCGGACAGAGCGCCGCCGAGGTGTTCCAAGACCTCTTGGACCGCCAGTCCGACCACGGCTACCGGCTGGATTGGCTGACTCGCTCGGACGGCTTTTTCCCCATGGAGTACTCGAAGCTCGGCCTCCAGCACTTCACGCCCGAGTACGAGCGGTACGTCTACGACCTCCCGCAGGCGGTGAAAGACGACCTCATCCCGAATCAGGACCTGCTGTACAAGGGCATCGACCCGGAGACGAGCGCCGAGATATACGACCTGCTCTACCGGCGCTCCATCGGTGGCAACGACCCGGACGTCGGCCTCTTCGCGATGACGGAGGTCCGAGACATCGCGGCCGCCGGCGACGCGTACGCCCTCGACTGTCACCAGTGGCAGGCCGAGGAGTCGTTCGTCCACGAGAGCGAGGTCGTGATTCTCGGCACGGGCTACGAGCGGCCGATTCCCGAGTTCCTCGAACCGATGGAAGACGCCATCGAGTGGGACGAGAAGGGTCGGTTCGAAGTGACCGAGGACCACCGACTCGCGGTCGGCGTGCCGGGAGACGTGTTTCTCCAGAACGCCGAGGTCCACACCCACGGCGTCGGGGTTCCGGACCTCGGCCTCGGGTGCTACCGGAACGCGAAGTTCGTCAACCGACTCGTCGGGCGCGAGGTCTACCCCGACGACGGCGACACGGTCTTTCAGGACTTCTCGGTGGCGCAGTTCCTCGAACGCGCACCGAACGCGACCCGCGCGGGCGGAAGCGAAACGCGACTCACGCCGACGCAGAACGACTGACGATACCCATGAATCCGAACGACACCACGCTACGGGACGCACTGGACGCAGACGTCTGGGAGACGGTCGAACGCCGCCTCCTGACGAAGATGCTCGAAGAGTTCGCCTACGAGGAAATCGTCGAGCCGCGGAAGATAGACGCCGGCGACGACCGCCACGGCTACCGGTTCGACCTCGGCGAGACGAGCTACCGGTTCGAGGCCGCCGACCGACTGATGGACAGCCTTCACGTCTACGGAGATACGGTCGAACGCCGAACCGACGGGGCGTGGAAGCCGCTCGGCGACCCTCTTCGACTACTGCGCGACCTCGGCGAGACGACCGACCTCGACGGGCTCACCGAGGGGAACCTCGTCCGCGAGTACAAGCGAACGCTACTCGCGGACGCCCACATCGAGTCGCGAAAGCGGGGCCGGGAGGGGTTCGACCCGACGGCGCTCGATTACGCCCGTCTCGAAGGCGAGATGGAGGGCCACCCGTGGATTACGTACAACAAGGGACGGCTCGGCTGGGGGTACGACGATTACAAGCAGTACGCACCGGAGCGCAAAGAGCCGGTGACGCTCTCGTGGGCGGCCGTCCGCAAGGAACACGCGACGTTCGTCGGGACCGGGGAGGTCGACCACGACTCGGTCGTCCGCGGCGAACTCGGCGACTACTACGAACGCTTCCGAAGTCGCCTCGACGCGAAGGGATACGACCCGGACGCCTACTTCTTCATGCCGGTCCACGACTGGCAGTGGGAACACAGCGTCGTCCCGCTGTTTCCCGACCACATCGCGGCCGGCGACATCGTCCCGCTCGGCGAGGGGCCGGACGAGTACCTCCCGCAACAGTCGGTCCGGACCTTCGTCAACGTCGACGACGCGGAGAAACACCACGTGAAGGTTCCGATGCGGATTCTCAACACGCTGGTCTGGCGGGGGCTTCCCGGCGAGCGGACCGAACTCGCGCCGACGGTCACCGACTACATCAAAGGCATCTACGAGCGGGACGACTTCCTGCAGGAACAGGGGTTGATTCTCCCCGGCGAGATTGCGGGCCTCAACTACGACCACGCGGACTTCACCGACATCGACGGCTCGCCGTACCAGTACCACGAACTGCTTGGCGCGGTCTGGCGGGAGTCCATCTACACGTTCCTCGAAGACGACGAGCGAGCGATTACGCTCTCGTCGCTGATGCACGTCGACGGCGCGGGCGAACCCTTCGTCTCGCGGCTGGTCGAACAGTCGGGACTCGCGCTCGACGAGTGGCTGGCCGAGTTCTTCGACACCGTCTTGCCGCCGCTGTTGCACTTCCTCTACCGCTACGGAACCGTGTTCTCCCCGCACGGCCAGAACACCATCCTCGTCGTCGAAGACGGCGTTCCCACCCGACTCGCGGTCAAGGACTTCGCGGACGACGTGAACGTGAGCGACCAGTCGCTCCCGGAGTTGGAGGCGCTTCCCGACGAGGTGCACGACGTGCTCCGAAAGGAACCGCCTGAAGGCCTCTGTCAGTTCATCTTCTCCGGGCTGTTCGTCTGCGTCCTCCGGTACGTCGCCGACGTGCTCGAAGAACACGAAGACTACTCCGAACGGGAGTTCTGGGCGCATGCACGACGCGCGGTGCTCGACTATCAGGCGCAGTTCCCCGAACTCCAAGCGCGGTTCGACCTGTTCGACATGCTCCGACCGGAGTTCACGAAGCTCAGTCTCAACCGGAACCGCATCTTCGACTACGGCTACGACGACTCCCCCGGTCGTCCGCACGCCGCCGAACACGGAACGGTGTCGAACGCCCTCGCCGAAGTCGCGGGCGACAGAGCTGACGACGCGAGTCAGGTGGGGACGGCGGACGACTGAACCGAGAGACGGGAGGCCGGACCGTGGGCTCCGCCGGCGGTTCGTCACCGACGCCGGCCGCTGTGGACCTCCCCGTTCGTCCCACGCCGTGAGACACGACGAGTGCGAACCGTGGGACTGAGCCGCGAGGAAACGGGATCCATATTGTACACATCGAACAACTATCCGAAGAAGACGGGGCGTCGGCGTCCGCCAGTCACGACCGGTCGTCGAGACGAAAACAGCGGCCACAGAGACGAGCGAAATTGACGAGTTTCTGGACGCCTCGGAAGCGTTAACAAAAAATCCCAAGTTAGAGAAACCGAACACAACGTCGTTTCGGGCGAGAGGTAGAGAACGGACGACGAGTACGTAAGATAGGGAAAACCGAAGGACCACCGCACATAGTATTGCTCGATAGCAGAACAGCAGCCGGAAAGCAGAACAGTCGCTTGACAGACGGGGGAGTCCCGCGGAAACGACGTTCCACGTTCACGGCCCACCGTTCTCCCGACCAGAACACTTATTCAGATACTTGATAACGAATAATCATGGACGCCAAACATCCGGTCCGGACCACGGAAAAGACGCTGGCGCTCGTCGAGGAACTGATGGAGAAAGGACCCTGTGGGGTCACGGAGTTAGCCAGCGACCTCCAGATGGGAAAGAGCGCGGTGCACAACCACCTGACGACGCTCCAGAAACACGGGTACGTCCTCAAGGACGGCGACGACTACCGGGTCGGCTTGAAGTTCCTCGAAGTCGGCGGCCACAGTCGGAAGTCGATGGAGGTGTATCAAATCGCCGAACCCGAGGTCAAGTCGCTCGCCGCCGACACGGGCGAACTCGCCAACCTCCTCGTCGAAGAACAGGGGATGGGCGTCTACCTGATGCGGGCGAAAGGCGACGACGCCGTGGACCTCGACACCTACGCGGGTCTGCGGACGAACCTGCACACGACGGCGCTCGGGAAGGCGATTCTCGCGAACCTCCCGGAGTCTCGGGTCGACGAGATAATCGAGCGCCACGGGCTCGAACAGAAGACGCCGAAGAGCATCGGCACGCGGCAGGAGCTGTTCGAGGTGCTCGAAGCGGTCCGCGAGCGCGGCTACGCCATCGACGACGGCGAGCGTCTCGAAGGCCTGCGCTGTATCGCCGCACCCATCAAATCGTCGTCCGGTGAGGTGCTCGGGGCCATCAGCGTCTCCGCGCCCGCCAGCCGAGTCAGTGACGAAGACCTCCACGGAGCGCTCCCCGAGCGCGTCCTGAGCGCGGCGAACGTCGTCGAACTGAACATCAACTACTGACCCTCTCGTTCGCTATCTCGGAACAGGGCGCGAGCCCCTCGAATTCTCGATGCGGGGCCGTGTTAAGATAGCTCTCGTCATGTGACTACGGCCGTAAGTTACACAGCTATGGGTGTAATCTTGATTGCAGTCGTCTACGGAATGTCGTTCTGGTATAGAGAATTATATGCGAGGTAGCTGAGACGACAGTGTCGGCAGGGTGAGAGCGCGGGTGACGGGGGATAGGTGATGGTGACGGGAGACAGATGAGGAGAGGAAAGAAAAGAACGAGACGATGGCAGACGGTCGCCGTCGGCGACCGGGTGGGAGGCTCAGTAGTTGTCGTAGACGGTCTTCTCGATGGTGTAGAAGTCGAGGCCGGCGTCGCCCTGCTCGCGCCACGTCTCCGACGAGGAACGCTTGAACCCGCCGAAGGGGACGTGGAGTTCGAGGCCGGTCGTCTTGTCGTTGACCTTCACCACGCCGGCTTCGACCTCGTCGACGAAGCGGTTCGCCTCGGTGTGGTCGTCGGTGACGACGCTGGCCGACAGGCCGTAGTCGACGCCGTTCGCGACCGCAAGCCCCTCGTCGAAGTCGCTCACTTCGATGACGGCGATGACCGGCCCGAAGACCTCCTCCTGTGCGATGCGCATGTCGGGGTCGACGTCGGTGAACACCGTCGGCTCCACGAAGTGACCCGTCTCGACTTCCTCGCCCTCGGGGACGCCGCCGCCCGCGACGAGAGTCGCGCCCTCGCCCTCGGCGATGTCGATGTATTCGAGCGTCGAGGAGAGCTCGGACTCGCTGACCTGCGGGCCCATCTCGTGGTCGGTGCCGGGACCGACGTCGAGGGACTTCGCGCGGTCGACGAGCTCGGCGACGAAGTCGTCGTACACGTCCTCGTGGACGATGGCGCGGGAGCAGGCCGTACACGACTGGCCGGTGGTTCCGAACCCGCCGTTAGCGACGATGTCGGCGGCTTCAGCGGGGTCCGCGGAGTCGGCGACGAGCGTCGGGTTCTTCCCGCCGAGTTCGGTCTGGACGCGCTTGCCGGCGTCTGTGGCCTGCTCGTACACCATCTCGCCGACCTGACTGCTCCCGGTGAAGGAGACGAGGTCCGTGCCCTCGTTGGCGATGAACTCGCTACCGACCGAGCTACCGGGGCCGGTGACGACGTTGAGGACGCCGTCCGGGAGGCCGGCCTCGTCGAGCGCGCGGGCGATTTCGACGACGACGCCGGGCGCGATGGAGGCGGGCTTGAGGACGACGGTGTTGCCGGCGGCGAGCGCCGGAGCGAGCTTCCACGCCGGGATGGCGATGGGGTAGTTCCACGGCGTGATGAGCGCCGCGACGCCCACCGGCTCCTGCCGCGTGTAGAGGTTCGTGTTCGGCCCGCTCGCACCCTTCCTCGCGCCGCCGAGGTCGGCGGCCTTCGTCGAGAAGTAGTGGAAGATGTCGATTGCGCGCTGTACCTCGCCCGCCGCCTCGGGGCGCGCCTTCCCCTCCTCGGCGATGAGGATGTCGGTCAGTTCGTCCTTGCGCTGGGCGAGGAGCGTCCCCGCTTCGCGGAGGATGCGTCCGCGCTCGGGACCGGGCGTGTTTCGCCACTCGTCTTCGGCCGCGACGGCGGCGTCGACGGCCGCGGCGGCGTCGTTCTCGTTGGAGTTCTGATATGTCGCGACCACTTCGCTCGGGTTCGCGGGGTTCGTCACCTCGGCCGTCTCGCCGGTCTCCGAGGTCACCCACTCACCGTTGACGTAGTTTTTACTGGGGTCCGTCATCGAGTGCATGTTTCGTCTTCCGACATACAATTCTTCCGAAGCTGTCACTATTTGTTGGCTGTCGTCGACGGGGGAGTTCGGGAGCGTGCATCGGGGTGAGCGACGAACTACCAACCCACACACTTTTGTAGTGGCTTTCGAGATATACGTGCGCAATGGTTGAGCAAGCGAAGCTTAGCGACCCGAACGCGGAGTACACGATGCGCGACCTGTCCGCGGAGACGATGGATATCACGAATCCGCGAGGCGGCGTCCGCGACGCCGAAATCACGGACGTACAGACGACGATGGTCGACGGGAACTACCCGTGGATTCTCGTCCGCGTCTACACCGACGCGGGCGTCGTCGGCACCGGCGAGGCCTACTGGGGCGGCGGCGACACCGCCATCATCGAGCGGATGAAACCGTTCCTCGTCGGCGAGAACCCCCTCGACATCGACCGCCTGTACGAGCACCTCGTCCAGAAGATGTCCGGCGAGGGCTCGGTCTCGGGCAAGGTCATCTCCGCCATCTCGGGCATCGAAATCGCGCTTCACGACGTCGCCGGGAAGCTCCTCGACGTGCCCGCCTACCAGCTCGTCGGCGGGAAGTACCGCGACGAGGTGCGCGTCTACTGCGACCTCCACACCGAAGACGAGGCCAACCCGCAGGCCTGCGCCGAGGAGGGCGTCCGCGTGGTCGAGGAGCTCGGCTACGACGCCATCAAGTTCGACCTCGACGTGCCCTCGGGCCACGAGAAGGACCGCGCGAACCGCCACCTCCGCAACCCCGAAATCGACCACAAGGTCGAAATCGTCGAGGCCGTCACCGAGGCCGTCGGCGACCGCGCCGACGTCGCGTTCGACTGCCACTGGTCCTTTACCGGCGGGAGCGCAAAGCGCCTCGCCGCCGAGCTGGAAGACTACGACGTGTGGTGGCTCGAAGACCCCGTCCCGCCGGAGAACCACGACGTGCAGAAGCTCGTGACCCAGTCCACGACGACGCCCATCGCGGTCGGCGAGAACGTCTACCGGAAGTTCGGCCAGCGGACACTGCTCGAACCGCAGGCGGTGGACATCATCGCGCCGGACCTGCCCCGCGTCGGCGGCATGCGCGAGACGCGGAAGATAGCCGACCTCGCGGACATGTACTACATCCCCGTGGCGATGCACAACGTCTCGTCGCCCATCGGGACGATGGCCTCCGCGCAGGTCGCCGCGGCCATCCCGAACTCGCTTGCCCTCGAATACCACTCCTACCAGCTCGGCTGGTGGGAGGACCTCATCGAGGAGGACGACCTGATTCAGAACGGTCGCATGGAGATTCCCGAAAAGCCCGGCCTCGGGCTGACGCTCGACCTCGACGCCGTCGGAGAACACATGGTCGAAGGGGAGACGCTCTTCGACGAGGAGTAAGCCGCCACCGAGAGCGAGACTGTCCCACAGCGGCCGCGACCGCCTGACATGCACCCATAACCCGGACGCACCACCGCGAGCGAGAAACGCGAACGTCTCTCGGCACGCGGCGCGTCCCCCGCGGCCGCTTTTTCACTCGCTGAAGTTCGATACCGGAGCGACGCGACTCGCGGTTGCAGTCGCTACGCTGACGCAGATAGCTCGAAGGCTGAGCGCGGCACGCAAACCGCGAACGAGAAGCAGAAAGCAGTGACCGGTCAGTTCGAGACGAACGCGTCGATGGCGCGGTTCGACGGGAGTTCTCGGTTCTTCAGCGCGTCGCCGGTCTCCCCGTCGAACAGGTGAATCGCGTCTTCGGAGAACGAGACGGTCGTTCGGTCGCCCGCTTCGACTCTCGACCGCCCGGTGGTGGTCGCGGTGAACTGGGGCCCCTCGTCCCCGTCGGCGAACCGCAGGTGGACGGTGTTCTCGTTCCCCTGCGGCTCGACGACGACGACTTCGGCGTCGAAGGTCCGCTCGCCGGAGCGCCGCTCGCCGACCGCGACGTCCTCGGGTCGGATGCCGAGCGTGAGGGCGCTCGCGTCGCCGAGCTGGTCTCTGGTCGCGTCCGAAAGCGGGTAGTCGAAGCCGTCGCCGCTGAAGGTGTCGCCCGAAAGCGACCCGGGGAAGAAGTTCATCGACGGCTCGCCGATGAAGCCGGCGACGAACAGGTTGCTCGGCCGGTGGTAGCAGTCAAGCGGCGTGCCGACCTGCTGGAGTTCGCCGTCGTCGAGGACGGCGACGCGGTCGCCCATCGTCATCGCCTCCGTCTGGTCGTGGGTGACGTAGACGGTCGTGACGCCGAGTTCCTCCTGCAGTCGCTGGAGTTCGGTGCGCATCTCCGCCCGGAGCTTGGCGTCCAGGTTGGACAGCGGCTCGTCCATCAGGAACACCTCGGGGTCGCGCACGATTGCGCGCCCGAGGGCGACCCGCTGTTGCTGACCGCCCGAAAGCTGTCCGGGCTTGCGGTCGAGTAGGTCGGAGATACCGAGCATGTCGGTCGTCTCTTCGACCTGCTGGCGTATCTCGTCGTCCGGGAGGTCGGTCGACTCTTCGAGGCCGAACGACATGTTCCCGCGGACGCTCTTGTGCGGGTACAGCGCGTACGACTGGAACACCATCGCGATGTCCCGGTCCTGCGCGGACACGTCGTTGAGAACGCGCTCTTCGAGTCGGAGTTCGCCCTCCGTGACGGTTTCGAGCCCCGCCATCATCCGGAGCGTCGTCGATTTGCCACACCCCGAGGGACCGACGAGCACGAGGAACTCCCCGTCGTCGATGTCGAGCGATACTCTTCGACGGCGACGATGTCGTCGCCGCCGTCGTCGGTGTACACCTTCGTTACGTCGTCGAGTGTCAATCGTGCCATGGCTACTGTTCGAGTTGCGTGCGGTCGGCTTCCTGGTCGTGGCGGCGGTTGTGCACCGCGGTTCCGGTCTCCGCGTCGAACACGTGAATCTTGTCCGGCGGAATCGTCACCGTGACGCGGTCGCCCCGCGTGACGAGGTGCATCCCCTCCGTGACAGCCTGTAAGGCGTCGTCGGCGGAGGGTTGGTCCGGGTGCGAGAGGTGGAGGACGTTCTGGTCGCCGTGGGGCTCCACGACGGTCACGTCCATCCGGAGTTCGTGGTCGCCGAGCGCGGCGTCGGCGGCGGTGTCGTCGGTCGTCGCGTCGACGACCTCGATGTCTTCGGGGCGAATCCCCAAGACGAGGTCCTCGCGGTCGCCGACGGACTCCATCACGTCCGCGTCGAGCGGGTACGAGAAGTGCTCGCCGACGAACGTCGTCTCCGAGCGCGTCCCGCGGACGAGGTTTATCATCGGCTCGCCGATGAACTCCGCGACGAACAGGTTGTTCGGCTCGTGGTAGCACTCGAAGGGAGAGGCGACCTGCTGGAGTTCGCCGTCGTCCATGACGGCGATACGGTCGGCCATCGTCATCGCCTCCGTCTGGTTGTGGGTGACGTAGACGGTCGTGACGGCAAGTTGGTCCTGCAGGTTCTGGAGTTCGGTGCGCATCTCCGCCCGGAGCTTGGCGTCCAGGTTGGACAGCGGCTCGTCCATCAGGAACACTTCGGGGTCACGCACGATGGCGCGACCGAGGGCGACACGCTGTTGCTGGCCGCCGGAGAGTTCGTCGGGTTTCCGGTCGAGCAGGTCCGAGATGCCGAGCGTCTCGGCGACCTCGACGACGCGCTCGTCGCGCTCTTCAGACGTGTATCCTTCCTCTTCTTCCAGCCCGAACCGGATGTTCTGCCGGACGGTCATGTGCGGGTACAGCGCGTAGTCCTGGAACACCATCGCGATGTCGCGGTTCTGCGGGACGCGGTAGTTCATGTGGTCCCCGCCGATGTAGATGTCGCCGCTGGTCGGGGTCTCCAAGCCGGCGAGCATCCGGAGCGTCGTCGACTTGCCGCACCCCGAGGGACCGACGAGCACGAGGAACTCCTCGTCGGCGATATCGAGCGAGAGGTCGTCGACGGCGACCGTGTCGCCGAAGCGCTTCGTCAGGTCGGTGAGTTGAATCTGTCCCATGGGTTAGGCCTCCGTGCGAAGTCCCTTCGCGAACTGTTCGGCGAACGCGACGTACAGGATGAGCGTCGGAACCGCCGCGAGGAACGCCGCGGACATCCTGATACCGAAGTCGATGCCGGAGGTCGACGCCCCTGTCGCTCACTCCACGGCGGTCGCCGAGTTGTCTCGCGGGCGATAGTCGATGGTTCGCATCGTCTCTGTGAGCGAGAGATACCGGTCGTCGTTCGCCGAGACGAGGTTGACAGCGAGCGGTGAGTCGGGAAGCGGAGCCTCGACGGCCCGCCGCATCCCCTGCTCGCAGTCGCGGGGACTAAGCCACATCGCGCGGACGTAGCGCGCGACGGACTCCTCTTCGTCCACCTTCTCGCGGAGTTCGTCGACCGTCAGGAGCCACCCGATGCGGAGGTTGAGCACTTCCAGTCCGTGTCGGTCCGCGTAGTAGTTGCCCAGCGCCTCGCCGAACACCTTGCTCACGCCGTAGTACGAGTCGGGACGCGCCGGGTCCGACACGCCGACCGCCTCGGCGTCGGCGGCCAGGGTCTCCGGGCGGGTCGGGTCGGCGATGTTGTACATCTGGTGGACGTGGTTCGTGCTGGCGAAGACGAGTCGGTCGACGTCGGCCGCCAGCGCCGCCTCGTAGACGTTGTACGTGCCGCCGATATTGACCTCGTAGACGCTGTCCCACGCCGCGTCGGGGTTCGGATTGGCCGCGAGGTGAACGACGATATCGTGGCCCTCGAACGCCTCAGTCAGCGCGTCCTCGTCGCGCACGTCGAGGATGATGCTATCGAGTCCCTCGCGTTCTCGGTGCGTGATGGGCGTCACGTCGTGGTCCGAGTCCAGCGTCTCGACCGTGACTCTCCCGACGTTGCCAGCCGCTCCGGTGACCGCAATGCGTGCCATACGATGACAATCGACGGGAGTCTAATAAACGTGTTCCAAGCTCCCGCCGCCGGATTGCCACGGGGAAAACACGTATGAAACAGGGTCACAATCACGGCGTATGGTCGACCGACCAACCGCCATGGAAGACCCGCTCGACGGACGGACGGCGCTCGTCACGGGTGCGAGTTCGGGAATCGGCGCGGCGACGGCGCGCGTGCTCGCCGAGGACGGCGCGGACGTCTGTCTCGCCGCCCGCAGAGTCGAACAACTGGAATCGCTCGCGGACGAGATTCGCGAGGCAACGGACGCCGCCGTGAGCGTCGTGCCGACGGACGTGACCGACCCCGACGCGGTCCGGGCGCTCGTCGACGCGACCGTCGAGCGGTTCGGCTCGCTCGACATCGTCGTCTGCAACGCCGGCCTCGGCATCGACAAGTCGGTCGCGGAGTTGACCGACGAGGAGTACCGCCTGATGACGGGCGTCAACGTCGACGGGATGTTCTACACGGCCAGAGAGTCGATTCCACATCTCGTGGAGTCCGAGGGGAACCTCGTCTTCCTCGGGAGCATGTCCGGGAACCACCCGCGACCGCACAACCCGGTGTACGCCGCGACGAAGTGGTGGGTCCGCGGGTTCGCGTCGAGCCTGCAGGGGTCCATCGGCGAGGAGAACGTCGGCGTGACCTGCGTCAACCCGACCGAGGTTCGGACCGAGTTCGGCTCCGAGAGCGGCGAGACGCTCGAAGAGTCGTTCGAGGAGGGCGAAGTGACGGAGGCGATAGAGGTCGCCGACGCCATCGCCTACGCGGTCCGCCAGCGGTCGCCGAACACGGTGCTGTCGCTCGACCTCTACCGGCGCGACAAGCTCTCGCACTTCTGAGCGGCCGCGGGCGCGACGGTACTCCCAACAATCGAGAGAAGCGTATTTTGCGGTCGGTTCCGAACGGACGCCCATGACCGTCACGAGAGTGGTCGACACGTCGTGCCGACTCGGCGAGGGGCCGGTCTGGCACCCCGACGAAAAGCGGCTGTACTGGGTAGACATCGAATCCGGGCGACTCCACCGCTACGACCCCGAGACGGGGGCGCACGACTGTCCGGTCGAAACGTCGGTCATCGCCGGGGTGACGATTCAGCGCGACGGGTCGCTCCTGGCGTTTATGGACCGCGGCCGCGTCGGGCGCGTCGTCGACGGCGAACTCGGGGAAGTCACGCGAATCGTCGACTCGCCGACCCGGTTCAACGACGTCATCGCCGACCCCGCCGGGCGGGTGTTCTGCGGGACGATGCCCGCCGAGTCCGCGGGCGGGCGGCTGTTCCGCCTCGACACGGACGGGACGGTGACGACGGTCGAGACCGGCGTCGGAATCCCGAACGGGATGGGGTTCACCCGCGACCGCGAGCGGTTCTACTTCACGGAGACCGAGGCGCACACCATCTATCGGTACGACTACGACGAGGAGACGGGAGCCGTCTCGGACCGCGAGCGGTTCGTCGAATCGCCGGAGACGCCTGGACTGCCGGACGGGATGACGGTCGATTCGGCGGGTCACATCTGGTCGGCCCGCTGGGAGGGGGGCCGCGTGGTCAAGTACGACGCCGGCGGAACCGAACTCGACCGGTTCGAGGTGCCGACGGAGAAGGTGACGAGCGTCGCCTTCGGCGGGCCCGACCTCGATTCGCTCTACGTGACGACCGCCGGCGGCGACGGGGACGGCGGAGCAGACGACGATGCGGGCGCGCTGTTCCGCCTCGACGTGGCGGCGACCGGGCGGCCCGAGTTCCGCTCGGACGTTCGGCTGGGGTGAGTCGAAACGGACAGCGACCGAGCGGTCAGTTCAACTCGACCGCGCGCCCGGTGTCGGCGCTCTCGTAAATCGCGTCGATAGTCCGCATGACTGCCACGGATTCCTCGCGGTCGACGCGCGGCGTCTCGTCGGTCTCGACGGCGCGGGCGAACGCCTCGACCTCGCGGCGGTAGCTGTCGGTCGGGTCGAACGTCTCCGTGACGACGCGGCCGTCGGTGGCGTAGGTGAGTTCGGCCGAGGCCGTCGACCCGACGTTGAACGCGGGCGTCGCCTCCAGCCAGCCGTCGGTGGTCTGGACGCGGTAGTACTGGGTCTCGGGCGTGTCGAACGACGACTCGACGCGGGCGGTCGCGCCGTCGTCGTACTCCAAGACGCCCGACATCCGCGTGTCGACGCCGCAGTCGCGCGTGTCGGTCGTGGTCGCGTACACCCGGTCGGGCGTCCCGAGGAAGAGCCGCGCCGCGCTGACGGCGTAACAGCCCACGTCCATGACGCTCCCGCCGGCGAGGTCGGGGTCGATGCGGATGTCCTCGGCCCCGTCGGGCAGACGGAACGAGAAGTTCGACGTGACCGAGACGACCTCGCCGAGCTCCGACGCGACGAGCTCCGCGGCCCGCTCGGTCCGCGGGTGGAACCGGTACATGAACGCCTCCATCAGCGTGACGCCAGCGTCCTCGCAGTAGTCGAAGAGGGCGGCGGTCTCGTCGGCGCTGGCGGTCAGCGGCTTCTCGCAGAGCACGTGGAGACCGCGGTCGGCGGCCGCCCGGACCCAGTCGGCGTGGAGGCCGTTGGGGAGCGGGACGTACACCGCGTCGAGGGAGTCGTCGGCCAGAAGCGCCTCGTAACTGCCGTAGGCGGTGGGGATGCCGAGCTCGTCGGCGACCGCGCTCGCCCGCGCCTCGTCGCGGGACGCGATGGCGGCCGCCGTGTGCTCGCTCGCCTGCACCGCGGGGATGACCGATTTGACGCCGATGCCTGCCGTACTGAGGATGCCGAACTGCATGCGGGGAACTGCGTCGACCCGGCAGATAAAACTGCGGGCGACGGTGCGCCGAATCGGTTCCTACGTCCCGTCGGCATCGGCGTCGGTGCCGGCGTCGGCGTCGACGTCAACAGCGACGTCGGTGCCGCGCTCCGCCGCGGCGTAAATCGCGTCCATCGCGCGCATGTCCACGAGCGCGTGCTGGCCGTCGGGCGCGGGGTCGGTCCCCGTCAGGAGCCGGGACGCGAAGTAGTCGAACTCCTCTGTCATCTGGTTCACCTGCTCGAAGTCGTAGTCGGCGGACTGGTCTCCCCACGACAGCCGGAAGCCGCGTTTCTGGCGGTTGTAGAACGCGGGCTCGATTTCGAGTTCCCCCTCGGTGCCGGTCACCCGGAGGTGGCTCGACTGGTAGGCCGACTGGCTGGCGGTGCAGACCGCGAGCGTGCCGTCGTCGAAATCGACGCCGAAACTGACGTGCTCGTCGCCGACGGCCTCGAACGCCTCGTCGTCGACGCGGGCGGTCGCCCTGACGCGGACGGGGTCGGCGTCGAGGACGAACCGCGCGGTGTTCAGCGGGTAGAGTCCGATGTCCATGACGGTCGCGCCGCCGGAGAGTTCGGGGTCGAGCCGCCACTGGTCGGGGTCGGGGACGACCTCGTCGAGCAGGCGCTGGGACATGTGGCCGTGGACGAACACCGGGTCGCCGATGACGCCGGCTTCGACGAGTTCGCGGGCGCGTCGGACGGCCGGCTCGGTCTGCATCCGATAGGCGACCATCAGGGGCACGTCGGCGCGGTCGCAGGCGGCGACGAGCTTCTCGGCCCGCTCGACCGACGCTTCGAGCGGTTTCTCGCAGAGAACCGCCTTCCCCAACTCGGCGGCGGTCTCGACGTACGGGAGGTGTAACCCGTTCGGCGTGACGACGTACACCGCGTCGTAGGCGTCGGCGGCGACCCCCTCGTGGAACTCGTCGTAGGTGAGCCCGTGGGTTATCGAGTCGGCCAACGCCGTCGCGCCCTCGGCTTTCTCCTTCGAACTGCTGACGACGACCGTGGTCTCGCAGAACTCGGACGCCTCGACGGCGGGAATCGCCTCGTCGCGGGTCCACCAGCCGAGGCCGATCATGGCGACCCTGACGGTGCCCGCCACGTCCTCGCCCTGCCAGTCGCGGCGCGTGAAGTCTTCGACGACGTCGGTGGGTGTGGAACTCATACGGTGGTGACGGAGTTCGAGAGGGTGCCGATTCCCTCGATGGTGATATCGACGCGGTCGCCCTCTTGAAGGTCGAAGGGGTGGTCAGGCACGAGCGAGGTGCCCGTGAGGATGACTGCCAGTTCGGGCACTGTGTTATGGCGCGTGAAGTACGACACGAGTTCGTCGCAACTGCGAACCATCTCGCTGGTGTTCGTGGCGTCGTCGTAGACGACCTCGCCGTCGCGTTCGATGGTCATGCTCATCTCTAACTCGTGGGGGTCATCGACGTCTTCGGGCGTGACCACGCACGGGCCGATAGAACAACAGCGGTCGTACACTTTCGCCTGCGGGAGGTACAGCGGGTTTTCGCCCTCTATCGACCGACTGCTCACGTCGTTGCCGACGGTGTAGCCGACGATTTCGCCGCGACGGAGAACGATACCGAGTTCGGGTTCGGGCACGTCCCACTCGGAATCGTCTCTGACGCCGATGGCGTCGCCCGGTTCGACGGTCCGAGACGGCGTGGCCTTGAAGAAGATTTCCGGCCGGTCGGCGTCGTAGACGTCGAAATACATGTCCGGCATCGAACTCTCCTCTTCGCGGGCCTGCTCGCTGATTTGGTAGGTGACGCCGGCGGCCCAGACCTCCTCGGCGTCGACGGGGACGGTCGCGTGCTGGTCGACGAGGGCGTCGTCGACCACGTCGGCGTCTTCGGTGAGTTCGGAGGCGAGTCGGTCGACGGAGGTCCGGGCGATACTGGCCACCCGAGCCAAGTCGCCGAAGGTCCGAAGGTCCGCGTCGGCGCTCGTCAGGTCGTAGGTCGTGGAGTCGTGCCTCACCGTGAGGCGGCGCTCTCCCGACACCTCAAGCTGGTGGTAATGCATTCAGTATTCTCATTACCATCGATTGTTATAAAAGTACGTCCCGACCCGAACGAGGTGCCGCGGGGTGAGACACAAAACCGCGAGACTGCGGCGGGGCCGGCCTCAAACCGCCGAGCGGGGGAAGTCAGCCGTCGACCGGCGACGAACCCCGATGGTCGCGAGACGGCGGTGCCGGACCGCAAGCGCGGCACGGACGGGGCGTGGACGGTGCCGCCGACGTAACACGGAACCACCGTGCTGGAGGGCGACATAGACATTCTGAGTAACAGAACACTCCGAGTCGGCGAGTCGAAT
This sequence comes from Haloferax sulfurifontis, assembly GCF_014635105.1. Lineage (NCBI taxonomy): Archaea > Methanobacteriati > Methanobacteriota > Halobacteria > Halobacteriales > Haloferacaceae > Haloferax > Haloferax sulfurifontis. The sequence goes on from NZ_BMCI01000005.1 coordinate 279,930, forward strand.
CGAACGAGCGAGGGAGATGCGGTCGCTTCAGCGTATTTCAACGAGAACGGACGCCCGAGTTCGTCGATATCGACCCGCCAAGTAGAAGGAGTTCGACAGCTTTGACGCGCCTCCGGCGACGTTCGGGAACAGCCGAGTTCAGACGTTTATCAACCGATTGTGTTTTCTATTACAGAACGGAGTCGGACAGATATCGAAGGACGAGCACGGCGACGGCTCGCTCGATTCGTGGCGATTCGACGCTGTATTACACGCGTACGCTTGTAATTTAGAACGCCCGACACCGAGGGATAGAGGCGAGACTGCCGAGTTCTCGGGACGAAGAACGGAGACAGGTGGTCGAGAGTTCGGTCCCGGAGTTTCGTTCCCTATTACAGAATCGTCGCTCGGTGGTGCCGGGTTAGAACGCGCTGTCCGCGAACCCGCCGTCGACGGTGACGACCTCGCCCGTCACGAACGAGGCGGCGTCGCTCGCGAGGAAGACCGCCGCGCCGACGATTTCCTCTCGCTCCGCGACCCGGCCGAGCGGCGTTCTCTCGTCGATTCGCTCGCGCTTTTCGGTCCCCTCGGCGTAGGTGTCGGCGTTCTGTGGCGTGATGACGAAGCCCGGAGCGATGGCGTTGACGCGTATCTCGGGCGCGAGTTCCTTCGCGGACGCGCGGGTGAACGCCTCGACGCCGCCCTTCGCCGCCGAGTAGGCGGGGAGGTTCGCCATCGAGAGCCGCGCGGCCAAAGAGGAGATGTTGATAATCGACCCGCCGTCGGCGACGGCCGGTGCCAACTCCTGCGTCACGCGCCGGACGCCCCCGAGCGCGATGTCGGTGACGTGGTTCCACGCGTCGTCGTCGATGCCGAGGACCGACTCGCGGGAAATCGCACCCTGCGAGGCGACGACCACGTCGATGCCGCCGAACTCCTCGACGGCGCGCTCGCGGACGCGTTCGAGCGAGGCCGGGTCGGTCACGTCGCAGGTCACCCGAACCGCGTTCGCTCCCAGTTCCTCGATTTCGTCGGCCGTCTCGTCGACCGCCGACTCGCGTCGGCTGGTTGCGAGGACGTCCGCGCCCTCGCTGGCGAATCCGAGGGCGATTGCCTGTCCGATACCGCTCGTCCCGCCGACGACGACGACGCGCTTGTCACTGACGGAGACTGGCGTGTGCTCGTATGCGACCATGGTTGGAGTCCACACGGTACCGACATGATAGTTGCGGAACGCGCGATGGAAGTGCCGCATGCAGTACGTTTTTACGGGCACGTCTCACATGTGCTGTCATGCGAGGACTTGCCAAAGTGGAGCGTAGCTCCGGCGCTATGGAGTTCGTCGAGCGACCGAAACCGGAGCCGGGCGCGGGAGAGGTGCTGGTGGAGGTCGACTACGCCGGTCTCTGCGGGAGCGACGCGGGAATCTACGAGTTCGAATCCGCCTTCGAGCGGATGGAACTCCCGACGGTCATCGGCCACGAGTACGCCGGTCGGGTGGTCGAAGTCGGCGACGGCGTGACCGAGTTCGGCGTCGGCGACCGCGTGGTCGAACGGCCGATTCGGGGTTGCGGCGAGTGTTACCAGTGTCGCATCGGCGAGGAGAACGTCTGTCAGGACGCGGTCATCACCGGCGTCGACCACGACGGCGCTTACGAGCGGTTCATCGCCGTCCCGGAACGCGCCCTCCATCCGATTCCGGACGACGTGGAACAGCGGCACGCCGCGGTCGCGGAGCCGACGAGCATCGCCGCGCGCGCCGTCATCGAGAACTCCCGGGTCGGCGCGGGCGACCGCGTGCTGGTCGAAGGACCCGGCCCCATCGGTCTGCTCACGGCCCAAATCGCGGCCGCGCAGGGCGGCACCGTCGTCGTCTCCGGCGTGGGACAGGACGCCGACTACCGACTCCCGCTCGCGGGGGAACTCGGCTTCGAGACGGTCAACGTCGCCGACGACGACACCGAGGCACGCCGCGAGCGCCACACCGGCGGCGTCGGCTACGACGTGGTGTTCGACACGACCGGCCACCCCTCGGGGCTCACGACGGCCGTCGACGAGGTCCGCAAGGGCGGCCAAATCGTCCTCGTCGGTCAGACCGGCGAGACCTCGATGCCCTACTCCCCGCTCGTCCGGGCCGAAATCGACCTGCAGTGCTCGTACGCCTCGATGTACGAGGACTTCGAGCGCTCGTTCCGGCTGATTCGCGACGGCGACGTGGACTGCGAGACGTTCGTCGACACCCGGTTTTCGCTGTTCGAGGCCGACGAGGCCTTCGAGACGTTCATCGAGGGCGGGACGTGCAAGCCGGTGTTCGATATCTCGGAGTTGGCGTAAGGGGAGTTTCGGACGAGAGCAGTTCAACCCGGCAGTAGTAAATCAAATTTAAAGCAATACTATGGACAGGAAAAGACGTCTATTCAACCAGTAAACAACGTCTACGTCACAGAATACGCATTTAAATTCATTCTTAGAGAGTAGAAAGCAGATTTCCCTCATATTCTACGAATAAATAGCAGTTGTCCGGGTTTGAAAGCTCGTGATAAGAGATTATATAGAAAATTGACCCAATAATTCAAAACCGTTCGGGAATTTTACTCAGCAGAAGTTCCTATTTTAGACAATACTAATGCGTCGGGTCGAACCTCGAATCCGAATCGGGACGCGGCGCTACCGAGAGGTCGCCGAAGAGACGAAGCGAGGAGAGTCGAAGGGCGGCGTCAGTCGCTGGCCGAATCGCCGCTGGCCGGCGACGAGAACTCGGAGTCTCCGTACGTAGAGTCCGAGCGGTCGTCGGCGAGGCCGTCCGCGCCGGGAGTTTCGCCGTCCGGGAAGTAGCAAGCGGCGCGGTGTTCGCCGTCACGGACGGTGTCGAGTCCGGGTTCGCTCTCCCGGCACTCGTCTTCGGCTTTCGGGCACCGGGGGGCGAAGACGCACCCGGACGGGAGATTCACCGGGTTCGGTGGCTCGCCGTCGAGCAGGACGCGGTCGCGGTCGACCGTCGGGTCCTTCTCGGGGGCGGCCGCGAGGAGCGAGGTGGTGTACGGGTGTTTCGGCTCGGCCGCGATGGACTCGACGTCCCCCTCCTCGATGACCCGCCCGAGGTACATAATCGCGAGACGGTCCGACACCTGCACCAGACTGGCGAGGTCGTGAGAGATGTAGACGATGCCGATGTCCTCGGTGTCCGCGAGCTCTCGCAGGAGGTTCAGCAGGTTCACCTTCAGCGACACGTCGAGCATCGACGCCGGCTCGTCGCAGATGAGGAAGTCGGGGTCGAGGACGAGCGCCTTCGCCACCGCGACGCGCTGGCGTTGGCCCCCCGAGAGCTGGTGTGGGTACTGGTCGAGGAACTTCCGCGCGGGCGTGAGCCCGACTTTCTCCAGCGTCTCGACGACGGCCCGTTCGCGCTCGTCGGTCCGGTAGTCGTGGATGGTGAGCGGTTCGCCGACCAACTGCCGAACCGTCTGTCTCGGGTTGAGCGAGTCGAAGGGGTCCTGGAATATTATCTGAACCTTCCGGCGGAACTCGCGCATGTTCCCGTCCGCGTAGTGCTCGTAGGGCTCGCCGTCGAAAACGAACTCGCCGCCGGTCGGCTGTTTCAGGAGTGCGATGGTCTCGCCGAGCGTCGACTTCCCACAGCCGGACTCCCCGGCGATGCCGAGGATTTCGGACCGCCGGACGCGCAGGGAGACGCCGTCGACGGCGCGGACGTAGTTCGGGTCGTTCCCCCTGAGTTGCTCCAAGAGCGGCTGGCTCTGCTCGTAGTACTTCTCGAGACCGTCGGTTTCGAGGAGCACCTCGCCGCGGTCCGATTCGTCGTGGCTGTCGGGGATGCCCCACGTCTCCGGGTCGGTGGCGTCGCGCCGCATCTGGGCGGCTTTGGTGACGTGGTGGCACGCCGAGCGGTGGTTTCGGTTCGGCAGGTCGACGAGGTCCGGATGGGACGCCTCGCACTCCTCGGTCGCGAAGGGACACCGGTCCTTGAAGACGCACGCGCCGGGTGCCTCGCTCAGGTTCGGCGGCGACCCCGGAATCGAGACGGGGTCCTGGTCGCCCTCCTCTATCTCCGGGAAGGAGTTCTTCAACCCCATCGTGTACGGGTTCGTGGGGTTCACGAGGACGTTGTCGACGCTCCCCTGTTCCATGGCCTTCCCGCCGTAGAGTATCGAAAGCTCGTCGCACGTCTCGGCGATGACGCCGATTTCGTGAGTGATGAGAAGCAACGAGCTGTCCATCCGGTCCTGTATCTCCAGAATCTTGTCGATAATCTTGTCCTGAACGATGACGTCGAGCCCCGTGGTCGGCTCGTCGGCGATGATGAGGTCAGGTTCGAGCGCGAGCGCCATGGCGATGGTCACGCGCTGGCGCATCCCCCCGGAAAACTCGTGGGGGTAGTCGTCGATGCGGTCGGGGTCGAGCCCGACGATTTCGAACAGCTCTCGGACCCGCGAACGCGCCTTGTCGTCGGTGACGTTCCGGTGGGTCTGAATCGCCTGCCGAATCTGCGCGCCGGTGGACATCACCGGGTCGAGCGAGTCCATCGCGCTCTGGGGGATGTACGCGATGTCCTCCCAGAGCACGTCGCGGCGCTCGCGCTCGCTGAGGGCCGTCAGGTCGCGGCCGTTGAATTCGATGCTACCGGATTCGACGGAGCCGTTGCCCGGAAGGAGACCGAGAACGGCCTCGGCCAGCGTCGATTTCCCCGAGCCGGACTCGCCGGCGAGGCCGTAGTTGACGCCCTCGTCGATGCTGAACGACACGTCGTTGACGGCGTGGACGGTTCCGCTGTCGGTCGAGTACGTGACCGTGAGGTCTGTGATATCGAGGAGGCTCATTGTTCGGTCTGAATCTCCGGGTTGATGACTTCTTCGTAGGCGCGGCCGATGAGGAACACCGAGGTGGTGATGGCCGCGATGCCGAGCGCGGGCGGGAGCACCCACCACCAAGCGACGCGCATGTTGCCCGATTCGAACACCTGTCGGAGCATCCGGCCCCAACTCGTGACGGTCGGGTCGCCGAATCCGAGGAACGCCAGGCTGGCCTGCGCGGCGATGGCCCACGCGATGCCGTAGGCCGTGTAGAGAAAGCCGATGGGGAGCACGTTCGGCGCGACGTGGTAGAGCATCGTCCGCAGGTCGCTCGCGCCGCTGGCGCGCGCCGACTTCACGAAGGTGCGCTCCCTGACGGAGAGGACTTCGGAACGGACGACGCGCGCGGGCATCTTCCAGAGGAACGCGACGATGATGCCCGTCATGAGCCAGACGCTCGGCGTCACGAACGTCAGGAGCAACAGCGCCATCGGCGTGAACGGCAGGGAGAACGTGAGGTCCGTGATACGCATGAGAACCTCGTCGACCCAGCCGCCGTAGTACCCGCTGACGAGCCCCACGAGAAAGCCGAGCGCGCCGGTTCCGATGCCGCCGAACAGTCCGACGATGAACGTCGGTTGCGCGCCGGCGAGGAACTGGCTCAGTACGTCTTTGCCGTAGGCGGTCGTCCCGAACGGAGCCGCGCCGGTCGGTTCGGACAGCCGCAGCATCGAGCCGGCGTCGTCGCGGACGGTGTGCTCGATGGGGTCGTGCGGGGCGAGCGCGGGGCCGAGGAGACCGAGGAAGACGAACGCCGCGACGATGAGGACGCCGGCGAACGCGAGGCGGTCGCGGCGCAGGAACGTGAACTGGTCGCGGAGCGTCTCCGCGACCCCCTCGACGCGCTTTTTCAGTTCGGCTTCGGGCTTCGTCTCGGTGCTCACGCGGCACCACCTCCGCTGGTCGAGACGGTCGGGTCGAAGTAGGCGTACAGCACGTCGGCGACGAGGTTCGCCACGATGACCGCGAGCGCCATGATGAACACGGCCGCCTGCACCAGCGGGTAGTCCTGCTGTTGGATGGCGAGCACGAGTTCGCGGCCGATGCCGGGCCAGCCGAAGACGACTTCGAGCAGGATGAGCCCCTGGAATATCATCCCGAGACGGAGCGCGAAGTAGGTCAGAATCGGAAGCATGGAGTTCCGACCCGCCCGCGCGAGCTGTTGCATCTCGGAGAGCCCCTTGGCGCGGTGGAGCTTGAGGAACTCCGAGCCCCGCTTTTCGACGACGCCGTTGCGCGCCAAAAGCAGGAAGTCGCCGCTGTAGTACAGCACCGACACGGTAAACGGCAGGACGTAGTGGTGCAGGAAGTCGAGCGAGGTGAACGTCTCGACGTAGCCCTCCGGCGAGGCGCTGATAGAACGCATCCCGAAGGCGGGCACCAGTTCGAGGTTGTACGCGAAGACGATGACGAACAGGATGCCCGTGATGAACACCGGCGTCGACCGGAGGAACGTCGTGGCGATGATGCTGAGCTTCTCCAGTTTACTCCCGCGGTTCCAACCGACGTACATCCCGAGCAGGGAGCTCAGAACCGCCGTCGTCACTAACGCGGGGACGAGCAGGATGAGCGTGTTGACGAGCCGCGGGGCCAGTACCCCCCAGACGGGCTGGCTCCGCAGGATGGAGTAGCCGAACTGGAACAGCAGGATGCTCTGGAGGTAGCTGAGGTACTGCCGCCACATCGGCTGGTCGAGGCCGTACATCGCTCGAATCTCGGTGATTTGCTGCTGGCTCAGGTTGCCCGCGGTGACGAGAGATTCGAACGGACTCCCCGGAAGCAGCCGCAGGACGACGAAGATGACCGAGACGGCCACGAGGGTGAGCACGATGGAGATGGCGAGCCGCTTTGCGAGAAACCGCTGGAACTCGCTCATGGCCGGACCCCCCAACGCCACGAGTGGATAGTGTTCGACATGCGTGTCACCTCACGAGAAGTCCGCCTGTCCGAGTTCGTCGCGGCGCTTGTGCATGTTCCCGGGCTGGATGCGCTCGACGAAGGCGGCCCACGCGTCCCCGTTGGGGAACCGGAGGTTGCCGTCGCCGTCCCGCGTGTAGCCGGCCCGTTCGAGGAGCGATTTCGCCCCGTCGATGTCGAACTCGTAGTGAGTCGTGTCCGACGTGTGCCACGGCGTGAGGTCCGAAATCGGGTTCTCCCCGCTCGGAACGGTCGCGCGGTCCTGCAGCACGTCGGCGGCGAAGCCCTCGGTGTCGACCGACTTGGCGAGGGCGACGCGGAACTCCTTGTCGCGGACGAGCGGACAGGAGAACATCAGCTTCGTGTCGAGCGGCGCGAAGTTGCCCGAGGTCATCTTTTCGACGCCGGCGGTGCTCGCGGCGCGGTCGGCCTGCGAGTTCGAGAGCGTCGTGCCGATGGCGTCGATTTCGCCGCCCTGCAGCGAGCCGATCATGGAGTCGATGTTGCCGACGTTTATCCAGATGACGCGGTCGACGCCCTCGCCGGTCGTGGCCTGGTCGCCGAGCACGTCTGCCCGCCAGTCGTCGTCGAACATCCAGTGGCCCTCGTTTTTCGAGACCTCGAAGCGGGTTCCCTGCTCCCAGTTCTCGTACGTGAACGGCCCCGTGCCAACGGGCGACTCGGGGTTGTGCTGGGACGGGTTCTCCACGTCCTCCCACTTGTGCTTGGGGATGATGACGCTTCGAACGACGCGCTGGGTCATGAACGCCGCGTCGGGGCCCTTCAGATTGAACCGAACCTCGTGGTCGCCGAGCACCTCGACCGACTCGACCGGCTCGTAGAACGGCGTCTGACTGGTCGAGGAGTGTTCCTTGTACAGTTCGACGGTGAACTTCACGTCCTCCGCGGTGAACGGCTCGCCGTCGTGCCACTCGACGCCCTCGCGAAGAGTGAGTTCGACGGTGGTGTCGTCGACGAACCCGCCGCCGGTCGCCAGCGCGGGGACGACTTCGAGGTCCGGCGTGGCGTCGAAGAGGCCGTCGTAGATGAACGTCAGCCGCTTCGCCTCCGCGCCGCCGGCGGCCCACGGGAGGTTCAGCGAGTTCATCGAGGTGGTCACGCCCTTGATGTAGGTCCGGTCGTCGGTCTGGGGTTGCAGGTTCACCTCCGACCAGACGAACGAGTCCTTCGTCGGCCCGTTGCCCGGCGTCTGGACGTAGCCGCTCCAGCGCTCCGTGTTGACCGCGGTGACGATATCGGGGAACAGCGTGATGAGCGCGCCCACGTCTTCGCTGAAGATGCGCTGCGCCTCGGCGACGAGCTCCTCGCGCTCGGTGCGGTCGGTCGTCTGACTCTGTTCCGTCAGCACCTCCTGCAGGTCGGGGTGGTAGTAGTTGTCGTAGTTCGAGAGGCTCGTCTCGCTCCGCCGCATCAAAAGCGGGTTCGGGTCCAGCCCGCGTTGCGGGTCCGGACCGTGGGTGCTCATCGAGAGGATGGCTTCGAGCCCCTTCGTGTCCCAGCTCTGGGCGTACAGTTGGTTCAGCGGTCGGTCGTTGAGTTGCGTCTGGATACCGAGCGCGTCCAGCCCGCGCTGGACCATGAGCGCGTGTTCCCGCATCCACGGGTCGTCCTCGCTCGAAAATTCGACCGGGACGGGGTCCAACACCGCGCCGGCGGTCGCGCTGTAGTCGAGCGGCGGTTCGTCGGCGTCGATGGTCTCCCACTCGCGCCAGTACTTCGTCTCGACCGTCTCCGGGGTTCCGGACGGGACCTCGGGGGTGAGACTCGACCCGCCGTCGCTCCCGCCGCTCCCGTTGCCGCCGCCACCGGAACACCCCGCGAGTCCGGTCACGCCGAGGGCGGTCGCCGTCGCCGCCACGTAGTCGCGTCGCGTAAGGCCAGTTCCACGTTCGACACCCGAACTATCACGATTTTTCTCCGACATTGCGACAGCCTGTTATGGAGTATCTTCCATGGTGCTGTTCCCGATACGGCCCGATATCTATCGTTCTTTATATACTCGATCGGCGGGATGCGGCAATATTCTCCAACAAGCAGTGAGCTACTCCTGTCGCGGACCGTAGATGAGTTCGAGCAGATTTCGCTCCGCGGTCCGGAGTCGTTCGCTCAGCGTGGACTGCGCGATACCCAGTTCCTCGGCGAGTTCGGTCTCAGAGGTCTCCCGCGGAATGTGGAAGTAGCCGTGGTTGAATGCCGTCTCCAGAACCGCGAGTTGGTCGTCGGTCAGCTTGGAGATTAACACCTCCTTTAATCGGCCGCTGTCGAGCGGTTCACCCGGGGCTTCGTCCTGCGTGACGGAGCGGAGTTCGAACTCCCCGAGCGTCTCCTGAATCTCGTCGGCGAGTTCCCTGAAGTGGTCCCAGTCCTGGGCGGTGGCAACGACCTCGAAGACGCCGTCTTGGAGGACGATGCGGTTCGGAATCGTCTCCTGTCTGAGAACCAGTCCGAGGATGAACGGGTACGACTCGTTGGCGAGAATCGTCACTCGACGTATCTGCACGTCGGTCGAGGCGGTCGGAATCTCCTCGTCGTAGAAGACGGTCACGCCCGAGATGTCGGCGAGGAGGGACTCCACGTCGAAGGGGCCGTTCGAGGCGATGGTGAGCGACTCGATCCACGTCCCGTCCTCGACGTAAAACGCGTTGTCCAACTCGATGCTCCGGGCGTCTCGCAGGCGGCGATCTATCTTCGACATGACGCCGGTCGGAGCCGTCGTAAACTCAACACGTAAGATGCGAACTCACCCGTACCGGGCAGATACCGTTCACCTACAAATAGACCGGTGGTTACCGCAACGGGCGATGACATCGGCCCGAGTTCGCGACGCCCTCGTCAACGTTTCAGGCGACGAGCGGCCAGTAGAAGAGCCACGAGAGGGTCACGACGACGAGCGACAGGCCCATCGTCACGAACCCGAACAGCGTCACGTCCCGGTTCGTCAGCGGTCCGCGGTCTAGCGAGACGAGGACGGCGGTCGTGTTGAACGGGAGAATCGTGGTCGACCCCACCACGAGGAGGACCGCGAGTCCGAGATAGAGTTGCGTCACGCCGAACGTCTCCGCGAACCGGAGCACGATGGGGAGAATCACCACGATGGCGGCCGACCCGGTCGAAAAGAGCACGCGAACGACGACCGCGAACCCGAGGAGCAGCCCGACGAGTTGCCAGTGGCTGAACGCCTCGAACGGGACGAACCGCGCGAGGAGGTCGACGACGAGCGCGATGGTTTGGGTCGCTTCCAGGGCGTCCAGAATCGACAGCGTCGCGCCGATGAGAAAGAGGACACCCCAACTGAGTTGCTTGACGTCGTCGGCGTCGATAACGTCGACTCCCGGAAGCGCGAGGACGGTGACCGCGACGACCGCCGGGAGAATCTCGGGGAGTCCGACGAACGACCCGACGACCCACGCGAGGACGGTACCGGCCATCACCGCCGCGACGAGTCCCTGTTCGCGAGTCAACTCGCCGTCGGCGGGCGCGCCCGCGAGCCCCGACGCGCCGTGGTCGACAGTCGAGTCGGCGTCGACGGCGTTGAGGAGACCGGCGGCCGCGGCGGCCAGCGCGTAGAGCGCCACCGTCGGCGGGACCATCAAGACCGCCCACTCGACCCACGAGAGCGGTCGAACGCTCGTCGCGAGGATGCCCGAGGTGACGAGCGCCATCCCGCCGCCGGTCATGAGCGCCATCGACGCGATGGGGTTGACGTGGCCCAAGAGGAGGTACGTCGCGCGCTCGAACCCGCTTCCCGCCGGGAGGTCGAACTCCGCTGTCACCTCCTCGACGATGGGGATGAACGCGACCGCACGGGCCATCGCCGACGGCATGAACAGCGCCAGCACGAGGACGTTCCGCGCGATGGAGCGAAACGTCCCGCGAGGCGTGCTGTCCGGGGACAGCAGTCGGTTCGCTAACCGGGTGTCCAACCCCACCGACCGGACCGCGTTGCCGAGGAGTAACAACACGAGGAGGAAGTACACGAGCGAGGAGGTGAAGCCACTGACCGCGGCCTCGAAGGAGTCCACGACGCCGAGGGCGTACAACAGCGAGACGCAGGCCAGACTCGAAATCGCGTACGGAACCGGCTTCGTCAGCCAGAGCAGGAGCGCGACGACGAAAACCGAAAGCGCGTACTGCGACCGGACCGGAAGAACGGAGACGGGGTGGAGGCCGACGACCGCGAGGAGCAAGGCGGCGGCGACCGCGAGCGTCACCGTCTGCGGCGAGAGTTCGGGGGTGCGCAGACCTCGGTCGGGCAACCAATCTGTCACGAATTTACCTGCACACAACGGCCCCAAATAGCTACTGCCGGCGACAATTCGGGCCGCCAGTCGAAGGAGAGAGCGCGAATCGAGTTGACACGACCCGAATAGAAACTATTAGAATTACTTGGATTATTTGAGCTTCTCAAAGAGTCGGAGTAACCATAATTATTTCAACTGTGCCGAGAATCTCGCTAGCACGGATATCCCCATCATGTCACGTGCAGTCAGCGTCTGTCTCCTCAAAGGCGGTATCGGCAAGTCGACGACCTCCATCAACCTCGCCCGCGAACTCGCACACCGGGGAAGCGACGTCCTGCTCGTGGACCTCGACCCGAACGGCCACACCACGACGGGCCTCGGGTTCGGCGAGGAGTTCTACTCGGAAGCGCACCTCGGTGACGTGCTCCTCGACGACGCCGAGTTGGAGCCGCGTGAGCTCATCTTGGAGACCGACTTCGAAATCGACCTCCTCCCGTCGAACGACCGCATCGAACAGGTCGAGTCCGACCTCGGCGGCGTGATGATGGGGTCGGCGCGCCTCAAACAGCGCGTCATCGACCCGCTCCTCGGCGACGACTACGACTACGTCGTCGTGGACTGCCCCGCGGCGCGCGGGAAGCTCAACGACAACGCGCTGTACGCCACGCAGAACCTCGTCTTGCCGATGCGCCCCGAGTCGGGGGCACTCTCGGGACTCGAAAAGACCGTCAAGCGACTCATCACGCCCGCGCGCGAACACTTCGACCTCGAAATCCTCGCGGTCGTGCCGACCGACCTCCGGGACCGAATCGACCACGACCGCCCGACGAGACGCCTCGTGGAGGCGCTCGTCTCGAAGCCGAACATCGCCTCGAAGCTCCCGAACTTCGCGTACACCGACCCGGACGTGTTCGAGGCCATCGACGACGGCGAGTGGGACGGCGACCTGCCGAAGCCGGGGATTCGGCACCGGTCGGCCATCGACGCGTCGATTCGCGAGCACATGCCCCTGCGGGACTACGACAGCACCTGCGACCAGTTGGCGTGCTACGACGAACTCGCCCAAATCGTCGAAGCAGGCGAGGTGGCCCGATGAGCGAAGACCCCTTCGGTGACCTCGACGCCGCGATGGGAAGCGGGGAGGCCGCCTCCGAGCCAGCGCCGGAACCCGAACCGGAACCCGAAGACGCCGAGCCCGACGACGCGGTCGAATCGGAAGCCGAGTCAGCGTCGGAATCGGCGTCCACAGAGCCGCTCGACCCCCGCGAGCGCCCCGCCTTCGAGTTCGACGAGACCGTCCACAAAGCGCTGTACGTGCTCGAAGCGGTCGCCGACGAGTTCGACGACATCATCACCTACGACGTGGAGCGCGAACTGACCCGCGACCACGGACTCAAGGGCGTCACGAAGAGCGAACTCCACAACGCCGCGCTCGCCGTGGCGACCGAACACCCCGAAGAAATCGTCGAACGCGTCCTCGAACAGCGCGGCGTCGACGACGAGGACACCGAATAATTCGGATAATCTGCCTCCGTCAAAACTCGGAGCGCCGGACAGAAGCCGAGTGACACCGACAGCGGGAGCGGGAGGGTTCTATCCGAGTGGGTCGTGAATCGAGATATGGGGAAAACTCTTGTTTCTACCCATCATAGTAGGACGTATGTCCGAAGCGACGCTGGACGGTCGCGGACGCCTCACGCTCCCCAAAGAGGTCAGAGAGCGGTACGGCGAACACTACCGCATCGTCCAACTGCACGACGGTATCAAGCTGATACCAATCGAGGACGACCCGCTCGATGCGCTCCGCACCGAGTTCGCGGACGTCGAGAAGACGGCCGAAGAACTCCGCCACGGAGCCCGGAACGCGGCGATAGACGAGGCCGGGCGCTGAATGTACGCCGAGACGGACTTCCTGCTGGCGCTCATCAAGGACGAGGACTGGCTCGGCGACGCCGCAGAGGCGGTCTACCGAGACCACCGAGACGAGCTGTGGACGTCGCAGTTCACGCTCATCGAACTCCTCATGGTCGCGTATCGAGAAGAGCGGGACACGGAGCGGGTCGTCGCGAACGTCGCCGCGCTGTTGGAAGTGCGCGGGGACGTGGATACGGTTCTCACGGCCGCGACCTACGTGGAAGACCACGGGTTCACGCCCTTCGACGCGCTCCATCTCGTCGAGTCCGATGGCGACACTATCGTGTCGAGCGACGAGACGTACGAGTCGTTTGCCCCGCGGCTCGACCTGAAGGCCGTCGAAGACGAGTGACAGCTGTAGGGCAGTTATTCTCCAGACAGTCCTGATTCCCAACAAGACCGCTCCGAGTTCAGCACGGTCTCGGCAGACTATCAGCGACTGCGGTTCGACACCGCCGATAAACTGAGGCGGAGGCAGAGGCGGAGACGGAGGCGGTGACGCGTCGAAATCCGGCAGTCACCGAATCATCTTGTCTCGGTCGGGGTCGAAAAGCGGCCCAGACCGGACCGTCGCGGGGTGGGCGTCACCCTCGTACCGGATTTCGATGTCCTGCCCCGAACTGGCGTACTGCTCGGGGAGGTACGCGTACGCGATGCCGGCGTCGATGGTGTAGCCGTAGTCCGCCCGACAGCAGTAGCCGACGACGTCGCCGTCGGCGACCACCGGGTGACCCGCGTCGACGACGGCTTCCTCCTCGTCGAGCGTTATCGGGACGATTCGGTCGCTCGGACCGTCGCCCTCCTTGTCCTCCACCAGCGCCGCCTTCCCGACGAAGTCGGTGTCGAGGTCGACCGCGAAGCCGATGCCGGCCTCGTACGGGTTGTGTTCGGGCGTGAGGTCCGTCCCCCAGAGGCGGAACCCCTTCTCCATGCTCGTCGAGTCGAGCGCGGCCCAGCCGACCGGCGCGATGTCGTACTCCTCGCCGGCCTCTCGAATCGCGTCCCAGAGCTGGCTTCCGTACTCGGTCGGGGCGTAGATTTCCCAGCCGAGTTCGCCGGCGTACGAGAGTCGAAGCATCGTCACGGGGATGCTTCCGAGGTAGGTCTCCCGTGCGGAGTAGAACGGGAACTCGTCGTTCGAGAGGTCGGCCTCGACGAGGTCGGAAAGCACCTTCCGGGAGTCGGGTCCGAAGACGCCGATGCCGGTCCGACTGGAGACGTGCGCGGTCACGTCGACGGAGCCGTCGTCGGGTGCGTGTTCTTTGACCCACCGCGAGTGGAGCGTCGCCGAACTTCCGCCGCCGGTGAACAGCACGAAGCGGTCGTCGCCGAGGCGGGCGACCGTCAGGTCGGCGAGCACGCCGCCGTCTTCGTTGAGCATCGCGGAGTAGCGCATCCGGCCCGGCGTGACGTCCATATCGTTCGTCAGGAGACCCTGCAGGAACTCCAACGCACCCGGTCCCGTCACTTCGATGGGCGTGAACGTCGTCATATCGACCATGCCGACCTTCTCGCGGAGGTGCTGGTGTTCCGCGCCGTGGACCTTCGACCAGTTCTGCGAGAGCCAGTCGGGGCGGTCCGGCACGTCGTACGTTTCGAGGAGCGTCTCGTTGGACTCGTACCACTGCGGGACCTCCCAGCCGTCGCTGTCGTAGAACTCCGCGCCGAGGTCGTCCTGCCGGTCGTAAAACGGGCTCCGGCGGAGCGCGCGCTGTCCGCTCGGTTGCTCGCGCGGGTGGATGAGCTGGTACACCTCGCGGTACTGCTGTGCGCCGCGCCCGTAGGTGTACTCCCGACTGCCCGTGTGCGACTGGAACCGAGAGACGTGCGCGCCGGAAGCGTTGACGCGGGAGCCGTCGAGCCGCGGCGTCCCGTCTTCCATCCAACTGGCGACGATGTCGCCCGCGCCGCCGGACTGCGTGACCCAAATGGCGAGCGCCCACCAGAGTCCCTCGGTGTCCTCGTCCGGCCCGAGGATGGGCATGCCGTCGGGCGTGAACGAGAACATGCCGTTGATGGCGGAAGTCCACTCGCAGTCCTCGAAGCCGGGGACGAGTTCGTTCGCGGCGTCGAACGCCGACCGGTCGTGGTCCGGGTGGGTGTTCTCGTAGAAGTGCTCTTCCGTGAACTCGCGGAGCGACGGGTATTCGAGTCCGAGGTCGTCGAGCTTGTCGGGACCGTAGATATCCGCCGGGTCGACGAGAAGCGACTCGTGGTTGTACGAGCCGATACCGTAGCGCTCGCCGTGCTGGCGGTAGTACAGCGAGTGGTCCTGATGCCGGAGGAGCGGCTGTTCGATTTCGCGCTCTGCGCCGTCGAGTTCGTCCAGTTCGTCGGAGACGAGATACTGGTGCGCGCAGGGAACGAGCGGGATGTCCGTGCCGACCATCTCGCCGAACAGCGGCCCCCAGATGTTCGTGGCGACGAGCACCTCGTCGGCCTCGATGCGGCCGTGTTCGGTGTCGACGGCGTCGATACTGCCGCCAGAGATGTCGATGTCCGTGACCTCGGTGTGGCCGTAGAACTCGACGCCGGCCTCGCGCGCCTCCTCCGCCATCGACTCGGCGGCGCTGACGGCGTCAGCCTTCCCGTCCGACGGGACGTAGTACCCGCCGTAGATGACGTCAGAGTTTATCTGCGGGACGCGCGCTTCGACCTCCTCGGGCGTGAGGAGTTCGCCCTCGTCGATGCCGTAGGACTGTCCCCACTCGCGCTTGCGCTTGAGGAAGTCCCAGCGCGCTTCGGAGTAGGCGACTTCGATGCCGCCGCACGTCCGGAAGTCGCCGAACCCGTCGTAGAGGTCGCGCGTGTACGACGCCATCTCCGTCATCAGCTTGTTCCCGGCCGTCTGGAACACGAGTCCGGGAGCGTGAGACGTCGAACCACCCGTCTCGAACAGCGGTCCGCGGTCGAGGACGACGACGTCTTCGCGGCCCGACTCGGCGAGGTGATACGCCGCGCTACAGCCGACACAGCCGGCCCCGACGACGACCGTTCCGGCGCGTTCGGGAAACGTAGACCATGTGTTCATGTACCAAACAGTAGTGACTGCGGCCCCCGGATATCTCTCCGGGTCCATTATCTGAGGTGTATACGTACTGGGGGGTGACGAGAGCCGGGTCTCGTCGGGGACGAACGTCGGTCTCGGCAAGAGTTGTGCGCCAGCGAGAATTGCGCGCCGATGAGAATCGTGCGCCGATGAGAATCGCGTGACGGCGAGTCGCGTTCGCCGGCGCGCGTCAGTCGCCGACGAGGTACTTCTCTCTGAGGTAGATGACGAGGCTGGCGCTCAGGAACGCGAGCCCCGCGCCCCGTAGCTCACCGACGGTCATCGCAAACAGCGCAACGACGAAAAGAGAGACCGCGAACGCCGCCGAACCGACAGCGAGCGCGTTCATCGAGAGCGTCGAGTCATCGTTCGGTGATTCGGTCGTCAATCGTCCGTCGTACCGGGATTTTCCCGGACGTTTGTCACGACCGACGTTCGAGAGCGACCGACGTCGATGTCGATGTCCTCGTCCGCCAAGTCCTCGATTCGCTCGGCGAACTCCTCGGACTGCAGGAGTTCGTACTCCTTGTCGAGACCGAGATACACCGTGTAGCACATGACGACGAGGACGACGGCGAACGGGAACCCCGTGGCGATGGCCGCCGTCTGGAGCGCGCCGAGGCCGCCGCCGTAGAGGAGAAGCGACGCGACGAGGCCCTCGGTGACCGCCCAGAAGATGCGTTGGGTCCGCGGCACGTTGTGCTTGCCGCCGGACGTGAGGTGGTCGACGACGAGCGACCCCGAATCGGAGGAGGTCACGAAGAACGTCACCACGAGCGTCACGGCGAGCAGTCCCGAGACGGCGCTGAACGGGAACTGTTGGAGAAGCGCGAACATCGCCACCGTCTGTCCGGCCTCGCCGTAGGTGGCGAGGACCGCGCCGTTACCCTGAAGCGAGTTGAACAGCGCGCTCCCGCCGAACGCCGAGAGCCAGAGCGTCGAGAACAGCGACGGAAGGACGAACACGCCGAGGACGAACTCGCGGACCGTCCGCCCCTTCGAGATGCGCGCGACGAACATACCGACGAACGGCGACCAGGCGATCCACCACGCCCAGTAGAACACCGTCCAGCCGTTGACCGTGGACGCGCCGTCGCCGAGCGTTCCGGTGAAGAACGCGAGCGAGAGGAAGTCACTGAAGTAGTTCCCGAGGCCCTGCACCCACGCGCCGAAGATGCTCATCGTCGAGCCGGCGACGAGCACGAACGCCAACAGGAGGAACATCAAACTGACGTTCACCGTGCTCAGACGCCGGATACCGTCTTCGAGGCCGGCCGCGACGGAGGCGGTGGCGATGAGGGTAATCGCGGCGATGAGCGCGATTTGCATCCCGGTGTTGTTCGGAACGCTCACGAGACCGAGCATGCTCTCGCCGAGGATGTACGACAGGCCCGTGTTTATCTGTGCGACGCCGAGGCCGAGCGACGTGGCGAGGCCGAACAGCGTCGCGAACACCGACACGAGGTCGATGAGGTGGCCCGGCCAGCCGTAGATTCGCTCGCCGAGGAGCGGCCAGAAAATCGACCGGAACGTGAGCGGGAGCCCCCTGTTGAACGAGAAGAACGCGAGCCCCAGTCCGACGAGGCCGTAGATGGCCCACGGGTGGAACCCCCAGTGGAAGAACGTCTGCGTCATCGCGGCGATGCCCGCGCCACCGGTCCCGGCTTCGGCGTCGAAGAAGCCGGGGACGTTAGTGAAGTAGTACAGCGGCTCCGAGACGCTGTAGAACATGAGGCCGATGCCCATGCCCGCGCTGAACAGCATCGCCATCCACGAGAAGTCGCTGAACTCCGTTTCGGCCTCGACGCCGCCGAGGGTTATCTCGCCGTACTTACTCAGTGCGAAGTACGCCAAGACGACGATAAAGAGATTCACCGACAGGAGATAGAACCACCCGAAGTTGCCCTCGAAAAAGCCCCTGACGGCCGAGTAGACGCTCGCCGCCTGCTCGCCGAGAACGAGCGTCGCCGCGACGAAGACGCCGATTATCAAGAGCGCGACCGGGAAGACGACGGGATGGATGTCGAACCCCCACCGCTGGATGTTCCCGTCACCGGGTTCGCGCTCCGTCTCGGGGTAGAACACGTCCGCCTGTAGGTCGCTCGTCGATTGGTCGGCCGAGTCGTTGCTATTCGCCATACGATACACCCTCCGTGGATGACCGCCACTGGAATTCGTGTACGTTCATGTCGTTGTCCCCGCTTCGGGGCCACCCGTCGTCACCGCCGAGGACGGCCGATATCGACTTCGACGCGGCCATCCGTCCCGTGACACGAGCCCACACCCCTCACGATTCAACCAACCCATCGGTATTACACATCTTAACCGATAGTCTTCGATAATAGTGGCATTTATACGCAAATAGAGGAACGTTGCGAAAATTATACCCTCAAATCGGTTGACGAGGTGAAACCGAAAGCCGCGGTCGTCACTCGAACCTGTCGAGCGAGAACATGTCGAGCGGCAGGTCGCTTTCGCCGTCGACGACGAGGTCGGCGAGGATTTCGCCGATGACGCTGGCGAACTTGAAGCCGTGTCCCGAAAAGCCGGCCCCCACGGCGACCTGCGGGTGGTCGGGGAGCGTGTCGAGGATGAAGTGTTCGTCCGGCGAGTTCGTGAACATGCACGTCGCGAGCGACATCGTCGGCCCCGCGGCCTCCGGGAAGTACTTCTCCGTGACGTCCCGGAGTATCGCCTCGTCGGCGCGGTTCGGCTCGCGGTCGAAGTCGTCGGGGTCGACCTCCTCGTCGCGGTGGTGGTACTTGCCGAGTTTGAATCCCGGCACGTCGTGGACCGGGAACCCGTAGAACCGCCCCTCGGGGACGCTGAGGTTCCAGACTGGGAACTCCTCGGGCGCGAACGTCGCCGGCGACTCGGGCTGGAACCACGCGAGCGCCTGTCGCTCGGGGACCGCGAGGCCGTCCAGCGCGTCGGCGAGTTTGTAGTTCCACGCGCCCGCGGCGAGCACGAGCGCGTCCGCGACGTACACGCCCCGGTCGGTGCGGACGCGCACGCCGCCGTCGTTCGTCTCCGCCCAGTCTTCGACTCGCTCGCGGGCGCGAATCTCGGCACCCCGAGCCTGTGCGGCCTCGGTGTGGGCGATAATCGCCTGCTCGGGGACGACGAAGCCGCCGTCTTCCTGGTAGACCGCGCGGTAATCCTCGGGGAGTTCGTAGCCGGGGAACCGCTCGTTGACCTCCGCACCGGTCAGCACCTCGTGGGGGATGTCGTGTTCCTCACAGGAGCGTTTCGAGCCGGCGAACACGTCGTTATCCTCCGGGCCGGCGTCGATAGAGCCGGTTCGGTGGATGACCCCGCGGCCGGTCTCGTCGGCGAGGTCGTCCCAGAGGTCGTACGCCCGTTCGATGAGCGGGACGTACGAGGGGTGTTCGTAGTACGCGCGCCGGATAATGCGCGTGATACCGTGAGACGACCCCTGCGAGTGGGGGATGTCGTATCGTTCGAGACCGACGACGTCGAGGCCGCGGTCGGCGAGGTGGTACGCGGTCGCGCTTCCCATCCCGCCGACCCCGACGACGGCGACGTCGTATCGGTTGTCACGGACACTCATGGTGTCCGGCGGTTCGGAACGTCCCCCCTTCACTCTTGACCTGTATCACGGAGCCCCTTTTTCAGGGAGACGGCTCCCGTTCGGCCGACGGCGGCGGTCACGGGCGGCCGTCGTCCTCGCGGCCGACTATCCACTGCCACTTATACGGGTCCACTATTTCCGACGAATCCTTTTCCTCGGATGTGTGTTTCTTTCTCCCATGACACGGTGGAACAACGGTCGTGACGAAATCGGTGCGGTAAGTGCCGACATCACCGCGGAAACGAACGCGTTACCGGCGAAGTACTTCACGGACCCCGAAGTCCACGAGATGGAAAAGGAGAAAGTGTTCGGTCAGTACTGGGTCTACGCGGGTCACGAGACCCACATCCCGGACGCGGGCGACTACTTCACGCGGACCATCGGCGACAAGCAGATTATCGTCACCCGCGACGGCGACGGCGACGTTCGGGCGTTCTACAACGTCTGTGCCCACCGCGGGTCGAAGATGCTCGACGAGACGCCGATGACCGACCCCGGAAGCCTCAGTCGAATCACCTGCCCGTACCACCTCTGGGCGTACGAGCTCGACGGGTCGCTCCAGAGCACTCCGAAGAGCTTCGAGGAGGCGAGTCTGAACCCCGACCTCGACGACGACGCCGTCAGCGAACTCGACCCCAAAGAGAACGGCCTCATGGAGGTCCACACGGACGCTATCGGGCCGCTCGTGTTCGTCAACTTCGAGGACGAACCGAGCCTCTCGCTGGCCGAACAGGCCGGGTCGATGAAGACCGAACTCGAGGACCTACCGCTCGGCGAGTACGAACACGCCCGCCGCTACGTCTCCGAAGTCGAGTGCAACTGGAAGACGTTCAGCGGGAACTACTCGGAGTGCGACCACTGTCAGGCGAACCACCAAGACTGGGTCCGGGGACTCGAACTCATGGACTCCGAACTCGAAGTCAACGACTACCACTGGGTGCTCCACTACAAGCACAAAGAGGACGTCGACGACGAGATGCGCATCCATCCCGAGCACGAGGCCAAGTTCTACTACTTCTGGCCGAACTTCACGGTCAACATGTACGGCACCGCCGACGGCTACGGCACGTACATCATCGACCCCATCGACGAGGGGCGCTTCCAGCTCATCGCGGACTACTACTTCCGCGATGCCGACCTCTCCGAGGAAGAAGAGAAGTTCGTCCAGACGAGCCGACAGCTCCAAGAGGAGGACTTCGAACTCGTCGAACGGCAGTACGAGGGACTCACGTCCGGCGCGCTCGGACAGGCACAGCTCGGTCCGAACGAACACACCGTCCACAAACTCCATCGACTCGCACAGGACGCTTACAATGCCTGACGACGAGGATTCCAAACTAGCCGAAAAGCCACGCGCCGGCGTCGTCACCTGCCCGGCGTGCGACCTCCACGTCTCCGTCTCGGAGCCGAACGAGGCAGTCGAACTGTACCGGCGACACGCGAACGTCACCGGCCACGACGTCGAGTGGGAGCGCGTCGCGTTCGACGCCGAGGCCGAGAGCGACGACGTGAAAGAGGCGCTCATCGAACTCGGCGAGGACCACCCCGACGGCGTCGCGCTCGGGCGACTCGCCGCGGCGCTCACAGACAACGGCGTCGCCATCGGCGAAACGCTCGACGCCGTCCGCGACCTGCGGATGAGCGGCGAAATCTACGAACCGCGGGACGACCACGTGCTCGCGGTCTGACTCCCGTACCCCCTTTTGGCGGTCACTCCTCGACGAGAATCGATTCGACCAGCTCCGAGGTCCCTCTCCTGATACGCCCGCTGACCGCCGTCGGCGAGATGCCCAGCACGTCCGAGAGGTCGTCTAGCGCCGCCTCTCGCGGCTCCTCGAAGTAGCCGTGCTCGTAGGCGGCCACGAGCGCGTCGCGCTGTGCGTCGGTCAGCTTACTCGGCTCGCCGTTCATCCAGCCGTCCTGCTGGAACATCCGATTCAGGTCGAAGGAGATGTCGTTCGCCTCGCAGTACTCCCAGAGCTCCGAGAGCGCCTCGCGGTCCGACAGCTGGAGACGGACCCGCCACCCGGACATCTCGTTACTGCACGCGTCGAGCATGAGTCCGCCGAGTTCCGTGACCATCGGCGACAGCAGTATCGCGTCGTTCGTGTGGCCGATGCGATAAACCACGGAGTCCTCCCGCTCGGAGACGAGCCACCAGTCGCGGACCGTGTGGTCGGCTTCCAACGCCTCTTCGAACGCGGCGACGTCCGCGTTCTTCACGGCGAAGAAGAACTGGCCCGTCTCGGGGTCAGTTCCGGACTGAGAGACGACGTCTATCTCGCTCGCGGCTTCCGACTGAATCGTCGGCGTCAGCGCGAGGTCGTCGTGCGCGATGTCGGCGACAGTTATCAAACTCATTGTGACTTCACCTCGTGGTCCGGTGGATTCGACACCGGCCAAACCAGAGTGTCGAATCGGTTGAAGTACGCGAAGTCGTATCGACGTTCGCGGCAGAAACGTGACTCATGGGCACGTTATAGTAGTTTGAACAGCAGATTCTCGTTTATAGTTTTCGCCGCATATTCTGTGGGGCTATATAAACCGACTCAGTATTCCACACCACTCTTCAGGGAGTCTCGGCGCGTCCGCAGAACCGTACAATGAGCGTGGGCACATCGCTTCGGCGACTGGGGGAATTCCTCGAAGAGTGCGAACGGACGGGAGCCGCGACCGTCCGGGACTCGTCAGTGGCGGTCGCGGAGACGAGGGCGTCGGCGGACGTCGAGTTCGCACTCTCGCCGAGCGACGAAGCCGGGTCGCCCGTGCGGGCCCAGGAGACCGCAATCGAGTCCGACGGGACCATCGGGCTCACGGTCGAAGTCGACGACGTCGTTCCGAGCGACCACGAACACGTCGACGTCGACGCGGCCGAAGTCTCGCTCGACGCCGAGCCGACGGTCGTCGTGACCGTCGCGGCCGACGCGTCCCCGGCGGGTAGTTCCGCCGAGAACGACGACGCCGAGTCGCTCGAAAGCGTGCGGAGTCCGAACGTGCCGGCGTTCGAGGACACGCCGTACCTCGAAGCGGTGTACGCCAAGTACGAGACGTTCGAACGGATGGCCGCGGCGTTCGAGATGGACGTGTCGGACGAGACGGTCCGCAGGTACATGATCGCACAGGGCGTCCACGAACCGGACTCATACGAGACGTCGCTCGCCGACGAGTCGCCGGTGGAAACTCCGGGACCGGCGGCCGCGGGCGACACAGGCGGGTCGCCCGAGGCGCTCGCCGACGGAATCGGCCTGCCCGAGTCCGTGACGATAGACCGCCTCGCCGACGCCGCCAACGACGCGAAGACGATTCGCGAGTTCGGGAAAGCCATCGACCTCGACCGAACCGAGGCGCTCGAACTGCTCCAGACCCTCGACTTGCTGGAGTTCGTGATGGGACGCCTCACGACCGACGACGACCCCGATGTGAGTCGTGACGACGTCGTCGCGCGAATCAGACAGTCGGCCAGCGAGAGCTAGCGGCGCTGGTTTCCTCCGCCGCGGCGACGACTTCGATGAGCCCGGCGCACGTCGGTCCTCTTCGATGGGCGCGGCACACGACTCCTATTAGAAGCATTAGAAGTGAGATAGTTCGTGGTTCGGCGACGACGACCGACGACGACCCGAGACGCGAAAGCGGCCGGAATCAGCGCTCCGCGGAGACGTCGTCGACCGCGTAGCCCGCGTCTTCGATGGTGTCCACGATTGCCGCCGCGTGTTCGGCCCCCTTGGTCTCGATGCGGAACAGGAGGTGCGCCTCGCCGACGTCGAGGGCGTCGACGGCGCGGACGTGGCGAACGTCGTGGATGTTCGCGTCGCGGTCGGCGATGAGCCGGGAGAGCCGCGCCATCTCGCCAGGTTCGTCCCGGATTCGGACGCGCAGTCGGAGCGTCTGGCGACGGCCCGTGAGCGCGTGGACGAGCACCGTCTGGAGCATCGTCATGTCGAGGTTCCCCCCGCAGAGAAGCGGCATGACGGTCTCGCCCTCGACGTCGAGGTCGTCGCTCAGCACGGCGGCGACCGAGGCGGCACCGGCCCCTTCGACGACCTGCTTGGCGCGTTCGAGCAACAGGAGAATCGCCTCCGCGATTTCCCCGTCCGAGACCGTGACGACCTCGTCGACGTGTTCCTCGATGGTTCGGAGCGTCAGCTCGGAGATGCCGCCGGTCGCGATGCCGTCGGCGATGGTGTTCGTGTCGTCGAGCGTCACGGGAACGCCTTTGTCGAGGCTCTCGTGGACCGTCTCCGCGCCCTCGGCCTGCACGCCGACGACGCGAATGTCGGGGTCGTGGTGCTTGATGGCGGTGGCGATGCCCGAGATGAGCCCGCCGCCGCCGATGGGGACGACCACGGTGTCCATCTCGGGGAGGTCGCGGTACATCTCGACGCCGAGCGTTCCCTGTCCGGCGACGATGTCGCGGTCGTCGTAGGCGTGGACGAACTCGGCGTCCGACTCCTCGGCGAGCGACTGCGCGTACGCCATCGTCTCCTGGAAGTCCTCGCCGACGAGCTCGACCGCCGCGCCGTAGTCGCGCGTGGCGTCGATTTTCGTCTGCGGGGCGTTCTCCGGCATCGCAACCGTGGAGTCGGCCCCGCACTCGGTCGCGGCGAGCGCGACGCCCTGCGCGTGATTGCCGGCGCTCGCGGCCACGAACTCGTCGATTCCGCGGTCGGTGTCCTGTCGAATCTTGTTGTACGCCCCCCGCGTCTTGAACGACCCCGTCCACTGGAGGTGTTCCATCTTCAGGTAGACGTCCGCGCCGACCAGCTCGCCGAGGGAGGTGCTCCGCTCTATCGGCGTCCGCTTGACGACGCGCTCGTTTTCGAGTCGCTCGCGCGCGCGCTCGATGTCACTGTACTGTACCGAGAGGGACTCCGCCTCGCTCATCGGCGGCTCACCTCGGCAGGCGGCCGAACGACGCGACGGGACGGCACGCGCGTGTCCCCTCGGTTCCGGGACGTTCCGTAGACTGTGATAGTTCTTCGCACGGTGTATGGGAAACGTGACGAAGTTCCAATATAGAGCTATCGCCGGTCGGCGCTCGTCTGGACGGTGACCGAACACGCTATACGCCGATTTTGGCCGTTAACGACTCCATCTCGAACGTTCTATCTGAGAACCCCCAGCCACGTACCGCGCTCATCGACCCGAACACATAATATAATAAATCTGGTACGTTGTGATTTCGTTCCGTCGTTTCTCTCTCGACCCGAAGGTCGGCGAAGCGTTATACCGCAGAGTCGAGATGCACCCACGATGCCTTACGACACCGTTCGAGAGACCGACCCGGCCGTCGCCGACGCGCTGGAAGGCGAACGCGGGCGACAGAACGACACCCTCGCGATGATCGCGAGCGAGAACCACGTCAGCGAGGCGGTCATGGAGGCCCAGAGCTCGGAGCTGACGAACAACTACGCCGAGGGCTACCCGGGGAGCCGGTACTACGGCGGCTGTGAGTACGCCGACGAGGTCGAACAGCTCGCCATCGACCGCGCGAAGGAACTCTGGGGAGCCGACCACGTCAACGTCCAACCGCACTCCGGGTCGCAGGCGAACATGGGCGTGTTCCTCGCCGTGCTCGACCCCGGCGACAAGATTCTCTCGCTCGATTTGACCCACGGCGGCCACCTGAGCCACGGCCACCCGGTGAACGTCGCGGGGAAGACCTACGAGGTCGAGCAGTACGAGGTCGACGCCGAGACCGGCTACGTCGACTACGACCAACTCGCCGAGAAAGCCGAGGCGTTCGACCCGGACATCATCATCTCGGGGTACTCCGCGTACCCGCGGGAGGTCGAGTGGGAGCGCGTGCAGGCCGCGGCCGAGGCGGTCGACGCGTACCACCTCGCCGATATCGCCCACATCACGGGTCTCGTCGCCGCGGGCGAACACTCGTCTCCCGTCGGCATCGCGGACTTCGTCACCGGTTCGACCCACAAGACGATTCGGTCGGGTCGCGGCGGCATCATCATGTGCGACGAGGAACACGCCGACGACGTCGATTCGGCGGTGTTCCCCGGCCTCCAAGGTGGGCCGATACTGCACAACGTCGCCGGGAAGGCCGTCGGCTTCGGCGAGGCGCTTTCACCCGAGTTCGAGGAGTACGCCTCGCAGGTCGTCGATAACGCCGCCGCCCTCGGCGAGCGGCTACAGGAGCGCGGCCTCGAACTCGTCTCCGGCGGAACTGACACGCACTTAGTCCTTGTCGACCTCCGCCCGTCGCACCCGGACACGACCGGCAAGGACGTGGAAGCGGCGCTCGAAGAGGTCGGCATCGTCCTCAACGCCAACACGGTCCCCGGCGAGAGTCGCTCGGCGTTCAACCCCAGCGGGATTCGCGCCGGCACGCCCGCGCTGACGACCCGCGGCTTCGACGAGGAGGCCTGCCGGACCGTCGCGGACCTCATCTACGAGGTCGTCGAGGCGCCGCACGACGAGTCAGTCAAGGGATTCGTCGACCAGAAGGTCGACGAACTGACCGAGGAGTACCCGCTGTACGACTGAGTCGGTCCAAGCGACTCACCTCGACGCGACAGGTCTCCGGGTCGCTCCCGTCGTCGCCGACACGAAATGTCAGGATTCAGAACACTATTGTTTTGCCGGAGAGATTCGTTCGGGAAGTCTCAGACGCCCGAAATCGTCGGACAGAAGCGAATTCAATCGCCGAGGCCGGGCGGCGGCACACGTATAAGTAGGGTCGTCGAGACCCGTTTCGACGAAGCGATATGTCCGATGCAATCAATCTCGAGACTGCGAAGGTACTCATCGAGGCGGCGGAAGCGGAGGCCGAGTCGATGGGACTGCGAATGGTGATTACGGTCGCGAACCCGGAGGGTAACCTCATCGCACAGCACCGAATGGACGACGCGTGGCTCGCGAGCGTCGACATCTCTCGGAACAAGGCGTACACGGCGGCCGCGCTCCAGACGCCAACCCACGAACTCGCCGAGCCGACCACCCCCGGCGAGTCGCTCTGGGGCCTCCAGACGACCGACGAGAACCGACTCGTCGTCTTCGGCGGCGGCTATCCCCTCGAAGTCGACGGCGAAATCGTCGGAACCGTCGGCGTCAGCGGCGGCGAGGTGTCCGAAGACATGGCGGTCGCGAGCGCCGCGGTCGAGCGGTTCGAAGAACTCGTCGAATAATCGAAGTCGTCGTCAGCCGCTTTTTTCGAGTCGTTCGGCCGAGGGCCGACGTTCGGACCGTCAGTTCCCGCCGTCTTCGAACAGCCCGCGGAGCGCCGCGCGGAGGATGTCGTAGCCTGCCTCGACCTCCGACAGTTCGATGTACTCGTCGTAGGCGTGGGCCTGCGCCATCGACCCCGGCCCCCACGTAATCGCGTCCATCCCGGCGTCGTTGACGAGGTTCCGGACGTCGGTCGCCGCCCGAATACCCCACGGCTCGGGGTCGATGTCCGCCCGCTCGGCGGCCGCGTCCCGAAAGCGCGCCGCGATGTCGCCGTCGGTCGGAACCGCCGCGGATTCGTAGACCCGCGTTCGCGTCCACTCGACGCGCAGGTCGTGTTCGACCGCGACGTCGGAGAGTAGGGCGTCGATTTCGGCGTCGACCTCCTCGACGGACTCCGAAGGGACGAACCGTCTGTCGACCGTTATCGTCGCACTCTCCGGGACGACGTTCTCCTTCGTCCCCGCCTCGAACCGCGTGACCGTCGCGGTCGGGTGACCGACGAGCGAGTCGGAGCGCGCTCGAATCTCCTCGTCGTACGCTTCGAGTGCGTCGAGAACGAGTCGGGCGTTCTGTATCGCGTTGTTCCCCTCGTCGGGGCGGCTCGCGTGCGACGGGTCGCCGCCGACCGAGATTTCGTACCAACCGAGACCCTTCGCGCTCGTCGCGGTCCGCAACGACGTGGGTTCGAGCACGACCCCGTAGGTGCCGTCGTAGCCGCGTTCGAGGAGCGTCTTCGTCCCCGGTTCGGCCGTCTCCTCGCCGACCGCGGCGTGGAACACGAGCGAGCCGTCGAGGTCACCTGCGTCGAGCGCGTCGGCGAACTCGACCGTCGCGAGCATCGCGAGGGCGACGCCGCATTTCATGTCCGCGCTCCCGCGACCGTACAGTCTGCCGTCTCGAACGGTCGGCTCGTACGGCGGATGGTCCCACTGGTCTCGGTTGCCGGCCGGGACCACGTCGAGGTGGCCGTTGAGGACGACCGAGGGTTCTCCCTCGCCGACGCGGGCGGCGACCTGCGGGCGGTCGGGGAACGGTTCCTCGACGAGCGTCGCCGAGACGCCCCGAGATTCGAGCCAGTCGTACACGAAGTTCGCCGCCGCCGCCTCGTCTCCCGGCGGGTTCTCGGTCTCGATTTCGACGAGACTCGTGAGCAACGAAAGTAACTCCTCGTCCATGATTTCGGTCGTCTATCGACAGAGACGGACGCGGGATAATGGTTCGTGCGGTAGCTTTTTTCCGACGCGGCCGACAGCGTTCGAGAGCCTGCGCGGACCTGCGGATCGCGCGTCGCGCGTCGCTATTCGAGCGTGGAGATACGGCTGTCCCGGAGGAGCACCCGCTTGACGATGTCCGGGTCTTCGAGGAGGCGGTGGGTCCCGTGGACGCCCTGCCCGCGGCCGCGGCCGCGGACCTCCGACTGGATGACGTTGAGGAAGTCGAGTTCCTGTAGGAGTTCCTGTACGCGACGCTCGGAGAGCTGGTCCATGTCGAGGTCGTCGGCGACGGTGAGATACTGTCGGTAAATCTTGTTCGTCGTTATCTCGGCGGTCTTTCGGCCGCCGGTCTGGAGGACCAGCGAGTAGAGGACGGCTTTCGACTGCGTGGCGGTCCCTTCGAGGAGTTCGCTGAAGCGGTCGGCCTCGCTTTTCTCCTTGGCCGCCCGCACGTGGTCGTCGGTGACGGTCTCGGCGCTCTCGTTTCGCGCGATGCGGCCGGCGTTCCGGAGGATGTCAATCGCCTTCCGGGCGTCGCCGTGTTCCTGGGCGGCGAGCGCGCTGGCGAGGGGAATCACGTCGTCGGTGAGCACGCTGGGTTTGAACGCGTCCTTCCGGTTTTCGAGGATTTCGCGGAGCTGGTTCGCGTCGTACGACGGGAAGACGAGTTCGTCGTGGGCGAAACTCGACTTGACGCGCTCCGTGAGTTCCTCGGGGTAGTCGATTTTGTTCGAGATGCCGATGATGCCGATGCGCGAGTCCACAATCTTTTGATTCTCGCCCGCGCGCGAGAGTTTCCGGAGCACCTCGTCGTCGCGGAGCATGTCGATTTCGTCGAGGATGACGATGGTCACGTCCGAACAGGTGTCGAGCACCTGCCACAGCCGGTTGTAGTAGTCGCCGGTCGACAGCCCGCGTTCGGGAATCGTCATTCCGCTTTTCGACGGGTCGTTGACCTGCGAGGCGAGCGTCTTGATGACCGACGCCTCGGTGTGCTGTTCGCCGCAGTCGATGACGGCGATGCGGACGTCGACGTCCTCGCGGACCGCCTCGTGTTGGAGCCGCTCGCTCACGAGGCGGGCGGTGAGCGTCTTGCCCGACCCCGTCTTCCCGAAGATGAACAGGTGGGTCGGTTCGCGTCCGAAGATGGCGGGGTTGAGCGCCTGTGCGACTTTCGACATGTGCTCGTCGCGGCCGACGATCTTGTCGGGACCGGGGAGATGAGAGATTTTGAGGATATCCTCGTTCGCGAAGATGGGTTGGTCGTAACGGAACAGCGGGTCGCGAGTCCCACCCTCGCTCTCGTCCGATGTCATGTGAGTTCGGTATTCATACTCACCCCTAATAAAGGTGAAGGGGTGGACTCGCGTTTGTAACAGCGACAAATACGGGCGTTTGAGCGGTATTTCGGTCCTGATTTTGTACTCGACGATCAACGAGTAGTATCGCGCAAGTAAGACCGTCAGACACCACCCTCGCGTTTGTAACGGGCGAGACAGCCACGAGGAACACACGGTGGGTGGGGGTACACTCGCGTTTGTAACTCGGTCTCCGAGAGACCACCCTCGCGTTTGTAATCGAACGGGGGAGTACCGTCGCGTTTGTAACGTCGAGCGACGGAAGCGGCCGTGCAGACACACCACCCTCGCGAATGTAACGCGAATCGGTGTGGGTGTGCGTCGGAGAGCGGAGGATTATCGGTGTTTTTTGCCCCTAGATTTACAAACGCGAGGGGGGTGTGTCGAATTCCCCTAGGGACTGGCGTAGCCGTTACAAACGCGAGGGTGGTGTGTGTGTGTGCTCCCAAGCGCAGACGGGCAAATCGTGAACGACACCCACATCTCGAAGACCGGCCACGGCTTCTCGACACATATCGAACGGCGCGATACTGCTCTCCTAACGTTCTGCAAATGTTCTCCTAATGCTGTTCTCCTAACTAGCACACCAAACTATCACTAGTAGCTAGACTACTAGTTCTACTACTCAACACAACAACACAGTAACACAATAATTGAATAATATGGTACTAGACAACATAATAACACAACAAACAACGAATCAGGGACTAGTCAACCGACTCCCAGTCCACACCCTCCCAGCCACGCCACCACGTCAGTACGGCACCCCGTCCCGCAACATCTCCCGAGTACCTGCCGAGTACCTGCCGAGCGCTCACCCGAGTAGTCCGAGTTCGCGGACGTCCTCGTCGACGGTTTCGAGGGCGGCTTCAGCGTCGGCGACCCGCTTCGCCCCCGTAATCACGATTTTCCCGCTTCCGAACATCAGGACGACGACGCTCGGTTCGTCGAGGCGGTAGACGAGTCCGGGGAACTGCTCGGGTTCGTACTCGACGGCTTCGAGACCGAGACCGATAGCTAACGCGTTCAGGTTGAGCGCCGCCCCGAGGTCGGCGCTCGACACGATGTTTTGAACCGTGATATCCGGCTCGTCGGGAATCGGAACACCGAGGTCGGCGAACTCGCCGAACAGCGTTTCGATGGCCGTGCTCACGTCGCCCACGCTGTTCGCGCCGGTACAGACGATTTTCCCCGACCGGAAGACGAGACACGCCGACTTCGGGTCACGGGTTCGGTACACGAGTCCGGGGAAGTTCTCCGGGTCGTAGTCGGTTCCGTCCATATCGAGTGAGAGGCGTTCGAGGTCGAGTTCGAGCGGGACTTCCGTCGAAGCGACGACGTTCTGAATCTCGATTGACCCGACGGCGTTCACGTGCGACATATTGTGAACTCGTTGACACTCGGTCGTGTTAAACTACCAGGGTCGTTCACCCGCGTTACTCACCGGACAACTGCGAAACAATCGAAACACACGACGAAGTCGATGGCTGGCCCGCGATACGAAAACCGGGAATTCGGGTTTCTTGCGCACTGAACAACCAATGAATACCACCTCATCATAATTCTTTTCAGCGTCTTCTCCGATTACTCGCTATGGCGTTCACAGACACGATTCGCGACGAGGCCGACGAGTTCTGGTCGGCCATCCTCGACCACCCGATGGTCGCCCGACTCGGGGAGGGGATCCTCGACGAGGGGCCGTTCCGCTACTGGGTGCGGCAGGACTACGTCTACCTCGTCGAGTACAGTCGCCTCTTCGCGCTCGGTGCCGCGAAGGCCCCGACGTTCGACTCGATGGGGACGTTCGCGAGCCTCCTCGAATCGACCGTCAACGAGGAGATGGACCTCCACCGGAGCTACGCCGCCGAGTTCGGCATCGACACCGCAGACCTCGAAGCGACGACGCCGTCGCCGACGACCCGCGCCTACACGGACTTCCTCGTTCGCACCGCGACGCTCGGCTCGTTCGGCGATATCGTCGCCGCCCTGCTCCCCTGTATGTGGGGGTTCAACGAGACGGGTCGCCGACTCGCCGACGCGGGCGTTCCGGACCACGATCAGTACGCCGCGTGGGTCGAGATGTACGCCGGCGACGAGTTCACCGAGCTCACCGACTGGTGTAAGTCGCTCATGGACGACGTGGCCGCGAGCGCCACCGAATCGGACCGCGAGCGCTTCCGCGACCTGTTCCGCACGTCGGCGCAGTACGAGTACCTGTTTTGGGACGCCGCGTGGCGGCAAGAGGAGTGGCCGCTATGACCGGCGCGGATTCGCCCGAATCGACTGGTTCGCCCGACTCGGCTGGCTCGTCCAATTCACCCGACACGGACTCGTCGGCCCCCGAGACGTACGACGAGTTCGCCGCGTCGCGGTCGGACCCGCGCTTTACCGACTGGCTCCGCGAGCGCGCGGGCGACTCGTGGGACGACGCGACCGCACACCGACTGACGCGCGAACTCGCCGCCGACGAACTCGCAGACGACGTGTTCAGGCAGTACCTCGTGCAGGACTACGCCTTCGTGGAGACGCTCGTCGGCGTCTTCGGCCACGCCGTCGGCACCGCGCCGACCATGGAGTCGAAGTCGGAACTCGTCTCGTTCCTCGGCGTCCTCACCGACGACGAAGACGACTACTTCCTCCGGGCGTTCGACGCGCTCGACGTGCCCGAGTCGGTCTACGCGGACCCGAAAACCACGCCGACGACGCGCGCCTTCATCGACCTCCTCGAACGCGCCGGGGGGCAGGGCGGGTACGCCGAGACGCTGGCGGTGCTCGTCCCCGCCGAGTGGGTCTACCTGTCGTGGGCGACCGCCGCGGCCGACGCCGGCAGTCACCCCGACGAATCGCCCTCGCGGTTCTACCTCTCCGAGTGGGTCGACCTCCACGCAGTCGACGACTTCGCGGCGTTCGTCGAGTGGCTCCGGACCGAACTCGACCGCGAGGGGGCGGCCGCCTCGCCGCGCCGACAACGGCGGCTCGAACAGCTGTTCCGTCGCACGGTCGAACTGGAGGTCGCGTTCTTCGACGAGGCGTACGAACTGAGTCGCGGTTCCTCGCGACCGGGTGACGGCCGATGGTGAGTTCGACCGTCGCGCTCGGGCTGACCGTCGCCACGCTCGTCGCCTTTACGGGCGTCGGCGTGTGGTTCTCCCGCGGCCGCGTCGGTTCCGTCGAGGACCTCATCAGCGCCCGCGACTCCACCGGGAGTCGGCGAACGACGGCGACGCTCGTCGCGTCCGTCATGGGCGTCTGGGTGCTGTTTTCGGCTCCCGAAGCGGGCGCGAGTTTCGGTATCGCCGCCGTCGTCGGCTACGCGGTCGGCGAGGCCGTCCCGATGCTCGTCTACGCCCGCCTCGGCCCGCGAATCCGGGACCTCATCCCCGAGGGCCACTCGCTGACCGAGTACGCGCACGCCCGCTACGGCACCGCGATGTACGCCTTCGTCCTCCTCGTGAGCGCGCTCTACATGTTCATCTTCCTCGCCGCCGAACTGACCGGCATCGCGGGCGCGCTCTCGCTCGTCGCCGGCGTCCCGCAGTGGCAGACCGCGCTCCTCGTCGGCGGCTTCGTCCTGCTGTACACGAGTTACGGCGGCCTCCGGGCCAGCATCGCGACCGACGCGGTCCAAGCGGTCGTCGTCATCCCGCTCTTACTCCTCGCGTTCGCCGGCGCGCTCGTCGCGCTCGGCGGTCCCGCCGCGGCCATCGACGGCATCACGGCGACGAATCCCGCGCTCCTCGACCTCGGCGCGGTCGCCGGCCTCCAGTTCGGTCTCGCGCTCGCGTTCGCCATCCTCGGCGCGGAACTCATCAACCAGACGTGGTGGCAACGCATCTACGCGGCCGACTCGTCGGAGACGGTCGAGCGGAGCTTCCGGACCGCGGCGCTCGCCAACGGTGCCATCGTGTTCATCACCGCCTTCTTCGGCGTCGTCGCGGTCGGCAACGCCGCCGTCGTCACCGACCCCGCGAGCGCGGGCTACAACGCCGACGCCGCCTTCTTCGTCCTCCTCGGCGAGGCGTTCCCCGAGTGGCTCGTCCTCGCGGCGGTCCTCCTCGCGCTCCTGCTCGTGATGAGCTCCATCGACACGCTGTTCAACGCGCTTTCGAGCCTCGTGACCGCGGACCTCGCCCGCCTGCTCGCGGAACCGAGCGACCGCCGTCTCGCGCTCGGGTCGCGGGCGCTCACAATCGCCGTCGCAATCGCCGCGATTTACGTCAGCCTCCGGGCTCAGAGCGTCCTCCGGCTGTTCTTCTTCGCCGACCTGCTCGGCGCGGC
This sequence comes from Haloferax sulfurifontis, assembly GCF_014635105.1. Classification (NCBI taxonomy): domain Archaea; kingdom Methanobacteriati; phylum Methanobacteriota; class Halobacteria; order Halobacteriales; family Haloferacaceae; genus Haloferax; species Haloferax sulfurifontis. The sequence continues at coordinate 313,543 of NZ_BMCI01000005.1, forward strand.
CGTCGCCTTCCCGCTCGTCTACGGGCTGTACTCGACGCGAATCACCGGTCTCGGCGCGCTCGCGAGCAGTCTCACCGGGCTCGCCGTCGGCCTCGCGTTCTTCCCCGACCTCCGCGGCGTCATCACGTCGATTCCGGTCGTCGGCGGCCTGCTCCCCGCCGCCGACCCGCTGTATCTCACCTCCTTCGGCGGGGCGTTCGTGGTGTCGACGGCGGCGTCGCTCGTCGCCGCCCGACTCGCGGACGCCGGATTCGACCTCAATCGACTCTCGCGGGAGATTCGGCGGTTCGACGACGGCCGAAGCGACGCGCCGTCGTCCGACTGAGACACCGTCGTCCGACTGACGCGGGGCCTTCCGACCGCCCGCCTCAGTACTCGCTGACGGTCGCGGTCCCCACCGAGATTCGGACCAACTCGTTTTCGGGCCACGCCGACTCCTCGGCCCCGTACTTCCGGTTGATTCGCCGCGTGGCGTCTCGCAGGGCGTCCTCGTCGGTGACGACGGTGGCCGTCCCGAGAACCGTCACCTTCCATTGCGCCTGTCCCCGCTCGTCTTTCTGGATGGAGAGCGCGACGCGCGGGTTCTCGCGGACGTTTTCGAGCTTTCGACCCGACGTGAGCACCTCGAAGACCCCGCGGTCGGCCGCGTAGTCGAACCAGACGGGGGCGACGTGAGGGCGGTCGTCGACGCTGGTCGCGAGGTGCGCCATGAGCGGTTCGCTCGTGACGAGCGCCGCGGCGCGTTCGGAGAGGCCGGTCATGGTTAGAAATGGCTCTCTCGGAGTAAAACGGTGGCTCCGACCTATATTTACAAACGCGAGGGTAGTCCCCGATCCGACGGTTTCCTCCCGTCCCGCCGACTCTCGACTCGTGAACGCTCGCGCCCTCTTCGAATTCTTATCAGAAATATTCTATTAACGCCCGCCGTGACGCGGTTGTGACGCGTTCAAATCGGGTGCAATCACCCGTATAACGGGTGCATAACAAAGCGGTCAGACGCGACAGTTCAGGCACCTTACTCATGAGTATCGAGGTTCGGCGGGCGACTGGAGACGACGTCCACGGCTGGGACGCGTTCGTCGAACAGTCCCCGCATGGCAACGCGTTCCATCAGTACGACGCGCTGGAGATTCAGGCGGCACACGCCGGCGCGGAGTTGGTTCCGCTCGTCGGACGAAAAGGCGAGGAAGTCGTCGGGCTGTTCCCGCTGTTTCGCATCAACAAGGGACCGATAGCGACGGTGTTCTCACCGCCGCCGGAGCTCCGAGTCGCGTACCTCGGCCCGGTCCTCCTGAACATGGACCACATGAAACAGCGAAAGCGCGAGGGCCGACACCACGAGTTCATCGACGACTGCCTCGACTGGGTCCGCGAGGAGATTCGACCGCGCTACACTCACATTCGCCTCGACGGCCGGTACGACGACCTCAGAGCGTTCTCCTGGAACGACTACGCGATAACGCCGCAGTACACCTACCACGTCGACCTCTCGCCCGGCGTCGACGACGTGTTCATGAGCTTCAGCAGTGACGCCCGGTCGAACATCCGGAACGCGCCCGACGACGCGTACACCATCGAGGAGGGCGGACTCGAAGAAATCGAGCAAATCGTCGAACAGGTCGCCTCGCGCTACGAGTCTCAAGGTATCTCCTATCGGTCGACATCGGAGTTCGTCAGGGACCTTTACACCACTCTCCCGGAGGGGCAGGTTCGCCCCTACGTCCTCCGTATCGACGGCGAGTTCGCCGGCGGAATCCTCGTCATCGACTACAAGGAGACGGTCTCGCGGTGGCAAGGCGGCGTCCGGACGGACGTCGATTCCGACCTCGCCATCAACGACCTGCTGGACTGGCGCATCATGCGCGACGCGATGGACCGCGGGCGGACGACCTACGACCTCGTCGGCGCGAACAACCGCCGCATCAACCGATACAAGGCGAAATTCAACCCCGAGCTCCACCCCTTCTACAGCCTCGAACGGAACGCGGCGGGGATGAAGACGCTCGCGCACCTCTACAAGACGATTCGCGAGGGAGTGTAACACTCCCCGGAAAGACCCTTAGAGCCCCGCGTAGGGGTCGGGCTTCGCCTCGGTCAGGCGGTCGACCTGCTCGTCGCTGAGGTCGATGGCGGCGGCTTCGAGGTTCTCGGTCAGCTGTTCGACCGTGCGCGCGCCGACGATGGGGGCGGTCACGCCGTCGCGGTGCATGAGCCACGCGAGCGCCGTCTGTGCGGGCGTCGCGTCGACTTCCTCGGCGACCGCGTCGAGTTCGTCGTGCGCGTCGAAGTTCTCCTCGGTCAGGTAGGAGTCCTCGAACCGACTGGACTCCGCGGCGCGGGACTCGCCGGTGAGGCCCTCCTCGCGGGTGTACTTCCCGGTGAGGAAGCCCTGTCCGAGCGGGCTCCACGGGCACACCGCGATGCCGTACGAGCGGGTCATCTCCAAGTAGTCTCCCTCGATTTCGCGGTCGACGAGGTTGTACCGCGGCTGTGCGACGGTGAACGGTTCCCAGCCCTCGGCGCGGGCGATTTCGTTCGCCTTCGCCACCTTCCACGCGTTCGGTCGGAGCGTCGACGCGCCGAGGTAGTGGACCTTCCCGTCTTCGACGAGGCCGTTGAGCGTCTTCATCATCTCGCGCGTGGGCGTCTCGTCGTCCCAGCGGTGGATGTAGAGCACGTCCACGTAGTCGGTGTCGAGGCGGTCGAGCAGGGCGTCGATGCGATGGCGGATGTTCTTCCGGTTCGTCCCGAGGCTGTTCGGGTCGCCGCTTCGAATCTGCCAGTAGATCTTAGAGGCGATGGTGAACCGCTCTCGGTCTCGGTCTTCGAGCCAGTCGCCGATCCAGCGCTCGCTCGCGCCGCCGCCGTACACGTCGGCGGTGTCGATGAAGCGCCCGCCGGCCGCCTCGTAGGCGTCGAGGAGTTCGTGCGCGCGCTCCTCGTCGATTTCGACGTTCCCCTGTTCGGTCTCCTTGCCGAACCGCCACGTCCCGAACTGGAGTTCGCTCGTCTGGAGGCCCGTCTCCCCGAACGGGACGAAGTCTAGGTCGATGTCTTCGAGTGTCGTCATGCCCGCACAGATACGCCGAATCGACGCAAAAACGTTGGGTAGCCGGAAGTGAGCCGGGGTGATTCGCCCCGCGTTCCGCCGTCAGCGTTGGTGCGAATCAGCGGTTGGCGCGACCAGTTCGTCGCTCTTCACGATACACGCCGCGGGTCTCGCTCTCGGTGCGCGTCTCTCGTGGCACCCCGCGGTTCTCATGCCGAATACGTGGGTCTCACGAGTCGAACGGGAGCTATATAGTCGAAAATGCTCGCGTGTCGCAGGGTATCCGCCCTCTGCGAGCGAGTCGCGGGGCGGTCGGCCTCGCACTCCTTCGCGTCCGGGCCGGTACGGTGGCCCGCCGTCGGGTTCCGGTCAGGCCGGTGCGCTGGCCGTCACGTCACGTACACGTCGCCTTCGACTTCGTAGAGATACCCCTTGTTCAGGAGTTCGTCGACGGCCTCGGGGTCTTCGCCCGCCGAGCGCACCCGGCGGCGCGCGTCGGTCACGGGCATCCCGGCGTCGCGGTCGGCGACGAGGGGCCGAAGGTGCTCGAACGCTCGCGTCGCGCGAGGAGAAAGCGGTGTGTGTCCACCCTGTTTCGATGTCATCGAGTCCTCTGTTCGCGACCACGGAACGCTCGGTAAAGAAGGTGGTGTCGGTTCGGGTGTTTCGTTTACCCACCTTTTTCGTACGCTGTTATCCTCCTTTTTCGTACGCTGTCACCCGCCTTTTTCGTACGCTGTTACTGTGGAACCCCGCACCGTCGGTCGGGCGTCATAGGGACAGACGCTTTTGAGGTTGTTGCAACCCAAGCCCTTCTCCCCATTACGGCCCCATTTATCCCGCAGTCACCAACGCACGACTGCACATGGTCGACGACATCGCCACCGACGCCGACTGGAACGCGCTGTACATCGACGGCGAGTGGACCGACAGTGAGAGCGGTGAGAGCATCGCGGTCGAGGACCCGTCGACCCGCGAGACGATTGCGCACGTCCCTCGCGGGACGGAGGCCGACGTCGACGCCGCCTACGAAGCGGCCGCCGAAGCACAGGAGTCGTGGGCCGAGGCGCCGCCCGCGCGACGTCAGGAGGTCGTCGAGCAGTTCCTCCAGAAACTGCGGGAGTACGAAGAGGAGATTATCGACCTCCTCGCACACGAGGTCGGCGGCTCGCGCATCATGGGCGAGACGTCCGTCCAAATCGCCACCGACCACGCGAGCGAGGCGGCGACGCTTCCGCGCCGGATGCGGGGCGAGCACGTCGATTCTAACATCCCCGGCAAGGAGAACATCGTCCAGAAGAATCCGAAAGGCGTGGTGACGGTCATCTCGCCGTGGAACTTCCCGCTGAACCTGTCGATGCGGGCGGTCGCGCCCGCGGTCGCCGCGGGGAACGCGGTCGTGCTGAAGCCGTCGACCAACTCGCCCATCACGGGCGGGTTGCTGTTCGCCAAGCTGTTCGAGGAGACCGACCTCCCCGAGGGCGTCGTCAACGTCGTCACCGGCCGCGGCTCCGAAATCGGCGACCGCGTCGCCGGCCACCCCGAGAGCGACGTGGTGGCGTTCACCGGCTCGACCGAGGTCGGCAAGCGCGTCTCCGGCATCGCCGGCGAGAACCTCGCCGTGCCCGCGATGGAGCTCGGCGGCAACAACGCCCACATCGTGACCGAGGGCGCGGACGTCGACCGCGCGGTCGACGCCGCGGTCTTCGGGAGCTTCGTCCATCAGGGGCAGGTCTGTATCTCCATCAACCGCCACATCGTCCACGAGTCGGTCTACGACGAGTACGTCGAGAAGCTGACCGAGCGGGCCGCGGAGCTACCCGTCGGCTCCGCCCACGAGGACGACACGGTCGTCGGTCCCATCATCGACGAGTCCCAGCGCGACGAGATGCTGGGCTACGTCGAGGAGACGGTCGACGCCGGCGCGACGCTGGAAACCGGCGGCTCGACGGCCGACCTCGACGGCGTCGACGACTCGCTGGTCGTCGAACCGACCGTCCTCTCGGGCGTGACGAACGACATGGCGGCGGCCTGCAACGAGCACTTCGGTCCCATCGCGCCCGTCATTCCGTTCTCGGACGTCGACGAGGCGGTCGAACTCGCCAACGCGACCGAGTACGGCCTCTCCGGGTCGGTCCACGCCGGCGACCTCGCCGCGGGCAAGGAAATCGCCCTCCGCATGGAGACCGGCAACGTCCACGTCAACGACCAGCCCATCAACGACGAGGCGCACGTCCCGTTCAGCGGCATCGGAGCCTCCGGCGTCGGCACCTACAACAGCGACGCCTTCCTCGACGAAATCACCGAGGACAAGTGGATTTCGCTCCAGCGCGAACCGCGCGACTACCCGCTGTAAGCCGGGTGACGCCGAACTGAGTGAGAACTGCGGTTAGTAACCCACGACTGAAGTCGTGGACCTTCTCTTGCGTCTCTCTGTTTGAACAGGACTGGGTTCCCTGAGTTCCCTCCGCGCCGAATCTCGTGTGCAAGCTGTGTGCAACGCGACGAAACCGTTATTCGTCTGTGTGCAGAACTTGCACACGAGATGAGCGCGAGCGACGACCCCCGTCGAGTCCACTTTCAGTCGCCCGAGTACCTCGTCGAGCGTCTCGACGCGCTCGCGGACCTCTTCGACAAGGACCGGACCGACCTCCTCGTAGAGGCCATCCGCGACTACATCGAGGACACCGCCCACAGCGAGACCGTCCAAGAACTGGTCGCGACGAAGTACTACGACGACCAGCTCGACTTCGAGACGGTCAAACAGCTCGTCGGAGCCGAGACGGCCCAGCGGCTCCGCCTGCTCAAAGCGGACCTCGAAGGCGAGCCACTGGACTTGGCCGCACCCGAGAACGTCGACATCTACGGCGGGGAGGCGACGACGGCCGATGCTCGTGACGCCGACGAGTGATGAGCGGTCCACGTCTCCGGACGGCGGTCGCCGACACGAGCGCGCTCGTGAGCCTCGCGGTTCCCCGTGCGGACCCCGACTACGACAGTTCCGCGGCTCCGGACCCGCTTCAGTACGTGCTCACGTCGTGTGACGTGTCCGCGCCGCCCGAAGTGGTCGCGGAACTGCGCGACATCGCACAGTACTCGGACATCCACGGTGCGGCGGCGACGAACGTGCTGGCCGCGAGAGACTACTACGCGGTCGAAGACCCGTACGGACGGGCGGACACGCCCGGCGAGCGCCCGACGTTCGGCCTCGACGACGGAGAGACCGACGGTATCGTGCTCGCGAACGCGCTCGCCGTCGACGGCTTTCTCACCGATGAGTTCGGGGGAACGAACTTCGCGCTCGTTCACGCCGTCCTGCGCGGCCCGCGAATCGTCCCGACGCCGCGGCTCGTCTGCGACTACGCCCGCAACGGTCACATGACGCGCGCCGAGGCGAGAACGCTTCTCACGACGATTTCCCCGCACCGAAGCTGGGGGAACAGTCCCTACGTCGCGCAGTTGTTGCGGACCTCGGAGTCGTAACTACCGACCGCCGTCCTCCGTTTCTCCCGTCCCGTCGTGCGCCAGCGATAACACGACGGCCTCGCCGGAGACGACCGTCTCGTCGCCGACGCTCGCGGTCGTCTCGACGGCGAGTCGGTCGCCGCCGAGCGACTCGACCACGGCCACCTCGGCGACCGCCGTGTCACCGGGGCGGACCGGCCGCTCGAAGGAGAGGTCCTGCGAGAGGTAGACGATGTCGCCCGGAAGCCGCGCGAGCGCGGCGCTGACGACCGACGCGGCGAGCATCCCGTGGGCGATGCGCCCGCCGAACGTCGTCTCGGCGGCGTACTCCGCGTCGAGGTGAATCGGGTTCTCGTCGCCCGACACCTCGGCGAACCGGTCGATAGTCTCCTCGGTCACGGCGCGCTCCGATACCGCGCGGTCGCCGACGGTCGCGACTGGCATACGGTCGCTTCGACGGCCGCCGAACTCAATCCTCGGGTGCGACGCGGTTTTGTAATGCCGCGGTTTCGCTCGCCCTCACTCCCACGGGTTCGTCCCCAGCGCGTGGACCAAGAGAATCGCGCCGACGGCGATGGAGACGAGGACGAGCGCGACGGGGAACGCGGCGTCGAGGCCGGTCGAGAGGTACGACACCCAGATTTGCACCGGGAGCGTCCGCGGGTAGTACGCCAGCATGAGCGTCGCGCCGAACTCGCCCATCGCCCGCGCGAACGTCAGGGTCACGCCGGCGAGGATGCCCTGTTTCGCCAGCGGGAGCGTCACGCGCCGGACGCTCCCGATTCGGTTCTCGCCGAGCGAGCGGGCCGCCGCTTCGAGTTGCCTGTCCACGCCGTCGAAGGCCGTCTTCGCGGTCACGACCAGAAACGGCGAGGCGACGTAGGTCTGCGCGAGGACGACCCCGACCAGCGAGCGCGTGAGGGGGACGCTCGTCAGTTGGCCGAGCCCCGCGGGGCCGACGAGTCTGAGGAGTAACATCCCGCTGACGACCGGCGGAAGCACGAGCGGGAGCATCACCAGCGCCAGAATCACGTCCCGGCCGCGGAACGACGTGCGCGAGAGCCAGTAGGCCAGCGGGACGCCGAAGGCGACGGCGACAAGCGTGCTGAGCGCCGCCGCGACGACGGAGTTGGTCGCGGCGGTCAGGACGACCTCGCTCGTCACGTCGGCGGCCAGCGACGCCGGCGACTGCGCGAGGACGAGCGCGCCGATGGGAAGCAGGTAGTAGACGAGGAGCATCCCGGCGAGAACCAGCGTCAGGCCTCGCCACGTCTCGGGCAGGAGTCGCGTGACGCCGCGCTCGCGGCGGTTAGGCTGTCGGTGGGACATCTCCGAAGTAGTGTGGGTGGCTCTCGCGAACGGTGAACCCGGAGGGTTCGAGGAAGTCGCCGGCGGTTCCGACGAGCGCCTCGAACACCGACTTCGCCGCCGCCGTGTCGGTGCGGCGCGTCGCGGCGTACCGAATCGGGCCGCCGCGGACGGTGACGCCGTCCGGAAGCGTGTAGGAAGCCGTCTCGTATGCGGACGCGTGTTCGGGGTCGCTCAGGTTGATTGCGGCCGGGAGTTCGAGAGACGGGTAGCCGCGCTCGACGGCCATGCTCCGGTAGACGAACGCCGCGTCGACGCCGCCGGCGTCGAACTGCGCGAGCAGTTGCGTCTCGGGGTAAATCTGGTCGCGGCGGAGCAGGTCGTCGGCGAGCGCCGGCCGGTCGTAGTAGTCGGCCGCGAGCGCGAGCGCGAACCGCGTCCGGTAGCCCAGCGGGTCGAGGTCGGGGTCGGTTCGGCCGAGGCTGACCGCGTCGTCGAGGAGGGCGTCGGGCCACGACGCGGCTTCGGCGACCCGCGTTCCGCCGTCGGTCTGCGGGTTGTACGCGACGACGAGGGCGTTGTTGGCGAACGTGGCGTACCACGGGACCGAAAGCGGCGCGTCGAACAGCGTCGGGTCCGCGAGCGCGACGATATCTGGGTTGCGTTGGCCGTCGGCGACCATCCGAGCCACGCGCGCTGAGCCGTGGGCCTCGACCTCGAATCGGGTCCCCTCCGGCGCTTCGAACTCGGTGGTGAGCGCCCGCTGGAGGCTTCCGGCGGCGAGAACCGACACGGTCGGCGTCGACCCGCCCCGGCCGAGACAGCCCGCCGTCGCGGCGAGACTGGCCGCCGCGGTCCCCCCGACGGACGCGAGGAACGCCCGTCTGCTCGACGCACCCCGCGCGTCACGACTCATCGCCGCACCTCACATCCGGCGGCGACCCGCGCCAACTCCGTGCGCGTGTTCACGTTCGTCACCGACCGGCCGACGCTCGCGGGAAGCGCGTCGAACCCGACGTACTCGACGCCGTCGAGTCGGTCCAAAAGCGCCCCGAGGCCGTCGTCGGGGGCGAGTTCGGAGACGTTGTCTCGGACCGCAGACCGACGGTACAGGGCGTGGAGCGGTTCGTGACCCCGCTCGGAGACGGGGACGATGGCCGGCGGGACGGAACGGTCGCCGCCGGTAGAGGCGGGGCGGTCACCGTCCGCGGAGATGAGGCGGTCGCCGTCGCCGTTTCGACTGGCGGCGCGCTCGAACAGCGCCGCGACCGCGTGCGGTTCGAGAAGCGGCATGTCACAGCCGGCGACGAACAGCCACGGGGTCTCGGCCGCCGAGGCGGCCGCGCTGACGCCGGCGAGCGGGCCGGACAGCCTCTCGGCGTCGCGGACGAACCGAACGTCCCACGCCGCCGGGAGCGCCGCGGCGAGGCGCTCGCGCTGGTCGGCGGTCCGAACCGCGACTATCGGTGGGCGACCCGTCACGGTTCGGAGCGTCCCGACGACGCGCCGAATCAGCGACTCCCCGTCGAGCGTCGCGAGGGCCTTGTGTCCGTGTCCGAAGCGGGTGCTCTCGCCGCCGGCGAGGACGACGGCCGTCGCGTCCGGCGTTGTCGGCGCTGTCGGCGCGGCCGTTGTGTCCGACACGGTCGACACATTCACCGCGGTCGGCACGTCCGTCCGGCTCGGTCGATTCTGTCTCTCTCGCGTCATCTGGTCAGGGCTTCTTGAAGATGTCTTCGAGCGATTCGGGGTCGGTCGCGGGGTCGAGCGCGCGCGCCTCGACGGCGCGGACGCCTTTCACCGTCCGCGACCCGTCGACGTCCGGCGCGATAAACCGCGTCTCGTAGTCGTGTTCCTCGCGGATGGGTGTCCCGTCGCGGGCGTAGGCGACGACGGCGTCGAACGCGGCGTACACGTCGATGCAGACCCGATAGCCGTCGGCGCTCTCGACCACGAGGTGCGTCGTCTCGTCGTCGAGGCCGGCGTCGGCAAAGAGGTCGAAGACCGGAATCCCGGTCCACGTCGCGGTGTGCCGGGTCCCCGACGCGCACGCGACCGTCACCGTCCGGTCCTCGGCGGGCAACCCGCGTAGCTCCGGCCCGGACAACGAGACCCCGCTGTCGCCGCAGACGAGAATCGACTCGGAGAGGGGGGTCGCCGGCCGCGACCGGTGGCGTTGTGCGTGCATGCGTACTCACTAGTTCGATATTGGTTGACTCTGACGGTGTATGTAACCTCTGATAATTAAGGCCTTTAAACAGGCCGGGAAAGTCGGGGCGACTCGGTTCGGGAGCGAACTGGCGGTTGTGTTCGGTTCGACGGTTTCAACTCGGCTGTGAGTCAGTCGGCGACCACCTCCCGCGTCGTCCGGGCGAGCGCCGCGTAGAACGGCGACCGCGTCTCGGCTTCGACCCGGTCACAGAGGTCGCCGACCCACCGCGTGAGGTGTTCGTCGCGGAACTGGTCGAGGCGGTCGTCGCGGCCGTGTTCGGCGAGGTACGCGCAGAACTCCAGTTCCGTCGCCACGTGGTCCGGCAGGTCGCGCTGTTCGGGTCGGTGCTCGACGCCGAACGCCTGATACCATCGCTCGACGGCCGCCGTCGCCGGCCCCAGTACCTCGCCGAACTCGTCGTCGCTCTTCTTGTCGCGGTAGACGCTCTCGTAGGGCGGACACGGCGGGCCGGCCGGGCCGATGAACAGCCGGGCGTACTCGCTCCGAAGCGCGTGGAGTTCGATCGACTCCAGCGGGCCGAACAGCGCCGATAGCTCGCCGTCGTTTGCGACCTCGACCAGTCGCTCTGTCGGCTCGCGCCAGCAGGCCGCGAGGACCGCATACGTCGCCGTCCGGGCCGACTCGAAGGCGTCGCCGGTCGCGTCGTTCCCCTCGGTCGGGGTTCGAGCGGCGGGTTCGCTCATCGGCCTTCCCCCCGCGTTTCGCCGCCGTCGGTCGCCACCGCGGTCGATTCGTTCTCGGCTTGAATCGGGACGTACCGGAGTCCGAAGGTGACGATGAGCGCGCCGATGGCGATGACGCCCGCGGTGACCGCAATCTCGACGAGCGTGGGCGTGTACGACCCCGCGCTCGCCCAGATGTCGGTCGTCACCCCGGCGTACTCGCCGCCGACGGAGATGCCGGGGGCGGCGTCGATGTTGGCCGCCTCGTAGCCCGTGAACACCAGTCGAACCCCCTCGAACGTCGTCCCGAACACCGCGAGGGCGCTGGCGGTGAAGATAACCGACACGCGCTCGCGGAACGACGGGAGCGCGAGCATCGCCAGCGGGACCGCCCCGCCGACGACCGTCCAGAGCCAGAAGTACGCCGACTCGCCGATGAGGAAGCTCCCCGTGATGGCCCAGAACCCGAAGTGGTCGGCCCACGCGTGCGGGAGGCGCTCGGCGGCGAGCAGGTAGACGACGTGGAACGCGAGGAAGATGCCGAGCACCTTCCCGAGGCTCGTCAGTTCCTCGCGGTCGACGGTAAAGCGGGTGAACCGCGAGGCGAGGACGGAGACGACCAACAGCAGGCCGAGCCCGGACACGAGCGCCTTGGCGATGAACACCGGCGCGACGAGCGGGCTGAACCAGTCGCCGCGGCCGATTTGCGTGGCGAAAATCCACCCGGTGACCGAGTGGAGCGCGACCGCGGTCGGCAGTGCGACGGCGGCGGTCCAGAACATGAGCGTCCGGTCGCGCTCGCGGCCGGCCTCCGTGTCCTCGACGCCGAGCGCCAGCCGCGACCCGCGAGCCGCGAGGTCGCGGCGGGTCAGGAGCCAGAGGTACCAGAGGTTCAGCGCGCCGTAGAGGACGACGATACCGAAGTCCCACACCATCGGCGACCGGAAGTCGGGCGAGGTGAAAAACTGGTAGAGGCGCTCGGGGCGACCGATGTCGGGCAGGATGAGGAGCCCGGCGACGGTGATGCACGCGAGGCTCACCAGCACCCCGAGGCGGGCGAACCCCTCGTAGCGGTGCGAGTGGAAGAACTTCGGCGCGCTGGAGATGATGAGCCCGCCGGCCGACAGCCCGACGAACAGGACGAACATCATGATGTACAGCCCCCACGAGAACACGTTGCGCATCCCCGTGACGACGAGGCCGGTGGTGAGCTGATAGGCCCACGCGGCGACGCCGACTACGACGAGCGCGGCGAGAAAGCCCACCCAGAGCTTCCCGGCGCTCCCGAACTCGGGGACGACGAACCGCGAGGAGGCGGTCTCTCTCGACATCAGTCGTCACCCCCCTCGAACGCGGGGACGTGCGGAAGCGCGTCGTTCGACAGCGAGCCGTGCGACCCGCCGCCGCCGCTTCCGCCGCTTTCCTCGACGGGACCGTTGTCCTTCGGCTCCGACCAGACCGACACGTCGTCGAGTTCGCTCTCCATCTTGTCGGAGGTCTGCGGGCGACCCGGACTCATCTCGCCGCGGATGTAGTACGTCTTCGGGTCGGTGCCGCGGTCTTCGAGCAGTCGCGTCGTCTGGTACTTCCTGATGTACTTCGAGACGGTGCTTTCCTCGTTGTCGAGGTCGCCGAAGATGCGGGCGTCCGCCGGGCAGTTCACGACGCAGGCGGGGTCGAGCCCCTCCTCGACGCGGTGGGAACAGAACGTACACTTCTCGACGACGCCCTGCGGGCGGGCCGGCACGTCGCCGGTCCCGTCTTCGGGGACCGTCTGCGGTTCGTCCCAGTTGAACACGCGGGCGTTGTACGGGCAGGCGGCCATGCAGTAGCGACAGCCGATACACTTGTCGTAGTCGATTTCGACGATGCCGTCCTCGCGGGTGTAGGTCGCGTTGACCGGACACACCTTCACGCACGGCGCGTTCTCGCAGTGCTGGCAGGCCGTCGGCTGGTAGGACATCTCCAGCGTGCCGTCCTCGCCGTTCTCCGGGTACGTCCCGGCCGGCGTGTCCATCTTGTCGCCGCCCTCGGTGAGCACGCGGTTCCAGTACTGGCCGAGGCCGACGTTGTTCTCCTGTTTACACGTCACGGCGCAGGCGTGACAGCCGATACACCGCTCTTGGTCGATTACTAAGCCGTAGTTAGTCATGTTCAGTCACCTCCCGCCCCGGCGCTGGTGGCACCCGAACCGGTCGGCTGATTGCTCGTGTACTTGCTCGTGTCAACGTCGCTCGGGGCCGGTTCGACCTCGACTCTGGTGTCGTAGAACGCGAAGTTCCCGGTCACCTCACACACGTCGGTGTGCGTCAGGTCGTTGTGGTGGCCGCGGACGTAGTCGCTTCCCCACCAGCCCTGGTCGGTGTTCACCAGCCCGGGTTGCATGCCGTCGTTCACCTTGGCCTTCACGACCATCTCGCCGCGGTCGTTGTGGACGCGGACGTAGTCGCCGTCTTCAATGCCGCGGGCGGCCGCGTCCTTCGGGTTGATGTCCAACTGCGGCTCGTTGTTTATCTCCCGGAGCCAGTTTTGGTACTCGTACTGCGAGTGGATGCGCCACTTCGAGTGCTTCTGGATGAACATCAGCGGATAGTCCTCCGCCGTGTCCCAGTCGTCGGCCGTCCGGCTCTCCATGTGCTTCGGCAGTTCCAGCGTGACGCCGCCTTCGGTCGGCGCGTCCTCGTCGTACAGTTCCAGCCGGCCCGACGGGGTGTTGAACGGCCCCGTGAACTTGACGACCGGCGTGCTCACCTTCACCGTCCCCTGTTCTTTCAGCGTCTCGTAGTCCACCTCGTCGTCGTGGGCGAGCAGTTCTCGAAGCGTCGCCGACTTGTCGCGGTCGAAGTAGTCGCCGAAGCCGAGGCGTTCGGCCAGCCTGACCAACATCCAGTGGTCGGACTTCGACTCCCACAGCGGGTCGTGGGCCGGCTGGCGGTACATGATGTGCGGGTGGCCGCCCCACGTGTCCACGACGTCCTCGCGTTCGAACCAGTGGGACGCGGGCAGGATGATGTCCGCGTGCTGGACCGACGGCGTGTGGTGCATGTCGGCGACGGCGATGAGGTCGAGGCTCTTCGACGCCTCCAGCCACCGCTGTCTGTCCGGCATCTGGTTGGCGATGAAGTTCGACTCCTGGGAGTACATCACCTTCAGCTGGTAGGGGTCGCCGGACTCCATCGCCGTGAGGATGTCCGTCTGCGGGAGCGACGTCGTTCCGGGTCCGTCCTCGGGGGAGTCGTAGCCGCCGTTGTCGTACGACCCGCCGAGCGGGTGGCTCCCCTGAATGCTCCCGTGGCGACCGAAGTCGCCGGTCAGCCCGAGGAGGATGGCGTACGCCTGCCCGAAGGTGTGACCGTACTTGTAGCGGTCGACGCCGTAACCGGAGGCGATGCCGCCGGGGCCGCGCGTCGCGAGCCAGCGCACCGCGGTTCGGATGTTGTCGGCGTTGATGCCGACCTCGGCCGCGACGGCGTCGGCGTCGTACTCGGCGACGTGTTCTTCGAGGAGCGAAAGCGCCGTGTGGCAGGCGACGCCGGCGACGGTGTACTCGCCGAACAGCGCGTACTCGCCGTACGTCTCGGGTTCGAGCGCGACCGGCTCGCCCGTCGACTCGTTGACCGCGACGGGCAGGTCCTCGGTCACGTCGTCGAACACGTCGCTCGCGTCGAGCAGTTCGCCCGTGTCGTCGCGGACGAGCGCCGGCCCGAGCGTCCGCCTTCTGAGGAACTCGGTGTCGTAGGTCTCGTCGTCGAGGACCGTCTTAATCATCGACAGGGTCAGGAGCGTGTCCTTGCCCGGCTTGATGGGGAGCCAGAGGTCGGCCTTCGCGGCGGTGTTCGTGTACACCGGGTCCACGCAGACGAGCTTCGCGCCGTTTTCGACCGCGTCGAGGAGCTTCGAGGCGTCCTGTTGGAGGTTGCTGGCGAAGATGTCCGACCCCCAGACGATGACCGTGTTCGCGTTCCGCCAGTCGACGACCTCGTTGGTCGGCACGTTGAAGAAGCCGACCCCGGCGAGCCGACTGAAGCCGAGCCCGACGTTGATGTCGATGGACCACGACTTCTGGGTCCCGCCGAACAGCGACGACAGCCGGCTCTGGATGGTGCCGCTGACGCCGTTGTTCCCCGACCCCGTCTCGAAGTAGACGCTCTCGGGGCCGTAGTCGTCGCGGACGCGCTCCATCTCGGCGGCGATGTAGTCGAGCGCCTCGTCCCACGTGACGCGCTCGAACTCGGCGTCGTCGCCGCGGCCCTCGGGGTTCGGACTCCCCGGCTCCCAGCCGACGCGCTTCATCGGGTACTTGAGCCGCGTGGCGTTGTAGATGCGCTGGGTGTGCGACAGCCCGAGGGTGCAGGCGCGCTTGTACCGCTCGTCTTCGGGAATCTGCGGCTCGATTTTCCTGACGCGCCCGTCGCGGACGTGCGCTTCGAGCGGGCATTTCCCGCGGCAGTTCGGCGCGCACGCCGTCCTGATAACCTCGTCCTGTCCGACGTAGCTCTCGATACCGGGGTTCTGCCTCGACGCCGGCTCGGTGTCGGTCTCGGCCAGCGAGGAGGCGTAGCCGCCGCCCCCGAGTCCGAGCGCGACGGCCGCGGCCCCGCTGGCTTTCAGCACGTCGCGTCTGAACACGCCGTCGTCGTCACCTCCTTTCGAGCCGCGTCCGTCGTCACTCATCGAACCCCTCCGGTTCGGTCGGGCGGGCGTCCTCGCCGAACTCCGCGACGACCGCCTCGTGATATTTCTCGTGGAACGCCGCGTCGGAGAGCTCGCCGTTCGAGACGCGAATCGCGTCGCGGGCCATCCGCAGTCCCAACTCGGCGTCGTAGTCGCCCCCGTCGAGGATGGTCGCCGCTTCCGACTCCCACTCGTCGAGCGGAGTCAGTCGCGGCTGTTGTGGGTCGGTCATAAGTACACACGTACTGTGGAGGTCTCCCCCGGTAGGCCGCCCGCTGGATAATGAAGCAGTTTATGTACTCGCCGACGCGCGGACCGGCTCGAACGTCAGCTGTCTACCGATTTTCGCTCGGCCGACTCGGCGGTCACTCGGCGTCGAATACCGCCGTTGCGAGCTTCGCTTCCACCGCGTTCAGCCGCTGGGACAGCGCCGACTTCGAGATGCCGAGCGCCTCCGCGAGCGCCGCCAACTCCGTCCGCCGCGGCGTCTCGTAGTAGCCGTGGTGGACGGCGATGAGCGCCGCCTCGCGCTGTTTCGCCGTGAGCGACGAGAGGTCGATGGTCGCCGTCTTCGACTCGGCCGAATCGCCGCGCCCGTCGGAGGTGAGCCGCCTGAGACAGACGCGCTCGGCCACCTCGTCGAGCCGCCCCACGAGGGTCGAAATCGTCTCGCGGTCCGAGAGATACGTCTCGACGACGATGTGCCGCCCGTCGGCGCGGCGGATACGCGGCACGCATCCGAACTCCCCGAACGCCCGACAGAGACAGTCGTCGCCGACGCTCGTCGTCGTGTGAACCACCTTCGAGTCGGTCCCGTCGTCGACGGTCACCTCGGCGTGGCAGGTGTCGCCGTCGAGGTGCGTGTGGACGTCCTCGACCGCCGAGTTGGGGCTGGCTAACGGGCACGAACAGCGCTTCGCGGGCTCGATTTCCAGTCGGAGCTGGAGGTGTTGTTCCCGCGGTGTGTCGGCTCCCGCCTCCGCGACGCCGCTCGTGGAATCAGCCATCGGTAGTCAGTCGGTCAACACCGGGGAAGTGGGTTGTGCTGGTTCTCACATTTCGGCACTGCGTCGCCTCGTCGGGCACCCGACGGTCGTCCGCTCGCATCGAGGCGGCCGATTCCGCAGTCCGCACATTCATTACTCTCAAAATGTACGCTTCATCTACATGTTCGAGGTCCAGCCCGAACTGGCGGTGTTCGTCCTCCTGATGCTCGTCTGGACCGTCTTCGTCCTCTACTCGGCGTCGGTGTTCACGTGGTTCGTCGAGGTGCTCGTCCTCGCGTGGCGACGGGCTATCGCCGCCGGCGACGTCGTCTACGGCTACGACGACATCCAAGTGCGCGTCATCACCATCGACGCGGCGAACATCGTCCAATCGACGGTCAACGCGGTCCCCGACGACCTCGCGGACGTGCGGGTCGTCGCCGAGAAGCCGATTTCGGTGGACGGCGCGTCGGTCCACGTCGTCCCGGAGGAGTTCTCCTGCACGGCTACCCACAAGGGCCGGGCGCTCGAATGGGCGCGCCGCGAGATTCCCTGTGACAAGGAGTTCGTCCTCTACCTCGACGAGGACACGCTGATGGCGAACTTCGAGGGGTTGCCGGAGGGCGACATCGTCCAGATTACGGAGCTTCCGCTGTACACCGGGTCGTGGGTGACGTACCTCTCGGAGGTGTTCCGCATCGGCTACCAGCGCGAACAGCGGGCGTTCGGCCGATTCAGCTTCCCGCTGTACGCGTGGGG
Organism: Haloferax sulfurifontis; assembly: GCF_014635105.1. Lineage (NCBI taxonomy): Archaea > Methanobacteriati > Methanobacteriota > Halobacteria > Halobacteriales > Haloferacaceae > Haloferax > Haloferax sulfurifontis. The sequence goes on from NZ_BMCI01000005.1 coordinate 330,679, forward strand.
CGGCGGCATCGCGATTCGGACGCGCCTCGAAAACGAAATCACGTGGGACTCGAAGACCATCACTGAGGACACGGACTTCGCGTGGCGCGCCGCCAGCGCGTCGGACCTCGATTTCACCGTGCTGAACTGCAAGTTCCGCAATCAGGCTCCGCCGTCGGTGACGACGATGCTCAAACAGCGCCGCCGGTGGTTCTCGGGGACGCGGCAGGATTCTGACCTGTTGCCACTTCACTATCAGCTATTCCTGCAGTTCCGCCTCGTCGCGTGGGGATTTTCGCCGCTCATCCCGCTGATAACGGTCGTCACGTTTCTCGTCCCCGGCGCGCTCCCCGACTTGATGCTCTACCGCGTCGGCTCGCTCGTCGAGTTCGCCACGCTGTTCGTCGTGACGGGCGTCGGCGTCGCGAGCTACTGGTCCGAGTCGAAGCTCACGCTCCTCGCGGTTCCGTGGACGCCGGTTCTCGTCGTCCTCAACACTGCGGGCGCGCTCTGGGGGTTCGTCTCGCCGGTCGAACACTTCACCGTCACGACCAAGGTCCCCCTGGAGACGGTCGAAGAGCGCAACCCCGCGTTCGAACCCGGTTCGCTCACGGACCACGACGGCCGGAACGACCTGCCGGAACAGTTGGACGTGAATCGATTTACGACCGAACTCCGCGAATCATTTCACACCGATTATGATTGATTGTGGGCCGCTCGACCCGTCTCGAAGTGGCGGCTGATAATATCCCGTAGAATACAGCGTGAACGTTGCCGTACATCGATTTTCCGGCGTCGCCATCCCGCGGGAATCGAATCAAGCCTTATCCGTCCCATCCGCGAATCCCAACTCGAATGTCACCGAGAAAACAAGTTTGTCATCATCGTTCACGCCGCTCGGCCGGGGGCGGTCCGACCCCTCGCGTGCACCGTCTCGGTACCGGGGGTGAACGCCCGTGGCGGTAGTCGAGTCGCTCGTCGGCAACGGGTTGTTCGTCCTGTTCCTCGCGGTGCTCATCGGGATGGGGCTCGGCAAAATCAGCGTCCGCGGCGTCAAGTTCGGCGTCGCCGGGCCGCTCTTTGCGGGACTGGTGCTCGGCCACTTCGGCTTCACCGTCCCCGACGCGTACAGCGGGCTCACGCTGGCGCTGTTCGTCGCCGCCGTCGGCCTCATCGCGGCCCACGAAATCGAGGGGACCGTCAAGGCGTACGGGCTCAACTTCGTCGCCGTCGCGGTGCTGATGCCGACCGTCGCGCTGGCGCTCACCTACGTCTGGACGCAGTTCGTCTTCCCCAACGCGTCGACCCCCCTCATCATGGGGTCGTTCTCGGGCGCGCTGACGAGCAGTCCAGGGCTGGGGTCGGCCATCGAAGCGCTCCCCGCGGCCGCCCGGCAGGACTACCAAATCGGCCACTCCGTCGGCTACGTCGTCGGCGTGCTCGTCATCGTCGTGTTCCAGCAGTTGTACCCCGTCGTCGCCCGGCTGGACCTCGATGAGGAAAAACGCCGCTTCGACGAGGCTATCGGCGGCACCGACGACGAATCGGGTTCGTCGGTCACCGAGGTGACGTTCAGCGTGATGGGCTACGCGCTCGTCATCGTCGCCGGCGCGGTCGTCGGGTCGATTCCGATTCCGATGGGACCGTTCGGCACGCCCTCGCTCGGCACGACCGGCGGCGTCCTCGTCGCGGCGCTCGTCTTCGGCTACTTCGGCCGGGTCGGCCCCGTGCCGACGCGCATGGACACCGGCATCCTCTCGGAGATTCGGGCGTTCACGCTGGCGATGTTCCTCGCGGTCGTCGGCATCGGTGCCGGCGGCGGCTTCCTCGCGACCATCGCGGAGTACGGCCTCCAAATCGTGGCGGCCTCGGCGCTGACGAGCTTTATCGCCATCATCGCCGGGCTCGCGCTCACGCGGTACGTCTGGGGTATGGACTGGATTAGCGCCGCCGGCGGCATCACCGGCGGTCACACCGACACGAAGGGACTCGCGGCCGCCGTCGACGCCACCGGGGCCGACGAAGTCGCGGCGGGCTACGGCAACACCTACCCCTTCGCGCTCCTGTTCATGGTCGTCTACGCGAAGCTCCTCGTCATCATCATCCCGCTGGCCGCGTAGCCACTCGCGTGAGTTCGACGCGGCCGCGGCACCACCGCCCTCGCGGTGGCTCTCCCGCAAACGTATCGCGTCGCTCCGGTCTGCTGGCGATATTTTCTTTCCCGAAAGACGTATCGAACCACAAGACTGTTATCCTAGTTTTCTGATTGACAGAGACGAGAGTCCCCATGAAGCGTCGTACGTTCCTCCAACTGACCGGTCTCGGGGCCGTCGGCGGACTCGCCGGCTGTCTCGGCTCGAACTCACCTCCCCCGCGAAAGTCGAGCGTCGTCTCCGACTTCGAGGCGTCCGACGGCTCGCTCGTCGTCGACCTCGCCGACCAGACGTGGGTGATGTCCCGCTACGAAGCCGCCGACCAGTCGTCGCTGTCAGGGTTCGACCCGCAGTCGCTCGCCGCGCTCAGCCCCGTCGGGGTCGCGAGCGCGAAAGGCAAGAGCGGCGGCGGCGGCGGCCGCGGCGCGACCGGCCGCGGCACGGGCGGCTACGCCTCCGCCCCGCGGACGGTCCACGGCCACGCGTGGTACCACGGCGGCGACTACGCCGACGACTGGTACGAGAACAACGCCAACCAGGTGAGTCGGTTCCCCGTCGGCGTCGCCGCGCTCGGCGTCGCCTACCTCGGGTCGACCGCGGCGATGCGGGACGACGCGCCCGACGCCGGCCCGGTGCCGTGGGACCGCGAGATTCAGGATCCGAACGACACCGTCGAGTACGACATCGACGACGACAGCCAGCTCGGACAGGACGGCTGGTACCGCGTCGGCGCGCACGTCGTCGGCGACGACGTGAACCACGACTTCCGCTGGGAGTGTTACGACCTCGAAGTCACCGACGGCATCGGCGACGCGGGGTACTCCATCGAAGAAGAGTGGAAAGTCTCCCCGCGCATCTGAGCGCGGCTGACGCGCGTCCCCTTCGCCCTCCATCACGCACCCACTCGCCCGCAATCGATGTCTCACGAACGAACTGACACGGCGACGCTCCTGACGCTCACCTTCGTGGTGTCCTTTTGTAGCTTCGCCTACGAGTTCGTCTACTCGGAGCTTCTGACGGTGATGTACGGCGGGACGGTCACCCAGTACGTCATCACGGTCGGCCTGTACTTCTTCAGCCTCGGCATCGGCGCGGCGCTCTCCGACGACCTCGACGGCGCGACCCTCGGCGGGAACTTCTTCCGCACCGAGGTGTTGCTCGCGGCCGCCGCACCCGCGGGCTTCCTGCTCATCGTCGGCCTCAACAGCGTCCGCATCCCGCAGGCGGTGCCCGCGGAACTCGTCTGGACCGTCGCCCGCCTGCCGGTCGTCGCCGTCGGGTTCCTCTCCGGGTTCGAACTCCCGCTTTTGACCCGCATGTTCGACGACCTCGACGACGACGGGTCGACGACGCCCTCGTGGCTCCGGGACGCCGGCGCGCGGGTTCACGACTCCGTCGTGGCCGCCGTCGGCACTCTCTGGACCGTCGAGCGGACCGAGGGCCGAAGAAGCGGGCTTTCGGTCATCCTCGCGATGGACTACGTCGGCGGCCTCGCCGGTGCCGTCGTCTACGCCCGCGTCCTCTATCCCGGCCTCGGCCTCATCCCGACGATATTCGTGTTGGCGCTCCTCAACGGAGTCGCCGCGCTCGTCTTCGTCGCCCACTTCGGCGAGTGGTCGTGGTGGCCCTTCAGCGACGCCGGAGCGAGTGACAGCGTTGCCACCGCCGGGAACGCGGCCGCCAGCGCGCGAGGCGACCGCTCGCTCTCGGCCGCTCGCGTCTCGAAGTCGCTCCTCGTCGTCTGTCTGCTCCTGACGGCGACCTACGCGGGCGTCGTCGCCAAACACGACGTCGCCGACGAGCGCCTGTCGCAACTCTACCTCGAACAGCAGATAGAAAACGAGTACTCGCCGGGCGCGATGCGCGCGACGGTCACCTCGCAGGAGACGACCGCCTACCAGCACGTCATCCGGTACGACCGCACGTGGACCGGCACCGGGCCGAACCCGTACTTCGACGGGCGAACCGAGCAGTGTCTCCGCCTCGGCGCGGCTGTCCAACTCTGCGAGAGTTGGGCCGACAGCTACCATCGGGGGCTGGTCGACGTGCCGATGTCGCTCGTCGACCCCGGTCCCGAGACGAAGGTGCTCGTCGTCGGCGGCGGCGACTGGATCGCCATCGACCACCTGCGGGAGTACGGCGTCACCGTCGACCACGTCGACCTCGACGGCGAGTTCATGCGCGACGCGAAGACGGACCCGTTCTTCCGCCGCTGGCACGACGACGCCTACGAGTACGACCGACTGAACACGACGGTCGCCGACGGCTACCGTTACCTCCAAGAGACGAACGAGACGTACGACCTCGTGTTGCTCGACATCCCCGGCGCGACCGACGACGACCTGCTCACGCTCTACTCGACGGAGTTCTACCGCTCCGTCCGGACGCACCTCTCCGAGGACGGCGTTGCGGTGACGTGGGGCTACTCGCCCGACTCCTACCCCGAACACCACAAGGCGTTCGTCAACACCGTCGGGGCCGCGGGCTTCACCCGAGAGCTTTCGTACTGGGTGCGCGAGGACCTCGACGACGACGGCGAGACCGAGCGCGTCGAGCAGTTCTACGTGCTCGCCGCCGGCGACCGCCCCCGACTCACCGGCGACGGCGCGACCCGGTACGTCCGCGCCCGTGAGGAGCACTACGGCGCAGTCGAGTGGCACGCGGTCCCGCACTACCGCGGCGTCCGCGAGAACTCCATCTTCCACCCGAACTACGACATCCTCGTCGATACCTGACCACCCATGCCCTCCCACCCGACCTCTCCCACTGAACCGCCCGCCGGAACCGAACCGCCCGCCGGCACCGACTCGTCTCAGCCGGCCGAGACACCGACGGAACTGTACTTCGGCTACAGCGCCGACGCGCCGGACCTGACGGCCGTGGACGTGAAGACGGTCGCCCCGGCGACGCTCGCGGGCGAACCCGCGGTCCTCACCGTTATCGGCGAGTCCCACTACGTCGGCCTGCCGGCGCTCGGCTTCCACGAGCTGTGTTCGTGCAAGCCGTTGCCGCACGAGCGGACGCACCGGACGCCGCTGTCCGCCGGCGCGGAACGCGAGTTCAGCTTCGAGAGCGACCGGCTCGACGCCCGAACGGTCGTGGAGGGTCGACCGCTCGACGCCTTCCCCGGTCCGGAGGCGGCGACGGTCGCCTATCGGTTCGACCCGGAGGCGTGGACCACTATCCGCGTCGCAGACGGCGGCTACGAGACGTACCACACCTATCCGGAGCACGACCTCGCGCTGTACACCGAGACGACGATGACGCCCAGACGAGCGACTCAGCGATAACTCCCGAACGACAGACCCACCGATGACCCGAAACGCTTCCACCTACGACGGCGACGTGACGCTCAACGGCTCCGAACGACCCCCGGTCGAACTCCGCGACCCCGCGGACGTGTTCGTCGGCGGCGCGAGCGTCGCCGGCGACCTCACCGTGCAGAACGCCGAGTACGTCTTCACCCACGCCCCGGTGAGCGACGACGCGGCCGTCGGCGACGCGGCCGTCGAGACCGAGATTCGCGGCAGTCTCGAAGACGGCTACGTCCAGTCTGTCGACGGCGACGTGCGCCTCGACGACGCCGAAGACGTGTTCATCGCGGCCGACGCCGCCGACGGCGCGGTCTCTGCGCCGGGCGCGGAGAACGTCTACGCGGGCGAGGGGACGCCCGTTACCGCCCCCGACGACTACGACGTGTCCACCTTCGGCTGGAAGCAGTCGGGGAGCGCGACCGACCCCGACACGGGCGTCTACGCGGTCGGTATGGCTCACGACATCGACCTCACGAAGGTCACCTCCGACGTGGAGCTCTACCTCGTCGGCCACGGCCACGAGGTGCGGGTCGAGGGCCGGGGCGCGGCGGTCTCGGTTCACTTCGTCGGCTACGACAACACCGTCAGCGTCGGGCCGTACCTCGCGTCGAGCGTCGAGACCGACACCGGCTTCGACAACGCCGTCGACGCCGACCCCTACCCGGCCGAAGACCTCGTCGAGATGTCCCGAAGCGAGGCCTACTCGAACGCCGGGTTCGGTCGTCGGAAGGTGACGTTCCAAGAGCCGGCCGACGGCGACGAGTGGTGCCCGAACTGCGGCAAGCCCGCCGAGGCCATCATCGAGCGCCACCAGATGGAGGCGTTTTTCCTCTTCGGGCGGCCGCTTTGGGCCTTCGAGCGGAGCACTAATCCCGCCCGCGAGTGCGAACACTGCTCGCCCAACGCGATTCACGCCGAGCTCTCGGCGTCCGAGCGCCGCGAGATATTCGACTGACGCCGGCGGTCGTCCGAAGATATATATCAACTCACCAGACACTGTTGCATACACGACTGTCCGCGCGGTCGAGCGTCGCCCCGGCGCCCGAGCGCGCTCGCCGACTCCGACCCCGACCCGCCCGCCTCGATCGCAGTTCCCGCCACACCCGCTGTCCACAGCGTACCCGACCGCCCCTCCCCAGCCATGTCGAGAAATGAGTCCACGCCGGCGCTGATGTCCTCTTCGTCGTGCCGGTACACGTTCGACCCGTCGGTGCAGACCGACGCCCACCTCCAGACGACGTGGGAGTGTCCGCACGAGTCCCACCCCGAAAGCGAGTTCTGTGTGTTCCACATGAGCCGCGACGAGCGCGCCTCGCTCGACGTGACGGGCGAAGACATCGTCGACGAACTCCGGGCGAACCTCCAGTCGCCCGACACCCGCGTCAACGAGTACGTCGGCGCGGACCTCCCGCACCTCTCGCTCACCTACCAGGACGTCAACGGCGCGACGAACCACGTCCTCAACTTCCAGCACGCCGACATCGAGGGGCTGGACCTCACTCACGGCCACCTCGACCAGGGGCTGATTCTCCGCGAGGCGACGGTCGGTCGCCTCAAACTCGACGAGGCGGTCGTCACCGGCGACGTGGACGCCCGCGACGTGACGGTCACCGGCGCGGTGACGGCCGACGAGGCGACGTTCGAACAGGACGTTCGCTTTTCGGCGGCGACGTTCCGCGGCGAGGTCCGATGCGACGAGACGGCGTTCCAGGGCGACACGAGTTTCGCGGACGCGACGTTCCACGGCACGGCGCGCTTCCGCGACGCCGAGACCAGCGGGAGCAGTCACGTCCTCGACGACAACATCACGTTCGCGGACGCGACGTTCCGCGACGACGCGAGCTTCAGACAGGCCATCTTTAACTACGTGACGTTCGAGGGCGCGCGGTTCACCGCCGGCTCGGACTTCGAACACGTCGAATTCGAGGGCGACGCGCGGTTCGACGGCGTCCGCTTCGACGAGATGGCCGACTTCGACGAGGCGCGGTTCGGCGACGACGCGAGCTTCGCGGACGCCCGCTTCATGCAGTTGGCCGAGTTTCGCGGCGTCGAGTTCAACGGCGGGAGCCGGACGACTCACGACGACGTGACGTTCGAGGGCGCGACGTTCGAGGGCGAAGCCGACTACAAACTCGCGCGGTTCCGCTATTCGGACTTCAAGGACGCCGTGTTCAAGGGCGAACTCAACTTCGACCGCGCGACGTTCACCGCCCGCACCGACTGCTACCGTCTCCGCGTCGACGGGGCGTTCGACCTCTCTCTGGCGTCGTTCGGCGGGCAAGCGAACTTCGACGAGAGCGAGTTCCGCGACGCCGTCGTCGCCGAGGAAGCGACGTTCGGCTGTGACGCCTCCTTCGAGGCGGTCGAGTTCCAATCTAACGCCCGGTTCGGCGAGGCGCGGTTCGAAGAGGACGTGACGTTCAAGACCGCCACGTTCCACGGCCTCGCCTCCTTCCGCGGAACGTTCTTCGAGGGCGAACTACAGCACCTCGACGCCAACGCCTCGTTCAACGAGGCGACCTTCGAGGCCGGCGCGGAGTTCGAGGCGGCGAACTTCACGAGCGCGTCGTTCTGGGAGACGACGTTCCGCGACCGGGCGGACTTCCGGCAGTCGGACTTCGAGACGGCGCGCTTCCGCGTGCTCGTCGGCGACCGCGACACCTACCTCGACTTCACCGACGCGACGCTCGACGGCGGCACGATTTCGCAGGGCTCCGGCGAGCCGACGCCGTACGACCTCACCCGCGCGACCATCGGCGACCTGACGCTCGAGGGCGACGGCAACGAACACGAGCTTCTGGACCACTTCCGCTTCTGTCTCACCGAGTTCGACCGCTTCGACTTCAGCGACCACCACGGCTACCTCGAACGCAACGACTGGACTATCCACGACTTCGTCGGCAACGGCGCGACCGGCCAGTTCGCCGTCGAACTGACGCCCGAAATCGCCGAGGAGACCTACCGGAAGGCGCAGGACAGCGCCAACGCCGTCGGCGACACCCCCGCGAGCCGCGAGTTCGAGTTCAAGCGCTACTACTACAACCGCCAGAAGAACTTCGACATCATCCTCAACGAGTACTCGCTGAACACGTGGTCCCGCGGCAAGAAGGTCGCCAGCGTGGGGCTGAACACGCTCATGCAGGTCACCTGCGGCTACGGCAACCGACTCCCGCGAATCGCGGCGTTCACGTTCCTCCTCCCGGCGCTGTTCGGACTGTGTTATGCTCTCGGCGGTCCGTTTCTGACGCAGGCGGGGAGCGTCTTCGACCCCGCCGCGGTCGACAAGACGACGATGGAAGTGCTCTTCGACAACGTCTACTACAGCTACATCAGCTTCAGCACGGTCGGCTACGGCGACGTCAACCCGCTCGGCCCGGCGGCGCGCGTGCTCGCGGCGAGTCAGGGGATGTTGAATGGCCTGTTCTTTACCCTGCTCACGTTCACGCTGTTCAAGCGCGTGCTCGGCGGGAGCTAATCGCGCCGGGCGGCCCGTATTCGGACCGGCGGCGCTGTTGAACTCATTAGGACCTGATAGAATTGTGCGACCCGGGCAGAGGGTGTTCAGCAAACCGACACCCGTCTTAGTGCATTTAGCGGAGTGAAATTCTGAATAGAGAAAGCGATTTACAGGCACGTCTGCAATCACCGTCAATGGGTAGCTACGCAACACCGCCGAATTGGACCGACGAATCGTCCGAAGATGACGAGCCTCAGGCTCGACTCGGTGATCTACTTTCAGGTCGACTTGCAGATGTTGAAGTTGATTCCGTTGAAGCGGTACGTGACGAACGAAGCCGAGAATGAAGGTCTTCGTCGATACAAATGTCTTTATTGCTAGTTTGACTGATGAACCGGGTCGTGGTGAGATTGCGACACAGTTGCTCAACGAAAGCCACGAGTTCTGTACCTCCATTCTGAATCTCATGGAAATTCGGTCAGTAATGACGAAGAAGAAGCGCGTTGAGCAATCCCGCGTCGAGTCGGTGTTGTCGGATATCTACGGTCGCGTGGACATCTACGCGCCCGAAATCAGCGACCAGATTGCGGCGTATGAATTACAGCGAGACAATCTGCTCTATACAATAGATTGTGTGCTTCTCGCATTAGCGAACGACGTTGATGCGACCATGGTCACCTTCGACGGGGAATTGCTCGATCACGGCGCTGTTGCACCGGAAGATTTGATTGACTGACCTCACAGGAACGGTGTTCTCGATGGAGCTATCTCGACTGGTGTCACAAAACACGATCTGAGCGTAGAGGTGCCACCTCAACCGCTGTTAAAATTTCCCAAAAAATCGATAATAATTCGATCACTCATTATCACATGGTCCCTCCGTCCACCAGACTCGCCGGGGTCGCGCTTACTGGTTCGTCATCTTGGCTGTTGTGGACTCGGAAGAACTCGCTGAACAAGACGTTTCAGACTCTCGTCACCGTCGCTCATTCGCTCACCCTACTCATTCGTCCGACCGCTCGTACACGTCCGGACGCGCGTGCTGGAGCGTCTGCATGTCGCGGCGAACCTCGTTCAGATGCGACAGGTCGATAGTCGCCGTGACGACCCCCTCGCGGTCCTGCGCCTTCGAAATCACGTTCCCCCAGGGGTCGACGACGAGCGTGCGGCCGTAGGTCTCGACCCACGACGGCTTGTCGCCGATTTGGCCGGGCGCGATGACGTACGCCTGATTCTCGATGGCGCGGGCGCGAAGGAGCGGTTCCCAGTGGTCTTTGCCGGTGTGCATCGTGAACGCCGCGGGGACGAGAAGCACGTTCGCGCCGGACTGCGCCATCGTCCGGTAGAGTCCCGGAAACCGGAGGTCGTAACAGATAGAGAGGCCGAACGTCGCGAGGTCGGTGTCGACCGTCACCGCCCGGTCGCCGGGCGCGACGTGGTCGGACTCGCGGTGTTCGACGCTCCCCTCGAGTTCGATGTCGAACAGGTGGACCTTCCGGTAGGTGTCGAGCACCTCGCCGCTCGGGCCGATGAGCGCCGACGTGTTGTACACCCGGTCGTCGTCGGGAATCCGCTCGAAGAAACTGCCCGTGTGGACGAAGACGCCGTGCTCGCGGGCCTTTTCGGAGAATCGCTGTACGGTGGGTCCGTCGGGCGACTCCGCGACCTCGGCGAACCGCTCTTCCGGGCCGATAAAGGTCGTCATCTCCGGGAACACCACGAAGTCAGCGCCGTCGGCCGCGGCCTCGTCGAGGAGTTCGAGCGCCCGCTCGACGTTCGCCGCCTTGTCGTCTCGCGAGTCTAACTGGCACGCGGCCGCGACGAATCGGGACATCTCGTCGGAACGCTACGCGGACCGACGGTATGGTACTCACGGTTGCTCGCTCGGGTCGAACTCCAGATAGACGAGTCGCTCGTCTCCGACCGTCCAGCCGTGGTGCCCCGGCGGGATGGTCGCGGCACAGCCGGCGGCAATCTCCGTCCGCGTCCCGTCGTCCAGTTCGAGACCGAGCGTCCCGGAGACGACGTAGATGTCGTGTGCGTTCTGACAGTAGTCGAGCTCTGTCTCACCGTGGCCGTCCTCTGTTCCCCATCCCGGTTCCAACGTCGCCCGCGTGACCGCCACGTCGCTTAGGTCGACCGACTCCGTGCGGCCGGCTTCGAGCGCTGTGGATTCCGCGTCGGAAAGCTCCGTGACGACTAGCTCGTCGACTTCGGTACTGTCTGTCATAGAACACGTACCCCGGCCGTGGTAGTATCACTTTCGTCGGTATCGAAATCTGCTCATAAAATGTAAGAGAATTTTGTGAACCGAGTTAATATATTAATTCAGATAGCTATCGACTACCGGAAGTCCGCCGACCTGACAGCTCCACAGTCTGCGAACATACCACGAACTGCTCAGACGCGGAGTACAGTTCGCACCCCGCCGTCGAACCCCACCAAGAGTATAAAATCTTACCAGTCTTACATACGTGCGTATGGTCTCGATTCCCCGCTTCAGGGCCCTCTCTCCGGAATGGAACGCCGCGCTCGTCGGGGTGATAGCCTCGCTTCCCGTCAGTGCCGTGGTGAACTGGCTCCCGAACTCGGAGACGACCGTCGGTGCCGGTATGATGATATTCGGGTCGGTCATCGCGGGAGTCGTCGCCGCGGCCCGTTCGGCGGATTCGGACGCTTCCGGACTCTACGCCGGTTTTCTTGGTGGTGTTCTAGAACTGGTCATATTCGCGGTGACGAAGGGAACGACGGCCGCGTGGCCGCTGTCCAGAGTCGCGTTCTTCGCGTTCGCCGGCGGAGCAGTCCTGTGTCTCGCCTCCGTGTTCGGTCTGGGATGCGGTCGAATCGGCGGGTGGGTGGTCCGAGCCGTTGCCTCACGGTGGAACTCTCCCGTGAGTACGTCGTAGCCTCCTCGCGATAGCTCATACCGAATTACCAAAATCTAGATATATATTTGAAACTGATATATTGGTCGGTGTTGATGCTCGATTCCGAGCTCGGACATCACCTCGGTTCTCCCAGCGACGAGAATACGAATTCGTTCAGCAACGATGGTGATATTCGTTCCTCAGCGGGGAACAGTCTCCGCGGCGACGCGCGACGCTCCGCTCACTCGTCGACGGGTTCGAGCGGGTCGGTCTTCCCCCACCGCGCCGACGCGCCCTCGGTCGGTGCCGCCCACTCGACGGCGTTGTCGATGACCCGTTTGACCTCGTCTTGGTGGAAGATGGGGTACTCCTCGTGGCCCGGTCGGAACGCGAAGATTCGCCCGCGGCCGCGGCGATAGCAGACGCCGGAGCGGAACACGTCGCCGCCTTCGAACCACGAGATGAAGACGGTCCTGTCGGGTTCCGGGATGTCGTAGGGCTCGCCGTAGGTCTCCGTCGCCGGGATGACGAACTGCTCGTCGAGGCCGTCGGCGATGGGATGGCCGGGGTCCGCGACCCACACGCGTTCGCGCTCGCCACCGTGGCGGTACTTGATGTTGCAGGTCGTGCCCATCAGCCGCGTGAACGGCTTCGAGTTCTTCCCCGAGTGGAGCGGGACGAAGCCCATCCCCTCGTGGACGCGGTCGACGACGCGCTCCGCGGCGGCGTCTGTCACCTCGTCGTTGGCGCAGTGAGACCACCAGACCAACACGTCCGTCGCGTCCAGCGTCTCCTCGTCTAACCCGTGTTCGGGCTCCTGTAGCGTCGCCGTTCGCACCTCGCGGTCCGGTCCCTCCAGATGCTCCGCGATGGTCCCGTGGATTCCCTTCGGATACCGCTCCGCGACTTCCGGTTCCTCTCGCTCGTGGACGTTCTCGTTCCAGACGGTGACTCGTGTCGGCATGCGCCATACTGTTCGCCCCCGTTGATAAATTCTCTCACCCCGAGCGTGACGGCGGTCCTCGTTCACTCGCAAAATACGTTCCCCAATCGGGAACAACGTGTAATAAGAGAGAAGAACGGCTATCGGCGACGAATATTGGATTTCAGCTATCATAGCTGACGAACTACGAGCTGTCGCCCCCGATATTTCGACCCGTTTGCGTTACAGACGTATGCATGTAATGTCGGTCTGGTGGGCTTCTCTCACGGCCCTTGTCCCGCATTCACATGATACTCCCTGATTAATAATTCCCGATACGGGAACAGCGTTCGGCTCGGAGTTTCCGGTCCGAGACGGCTTGATAGCTAATCGCCGGTTTCGAGACTTCTCAGTCGCTCTCCCGAATAGTGAGATTCCACACGTCGAATACTGACGTTCCCCTGATGGGAACGAATCTGCGGTTTTCGAATCCTCGTACGCGTCTTCCGAACTCCGCGCGACGCGGCCGGAGCCCCGCTTACGACCCCGTCTCCGACCACGGGTGGTCGTAACTCGGGTCATCGACGAAGCGGTCGAGGCCGGCGCGAATCGACATTCGGCTTCCGGCGGGGAGTCGCACCCGGAGCGCGTCCGCGCCGTTGTCTCTCCCGTCGCTTGTCTCGTCCGCGTCACCCTCGCCGTCGTCGACGCCCCGCTCCGCCCCGTCGGTCTCGACCGCGGTGAATCGGTGTTCGCCGTACGCGCCGGCTTGGACGACGGCCTCCTCCCGTCTCGCGCCGGCGTTGACGAGCGTCAGTTCGACCCCCTCGCTCGTCACCGACTCGACGAGCGCGGCGACGCCCGCCGGCAGTCCCGGTCGCTCTCTTCGGGCGTCGAAGTGGCGCACCTGGGCCATGACGAGGCCGCCGTAGTAGACCGGCTGTGGCGCACCCATGGTGAGTTGGAGTAGGGCCTTGTGGAACGCCGGGTTCCGGTCTCTGAGGTAGTCCTCGTCGACGGTCGTCGGTTCGTTCCCCTCGGCGTCGAACAGGCGCAGTCGCTCGTCGACGTGTTCGCGCGTCGCGTCGAGGATTCGGCCCGGGTAGTCCGGGAACTCTCCGTCGAGGTAGGCGAGCCACGCGTACTCGTGGCCGTCGTCGTGTTTCGTCTTCGCGCGCGGGTCGACCCGCCGCCAGTCCTGCTTCCCCCAGTCGCGGAGCCGGCGGACCCGCTTTCGGTCCTCCTCGCGCATCGACATGTACCAGAGGTGGACCGCGTAGGGGTCGTCGGTGTGCGGCTGGAACTCGTACCAGCCGTCCCGCCACAGCACTTCCCCGTCGTCCTCCGTGAGGACGCCCGAGGCGTCGTAGTGGTAGTCTCCCTCGCCGCCGTACTTGTGCGGGATGTAGAGGGTGCTGTGTACGTCGTCTTCGGTGACTTCGATGCCGTTCTCGACGAGGATGTCGAGTTGCGACCGCGGGAAGTCGAGATACTCTCTGTCGCCTTCGAGCAGGACCGCGTTCTCGGCGGCGACCGTCGGCCCGATGCCGATGTAGTGCCACCCGCCCCACGACCAGCCGTAGTAGCCGCCGTACCACGAGCCGTCGGTGTACTCGCCGATTTCACCGGAGCGCCCGACGCTGTCGGGGATGATGCCGCCGTTTTCGGCCGTCCGCTCCCGCCACGCGTCGAGGTAGTCGGTCACCCACTCCCGGTAGTCGTCGTCGCCCGTGTGGAGATAGGCGTTCGTCATCAGGCTCGTGATGTTGAGGTTCAGCGGGATATCGCCCTTCGCGCAGCGCTCGTTCAGCACCTCGAACAGGCGCTCTTCGTTCGCCGGGTCGAGGAGGTCCGCGGCCTCGTCGAACTCTAAATCCCGCCACGGGAGGCCGTGTCTGGCCCAGCGGTAGTCCGCGCCGTAGGGGTGGTGTTCGTAGGCGGAGAAGTCGCAGAACTCCGGGCCCATGCTCCCGTTCATCGGCCCGCGGACCACCCGATTTTCGGCGTCGTAGTTCCCCGTCTCCGAGTCGGCGGTGTAGAGGTCGGCGAACTTCGTCGCTCGGTCGACGACCGCGTCGTCGTCGGGCGCGGCGAGGCCCATGTTGTACGTGTAGAGGTTGCCCTCCCCGAGGTGGAACCAGTCGCGGCACTGTTCGAACTCGTCGACGACCATCGGATGGCCGAACGGCGTCTCCGTCGCCGCGCCGCGTTCCAACGCGGACTCGTACACGCGACGGGCGTGGTCGAGCAGGCGTTCGTCGCCGCCCATCGCGTACACGAGCGGCCAGTTGTAGAACCCCTCGACCACGTCGTCGAAGCCGTCGACGCCCACGTGGTCGTCCGGCGGCCAGAACGGCTCCCCGTCGGGGCCGGTGTAGTCGTCGACGAATCGGTCGACCGCGTCGGCCGTCAGGTCGAACAGTGCTCGCTGTTTGTGCGCCCACGTCGGCGGTCGAGTCGCCTCGGCGGTCGCTTCGAACTCGCGCATGCCAACATACCCCGCGTCTCGGGTGATGAATATTTGGGTCGCGCGAGTCGCGGCGCTCCGGGGGTTCGGGCGACGACGCTCCGTCCGACCGCGTCGTCGGCGAACCTCCCGGTTCAGTCGTCACTCACCGTGCCGACACCGCGCGGCTCGACCTCGTCGCTACCGCGGTTATGCCAGTCGCTCTCGCGGCCCTCGGTCGGTCGGTCGCTGGTTGTCGTCGGTCGCTGGTTGTCGTCGGTCGCTGGTTGTCGTCGGTCGTTGGTTGTCGTCGGTCGGCGTCTTCCGTCGGTCGCGCTCAGTCGATGAGGCGCTCGATATCGTCGTCGAGTTGGTCGTACAGTTCTTCGGCGCGGCGCTCGTCGTCGGCCGACAGCGGGCGAATCGGCTCGCGGACTCCCCCGCCGTGCAGGCCGGCCAGTTCGAGGCCTTTCTTCACCGCCGGGACGCTGATAGCGCCATCGAGGGTGTTGTTCTGTCCAGTCTGGTCGCGGAAGTTCTGGTAGGGCAGACAGATGTTCCGAAGCTCGCGGGCGCGCTCCCAGTTCTCTTCGGTGAGTGCGTCGAAAAGTTCGAGCCCGACCTCCGGCCGGAAGTTGCTCACGCCCGCCGAGAATCCCTCGATGCCCTCGTTCCAGAACGAGACGGCGAAGGGTTCGGCGAGGCCGTCCACCCAGACCACGTCGTCGCCGGTGGCGCTGGCGGCCGCGCCGAGTTTCACGGCGTCTTCGATGGCGTACTTGATGCCGACCACGCCGTCGAGCCCCGCGAGGTCACGGAGATAGTTGATTGACGGGTCGAATCCCTTGACGTACGGCACCAGCGGGGCCGACGAGGCGTCTGCGAGTTTCTCGTAGTAGCGAAGCAGGCCGCGCTCGTGGACGTACGTGTGGTCCGGCGGCATTATCATCATCCCGTCGACGCCGATGCGGTCGTAGGCTTCGATGAGTTCCCGCGCGCCCGCCGTGCTCCCGCCGACGCCGGCGAGGACGCACACGTCGGACGGGAGCGCATCGACGGCCGTCTCCGTCACGTCGACGCGTTCCTGCTGGGACAGCGAGTGGTACTCGCTGATGTTCGCCGACGCGAGGAACGTGCGGATTCCCCGGTCGTAGAGCGTCGTCGCGTTCGTTGCCAGTTCGTCGTGTTCGATGTCGAGGTCGTCGTCGAACGGGGTGAGGAGCCCGGCGGCGACGCCGCGCAGGTGCTCGCGCACACCGCTCTCTGCGAGTGGCATACCCGAACCACCGGGCACTCGCGCATAAAATCTTCGGACAGGGGGGTCGAGCGCGACCACGAGCGCCCGAGGACCGTCAAAACAGTTATCTGCCCCATCTCTGTAGTCGAACCCATGCCGCGTCAGACAGACTCGTCTCCAATCGCCGTCGGAGTCGTCGGCCTCGGAAGCCTCGGTCGTCGGCTCTGTCAACAGTTCGTCGAACTCCCCCGGTCGGAACTCGTCGCAATCTCCGACGTGGACCCCGACGGCCTCGCCGAGGTCGGCGACTCCTTCGACGTTCCCGAGGCGCACCGCTACCGGTCGTTCGAGGCGTTCCTCGATTCGGCCCCGATGGACGCCGTCGCCGTCGCGACGCCCAACGGCCTGCACTACGAGCAGACCTCGGCCGTGTTGGACCGCGGCCTGCACGTCCTCTGCGAGAAGCCGCTCGCGACCGACGCCGAGGAGGCCTACGAACTCACGACCCGCGCCGAGGCGAGCGACCAAACCGTGATGGTCGGCTACCAGCGACACTTCAACCCGGCCTACAAGCGCGCCCGCGACGAGTGGGCCGACGGCGACCGCGTCCCGCGGTTTATCACCGGTGAGGTGACCCACGACTGGCAGTCCTACTACGAGAAGGAAGACGACTGGCGGATGAACCCCGAACTGAGCGGCGGCGGCCACCTCCTGAACGTCGGCACGCACGTCATCGACGCCATCCTCTGGACGACCGGCCTCACGCCGACGCACGTCAACGCCTACGTCGATTTCCACGACGACGAGCAGGTGTTCGACCGCCAGTCCTCTATCAACATCGAGTTCGCGGAGGGCGCGATAGCGAACGTCTCCGACACGGGCGTCGTCGCGCGGACCCGCGAGCACGTCCACATCTGGGACGACGAGGGGGCGATATACCTCGAAGGCCACGAGTGGGACGACCGGACCGGCTACGTCATCGACGACGAGGGGACCGAACACCATCCCTACGACGGCTACGAGCGGTGGCTGAGCAAGGGCACCGCGTTCCTCGACGCGATAGAGACCGGCGAGACGCCGCCCGCGACCGCCCGCGACGGCCTCAAGGCGGTGCTCATCACGATGGCGACCTACGAGTCGGGTCGGCGGAACGAGCGCGTCGCCCTCGACGAGCTCTACCCGTTCGCGTCCGACGTCTTCCAGTAGCGCGCTCTCCTCTCCTCTCCTCTCCTCTCCTCTCCTCTCCTCTCCTCTCCTCTCGGCTGTCTTCTCCCCGCGTCTCCTGTTGCGAGGCGGAGTTTTATTGTGGTGGCCGAGTCTGTAGAGGTATGCGAATCGCGACTGTCAGCGGATACGCTCTCTCGTCACCCATCGAACCGCCGCAGGACCGCCCCTTCCACGGCGGCACTCGTCGCCTGCTCAAACGCGACGTGGTGCTCGTCGTCGTCGAGTCGACCGACGGAACCCGCGGCATCGCCACCGCCGGCGCGAGCAGTTCCGCGATGCGGGAGTACTTCGAGGGCGAATCGCAGGGAACCTTCGCGGACGTCGTCAACGGCGCGGTCGCCGACGCGCTCGAAGGCGAGACCGTCGAGGAAGTCGAGGACGCGCACGCGATGCTCCGCGACACCGACCTCCCCGACCGACTCCGCCATCAGGCCATCTCGGCGCTCGACGTGGCGCTGTACGACATCCGCGGGAAGGAGGTCGGCGCGCCCATCTACGAACTGCTCGCCGACGAGTACGGCACCGACCCGACGACGGAGATGCCCCTGTACGCCAGCGCCGGGATGTACATGGAACCCGAGGGCTACGCCGAACAGGCGGCGACCATCCGCGACCTCGGCTTCTTCGGCTACAAGTACCGACCGGGCATCGGCCCCGACGGGGACCGCCGCACCGTCGAACTGCTCGCCGACGTCGCGGGCGACATGGAAGTGATGCTCGACGTGCACACGTGGTGGAAGATTCGCGACGGCTACGACCGCGAGACGGTCGAAGACGTCGTCACCTTCGCCGCCGAGCGGGACTGCTACTGGGTCGAAGAGCCCGTCTCGCCCGACGACCACGCGGGCTACGTCGAACTCGCGGAGACGGGCGCGCCGCTGGCCGGCGGCGAGAGCGAACCGACGCCAGAGGGCCTCGTCGCGCTCGGCGAGACGGGCGCGGTCGACTTCCTGCAGGGCGACGTTCGCCACCACTGCGGCTACACCGGCTGTCGCCCCGCGGTCGAGTCCTGCGTCGGCCGCGACGTGGAGTTCGTCCCGCACAACTTCGGGACCTGGGTCGGCCTGCTCGCCAACGCGCATCTCGTCGCGGCCGCCCCCGAGGTGTCGCTCCTCGAATATCCGGTCTTCGAGGACGACCCGCTCCTCGACGCCGAGACCGACCCCGGCATGTACCCCTTCGACCTCGCGTTCGACATCATCGAGGGCCAACCCGCCGTCGAAGACGGCGTCCTCTCGCTGTCCGACGCGCCGGGGCTGGGCGTCGAGGTGAACCTCGACGTACTCGACGACTACCCCTTCGAGAAGGGGCCGTGGACCGAGTTCCACTACGACGAGGACTGAGCCGGCGATTCGAACGCGCCTCGTCTGCCTCGCCTCGTCTGCCTCGCCTCGTCTGCCTCGCGCTCCCGCCCCGTCCGTCTCGCCGCGTTCGCCGTCTGCACAAGCTATAATGCGTCTCTCCGTGGTTCATTTTTCATGCACGTAACCGACATCGAAGTCATCCCGATATCGCACCGCCTCCCCGACGGCGAGGGCCTCGGCGACGCCCGCGGGTTCGGCCACGACAGGGCGACGACGCTCATCCGCGTCGACACCGACACCGGCGACGTCGGCTGGGGCGAGGCGTTCGCCCCGGGGAGCGTCGTCGCGCCCGTCGTCGACGAGTTCTTCCGCGACGACGTGGTCGGCATGGACCCCTTCGACGTGCGACGCCTCGCGGAGGAGTCGTACACAGACCCGTACCACTTCGGCGGGAGCGTCTTCGTCCAGAGCGCCCTCAGCGGCATCGACGTGGCCCTGTGGGACCTCGTCGGCAAGGCGACCGGCAAGCCCGTCCACCGGCTCCTCGGCGGGACGCCGCGGGAGACGCTCACCGCCTACGCCTCGACGATGTACTTCACCGAGGCGGACCGCGACATCGCCGAGCCGATTCGAGACGCCGTCGACGAGGGGTTCTCGGCGGCCAAGATAAAAATCGGCAACGGCACGGACTCCGACGTGGAGCGGGTTCGGACCGCTCGCCAACTCCTCGGCGACGACGCGCGGCTGATGGTCGACATCAACGGGAACTACCGGCCGCGACAGGCGATTCGAACCGCGAAGGCCATCGAGGAGTTCGACATCACGTGGATGGAAGAGCCGGTCCCGCCGGAGAACCTCTCGGGCTACCGCGAGGTCAAACGCGGCGTCGACGTGCCCCTCGCGGCCGGTGAGGCGCACTACGGCCGCTTCGAGTTCAAGCGCCTCGTGGACGACCGGACGGTCGACGTGGTCCAGCCCAATCTCGGTCGGTGCGGCGGGCTCTCGGAGGCGAGCCGAATCGCCGACCTCGCCAGCACGGAGAACGTGGCGGTCCGGCCCCACATCTGGAACAGCGCGGTCGGCCTCGCCGCGGCGGTCCAGTTCGCGGCGTCCGTCTCGGAC
The DNA here is from genome assembly GCF_014635105.1 of Haloferax sulfurifontis. Lineage (NCBI taxonomy): Archaea > Methanobacteriati > Methanobacteriota > Halobacteria > Halobacteriales > Haloferacaceae > Haloferax > Haloferax sulfurifontis. The sequence continues at coordinate 350,707 of NZ_BMCI01000005.1, forward strand.
TACCCGCACACGCGGCACGTCCCGGAGCCGATGATGGTCGAGTTCGACCGGAGCGAGAACCCCCTCCGCGACGAGATTCTGCAGACCCCGTTCGACCCGACCGGCGGCGAGGTTGACGTGCCGGAGGCCCCCGGTCTGGGCGTCGAAATCGACGAGGACGCGGTCGAACGGTACCGGGCCGACCGCTGAGTTCGGGTCGCTGACTCGCTTCTCGGCTCATTGCGCCGTCGAACCGACCCCGCTCTGTCCCGCCTCGCGGGATAGTTTTATGCGCCGGAGCACCGTTGCACCGGTATGCAGTCATCGTTAGTCGTAGTCGACAGTGCGGACTCCAACGAACGCCTCCTCGCCGAGGCGGGACAAATCGCGGCCGGCACGGACACGCCGCTCGTGCTCCTCACGCGCGTCACCGAGGACGAACTCGTCGAGAACGCCGAGACGTTGCAGGCGATGAGCGACGCCGCCAACACGTCGCTGGAGTCGAACTCCGCGCGGGAGGTCGCAAACCGGTTCGCGTCGCAGGCCGCAGACGAGGCGTTCGAATCGCTCGACGGGACCGTCGAGTACGACGCCGTCAGCGTCGTCGCCGAGGAGAGCGAGTTCGCCGACGAGGTGATTCGCGTCGCCGACGAGCGCGGCTGTGACCACGTCTACGTCGCCGGGCGACAGCGCTCGCCGACCGGCAAGGCGCTGTTCGGCGACACCGCACAGCGCGTCGTCCTCAACTTCGACGGGCCGGTCACCATCCTGACCGAGTGACGGCGCGACCGGTCCCCCCGAAACGACAGCTATTTGCGACCTCGTCTCGTCACGTGTTATCACATGTATCAGCTGTCGGAGCAAGCGGAGCCTGTACCGTCGGGTTCGTCCCGAACCATCGACATCGGCTACATCGGCGGCGGGAGTCAGGGGTGGGCCCACACGCTCATCAACGACCTCGCGCAGTGTCCGGACCTCGCGGGGAGCGTCACGCTGTACGACGTCGACTACGAGATGGCCTCGAAGAACGCCCTCCTCGGCAACCGCGTGATGGACCGCGAGGAGGCGGTCGGCGACTGGTCGTTCGAGGCGACCCGGAGCATGGACAAGGCGCTCGACGGGGCCGACTTCGTCATCTGTTCGATTCAGGACCCGCCCGGTGAGACGTTCGTCCACGACATCGACGTGCCGCAGGAGTACGGCATCTACCAGACGGTCGCCGACACCGTCGGTCCCGGCGGAGCGATTCGCTCCCTGCGAGCGATTCCGCAGTACCGCGATATCGCGGCGACGGTCCGCGAGCGCTGTCCCGACGCGTGGGTCATCAACTACACGAACCCGATGACGGTCTGCACGCGGGCGCTCTACGAGGAGTTCCCGGACATCAACGCCATCGGGCTCTGCCACGAGGTGTTCAAGACGCAGGAGCTGTTCGCCGAGCTGGCGGAGCGCCACATCGACGAGGCCGAGGGCGTCGCCCGCGACGAGGTCCGGGTCAACGTCAAGGGCGTCAACCACTTCACGTGGGTCGACGAGGCGCGCTGGCGCGACCGTGACCTGTTCCAGTACCTCGACGAGGAACTCGAACGCCGGAAGCCGCTTTTCGACCGCGAGCCGGGCGACCTCGACGCCGAGTCCTACTGGGTGAACAACGGGGAGGTCGCCTTCGACCTCTACGACCGGTTCGGCGTCCTCGGCGCGGCGGGTGACCGCCACCTCGTGGAGTTCGTCCCGTGGTATCTGGGCATCGACGACGCCGAGGAGGTCCAGCGCTACGGAATTCGGACCACACCGAGTTCGGCCCGCGTCTCCGACGACGAGGGCCCCGACGAGATGGAGCGCTACCTCGAAGGCGACGCCGAGTTCGAGTTCCGCGAGTCCGGCGAGGAGGCGGTCGACATCATGCGGGCGCTCGCCGGCGAGGGGACGTTCGTCACGCACCTCAACTACCCCAACGAGGGGCAGGTCGACGGCCTTCCAGACGGGGCGGTCGTCGAGACGAACGCGCTCCTCTCCGGCGACGACGTGACGCCCCTCTGTGCGGGCGGCCTGCCCGACGAGGTCGAGAGCATGGTCGAAACCCACGTCACGAACCAGGAGACGCTGGTGCGCGCGGGCTTCGAGGGCGACCTCGACCTCGCGTTTCAGGCGTTCCTCAACGAACCGCTCGTCACCGTCTCGCGCGACGAGGCGCAGGAGCTGTTCGCGAAACTCGTCGAACTGGAGCGGGAGTACTTCGCCGATTACGACCTCGACGCGTCTGTCTTGCGGGCGTGAGCGGCCGGCTCGGACTCACACTGACTTCCACCGACCGAGCCACCGATTCGTTCGCCGCTCCGGACCGCCTGTTTCGCCCGTCCGACTCGGGTTACTCCCCCGCGCCGTCGCTGACCCCCGTCTCGTTTCGGGCGTTTTCGTCTCCTCTGCTCGCGTCGATCCGCGGCTCCACGCCGAACCGGTAGTACGCCGTCCAGACGGCCGAGGCGACGGCGACGATGGCCAACAGCGTCGGCGACCACTCCATGCCGAACTGCTGGGCCAGCCACATCCCCGAGAGCAGGACCCCGAGGACGAACACGAATACGGTCAGGTCGGCGGCTCGAAGGTTCATGTCCCGACGTTCGGAACCGACCGGGATAAACGTTCACACGCCGCCGTCGACGCCGCTGGCGATGCCGCGGCCGACCCGCTCAGTCGCGGACCAGCCAGCCGACGGCGTTGCGGAGCAGTCGGCGGTAGTCGTCGTTCTCGAAGGCCTCGGCGGTGTGGCCGAGCGACGCGTAACACACTCGCCCCGCGCCGTACTCGCGGACCCACGCGACCGGGTAGTCGGTGAGGTCGGGGTGATTCATGCGCGCGAGCACGGTCACGTCGTCGTCCACGTCGACCTGATACGGCTCGTCGAACACCTCGAAGTCGCCGACGCCGTCGGTCACGGCGTGGTCGGAGACGATTTCGACGCCGAACGTCGACCGCTCGGGGTGTGTGAGAAAGTGGCCGCCGAGGAGGTCGCGGAGGTCGGGAAACGGCTCGTCGCGTTTGTCGAGGCCGCCGTTCCCGTCGTGGACGTTGACGAGGTCGGCGGCGCAGTGGAGGCCGAGGTACGCCCCGCCGTCGCGGACGAACCCGAGGAGGCCGTCGGACTGCTCGTCGGTCAGGGTGGCGTCCGTCAGGTAGTCCACGACGAGGTCGTAGCTCCCGAGGTCGGCGAGGGCGTCTTTGTCGGTCGTCGCGGTCACCTCGGCGGCGTCGCCGATGGCGGACTCGATGTGCGGTCGCATCTCCTCGAAGTCGTGGAACGAGAAGGTCGTCTCTCCGATGACTAGCGCTGACGGCTGTTGCATGGTCCGCCGTTCACGACCCGCGCGAAAAGCCGTTTCGGTGACGGTGACGACCGCGGTCGCCCGACTGTCTCCCTGACTATCGCTACCTGTCTGTCGTCGCCCGACTGTCGCCACCTATCTGTCATCTCCCGTTTGTCGCCGTCCGTCGCCTCGCCGACCGGGGCGACCGCTCACTCGAACTCGATGCGCCCGAAGAACTCGGGGGAGTGGTACGTCGGCTCCGGCAGGTCGATTCGGTTCCACGTCCCCTTCTGCGCGTCGGGGAGACCGCTCCGGTAGAAGTTCCCGCGCCAGACCGTGCCCGAGTCGAGTTCGATTGGGAGGCCGGTCAGCGACCGGAGCGTCGACCGCGGGAGCCGCGCCGCGAGCCACCACGAGTCGTCGTCCGGGGACGCGGTCTTCGTCGGGCCGGGAACTGACGTCTCGACCTCGACGGCCGCCGCGTCGGCCGGCGCGACGAGGTCGCGGCCGACGTCGCGCTCGCGCCAGTTCGGCTCCTGCCACGCGAGTTTGAACGCGCCGCAGCAGTTCGCCTCGAAGTTGAAGTACCGGCCCGGAGAGCCGTCGTCTGGGGGGTCTGGCGTGGCGAACAGTTCGACCGAGCTGTCCTCGAACGTCGGCCCGTTCAGCTCCGTCACGTCGGCGGTTATCTCGTCGTCCTCGACGTGGAACTGGAGGGAGAGCGCCTCCGCGTCGAACAGCGCCCTGACCGTCGTCTCCGGGCCGGGGTCGTCGCCCCACGCGTACTCGTCCAGCCGGGCGACGTTCGCCCGCTCCCACACCGTCCCGTCGACCGCGCCGGTCAGCGGGACCGCTCTGGCCGCGTCGATGCGGCTGACCTCGTAGGTTCGCATACGACTCACTCACTCGACCCGCCCGCAAGAGCGTTCCGGCGCGGGCGGACCCCCGCCGTCGCTCGTAGCGAGTCCGCGCCGCCGCACGTCTCGCCAATCTTTATTGGGCGGTAGCGTCACACCGAGTCGTAGTGGTAGTCAATCAGCAGGCTCGACCAGCGAGTCGAGGACAGCGGAGCGCGCTCGCGCTCATCGGCCTCTCGCGCGTCGCGTGCGGGTCGCTCTTCGGGACGGCGATGGCGCTCTATATCGGAGAACAGGGGTCGCCGTTCGCCGTGAGCCTCGCGTACGCGGCGTTCTCCTTCGGACTGTTCGTGTTCGCCCCGGTCTGGGGCGCAATCGCAGATATCACGGGTCGCCGGCGGGCGATACTCGTCGGGACCGCGCTCCTCTCGACGCTCGCGGTCGCCCCGCTGACCGTCACCGCGTCGGTCCCGCTCCAAATCGCCTGTCGGGGCCTCTTCGCGGTGTTCACCGCCGGGTTCCAGTCGGTGATTCTCACAATCGTGAGCGAGTCTGGCGGCGAGTCCGGCCGCGGGCGCTCCATCGGCTTTTACAGTAGCGCCCGCTCCTCCGGAGCCATCAGCGGTCGGCTGTTCGTCGGCTATCTCGTCGGCCTGCTCGTGCCGACGGACCTCTATCTCGTCGTCGTCGGTCTCGGCCTCGCGGCGACGCTCCTCACGCTCCGCGTCAGGGACCCGACGCCGCCGTCGGGGGCCACGCTGACTGCGGGCCGACTCCTGCGGGAAGTCCGGAGTCGACTCCTCCCCGGCGGCGCGCGGCGCGAACTGTTCGAGCGCACCGGCCTCGGCTGGCTGTACGTCGGCATCGTCCTCCGGAACATGACCGAGAAGGGGTTCATCTCGGTCGTTCCGGTGTTCCTCGTCGCCGACGTGGGTCTCTCGAACGTCGTCATGGGTGCCGTCCTCGCGGTCAGTCCCGCGGTTCGAGTCGTCTCGATGTACGGGTTCGGCCGCCTGAGCGATAGCATCGGCCGGAAGAAGCTCATCGTCGGCGGCCTCGCCGGAAGCGGCGTGCAGGCGCTCGTGGCCGTGCTCGCGCTCGTCCCCGATGGGCGACTCGCCCGCATCGGTATCAGTAGCACCGCCTTCGTCGTCCACGCGGTCACGTTCTCCATGCTCACCGTGGGAACCATCGCCTTCGTCGCCGACGTGGCCCCCGTCGACCGCGAGTCCGAGCTGATGGGCCTCCGATCGACCGCCCGCGGCCTCGGCGGCGTCCTCGGCCCGCTCGTCGTCGGCGTGCTCGCCACCCGGTTCGACTACGCCACGGCGTTCGTCTGCACCAGCGTCCTCGCGTTCGTCGCCGCCGGGCTGGTCGGACGGACGCTCACCGAGAGCTTCTCGCCCGAGTGAGCCGCGCCACGCCGTACGACCGCCCGGCCGCGACCCCCGCCCGTAAACGCTTATCACGCCGCCCGCTGACGTTCCAGTCGATGACGCCTACAGTCACAGTCACGCTTTCGCCCGACGGTGAGCGCCGATGACCGAGACGCCGGTTCGGGTCGGCATCGTCGGCTGTGCGAGCATGGGGCGGTCCCACGCCGAAGCGCTCGCAGACACCGACGGTGCCGAACTCGTGGGCTGTGCGGACCACACCCCGGAGACCGCTCGTTCGTTCGGCGAGACGCACGGCTGTCCGTCGTACACCGGCCACGCCGACCTGTTCGCCGACGCCGCGCTCGACGCCGTCTGCGTCTGCACGCCCAACGGGGCCCACCGCAACATCGTCGTCGACGCCGCGGCGGCGGGCATCGACGTGCTCTGCGAGAAACCGCTGGAAATCACGCCCGGCCGCGTCGACGACATGGTCGCCGCCTGCCGCGACGCCGGCGTCACCCTCGCTTGCATCCTTCAGCGACGGCTGATTCCCGCGATGCAGTTCGCCCGCGAGGCGGTCCGCGACGGCCGGCTCGGACGGCTCGTGTTCGCCGACGTGCGGGTGAAGTGGCACCGCGACCGCTCGTACTACGACGACTCGTCGTGGCACGGGAGCGCCGACCTCGACGGCGGCGTCCTGTTCACGCAGGCGCTCCACGGCATCGACCTGCTCCAGTGGGTCGCCGGCGACGTGTCGCGGGTCGCCGGCACCGGCGACGCGCTGTACCACGACGTCGACGCGCCCGACACCGCCGCGCTCTCGCTCCGGTTCGAAGACGGCGCGCTCGGGCAGGTGTCGGCGACGACGGCGACGCGGCCCCAACAGCCCATCAGCCTCGAATTCAACGGGACGGAGGGAACGCTTCGCGTCACCGAGACGGGCGTCGAACTGTTCGAGGTGAACGGGGAGAAACAGCCTGTCGACCTCCCCGACCCGCGGCCCGACGGCCCGCACGTCGCCCAGATACGCGACTTCGTCGAGGCCGTCTCCGCGGGCCGACCGCCGATGGTGCCGCCGGACGAGGCGAGAAAGGGAGTGGACATCATCTTCGCCGCCGAGGCCTCGGACAGCCGCGGCGAGTGGGTGTCGGTGTCCCCTCTCGGCGACCTCGGCGACGCGGACGACCGAGCGCGCTGACTCGCCCGACGACTCCCTCGCGCCCGCGGCCGTCAACAGCTATTTGAGCCTCTCCCGCGTCGCCCCGGTATGGAGCGCGTGACTCTCGGTATCATCGGTTGTGGAGCCATCAGCGACGTGTACTTCGAGGCGGGCAACCGCTTCGCCGCCCTCGATATCGTCGCCTGCGCAGACCTCGACGCGGACCGCGCGGAGTCGAAGGCAGACGAGTACGGCGTCCCCCGCGTCCTCCCGACGGAGGACCTGCTCGCAGACCCCGAAATCGACGTTGCGGTCGTGCTCACGCCGGCGGGAACCCACGGCGACCTCGTGTCCGCCGCCCTCCGAGCGGGCAAGCACGCCTACACAGAAAAGCCGCTCGCGGCGACCAAGGCCGAGGGCGAGGCGATTCTGGAGACCGCCGCCGAGCGGGGACTGACCGTCGGCGTCGCGCCCGACACCGTCCTCGGAACCGGCATCCAGACCTGCCGCGACCTCATCGACGAGGGCCGCATCGGCGACCCCGTCGGCGCGACGGCGTTCTGGTCGAACCACGGCCACGAACACTGGCACCCGGACCCCGACGGCTTCTACGCGGAGGGCGGCGGCCCGCTTTTCGACATGGGGCCGTACTATCTCACGTCGCTCGTGACGCTTCTCGGCCCGATTCGGTCGGTCGCCGGCACCGCGAACACGCCGTTCGCAGAGCGCGAGATAACGAGCGAGCCGCGCCGCGGCGAGCGGATTCCGGTGTCGGTGCCGACCCACGAGACGGCCGTCGTGACCTTCGAGAACGGCGCGACGGGGACGCTTCTGACGAGTTTCGACGTGTGGGGGTCCGAACTACCGGGGTTCGAGATTTACGGCACCGAGGGGACGCTGAGCGTCACCGACCCCAATCGGTTCGACGGGACGCCCCGCGTCCACCTCAGCGACGACGACGACGGCGAGTGGCGCGAGGTTCCCGTCGAGCGCGACCACCCCGGCCAACAGCGCGGCCTCGGCCTCGTCGACCTCGCGTACTCGCTCGATTCCGACTGGGACCACCGGACCAGCGGCGACCTCGGGTTCCACGTCCTCGAAGCGATGGACGGCATCCGCGAGTCCGCCGAAGAGGGCGCGTACGTCGAACTCTCGGCGCAGTGCGAGCGCCCCCCGTCGGTCCCCGACGGTTTCCCGCGTGACGTCGGTCCCGTGGATGACGCGGAGTGAACTCGGGAGCGGAGCGAACACAGGAATCGGCCCGGGAGCGAAAACGGGCGTCAGTACGGGAGCGAAAACTGGCGTCGGTGCCGGTACCGGTTTCGGTGTTGACGACGGCGTCTGAACAGCGGTTCCAATCGAGGCGTTTCTCTCAGTCGGCCGGCTGTTCGGTGTCGTCCGCGACGTCGATGTCGAAGTCGTCGGCGATGGGGTCGCTGTTCCGATAGTCGATTCTGTCGTGCGCGTCGAAGCATGCCGCCTCGTGGCGGTCCGACGGGCCGCTCATGCCGGAGAGGTCCGGCGTGTTCGACGCGCAGTACTCTCGCGCCTCGGGACAGCGGGTGTGGAACCGACAGCCGCTCGGCGGGTTCTCCGGGTCCGGGATGTCGATTTTCCTGACCGGCGGCGTCTCGATGGGGTCGTTTATCTCCGAGAGGCCGGAGGTCGCCCACAGGAGGCTCTTGGTGTACGGGTGTTGGGGGTTCTTGATAATCTCGTCCGCCGGGCCGATTTCGACGATGCGGCCGAGGTACATGACGGCGATGCGACCGTCGGCGCGACCGGCGAGGTAGCGGGCGTTCGCCATGTTGTGCGAGATGAAGACGAACGAGGTGCTGAACATCTCCTGCAGTTCGAGGAGGAGGTCCATCAGGTTCACCCGCAGCGACACGTCGAGGGCGCTCACGGCCTCGTCGGCGAGGATGAGGTCCGGTTCGAGGAGCATCGACCGGACGATGACGGTCCGCTGGGCCTCCCCGCCGCTCAGTTGGTGGGGGTACCGAGAGGCGTAGTCGTCCGCGGGCGTGAGCCCGACCGTATCGAGCATCTGGTGGACGAGCTCTCGTCGTTCGACGAGGTTGAGCTCCGGCCGCCACTTCTTCAGCGCCGGATTGAGGTTCTTGAATATCGTCCGGTTGGGGTCAAGCGAGTTCCCCGCGTCCTGATGGACCATCTGGAGCGACTTCCGAATCTCCTTGTACGGGATGTCGCCGGGTTCGAGGTCGGACTTCCAGATGTCCTGCCCGCGGAAGCTGACCGTCCCCGAGGTGGGCCGTTGGAGGCCGATCATGGCCTTTCCGAGCGTCGTCTTGCCACAGCCGGACTCGCCGACGAGCGCGACCACGTCGTTCTCGCCGATATCGAGCGAGACGTCGTCGACGGCGCGGACGACGCCCTTGTCGTCGCCGAGGAGGCGGTCGAGGATGCCCTCGTTGCCACCGAAGTGGACGCTCAGGTCGTCGACGCGGAGCAGGGGGTCGTCGCTCATTTCGAGACCTCCTTCTTGAGGGGAATCGTCTCGCGGGCTTCGTCGGTGTAGAAGCACGCGGCCCCGTGACCGTCGGACACCTCGATGAGGTCCGGGTTCGTCGCCCGACACTGCTCGTCGGCGAGCGGGCACCGGGTGTGGTACGAACAGCCCTTCGGAACGTTCAGCGGGTCGGGGCTCGTCCCCTCGATGGACGCCATCTCGTCGAGGTCGGCGTCGATGTCGGGTATCGAGTTGAGTAGCTCCCGCGTGTAGGGATGGGCGGGGTCCATGACGATGTCCTGCACCGGGCCGAGTTCGAGCAGTTCGAAGGCGTACATCACCGCGAGGCGGTCGGAGATGCGCGCGACGTGGCTCAGGTCGTGCGTCACGATGACGATGGTGAGGTCGTACTCGGCTTTCAGCTCCGAGAGGAGCTTCAGAATCGACTGTTGCATCAGCAGGTCGAGCGCGGCGGTCGGCTCGTCCATCACGAGCACGTCGGGGTCGAGGATGAGGCTCAGCGCGATGAGCGCCCGCTGTTTCATCCCGCCCGAGAGCTCGTGGGGGTACGCGTCGAGGACGCGGTCCGGTTCGAGGTGCACGTCGGAGATGAGCTGTCGGGCGCGCTCCATCCCCGCTTGGATGTCGTAGTCGTGCGCGCGGAGCGTCTCGACGAAGTGGTCGCCGATGCTGAGCGTCGGATTGAACGAGTCGAGCGCCCCCTGAACGACCATCGAGACGCGCTCCCAGCGGAACCGGCGAAGCTCCTCTTTGCTCAGGTCGTTGACCCTGATGGGCTCGCCGCCCTCCGGCGGGTTGAACACCACGTCGCCGGTGAGCGTCCCCGGCGAGTCGATGGCGTCGAGCATGGAGTCCGCCAGCATCGACTTGCCGGACCCGGACTCGCCGACGACGCCGAGCACCTCGCCGCGGCGGACGTTAATCGACACGTCGTCGAGGACCCGCGCGTCCCCCCGTTCCATCGCGAACGCGACGCTCGCGTTCGTTATCTCTAAGACGTTGTGCTCGGCCGACGGCTCGTCTGGCATCTGCTGTTTGGTGTGTTGTGTCGCCATGGTCAGTCCCTCTCGTCGGTTCGTGCGCCGGGCGAGCGGCCCCGCCCGTTACGCGTGCGTATCGTCAACATGTGACCGTAGTAGGAAAATATCACGTTCAATCCTACTTAATACTTTCCGCCGGTGCAAGCGGGTTCGACCAATTTCGGCCACTTCGGACGGTTCAGCCAGCGATACCGGAAAACTATAAGTTCGCCCGCGATGTCCGTGCTGACATGGCGCAAGCACAAACGCGACAGAACGTACTGTGGACAGTTCGCTCCAAAATCGGCGGCATCACCTCGACGGTGATTCTCCTCGGCGCGCTGTTGATTCTCTTCGGTGCCGCCCTTCAGACCGGCGTCTGGGCGGGGATGTTCGGAATAATCGGTGGGTTACTGGTGTTCGTCGCCGTCGCGTTCCGGGTGCTCTTGTGGGCGTACCGACTGGTCTGATCACATCATGGTGAATCCGTAGTACACCCCGACGAGCAGGATAACGAGTATCACGAGGCCGAGCAGGTACCGCGTCGTATTTCCTTCTTTCTCCACTTTCATAGTTGAAGTCCGTTTGGTAGGTCGATAGCGCGTATGTTAACCTTTTCCCCGGGGCGGCGTAGCACGGCCGCTCTCGGGTCGAGACAACGGAAAAAACGGCGATGCGAAATCGACCGTCCGGGTCGAGTTGGTCAGTCCGCGGCGGACGCGGCACCGTCGCCGCCTTCCGAGCCGCCGCGACCGCCTTCCATATCCTCGGTCGAGACGGTGGCCGCGTGGCGGGCGCGCAGACGGGGGTTGAACAGTCGGTCCGTCCCCTGCGCGAACAGTTGGAGGCCGTATGTCATCGTGACGATGAACAGTATCGGCGCGAGCAACCAGTGGAAGCGGTCCATGCCCGACAGCGCGCCGCCGTTGCGGGCGATGTTGAGGACGACGCCCCAGTTGCTCGTCGTGAACGGCAGTACGCCGATGAAGTACAGGCCGACGGACTCCATCAGGATGTTCCGCATGGAGCCGACGGTCCCCATCGTCAGCATCGGCATGAGCCGGGACATGACGTTCTTCGAGAGGATGCTCGACGTGGGCAGTCCGAGCACGCGCGAGGCCTCGACGTGGGACTCACTGCGGATAGTGAGCACCTGCGAGCGGAGCTGTCGGGCCAACCGTGGCCAGTTGTCGATGGCCAGCACGAACCCGACGAACACCGGACTCTTCGGTTCGAGAATCACGGCGAGGACGATGACGAGCGCCAGCCCGGGGATGTTCATCATCACGTCCGTCACCGTCATGAGCACCTTGTCGATGACGCCGCCGAGGTAGCCGGACGTGACGCCGAAGAAGATGGCGAGTCCGAGCGTGACGATGGCTCCAGACAGCATCATGACGAGCATCGGACGGGTCGCGAGCACCTGCTGTGCGAGGAGGTCGCGACCGATGTCGTCGGTGCCGAGCGGGTAGCGCATGTTCTCCAGCGGTTGCAGGAGAATCGGGCCCTGCATCGGCCTGACCTCGGGGACGAGGTACGGCCCGAACAGCCCGAGGAAGCCGAAGATGCCGAGGATTATCGCACCGACCCGCGCTCGCGGCGAGGTCCAGATGATGCGGAACGGCGTCAGGAGGCTCTGGTCGATTCGCTCCTTGATGTACTCGCCGCGCGAGAAGTCGGAGCTATCGACGTCGAAGCTCATCGCGCCGCTCGCCGAGATGCGGTTCCCCTCGATGCGGTCGTCGATGGTCTCGGTCTCGTCCGCGCCGCCGCCCCGCAGGCGGTTGAGGAACCGCTGGAGGCGCTCGCGGTATGACCGCGAGTAGGACTCGCGCTGAGTGTGGCCGGCGCGCGGGTCGATGAAGCCGTAGGTGAAGTCGGCGATGAGGAGTCCGACGACGGTGACGATGGTAAAGAGGATGACCGCCGCCATGACCGTCGTGTAGTCCCGCGCCATCGTGGCCTCGTAGAAGTAAAAGCCCATGCCGCGGTAGCGGAATATCTGCTCCATGATGACCGACCCGCCGAAGAGGCTGGCGAGGCCGGCCATGAGACCGGTGTACATCGGGAGCATCGAGTTCCAGCCGATGTAGCGCAGTTGAATCCGGCTGTCGGGCAGTCCCCTGAGTTCCGCCACGTCGACGTAGTCCTCGCCGATGATGCGAGTACAGTGGGCCCGGAACTCGAGGCCCCCCCACGAGGTCAGTGCGAACGACATGATGGGAAGCGCCGCGTGTCGCAACACGCTGGCCATGAACTCGATGTTGAAGCCGGGCGTGAGCGCGTTGTCGTAGCGTCCGCCGTTGGGGAAGAACTCGGTGCCGAACCCGAGCGTGAACAGCAGTACGAGCCCGACGATGTAGTACGGGACGGCGTCGGAGAAGATGACGAAGTAACTCCCGACCACGTCCCAGGTGTCGCCCTCGTGGACGGCGAGGAAGCCGCCGATGAGAAACACCATGATGGTGCCGATGACGAGGGCGAAAAGCGAGACGAACATCGTCCACGGGATCGCCGGTCCGAGCACGTTCCAGACCGGGTCCGCGTAGAAGATCGACCGTCCGAAGTCCAGTTGCGCGACCGATACGATGTACTCGACGTACGCTTGGAGCATCGGCTTGTCCGGGTTGATGTTCGAGTACATCTCGACCATCTGATTGAGGCGGGTCGACGAAACCGCCCCTCCGGACCGCTGTCTAATCTGCGCGGCGATGTAATCCATCGGCCCGCCGGGTATGAGCCGAACCGTCACGAACGAGAACGTGATCGCCGCCCAGACCGTTATCAGGGCCTGCGCTATCCGGCGCACGTAGTAATTTTTCTCGACCATCCTTGCTAGTTCTTACCTCTCATGTGGGTACTTAATCATTATGAATAGGGCTACTTTCGACCGCACTCGACCGACCCGACTCGCCGTCGTCTCGTCCGGAGGCGCTCGCGCCGGCCTCCGGACGGGGAGTTCACCGCATGGTTGGTACGTATGGCTGTTTCGGTGAGACGACGGAATCTCGTTCAGGCGGCGGCGCTCGGTTCGGTTACTGCCCTCCCGCCGGGTGGAAGTACTCGGTTCCCATCTTGGCCATGTACTGGCAGTAGGAGTACTGGCCGATTTCGACGATTTCGTAGCGGTACGCCGGGTTCAGGTTGTTGTTCGGCGGCTTCGTCGCCCAGTTGTCGTGGTTCAGCCAGTAGCCCCCCGTGCCGCCCTCCTCGTTGATGAGCATCATCGGGAGCGACTGGTTGAATATCCACGAGACTTCGGCGACCTTCTGTTTGCGCTCTTCGTTTGACATCTGCGTCCGGAGCTCGTTGAGCTTGTCGATGACGTCGACTTCCCGGAGGTCGCCGGTCGGGTCGCCGATGGGGTACGGCACCTCGACGACGCGGTCCATCGCCCAGCTGTCGTTGCTCGGAAGCGGCTGTCCGGACAGCGACTCCTGAACCCGGAAGGAGTTCGTGAAGCCGAGGAACGGCGGCCCGGACTTCGCGCCGCCCCAGTTGTCGAACAGCAACTCCCAGTCGCCGGACTCCATCGTCTTCCCGGCGCGGATAGTCGCCTCCTGTGCGGTCACTTCCGTCTGGAGACCGAAACTATCCAAGTAGGACTTCGCGATTTGGGCGAACCGCAGGGCCATCGGCTCCTCGTCGGAGGTCGCCGTGTAGAACCGCAGGGTGACGTTCTCACCGTTGGGGTCCTTCCAGCGGTTCCCCGGCTTCGAGAAGCCGGCGGCTTCGAGGAGCTCGGTCGCCCGCTGTTCGTCCACGTCGCTCTCCGTGTGGGCGTACCGTTCGAGGCTCGCGAGGTCGCCGCTCGGCCAGTTCGAGTTCCCGCCGAACCACGGCACTTCCTTGTCCTGCCCGATGCCGGACGGAATGCGGTCTTCGACCCAGTAGGTGCCGTAGTCCGGAACCCACTCGACGAGCGGCTTCCGGGGGACGATGTGGTGAATCGCCTTCCGGACGCGCGGGTCGCCGGTGATGTCGCTCTGACAGTTGAGCAGGACGCCCATCGCCCCACTGCGCATCTGCGGCGTGATTTGGTCCTCGGAGAGGCTGTCGGCCGGCCCCCACCCGTTTTCTTTGAGTTGGTCCCGGGCGGACTGCGACTCCGGCGGGTAGCTCACGTCGATGACGCCCTCCTGCATCGCCTTGGTCCGCTGTTGTTGGTTCGGGTAGCGGTGCCAGTCGAGGCTGTAGTCTATCATGTCGCCCGTGATTTCGCCGTTCGACCACTCGGCATCGCTGAAGGGGCTGACGTAGTCGTCGTAGGGCTCGAAGTGCGCGACGTTCTCCTCTCCGCTGACGAACTCCCAGACGGAGTTCCCCGGCACGTTCGCGTTGTCCCAGACGTCCTGCTGAATCGCCTGCATCATCTCCTGTTGGGCGGCGGTCCGCTCCGATTCGGTGGTGGCGTCGTCGAACATCTCGGCGTACTGCCCCCAGATGTCTCGGTGCGCCCAGAGCCACGCCCGGCGCTTCATGTGGCCGAACTCGAATATCTCTCGACTGATGTCGGGTTCGACGAGGTCGAAGGTGAGCTCGTACTTCCCGGTCGTCTCCACGTTCTCGTACAGCGGCTGTGCGCCGTAGCCCTTGTGGACCGTCTGCATCAACTGGCCGATTTTGAGCTGGGTCGCCACGTCCTCCGCGGTCAGGTCGTCGCCGTTGTGCCACGTGTAGGTGTCGCGGATGTTCCACGCGACCTGCCCGCTGTCGGCGTACTCCCAGTCCTCGATGACCATCCCCTTCGTCTTGTTCGACACCTTGTCGTGGACGGCCAACTGGTCGAACATCGCCCAGTACCACCGGAACGAGAAGTTCGCGGCGTTGCCGTAGGGGTTGAACCGGGCGTTCGTCGGCGCGAGCGAGATGATGTGGTCGAGCGTCTGTCCCGACGACTGGCTCGATTCGCCGTCGGTCGTCGTGCTCCCGCCGCCACCGCCCTCGTTTTCGAGGGGCGTCGGCGTGTCCTCGGTACCGCCACTACTGCATCCGGCCAGCGCGGCGGCGCCGGCCGTGGCACCGAACGCGTTTCGAAGCAGGCGACGCCGCGTCTGTGGCGATACGCCTTCCCACTCGTCGTCGCTGATCCACTTGTCGGACTCAGCACTGCTTTGCGAATCCATCACACAGTACCCATTACGACTATTCTATATATACCCATCGATAATGCTGATTATTTAATGACACTTGTTTGATTGCGCGACCGTCTACGCGACCGCCCCCGCGACCCGCGATGGGCGACCCGCGCGGGCGAAACGCGAAGGCGGTAGCCCCAAAGGACTATTATGTCGTTTTGCGAAATCGTCGGTAATGGGAACCTCAGAACGGTCGTACTTCAAATGTTGGATCTGCCGGAAGAAGATGCTGTGGACCAGCGTGCTCTCGTTTACGCTTCTCATCGTCGTGCTCGGACTGCTCGCGATGACGGGCATCGAGCGCGGGACCGCCTCCTACGTCGTTCTCATGATGGACTTCGCGCTCGCCGGCGTGCTCCTCGCGACCGTCGGCGTCGTCTTCTGGCGCTGTGGCTACCTGAGTGACGCCCTCGACTGACCGGCTGTCGGTCCGCCCCGCTTTCGTTCCCGCCGCCGCTCTCGATTCGGCCCCCCGCGTTCTTTATATCGTGGTGTCACTTTCGTCGCCAACACGCCGCTGTCATTCGATTTCAGCGCCGAGTCCACAACCAAGACGGCCGTTTTCGTTCGCGTACGGGGAACTCAGAAGCTTCGACCGAGCGGGCGTCCTCACCGGACGGACGCTCTGTCAGCGCCCTGTTCCGTCGAATGTCTGTCTTCAGGACTTCTATCGGTCGAATTGCGGCAGGTGGGAATCAGACACTTGCCGTGACGCCGCTACAACCGTAATGCTCGCCTCCCCGCGTTCTGACCGTTTCGCCAGTCCCCGAGACGACTGAAAACGGGTCGTAGACGGCCTTAGGTTCGATTTATCTATTTCTCCAGTCCTGTTCGCCTACGGGGAACGAACACCTCGGTCTGCGGCGTCGACACGCACTTGTGAGCCCGTCGCGTTCGTCGGAACGACACCGAATGACTGGCTTCGACTACGACGACTGGTTCGACGGCGTCCTCCGAGCGAGCGACAGTCCGGTCGCGTCTCCGGGGAACCCCGGCCGGGCGTTCGCGGCGTGGCAGGCGTCGTTCCGCGACGAACTGCGCGACGTCCTCGGGTTTCCGGCGATGCGTGACCGCGCCGTCGAGGACATCGACCCGAGGCGGCGGGAGCGCCCGGGAGCGACGGTTCGACACCGGCGGTACGAGCGACAGACGTGGAGCGTCCGCACGGAACGGGGGTTCCGCGTCCCGTTCTACCTGCTTCTCCCCGACTCGGTGGACCCGCCGTATCCCGTCGTCGTCGCGCTTCACGGCCACACCGAACACGGCAAGGACCTCGCCGCCGGGGTCGCCGATGACGAGGCGGCCCGCCGTCACGTCGCCGACGACCGCCGGGACATCGCGCGGCAGGCGGTCCGCCGTGGCTTCGCCGTCGTCGCTCCCGACATGCGCGCCTTCGGTGAGCTATCTCCCGACGCGGCCGACGAATCGAACGCGACCGACGCCGTCAGCGCGTGTACGTGCTGGCAGAAGCGCGCCCAGCTCGTCGGCCGATCGCTCGTCGGCGAGCGCGTCTGGGACGTGTGCCGGCTGGTCGATTTCGCCGCGGACCACCCCGTCCTCGACCCGGACCGAC
Source organism: Haloferax sulfurifontis (assembly GCF_014635105.1). Classification (NCBI taxonomy): domain Archaea; kingdom Methanobacteriati; phylum Methanobacteriota; class Halobacteria; order Halobacteriales; family Haloferacaceae; genus Haloferax; species Haloferax sulfurifontis. Next base: position 367,604 of record NZ_BMCI01000005.1, read on the forward strand.
TGGCCGTCTGCGGCCACTCCGGCGGCGGGACCGTCGCGCTCCTCGCGGGCGCGCTCGACGAGCGACTCGGGGCCGTCGTCGCCTGCGCGTCGGTCTGCCCGTTCGAGGACTCCATCGTCCCCATCGACCACTGCCTGTGCAACTACGTCCCCGGTCTCCGTCGCCTCGGCGAGGTGTGGGACGTCGCCGGCCTCGTCGCCCCGCGGCCGCTCCGCGTCGTCGCGGGCGACGCCGACCCGATTTTCCCGGTAGCCGGGACGAGGCGGGCGTTCGACCGCATCCAGGGTCGGTACTGCGCCGCGGATGCTGAGGGGAAGTGCAGTCTCTTCGTCGGCGACGGCGGCCACCGCTTCTTCGAGGCCGGCGCGTGGCCCTTCCTGCGCGACCGACTCTGAGCCGCCGCGCCGTCTTCCCTCCCATCGGGCTACGGGCCGTGCCGCGTCGTGGTCCCCCGGCACAACGTTTATGAATTCGCTCGCGGATGCTTGAGGCGTGACTCTCGAACAGCGGAACGTGCGCGACTACGGGACCGACGACGACGATTCGCTCGACACGGCGGCGATTCAGGCGGCGCTCGACGACTGCGCCGGCGAGGGCGGCGAGGTGTACCTCCCGCCGGGGACGTACCGAAGCGCCCCGCTCCGCGTCGGCGACGACACGACCCTCAGGCTGGCGAACGGCGCGGAACTCCGGTTCGTCGAGGACTTCACCGAGTTCCCGACGGTCGAGAGCCGCTGGGAGGGGTGGGACCAGGACGGATTTCACCCGTGTCTCCACGTGGCCGACGCCGCGAACGTCACCATCACCGGCGAGGGCGTCATCGACGGCGGCGGCTCCTACTGGTGGGAGTTCGTGTCGGTACCGCCCGAGGAGTACCCGCCCGCACTCGCCGAGCGACTCGCAGAGATTCGGAGCGGCAACAAACAGGACGCGGTGAGCACGTTCACGGTGCGCCCGCCGCTACTCCAAATCGACGGCTGTGAGAACGTGACCCTCTCCGGCGTGACGCTTCGGAACTCCCCGTTTTGGAACACGCACGTCGTCTACTCCGAGGACGTGACGATTCACGACGTATCGATTCAGAACCCGCCGGACGCCCCGAACGGCGACGGCATCGACATCGACTCCTCGCGGTTCGTCAGGGTCAGCGACACCCACATCGACGCCGGCGACGACGCCATCTGCCTGAAGTCCGGCAAGGACGAGGAGGGCCGCGAGGTCGGTCGCCCGACCGAGAACGTCGTCGTGACGAACTGCACGGTCGAACACGGCCACGGCGGCGTCGTCATCGGGAGCGAGACGGCCGGCGACGTGCGACACGTCACCGTCACGAACTGCACCTTCACCGACACCGACCGCGGCATCCGCATCAAGTCCAAGCGCGGCCGCGGCGGGACGGTCGAGGACCTCCGGTTCGACACCATCGTCATGCGCCGCGTCGCCTGCCCGTTCGTCATCAACGGCTACTACCAGACGGACATCGACAGCGACCCCGAGCCCGTCACCGAGGCGACGCCGAACGTCCGCAACGTCGACTTCCACCACATCACCGCCGAGGAGGTCGAGTCGGCGGCGTTCCTCGCGGGCCTTCCCGAACGGCGCTTCGAGGGCATCTCCTTTACCGACGTGGACATCGACGCGACTCGCCCCTTCGACGCCTCGGACCTCTCGCCGGCGATGGCGAACGGCTACGACCAGCGACACGGCGTCTTCTGTAAGTCGCTCGGGAGCGTCTCGTTCACGGACGTTCGCGTGACGGTCCCCGACGGGAGCGGGACCCCGCTGACCGCGGAAGCGAGTTCGACGGTCGTCCTCGACGGCTTCGAAGCCCAGTCCGACGGGGGGCCGGCCGTCGAGGCGGACGGCGTCGAACACCTCCGAATCGGCGGCTGTGTCGCCCCCGAGGACGGCGAACCGTTCGCCCGCGTCCGCGACGGCGCGAATGACGGGGATGACGCGAATGACGGCGAGTCGTCGGTGCTCCTCGCGGGCAACTACGGCGACATGGACGAGGCCGTCGTCTCGGCACAGTCCGAACCGGTCGAGCGGTAAGCGACGCCCGACAACCCCGTTTTTTCGAAAAAGACGCTCCTGCGCGCTTCAGTCCCGGAGCGACGGCGCGGCGAACTGGCCGTCTTCGAACGCTATCGGCGAGGGTTCCTCGACCACGCGGAGGTCGTCGCGGTCGCGGGCCTCCTCGACGAGCGCCGGCGAGGCGTACAGCCGGTGGAGGTGCATCGTGTCGGCGGCGCGGACGACCCGGACCGTGTCGAGGTCGACGACGCCGATGGTCGACAGCGCCGCGACCACGCCCGCGCGGTCTGTCTCGACGACCGGCGGGAGCTTCACGCCGCGGATGGTGCTCGCCGTGAGCGCGTTGATGAGCGTCGTCCCCGCGTCCAACTCGGCGGCGACGTCCTCGTGAATCACGTCCGCCGACCCGACGCCCATCGCGTTGCCGTGGGTCTTCTCGGTCAGCCCGCGGGTGTAGATGCGCTTGACGTTCGGCTTCTCGGGCGCGGGCTCGTTGATGGAAAACGGCCGGCGGCCGATGACGTTCGTGTCCATCCCCTGCCCGCTAATCTCCTTGCCCTGCCGGTCGAACACGACCAAATCGAGCTCCTCGAACGGGAGCTTCGGCATCAGTTCGTACGCGGTTTCGAGCAGTTCGCGCTCGCGGTCGAGGAAGCCCGACGGGGGAACGCCCTCGACCAGCGTGGTGTCGTCGTGCTGGTCTTCCACGATTGCGAGGCCCCCGACGATGGGAAGCGAGTCCAACAGTTGCTCGGTTATCTCGGGAATCATCCGCCGGAACGACCAGTCGACCGCCCACTTGTGAGCGATTTGCGCGCCGCGCTGTTTGCCCATCCCGATGACGAGCATCTTCGACAGCCCGCTTTCGACCTCGCCGTCGAAGTCGGTGTGGGGCTTGACCCGGTTGATGGGCACGATGGCGTCCGCGCCCGCCGCGTTGGCGTCGGCGACGACGGGCACGTCGCGGTCCGGCGTGCGCCCGACCTCCACGACCTCCATGCTGGACCGAATCTCACAGCCGATTCGCGCTTCGGTGACGCCGAGTTCGTTCAGCATCTCCCGCTGTCCCTCGCCGGTCGCGCCGCCGTGGCTCCCCATCGCGGGGAAGACGAACGGTTCGTAGCCCGCCTCGGCGACGGCCTCGACGACGCCCGCGACGATGTCGGGCAGGTTCGCGATACCGCGGCTCCCGACGCCGAGCGCGACCTCGCCGCCCTCGGGTACGTCCGCGAACGAGAGTTCGGCGACGGCGCTCGCGGCCGCCTTCGAGACCTCGGCTTCCGCGATGGGGTCCGTCTCCCAGACCTGTTCGACGACACCTAACTCGGGGAGCGGGGGGGTACCGCACGCTTCGAGAATAACGTCATCCGGGACGGAGAGCCAGTCTGCGGGGTTCTTGTCGTCTGTGTGCATGCGCCACTCGACGGCCGAGTGCGACATAAAACTGTTCGTCGGGGTGGGTTTCTACACGCTGAGGTCGTCGAGGACGACCCGGCGGCCCTCCTCGGAGGACCGATAGCTCGCCTCGGTGAGTTGGACGCCGCGCGCCCCGGCGGTGAAGTCCCACGGGAACGGCTCGTCGGCGACGACGTGCCGGATGAACTTCTCCCACTGGAGCTTGAACGCGTTCTCGAACAGCCGGTTGTTCGGGACGCCCGTCCAGTCCTCGTAGAAGTCGTGTTCCTTCGGCGTGTCCGGGTTCCACTCCGGTTTCGGCGTGTTGGCGTGGCCCTGCGTCTTGCAGTCGCGCAGGCCGGCGACCGCGCTTCCCTCGGTCCCGTCGACCTGAATCTCGAGGAGGTCGTCGCGGTTGACGCGGACGGTCCACGAGGAGTTGAGCTGGGCGACGATGTCGTCTTCCAGCTCCATGATGGCGTAGGCGGCGTCGTCGGCGGTCGCCTCGTAGGACTCGCCGTCCTCGTCGATTCGCTCGTCGATGTGGGTCTTCTGGAGACAGCGGACGGACTCCACCTCGCCGAAGAGGTTCTCCAGCACGTAGCTCCAGTGGGAGAACATGTCGTCGACGATGCCGCCGCCGTCCTCGGCGCGGTAGTTCCACGAGGGTCGCTGTGCCTCCTGTCCGTGCCCGGTGAACACCCAGTAGCCGAACTCGACGCGCACGGAGAGGATATCGCCGAAGAAGTCCTGTTCGATGAGCCGCTGGAGCTTCAACAGCCCGGGCAACCAGAGTTTGTCCTGGACGATACCGTGTTTCACGTCGCTCTCTTCGGCCATCCCGGCCACGTCGAGCGCGGCGCCGAGGTCGCTCGCCAGCGGTTTCTCGCAGTAGACGTGCTTTCCGGCGTCGATGGCCTTCATCACGCTGTCGGGTCGGCGGGGCGTTATCTGCGAGTCGAAGTACACCTCGTCGTCGCCGTCGAGACACGTCTCGAGGTCGGGGTCGACGGTCCAACGGTCGATGCCGTGTTCCTCGCTCAGTTCGCGGAGTTTGCGCTCGTTGCGGCCGACGAGAATCGGGTCCGGCATGACTCGCTCCCCGCTGGGGAGTTCCACGCCGCCTTCCTCGCGTAGCGCGACGATAGAGCGGATGAGATGCTGATTCGTTCCCATCCGGCCGGTCACGCCGTTCATGATGATACCTAGCTCTTGCATGGCTGACTCGTTGCACCAACCTCCCGGTCGGAGTGTAATAACCTTTTGCATGGTTTCGGTTTCCGTCGGATGGAACGATTCGCGCGCCTGAGCGTCGCCTGAAGGCGTGACCCCCCGATTCGAGTCCGAATGGATGCGCGGATTCGACGACGTCCGTGATTCGGACGCGCTCAATTCGAGCATGCCGAACTTTATGTGTATCAGCCGTCGCATTACAAACGTAAGGATGTAATATATGGGATTTTCACCTTGTCACTTCGTCCCAGACTCGGCTCCATTCGTTCGTCACTCTCGAACTTTATATCCTATCGCCGGTCCGAGCTCGGGGGGAACGCCATAAATTATAACAATCATTGAATATGTTATCTATTCGAGTAATACGCTCATGAAACCTGATAGGAGAACGTTCCTCCGCGTGCTCGGAGCCGGGAGTATCGGTGCGGCGACGACTGGCCTCTTCGGCGGCAGTGCCGCGGCCGCGACCGTGATTACGATGCAGGGCGGCGGCGACGACATCTGGGGCACTGCCGACGCGTGCCACTACTACTACACGGAGTTGAGCGGCGATTTCGACGTCGCCGTCCAGAACACCGGCATCGACAACGTCGAAAGCTGGACGAAGGCGGGTCCGATGGTCCGCGAGTCGCTCGACCCCGAGTCGAAGAACGTCATGGTCCGCCGGCGACCCAACGGCGAGGCGTCGATGCAGTATCGACCCGAAGACGGCGCTGAGACGGAGAGCGTCGGCGGCACGCCGGCCGACTGGCTCCGCCTCAAGCGAAGCGGAGACACCATAGAGACCTCCCACTCCACGGACGGCGAGACGTGGACGTCGATTAACACGCTCGGAGCCGACGACATCTCGCTGGGCGACAGAGTCTACGTCGGACTGGCGGTCACCAGCCACCTCTCGGGGACGCTCGCGACGGCGACGTTCCAGAGCCTCTCGGGGGTCGACCCCGACCGGAACCGCGATATCGGCGACGTCGAAGTCGCGGGGAGCGTGGAGAACACGACGGGCGTCCCGCTCGTCTCGACCGGCGACGTGACCGACATCGGCCCCGGGTCCGCCACGCTCACCGGCGACCTCGGCGACCTCGGCGGTGCCGACTCCGCAGAGTGTTACTTCGAGTACCGGGAGGTACCCACCGAGTCATGGAAGACCACGGATTCGACGGAACTCACCTCGTCGGGCGCGTTCAGCGTCGACGCCGACGACCTGACGCGGCGTCGCTACTACGAGGTTCGCGCGGTGGCGGACACGGCCGACGGCGACACCGCTCGGGGCGCGGTGTCCACGTTCAGCACGCCGAACCCGTCGAACAGCAACGTTCCCGACCACGCCGGCCCGGACAGCGCGTCCCACTTCGGTCCGAGCGACGGGTTCGCCGAGGCCGCACCGTGGCTCGACGACGACACCCCGGTCATCGTGATAACCGAGCCGACCCGCCGCCAACTGGAGAAGGCGGTCACCGTCGACGGCGAGCGACTGGTCGTCTTCGAGACCAGCGGAACGATCGACCTCGGCGTGCGCGACCTCTCGATTCCGTACGACAAGTGCTACATCGCGGGCCAGACCGCGCCCTCGCCGGGGGTCACGTTAGTCAAGGGTCGGGTGAATATCGGGGCGAGCGACTGCGTCCTCCAGCACGTTCGAGTCCGACTCGGCGACGCGGGCATCGAGGACGCGACCGAGGACTGGGCGCTCGACACGGTCAACACGGCCGACGAGACGACGAACAACGTCATCGACCACGTCTCCGCCTCGTGGAGCGTCGACGAGTGCCTCTCGGTCGGCTACGAGACCGCGGAGACGACCGTCTCGAACTGCCTCGTCGCCGAGGCGCTCGACGACTCGGTCCACCCGAAGGGCGAACACGGCTACGGGTCGCTCATCGGTAACGACGCGAAGAACGTCGCCATGCTGGGGAACGTCTGGGCGTTCAACACCGACCGCCATCCCAGACTCAAGGAGGGAACCGAGAGCGTCGTCGTCAACAACGTGATGTACGACTTCGAAGACGGCACCTGGCTTGACCCCGACACCGAGGCGAGCATCGTCGGCAACGCCTACCTCCGACCCAACTCGGACAAGGCGAACGTCTTCACCGAGGACGGCGTGGACACCGCCGTGGCGCACCTCGAAGACAACCTCACCGACGGCGACGTGCCGATGGTCGACGAGAACGTGACTGTCGTCGATGAACGGCCGCTGTGGCCCGACGGACTGACGGCGATGTCGTCGGCCCGGACGCTCGACCACGACCTCGCGAACGTCGGCGCGCGCCCGGCCGACCGGACGGCGACCGACGAGCGAATCCTCGAAAACGTCGAAGCCGGGGAGAGCTACCTCGTCGACAGCCAGGAACAGGTCGGCGGCTACCCGGACCTTCCGGTCAACAGCCACGAACTGAACGTTCCCAACGGCGGGACTCGCCCGTGGCTCCGGTCGTGGTCTCGTCGGGTCGAGACGCCGTCACACTAACCGCACGGGGCCGACGCACCGTCTGCCACCGCATCGTCCGCCGAAGACTATCTTGCTTGCACCCGAACATTTTTAAATTATTTTCGGTGAACTACGTGTATGGGTGCGAACATCGGATACATCGGTATCGACCACCACCACCGGGACCCCTACTTCGCGGTCGCGAGCGAGTTGGACGCGACGATTACCGCGGTCTGCGAGCCCGGCCGGCGGGTCGACGTGGAGAACATCGCGGCGATGGACGACCGGCCCGACGAAATCACGACCGAGGGACAGGACATGGCGGACCTCGTCGGCGGCGCGGCGGTCTACGAGGACCCGCACGAACTCGTCTCCGACGCCGACGTCGACGTGGCGTGGATAACCTACCGGAGCGACGAGACGCCGGCAATCATCGAGAGCGCCGTCGAGAACGGCGTTCACGTCGTCAGCGAGAAACCCATCGGTCGGACCGCGGACGACCTCGAAGCCATCGCCGAGCGGGCCAACGAGCTCGGCGTCACCGTCTCGCCGACGATGTACTACCGGCGCAACCCCGTGGCGATGACGCTTCGCGACCGGGTCTCGGAGGGCTTCTTCGGCGACGTGTGGACGCTCGACGGCCGCTTCAACGCCAGCCAGCTCTCCTACCGGGACACCGACCACTACCTCTACGACCGGGAGACGAGTCGCGGCGGCGCGCTCCAGTGGATCGGCCCGCACTGGGTCGACGTGATGCCGTGGATTCTCGACGACCCCATCGCGCGGGTGAACGCCCGGTTCCACGACGCGGTCGAGGCGGACGTGGAAGCGGGGGCCGTCCTCCAGTTCGAGACCGAAAGCGGGACGCTCGGGACGTACCACACCGGCTACTACCTGAGCGACCGCGGCAAGGACACGCACCTCGGGCTCTACGGCACCGAGGGACAGGCGCTGACGCCCCTCCACCACGACTCGCTACAGCACGAGCCGACAGTCCCGCTCGACATCACCTCGGAGCATCCCGACTGGACCGCCGCGCCGAAGCGGACCGTCGAGTTCGAGTTCACTTACGACCGGTTCCCGGCGTGGGGCGACTTCGTGCAGGACTACTTCGAGGACTACTTCGCGGGCTACGAGACGGGCGACGTGCCCGCGACGGTCGACGACGCCGTGCAACTCCTCCGCGTCCTCGACGCGGCCTACGAGTCCGGCGAGCGCGGCGGCTGGGTCGACGTCGAGGGATGACTCCGGTCGCCGCCGCCCGGACGCCGTCTCGCCGAGCCCGCGCCCGCCCAGTCGTTCGACCATCATGAACTTTAAATATATAGACGAAAATATTGGTGTATGGCAACGGATGACTCGCCCAAGACGCTCCGGACGACCGCCACCTCGATAGAGATTCTGAAGCAACTCGAGGAGATAGACGGCGCGCGAGTCTCCGAAATCGCAGAGCGGATGGACAAGCCCAAGAGCACGATTCACGGTCACCTCGCGACGCTCAAGCAGAAACAGTTCGTCATCAAGGAGGGCGATTTCTACTTCATCGGACCGGAACTCCTCCGACTGGGCAATCAGGTCAGAACGCGGGAGCCGGCGTTCGTCCTCGCGCGGCAGTTCACCGAACGCCTGTTCGAAGAGACCCGCCTCCGGTCGATTTTCACCGTCGAGATGGGCGGGAAGGCCGTCTTCCTGCACACCGCTTCGGGGAGCAAGATGGGCTGGTCCCACGAGCAACTCGGCAACCGGTTGTTCCTGCACAACACCGCCGTCGGGAAGGCGATTCTCGCGGAACTCCCGGAACCGCGCATCGAACAGATAATCGACCGGTGGGGCCTTCCACAGGAGACGGAAAACACCACCACCGACCGCGGGGAACTGTTCGAGGAACTAGCGCGCGTCCGCGAGCAGGGCTACGCCGTCAACCGCGCCGAGAACTTCAACGAACTCTACGCCATCGGCGTCGCGGCGACGCGACGCTCCGGCGACGTTATCGGCGGGTTCAGCGTCACGGGACCGGCCCACTCGGTGACCGGCGAAGACCGGAAAGCCGAACTCGCACACACGGTCAAGGACATCGTCAGCGAGTTCGAACTGGAACTCGCGCTGGCGTGAGCGCGGTCGACGCGGACCGACTGATACGCCTCGCTCGCGGAACCGACCCTGTCGACTGCGGCGTTCGTCATGCTCGAACCTTATACAAAGCCGATACCGTCCGTCCGGTCTCGCCAACTTTGCCAATCTCCTCGCGGTCCCACAGCGGATTACGGCCGTAAGGGTGTAAACGACGGGCCGTCCGCCGCGTACCGTGTCGATGCTCGCCGAGTCGTGATTCAGTGGTGAGTTTCCGCGGATGCGCGGACGACACGGAAGACGTTGCTGTCGCGGAATCTGTGGCTGTTCGATTCGGTCTGTTCGACGCAACGGGGGCGCGCTATTGTACGGTTCGTTCTATTCTCCCCGCCCACGCTCCGGGCGAGAGGGCGTTCGGACATTACAAACAATCGATTTCGACGACTACGACTGCGTGTTCATGTTGATGTTGACCTCGATGACGTTCGCCGACTGCGTGACCAGTTTCGGAACGTGTTCTTGGAACTGCTCGCCTTGCAGGAGGCTGGTCGGCCCCGACACGCTCACCGAGCCGAGCACCTCCCCGCTCGGGTCTTCGATTGGCGCGGCAATCGCGCGAAACCCTCTGATCTCTTCTCCGTCGTTGTACGCGTAGCCCCGCTCGCGTATCTGTTCGAGCTCCTCGAACAGTGTCTCCCGGTCGGTGATGGTGTTTTTCGTCTGTGCCGGAAGCCCGCGTTGCTCGATAATCTCGTCGACCCGCGTGTCGGGCGACGCGATGGAGTCCGGGACCTGTCAGCTCCTGTTCGAAGTCGGCCCGTACTACCGCGACGGCCCTACGGCATCGTCGTTCTTGGAGACGGTTCCCGTCCGCTTCGTCATCGACGATGCCAGCGAGCACTACCACGTTCCCCTGTTGCTGTCGCCGGGGAGCTACACGACGTATCGGGGAAGCTGAGAACGCCGACTGGGGCGATGGTTCGATGCCCCGACACGAACGCCAGAACGAACTACCAAATTATTGATAATATGGCGAATATACTAGATCAAATACCAATTTCGCGGCTGGACAACGGACGCACGCGTCGCTGAGAGCGTCGGTGGACTCCCACCGGTGCCGAGATGCGGTATCCGGACACAAACGACGCTTAATCGCCGTACTCGACGAAAACGACCGCACTGTCGCGACCGATTCGAACACCACTGAGGTGCCGTCACTCGTGCCGCCGTTCGTACCGACGACGCGAGAATCGCTTCGAACGCATACGTATCTGAAACTCCGGCTCTCACGGTCTCGAACACTGATTCTGAGTTCTTCCTCGCCTGCTGGTCCCGTCGAGCCGGGCGTATCGACCGACCCGTTCACTCTCACCCTGCGTGGAGACATATGACGGAACCCCGCGCATATTTATCAGGATTTTATTATATACTGAATTCACAAGTGAATCGCGTCGAACGACTGTTGGTTCGCCGCCTACTCGAAGCCGGCCGCCGTCTCCTTCCCGGTGTCGGTTCCCCGGTACGCGGCCACCACCTTTTCGTCCGAGGAGTCGCTATCGCCGACGCCATGGGCGTGATGAGCAAGCTTCGACGGTTGCTCGGACTCGTAGAGGGCCACGAAGACGAAGTCGCCAAACAGGTCGGAAAGCGAACGAAGGTGAGCGAAGGGAAGGCCAAGAAAGGCATCGAAAAGGCGACTGACGCAGTCAAAAACGGCTCTGACGCCGGCTCGGGCGACCGGAGTAGCTACTGACTGGTGGTGGTAGTGGTGGTGTGACGGGTCGTGACGGGCGGTCGCCCTGGGGACAATCGGTCGCTCGCAGTTCTCGCGGACCACTCATAACGGTCGGGCCCGCACGTCGAGTATGTCCGAATCTCACGCGCCGTCGCTCGACGGGCGAGTCTTCAAATCGGTCGCCAACGACGAGGGCGGCGACGTCGGCGACGACACCTACTTCTGGTTCGACCAGTCCGACGACCTGCTTCACGCGACGTACCGCGGCGGAACCGTCAGGCTGGGCCACCTCGTCGGCCGCCACCTCGGCGACACGCTCGACTTCCGGTACTCCCACGTCACCGAAGACGGAACCACCGCGACCGGCCACTCGACGGACCGTATCGAGCGACTGGAAGACGGTCGCCTCCGCCTCCACGAGGACTGGTCGTGGGACTCGAAGCCGGGCTCCGGGACGAGCGTCCTCGAAGAACTCACCGATGAGGAACGGGCGGAACTCGCCCCGTCGCCGGCGTTGTTCGGTGAGCGGTAGCACGGGCGCGCGCTGGGCCCTACTGCGACCCGGTGGCTTCGACTGGCTCGTGCGGGTTCGAGTCGCCGCGGTCGTCGTCCGCCGGGTGAGACGAGTGATAGACCGCGTTCCCGTCGTCGTCGAACAGGTGGAGGCGTTCCTCGTCGAACGCGAGTGCCACCGTTTCGCCCGACTCGACCGCGCTCCGGGGTTCGGCCTTCACTTTGAGTTCGGCCCCGCCGAGCGTGCAGTGGACGAGTAGCGCGTCGCCCAACGGCTCGGTCACGTTGACCTCCGCTTCGATAGCCGGGGCGTCGCGGGCGCGCCCCGAGACGAGGGAGATATCCTCGGGTCGGACGCCGAACGTGCCGCTGGAGCCGACTGCGCCCCCGGTGGGAACGTCGTTCCCGTCAGCGTCTGGGAGCGCGAGTTCGAACCCCTCGCGCTCCACGACGAGGGTGTCCCCTCGGTCGCGGATTTCGACGGGCAGGACGTTCATCGCCGGCGTTCCGATGAACTCGGCGACGAACCGGGTCTCCGGGTAGTCGTAGAGCCGTTGCGGCGGGTCGACCTGTTCGATTCGGCCGTCGTTGAGGACGGCGACGCGGTCGCCGAGCGTCATCGCCTCGGTCTGGTCGTGGGTGACGTAGACGGTGGTCGTCCGGAGCGTTCGGTGGAGTTCGAGCAGTTCGGTCCGCATCTCTACGCGCAGTTTCGCGTCCAAGTTCGAAAGCGGCTCGTCGAGGAGGAACACCTCGGGTTCGCGCAGGAGCGCGCGGCCGATTGCGACCCGCTGGCGCTCGCCGCCGGAGAGTTCCTTGGGCTTGCGGTCGAGGAGGTCGGTGATGCCGAGCGTCTCGGCGACTTCCGCGACCGCCTCGTCGTGGTTCGACCGGTCGAAGAGCCCCGAGTCGAGGCCGAACGTCATGTTCTCCGCGGCCGTCATGTGCGGGTACAGCGCGTAGTTCTGGAACACCATCGCCACGTCGCGCTCGTCGGGCGGGTGGTCGTTGACGACGGTGCCGCCGATAGAGAGCGTGCCGTCGGTGATCGATTCGAGCCCGGCGAGCATTCGGAGCGTCGTCGACTTGCCGCACCCCGACGGGCCGACGAAGACGAGAAACTCGCCGTCGTCGACCGCGAGGTCGATACCGTTGACGGCCTTCACGTCGCCGAAGTGCTTCGTGAGAGAGTCGAGTCTGAGATGTGTCATGGATTACTTCTGTTGTATTGCGAACGTTTCGAGGAGCGGGCGATGCAACGCGACGAGGACGGCGAGCGGCGGGAGGAGCGCGATGACGGCTCCGGCCATAATGAGCCCCCATTGGGTGAGGCCGGACTGGCTCGCGCCTTGGAGGAATTTGATACCGACCTGCACCACCTGCTTGGACTGGTCGCTGACGACGATGAGGGGCCAGAGATACTGGTTCCACGCGTAGATGAACGTGATGACGGAGACGCCGGCAATCATCCCCCTCGACATGGGTATCAGCACGCGGACGAGGAACGAAAGCGGGCCGACGCCGTCGAGGCGAGCGTTCTCCACAAGCGACTCCGGAATCGACATGAAGTGCTGGCGGAAGAGAAACACCGCCGTCGCGCTGGCGATGTACGGGCCGGTGATGGACAGAAGCGAGTTCGCCCACCCGAGGTCGGCCATGAGTTGGAACAGCGGTACGATGCGGACCGGGACCGGGACCAAGAGCGTCAGCAGGATGAACGTGAAGACGGCGCGCTCGAACGGGAAGCGGTAGTAGACGAGCGCGAGCGCGGCGAGAAGCGACAGCGAGACCTTTCCCACGACGATGACGACCGACATGACCGCCGAGTTGATCATGTATCGCGTGAGGTTGTACTCCGTGAGCGCGGTCTCGTAGTTCGACAGCCCGGCGCTTCCGAGTCCGAGGTTCGTCACCTCGTACACCTCCGTGGTGGACTGCGTGCTCATGATGACCGCGAGGACGAGCGGGAGCGCGACCAGCGCGATAGCGCCCGCGAGCGCGACGTGGACGAACAGGTCGCCGTTGAAGGCGCGTTCGAGCCGGGTCCGAAGCCGACGCGACGGTGCTGTCTCTGTCGCCGTGTCTGTGTTCGTCGCCATGTCAGGCCCCGTAGTGCGCGTGCCGGTCGGAGAACCGGAGTTGAACGTACATCAAAAGCGACACGATGCCGAACAGTACCGTCGACTCCGCGGAGGCCAACCCGAGGCTGTTGAACGAGAAGGCGTCGCGGTAGAGTTTGAAGATGAGCAGGTTCGTCGCGTTGTTCGGGCCGCCGCTCGTCATGAGATCAACGAGCGGGAACGCCCCGAAGAAGGCGTAGATGGTGTTCATGACGACGAGGAACGTCAGCGTCGGCGAGATGAGCGGGAGGTAGACTCGGACGAGCATCCGCAGTCGACCGACGCCGTCGAGTCGCGCCGACTCGGTCAGCGTCTCGGGGACGTTGTTCAGCGCGGCCACGAGGAAGATGATGTTGTAGCCGAGCTGCTTCCAGACCGCGACGGCCACGAGGACGCCGAACGCGAGTGGACCGCTCGTGAACCAGTCGAGGGTGAGCCCCGTCAGGGCTTCGAGGTAGTGCGTGACGATGCCCAGCGTCGGGTGAAGCATGAACAGGAGGATGGTCGCCGCGACCGCCGTCGGGAGCGCGTACGGCCAGATGGCCGCGAGCAGGTAGCCGGTCGCGCCCGCGCGGACCTCGAACAGCAGGTACGAGATGAAAAGCGAGACGGCGAGCGTGCCGACGACGACGGCGGCGGCGAAGAGCACGGAGACGAAGAGGCTCTGTCGGTATTCGGCGGACGTTGCGAGCGCGACGTAGTTGTCGATGCCGACGAACTGCCGGCCGGTCCCCAAGAGGAGCGTCTGAAAGAAACTGAGCCGGAACGTCTCGACGGCCGGGAAGTACAGGAAGGCCACGAGAACGACCAGCGTCGGGACCAGAAGCAGGCCGGCCTGCGTCGTCGAACGGTACGGTTTGGTGAAATCGCTCATAGTGAGTGGTGTGTGATGAGTGTTGACGGGCGGTGTCGGGACGCGGTTTCGCGCGGGCGAGGCCTCGCTTCGCCGCTCAGTTCACCTTCTGGTTGTAGCCCGCGAGGGCGTCTTCGACCTGCGCGTCGATGTCGCCGAGCACGTCGTCGACGCTCCGGTCGTCGTTCTGAATCATGCTGACGTAGCCCTCCTCGACGATGGTTCGGGCTTTCGTGAACGTCCCCATGAGCGCGCCGCGGGTCGCCGGTGAGTCCTCCGTCTCGCGGAGCTGGTCGATGGCCGTGCGGAAGTTCGGGTTCTCGTCGTAGAACCCCTCGTCTTCGAGCTGGGTAATCGCCTCCTCGCGGACGGGGAAGTAGCCCGTGTTGGTGTGCCAGCGCTTCTGCTGGGCGGGTTCCGTGAGCCACGCGAGGAACTCCCCGGCGGCGTCCTGCTTGGCAGAATCGAGGCTTTTCGGGGTCCACAGCGACGCCCCGCCGATGACGACGCCCTGTCGCTGTCCCCCGGGCGTCGGGAGCCGCATCGTCCCCAGTTCGAAGCCGTTGTTCCGCGCGCCCTCGGTCATGGGGGCGATGCTCGACGTGGAGTAGCCGAGGAGCCCCGTCTTCTGGGTGAGAAACGCCTGCTGGGCCTCTGACCACGCTTCGATGCCGGGGTTGAGGTACTGTCCCTCTCCGTGGAGGTTCGCCCACCAGTCGAAGACGGTCTTCGAGGCCTCGCTCTCGAAGTGGGCCTCGGTCGCGCGCCCTGCCCGACCGTTCTCGTTGTTCACGAGCGTCTGGTTCTGCTCTGCGAGCCACTGTTCGACGAACCACGAGTGGTTCGGCCACGTCGTTCCCGTGTCGACTGCGCCCGCGTCCGTGAGTTCCGTCGAGGCGTCCAACACGCCTTGGAAGGTCGTCGGTGGGGCCTCGGGGTCGAGGCCGGCGCTCTCGAAGGCGTCCTTGTTGTAGTAGAAGATGGCGTTCGAGGAGTTGAACGGCATCGAGTGGAGCGTGCCGTCGATGCGGTAGTAGTTCAGCACGGAGTCGAGGTAGTTGTCGAAGTTCACCCGGTCTTCCGGGATGATGTCCTCGACTGGCGCGAAGACGCCGCTGTCGATGGCGAGTTGCGTCCCGATTTCGAAAATCTGCGCGATGGCGGGCGGGTTCCCGGCCTGCACCGCGGACGTCGTGGCGTTCAGCGTCTCGCGGTAACTACCCTTCTGGGTCGCTTCGACCCGGATGCCGTCCGCCTGCTGTTCGAACTCGCTCGCCAGCGAGTCGATGAGTTTGCCGATGTCCCCGCCCATCGCGTGCCAGAACTTGATGGTCGTCGTTTCCGTCCCGGACGACCCGGTTGTCTCACCGGCCGTCGTCGTCTCGGCCGAGTCACCTCCCGCGCCTTCGTCCGGTGACTGCCCTCCGTCCTGTCCACCCGTGCATCCCGCCAGCCCCGCGATTCCGGCGGCGCCGACGGTCTTGACGAACCTGCGTCGCGTGTTTCGTGTCATTCGACATCGGCCGGTTATCGGCTCCAAATTTAATTCTTTTGAACATATAACTAAATTGAACTTTTGTGTTCACAATAGTATCACGTAGCCGTTCATAGCGGGCGACAGTCCGGTCACAGCCGCGGACATCACCTCGGTCGCTCCGACTCGGCCGACCTCAGTCGTCTCTCGCTTCCCGGCGCTTGACGGCGTCCACGTCGAAGTCGTTGACCGCGCGGCTCGGTTCGAGGCCCGCCCGCTCCGAGAAGGAGTCTGCCCTGCTGGCATCACAACACTATTCGAGCTACTGGCGAAACCCGTAGCCAGTCCTATGGCTTCCCCGGACACCGACGTCTCCGACCTGGTCGACTCGCTTTCCCTCGACGAGAAGTGCTCGCTCGTGCACGGAGCGGCCGACCCCGAGGGGACGGCGACGGGCTACGTCCCCGGCGTCCCCCGACTCGACATCCCCGAGTTCAGACTCGCCGACGGGCCGCTCGGGATTCGCATCCCCGGTCGCTCGTCGACCGCGTTTCCGGCTTCCATCGCCGTGGCGTCGACGTTCGACCCCGAACTCGCGCGGCGACAGGGCGTCGCGATGGCCCGCGAGGCCAAAGCCAGCGGTCAGCACGCCGTCCTCGGCCCCGGGCTGAACCTCGTTCGCGTCCCCAACTGCGGGCGCAACTTCGAGTACTACGCCGAGGACCCCGTCGTGACGGCCGATTTCGCCGCCGCGGTCGTGGAGGGTCTCCAGTCCGAAGACGTCATCGCCACACCGAAGCACTACGTCGCCAACAACCAGGAGACGAAGCGGCTCGTCGTCAGCGCCGAGGTCGGCGAGCGGGCGCTCCGAGAGCTCTATCTCCCCGGGTTCGAGGCGGCCGTCGAGGCGGGCGCGGGCTCGGTCATGACCGCGTACAACCGCGTCAACGGGACGCACATGAGCGACCACCGGCGGCTCGTCACCGAGGTACTGAAAGACGAGTGGAGCTTCGACGGCTACGTCGTCTCCGACTGGTTCGGCACCGAAAGCGCCGTCGGCGCGGCCACCGCCGGCCTCGACCTCGAAATGCCGGGCATCTCGCTCGAAGCGCTCCACGAGGCGTTCGGAATCGACCCCGACGCCGAGATGCTGGAGGAGGGCGACGACGAGAGCATCCCGGCCGGCGAGACGACGACGCCCCGGTTCGCGACCGAACTGAAAGCCGCGGTCGAGTCCGGCGCGGTCCCGGCCGACCGCCTCGACGACATGGTCGCGCGAATCCTCGGGCAGATGGCCCGAATCGGCCTCCTCGACGGCGACTGGGACGACGGCGGCGCGCTCGACGCGCCCGAACACCGCGACCTCGCCGAGACGCTCGCCGCCCGCGGCACCGTCCTCCTGAAGAACGACGACGGGGCGCTCCCGCTGTCTGACGACGCCGACGTCGCGCTCGTCGGCCCCGGCGTCGCGGAGGCGATGCTCGGCGGCGGCGGCTCCTCCGAAGTCACTCCCGCCCGCGAGGTCTCGGCGCTCGCGGGCATCCGCGCCCGAACCGACGGCTCGGTCGTGTTCGAGCCCGGCGTCGAACGCGTCGTCACGCCCTCGTTCTTCGACGACGAGAGCGCGGACGCCGCGGGCGACGACGAGGACGCTGGGGACGACTTCCCCGGCGGGAAGACGCCCGACATCGACGCGGCGGTCGACTGCGCCCGCGAGGCCGACGTCGCGGTCGTCGTCGTCAGGGACGCGACCACGGAGGGCGCGGACCGGGAGACGCTCCGCCTGCCCGGCGAACAGGACGAACTCGTCGAGGCCGTCGCCGACGCCGCCGACCGGACCGTCGTCGTCGTCCAGTCCGGCGGCCCGGTCGAACTGCCGTGGCGCGACTCGGTCGACGCCGTCGTCGAGTCGTGGTACCCCGGACAGGCCGACGGCGACGCGCTCGCGTCGGTCCTCTACGGCGACGCCGACCCCTCCGGCCGCCTCCCGGTCACGTTCGCGCCCGAGGAGTCGTATCCCACGGCGTCCGAGGAGCGATTCCCCGGCGTCGACGACGAGGCGCAGTACGACGAGGGCGTCTTCGTCGGCTACCGTCACTTCGACACCGCCGACGCGGACGACGAGCCGACCTACCCCTTCGGCCACGGCCTCTCGTATGCGACCTTCGAGTACGGCGAGGCGGAGGCGCGCGGCGACGACGCGGTCGCGGTCGAGGTGACGAACGCGTCCGACCGCGACGGGAGAGAGGTCGTGCAGGCGTACGTCCGGCCGCCGACCGTCGCGGGCGTCGAGCGCCCGACGCGAGAACTCGCCGGCTACGCGGCCGTCGAACTCCCCGCCGGCGAGACCGAGACGGTCGTACTCTCGCTGTCCGAACACGCGTTCCGCAGATACGACGACTCCGAGGGCTGGACCGTCGACGCCGGTGACTACGCCGTCGAGGTCGGCCGCTCGTCCCGCGACGTCCGAGCCGAGACGACGGTGTCGAGATAGCCCTCGACCGAGCTATTCGGAGCGCTTCAACCGTTCGCGCCGCCGTTCGAACTCGTCGTCGGAGAACTCGCCGCGCGCGTAGCGGGCTCGGAGGACCGACAGCGGCCGTTCGTCGGGTTCGCTCTCCCGCCGCTTCCCGAGGGCGAAGACGAGGTACAGCGGAACCGCGAGCAGTAGCCCCATCCAGAGGAGTCCCCAGAGGCCCATCCCGCCGCCGAAGAGCCCCCAGCCACCGCCCATCGTGCCGCCGCCGTATCCGCCGCCCATGGCGGCGGCCGCGCCGGTCGCCGCGACCAGTAGCGGGACCGCAAGCATCGCGAGTCGGCAAGCAGTACGTCCGAGGTGCGTGTCACGTTGTGTTATCATTTCGAAGTAGTGAGTTGCGGTGTTCTGTCGAGGCGATTCAGCCGGTCAGGGCCGTCAGCAGTGGCCCTGTCCGTACGTTCCGCCGCTCTGCCCGTACATCCCTCCGCCCTGTCCGTACCTTCCGCCGTCGTGGTTGTCAGCCATGTACCGGGCCATCCCGTCGACGGTCACGCCCGTGTGCGACTCCATCCACTCGACGCTCTCCGGTCCCATGTGTTCGGCCATCTGCGATTCCATCCATGCCGCCCACTCGGCGGCGGTTCCGTCGGGCGGGGCCGCGTCGTCAGTCGCCGGTTCGTCGCCGTGTGCACTGACGACGGGCGCGGCGACCGCGAGTCCGACGATTGCGAGCGCCGCGAGTAGCCAGCGGCCGAGTTCGAAGTTGGTCATTGTGTTTCCTCCTCGGTTGGTCGTAGGGCCGCTCTGGGGTTATCTCGCTGGGTGTGAACCCTGCTCTGAGAGCGTTCGAGAACGTTTATACGTCGTTCTAATCGTTTTTCAGAAACGAGACCGTTCATCCGCGCCGAATTCGTCGGTGTCGGCGTTGAGCTTTCCCGCGTACTCGCAATCCGTCTCGCTTGGGCAACCCGTGGGCGAGGAGACGCCGCGGCAGTCGGCTACGGCGCTTGGTTCTGCTGTAGCTCGTCACTCGGGTAGATTCGATACGTCCGGCCCTGGCGCTCGCGGTACAGTAACCCGCGTTTTTCGAGGGCGCTCACCGTCTGGCTCACCTTGCTCTTCGAGAAGTCCGAGCGGTCCCGGAGTTCGATTTGCGTGATGCCGGGCGAGGTGAGAACCGGTTCGAGCACCCGACGCTCGTCCTCCGGCAGGAGGTCCAACACGCGAGTCCGCGGGTGTGACGCCGAGGGACTCGTCTCCTCCGATTGGCCGACTTCAGCCGGCGGCTCTGTCCGTTCACGGTCGGTCGGATTCGCCGTCTGGTCCTGAACGCGCTCGCCCGCGTCCGCACCGTTGAGCGCGTCTCGAACCGCGAGGTAGCCGCCGCCGATGACGGCCGCGGCGAGGGCTGTCCCGAGGACGTACCACAGCGGGTTCGTTCCGTGAACGGCTCCCATCGACGTACCCATGTCCATCATCGACCCCATCTGTTCGAACGCCCGCTGTCGCTGGTACGCCTGCCAACTGAGCGCTCCGCCGATGAGGACCGTGCCAGCGACGAGAGCGCCGACGACCGCGTCGGCTCGTCGCCGATTCATCCATCCCACCTCGGTTTGCCGTGGTGCTCGTTCATGCTCGGTGATTGGAGCGACACCGGTGTACCAGTTGTGATGTACCAGTTGTGATTGCTGAGTCCACACCCGCGTGCGCCCGGTGGGGTTCGGGATGCACCGTGCTGTTTCGATTCCAAGCTATCGACCGTCTCGGAGCCGCTGATTCGAAGGGAAAATCCGCATAAGCTCGGGGAGCGTACGTTTACGTGTCCGTCGGCGACTGTCTCCGTCTGGGGGATAGCCCGCTGACCGTGAACAGATAACCGAAGTCGCCTGACCGTGACGCACCGTGTCAGTCGCCGGACAGAATAATGGGGAAACGGCACCACTATCCATCCATGAGCATCCACCCAGACCACGACGGCCACGACCACGACCACGACGCTTCGTCGAATCACCATCACGGGGCCCACACGGACCACACGGGCCACGAACAGATGTTTCGGCGGCGGTTCTGGGTGTCGCTCGCGCTCTCGTTACCGGTCGTCTTCTTCAGCGAGTTCGTCCAAGGCGTCTTCGGCTACGCGGCGCCGACGTTCCCCGGAAGCGTCTGGATTACGCCCGTCCTCTCAGTCGTGGTCTTCGCCTACGGCGGTGTGCCGTTCCTCTCGATGGCTCGGACCGAACTGGGGAACCGCGAACCGGGGATGATGATGCTCATCTCGCTGGCGATTACCGTCGCGTTCGGCTACTCGATCGCGAGCCTGTTCATCGAGGGGACGACGCCGTTCTTCTGGGAACTCGTCACGCTCATCGACATCATGCTCCTCGGTCACTGGATGGAGATGCGGTCGGTCCGGCAGGCCTCCGGGGCGCTCGACGAACTGGCCGAACTCATGCCCGACACCGCCGAACGAATCACCGAGAGCGGGGATACTGAGGAGGTCCCCGTCTCCGAACTGTCGGAAGGCGACGTCGTGCTCGTCCGTCCCGGTGTGTCGGTTCCCGCCGACGGCGAGGTCGTCGAGGGCGAGTCGTCCGTCGACGAGTCGATGATTACGGGCGAGTCGCGGCCCGTCGACAAGGACTCCGGTTCGGAGGTCATCGCGGGCACGGTCAATCAGGACGGGAGCCTCCGCGTGAGAGTCACGAAGACGGGAGACGAGACGGCGCTGGCGGGAATCATGCGGCTGGTCGAGGACGCCCAGCAGTCCAAGTCCCGCACGCAACTCCTCGCGGACCGCGCGGCGGGGTGGCTGTTCTACGCCGCGCTCGCCGTCGCGGGCGTCACGGCAGTCGCGTGGGTCGCCGCGGTCGGATTCAGCGTCGGCGTCCTCGAACGCGTCGTGACGGTCCTCGTCATCGCGTGTCCGCACGCCCTCGGCCTCGCCGTCCCGCTCGTGGTCGCAATCAACACGTCCACTGCCGCCCAGAACGGAATGCTCGTCCGCGACCGAATCGCCATGGAAGAGGCCAGAAAGCTTGACACCGTCATCTTCGACAAGACGGGCACGCTCACGAAGGGCGAACAGGGGGTCGTCGCCGTCGAGACCGCGGGCGAGTGGGACGAAACCCGGGCGTTCGAGGTCGCCGCGGGCGTCGAAGGCGATTCGGAGCACATGATTGCCCGCGCCATTCGGAACGCCGCCGCCGAACGCGACGTTCGACCGACCCCGGTCTCGGACTTCGAGAACCTCCGCGGACTCGGCGTCCGGGCGACCGTCGACGTTCGACAGAGCGGCGCTCTGTCGAGCCAACCAGAACCCGAATCGGGGTCGGGTGACGGTGAGACGGTTCACCTCGGCGGCCCCAACCTGATTGAGAGACTCGGTATCGAGCGTCCCGACGAAATCGCGCCGTTCGCCGACGAGGCCGGCTCGAACGCGCAGACGGTCATCTATCTGATTCGCGGCGAATCCGAGGTCGTCGCGGCGTTCGCGCTCGCCGACGTCGTCCGCGAGGAGAGCCGGCGGGCCATCGAGGCGCTCCACGCGATGGGCATCGAGGTGGCGATGCTGACCGGCGACTCCAAGGACGTCGCGCGCGCCGTCTCTGCGGAACTCGGCATCGACCAGTACTTCGCGGAGGTCCTGCCCGAGGAGAAAGACACCAAAGTAGCGCAACTTCAGTCCGAGGGGAAACGGGTCGCGATGGTCGGCGACGGCGTCAACGACGCGCCGGCGCTCGCGCGGGCGGACGTCGGCATCGCCATCGGCTCCGGCACCGACGTCGCCATCGAATCGGGCGATATCATCCTCGTCGACAACGACCCCGTAGACGTCGTCCGGCTCGTCAAGCTCTCGAAGGCGAGCTACCGGAAGATGCAGGAGAACCTCGTCTGGGCGACCGGCTACAACGTGTTCGCGCTCCCGCTCGCCGCCGGCGTCCTCGCGCCCGTCGGTATCCTCCTGTCGCCGGCGGTCGGCGCCGTGTTCATGTCCCTGTCGACGATTATCGTCGCCGTCAACGCCCGCCGGCTCCGGGGCGTCGACCTCTCGGCGTGACGACGCCGCGTACTTCGAAGCCCCGCGCGCTTTCGCACGTAGGGTACACGCTCATTAGCCGCCGCCGCGAGTCTCGATTGCTATGCTCTCACGTGACACTGTCGCGCCGACGGTCGCGCCCCGGCCACCGGCGCTCGTTCCCCCCGGAGGTCGCTGACGTTGGCCTCCCGGACAGACCCGTACCGACAGCTACGGTTCATCCTCGAAATCGAGGGCCTCGTGACCGCCGGCTTCAGCCGCTGTGACCTCCCGTCGGCGACCTCGGCGGTCGTCGAGTACCGCGAGGGGGCGGACCCGCCGACGCCGCGGAAGCTCCCCGGGCTGAACGAGTACGGGCCGCTCGCGCTCGAAGTCGGCGTGACCGACCGCTCGCTCGAACTGTCCGAGTGGCGGACGCTCGTCGAGCAGGGCAAGATGGCCGAAGCCCGGCGCGACGCCGCGGTCGTGTTGCTGGACGCGGCCGGGAACCCCGCCGCTCGCTGGGTCTTCCGCGAGGCGTGGCCCTCGCGGTACGACGCGCCCCGGTTGGACGCGATGGCCTCCGAAGTCGCCGTCGAGCGCCTCGTCGTCGTCCACGAGGGTTTCGCGAGAATCGCGGTCGAGACGGGCGACGACGAGGGCGAGGAAGGCGAGACTGACGACGCCGACGACCCCGAGAGCGAGAGCGACGGCGGTTCGACCCCGTCGCTTCCGGACCTCGACTTCCCGGTCGGCGAGGGACTGCCCCAGGGCATCGACGAATCGCGGCTGAATCCGACCCGCGCCGGCGACGAGGCGTCGGACGAGACGTGACCGCCGCCGGGTCGGACCCCTACGGGGCGCATCGCTTTCGAGTGCGGTGCGACGCGCTCCCGAAACTCGGGCTTTCCGAGGTTCGCGGGCTCTCCGTGACGGTCGAGTCCCCGACCCGCGACGAGTCAGAGCCCGAACCGCGGCGTCCCGATGCCGGTGGACGCGGCCGTCGCCGGCGGAAGCGGTCGGGTCCGCGACCCCGCCCGCGGCCGCGCTCGCCGTCGCGCCGAGAAACCAGTTCGCCGCCGCTCGAACTCCGCCGGGGCGTCACCGACGACCGGTCGCTGTGGGCGTGGTTCCGCGCGTGGGTCGACGGCGAGACGACTCCGCAGGACGTTCGAATCTGCCTGCTCGACGCGACCGGCGAGCCGGTTCGCGGGTGGGTCTGCCGGGCGGCGACGCCGGTCAGGTGGACCGGGCCGCACCTCGTCGCCGATGCGGCCGCCGTGGCGACGGAGTCGCTCGAACTGACCCACGAGGGAATCGACGCCGTGACCGACCTCGACGAGTGCGCCGACTGAGGTTGCCCCCGCGTGTGCATCGCCTCACGGGGCGGGGTCGTTCGGCTTCACACACGTTTTTCGTCGTCGGACTCCAGTTCCGCCTCGTACTTGCCGCGGTAGTACAGCCACCCGAAGACGAGCAACGTCAGGGGAAACAACACGATGGCGACGAGCGCCGCCGGCGGAAACAGGATGAACAGCGCGAACGTCTGCCACGAGACGAGCGTGTCGCGTGCCATGCCGGAAAGAGCAACCGAGCTGTCATGTGTCTTCGGGTGCGCCCGCAGTCCGTCGAAACCGGTGTTCGGCGGGTTCTGTCGGTCGCTGTCGGCCGAGA
The DNA here is from genome assembly GCF_014635105.1 of Haloferax sulfurifontis. Taxonomy (NCBI): domain Archaea; kingdom Methanobacteriati; phylum Methanobacteriota; class Halobacteria; order Halobacteriales; family Haloferacaceae; genus Haloferax; species Haloferax sulfurifontis. The sequence goes on from NZ_BMCI01000005.1 coordinate 391,630, forward strand.
CGGGTGCGTTGGTTTCACCACCTTTTATTTGGTCCGAGACGAAGTAGCGGGAGTGACTGATATTTCAGATTCTCTTCGGCTCCTTTTCGAGACTTCGGTCGAGCGAGACGGCGACCGCTACGTGGTGTCGATTCCGAGCGAACTCGTCGAAAGCGGGTCGATTTCCGCGGGGGAGCTGTACCGCGTCGCACTGCTTTCGAGTCCGGGCACCGCGTCGGTGGCAGAGCCGCCGGTCGAATCGACGGCGGCGACGGCGACTTCGGCGGACGACGGCGACTTCGGCTCCGACGACCGGGACTCCGACGACTCGCCGTCGAGCCCCCGCGACGCGCGCTCACAGCCGCGAGAACCCCCCGTCGCGGAGGGCGACGTTCGGACCGTCATCATCGACACCCTCGGCGACCAGGGCGACGGCATCGCGAAGGTCGAACGCGGCTTCGTCATCATCGTCCCCGGCACGGACCCCGGCGACCGCGTCGAGGTCGAAGTCACCGACGTGAAACAGACCGTCGCGTTCGCGGAACCGGTCGACGGCGCGAGCAGTAACTGAGTTCCCGCGGCCGACCGCCGCCCGCTGATTTCCTCGGTTGGCATATTCCAACCGTGCCCCCATTAGGCTCGGAGCCGTAGCCGCCGACACCACGCTATGTCCGAACAAAGGTTCCGTCACGCCGCTTCTCCACGTGACGACACGCGGACCGAGTCCCGCCGAGTCGACCGCTCGGCGTCCGACTCGGGCGATGACGCCGACGCCGACACCGCCGACGTTGACCCCAGCCTCGACGTGCAGGCGCAGTCGGCGCGAACGAACCGATGGCGTCCGACTATCCGACAGGGAATCGCGCTGTGGGCGCTCATCGGGGTCGGGTGGGCGGTCGTTCCCGCCGACCATCCGGTGCAGATTGCCGTCGCCGTCAGCGGCGTGTACGCCTCGTTTCTCCTGCCGACGGCGCTCTACCTCGACTTCCGAGCGCGTCGCCCCGAATCGAGCGCCCGACGCGCCGTTCGCGAGACCGCGAGCGAACTCGTCGACCGCGCCCGCGACGCTCACCCGGGACGCGACGGTGCGTCCCGCTCGACGTGTTCGTGCAACCGCTGACGACCGTGAGACCGTTGCCGCGTCGCTCGCGACACTGACGGCCCGGACTGAAAACGAACCGAATCGAAGAGAAAAACTGCTTCTTGCGCTCGAAACGCCGGCTTAGGCGGTCGACCCGACGGTCCGCTCGCCCGACTTCTGGGTCGCTTCGAGGAGCTCGCGGTAGCGGTTCCTGATAGTCACTTCGCTGATGTCGGTCACGTCGCTCACCTCGGACTGCGTCAGTTCCTCGTCGGCGAGGAGCGCGCCGGCGTAGATGGCCGCCGCCGCGAGCCCGACGGGGCTTTTCCCGCTGTGGATGCCCTGCCGCTTCGCGTTGTCGAGAAGCGACCGGGCGCGGCGCTCCACGTCGTCGGTCACGTCGAGTTCGGAGACGAACCGCGGGAGGTATTGCGCCGGGTCGGCCGGCTTCATGTCCAGCCCCAGCTCGCGGGAGACGTAGCGGTACGTCCGGGTGAGTTCCATCTTGTCGACGCGGGAGACGCGCCGCACCTCGTCGAGGGAACGGGGGACGCCGGCCTGTCGAGCGGCGGCGTAGATGGCGGCCGTGGCGACGCCCTCGATAGAGCGACCGGGCAGTAGGTCCTCGTCGAGCGCGCGGCGGTAGATGACCGAGGCTGTCTCGCGGACCGTGTCCGGCAGGCCGAGCGCCGAGCCCATCCGCTCGACTTCGCCGAGCGCCTGCTTGAGATTCCGCTCTTTGGAGTCGCGGGTGCGGAACCGCTCGTTCCACGTCCGGAGTCGTTGCATCTTCTGGCGCTGGCCCGTCGACAGGGAGTTGCCGTAGGCGTCTTTGTTCTGCCAGCCGATGTTGGTCGACAGCCCCTTGTCGTGCATCATGTTCGTCGTGGGCGCGCCGACGCGGGACTTCTGGTCGCGCTCCGCGGAGTCGAACGCGCGCCACTCCGGGCCGCGATCGATTTCGTCCTCGCGGAGAATCTCGCCCGTCTCGGGGTCGACCCACTCGCCGTGTTGCTCGTCGTAGACGAGGTCGGTCCGCTCCGCGACCGCCGCCTCAGACGCCTCGGCTCCGTCCTCGTCCGCGTCGCGCTCGTCGCCGGACTGTCGGGCCTCGGACCCCGCCGTCGGTGCCGACTCGTCTCGCATCGAACGCCAGTCGACGTGTTTCGTGTCCATTGAGTACCAGTGTATTCCGGACACAGGGTAATGGGACCTCGTTTGGAATATGCCAAACGCGTCCGCCACCGGGGCGCGCGACCGGGAGACACCGGCCGCTCGCTCGTCGGTCGCCGCGTCAGTTATCCGCCTCTTTCGGCCGCGAGAGCTATCGGGCGGACGAAAAACGAGGTCAGCGCTCGACGCCGAAGCCCTCGTCGCGGAGCGCGGCTTCGAGGCGCTCGCCGTGTTCGCCCTGCAGTTCGATGCGCCCGTCGGTCACGGTCCCGCCGACCGCGAGCCGTCGTTTCAGGGTCGACGCGAGGGCGTCCAGTTCGTCGGTCGGGAGGTCGAGGCCGCCGACCACCGTCACGGGCTTGCCGTACCGTCGGGTATCGACGCGAATCGACGCGCGCTGGTCCGCCCGCGCGAGGTCGTCGCCGATTCCGAGGTCGTCCGGGAGGCCGGTGATGTCGCTGAATGTGTCCTTTCCCACGTCGTTGCGTACGCTTCCACGGCGTATCAGAGTGTGGTTGGAATATTCCAACCGTTCTGTAACCGTCTCCTATCGAGGTTTCGGCCCGGGAGTCGCCGGTCAGGCGCTCGCTTCGAGCTTTTCGGGGTCGACGCGCTCTTCGACTTCGGTGCCGAGCGTATCGGTGACGAACTGCCGGGCCAGCCACGCCTCGGCGCGGGTCAGGCGGTACTGAAGCGTCGAGTTCGGGATGTCGAGTTCCTCCGAAATCTCTTGGACGGTGTGTTGCCGCGGCGTCTCGTAGTAGCCGAACTCGACGGCGGCTTCGAGCGCGGCCTGCTGTTCCGGCGGGAGCCCGTCGGCCGAAACGCCCTCTTCGAGCCAGCACTCGGGTTCGCTGATGCGCTGGACGCTCAGCGAGAGGCCGTCGCTGAGGCTGTCTTTGACTTCCTCGTAAATCTCGCTCACCGTGTCGTCGTCGGAGATGAGCAGTCGCCACTGGTTTTGGGCCCCTCGGCGCTCGGCCTGCATCAGGAGGCCGTCGCCGATGTGCTTCGCGGCGACGTGGGGAATCGACTGAATCCCGTCGCCCTCCTCGCGGCAGGAGTAAACGATGCGCCCGTTCGGCGTCTCCGAGAGCACCTCGTACTCCCACTCGACGACCGGCGCGCCGCACATCCCGAGGACGCCGTTGCACCGGGTGGCCTGCTCGATGACCTCGTCGAACGCTTCGAGGGCCTCCGTCGGTCCGGTGAGACGGTCGAGCCGCCACATCGACTCGCTCGTGGCGTGTATCGCCATCGTCTTGGAGTGCAGGTCCGGGTTCTCGATGAAGAGGTCCATCACCTCGTCGACGCCCCGCTCGTACTCGACCGTGAAGACGAACTCTCGCATGGCTCTCACCTAGTCGCCCGAGGCCTATAGCCTTGGTTGGTATGTTCCAACTCCGACCGCGGTTCGGGATTCCGACTCGCGGGCCGCGTCGGCCGCGACGCGACCCGCTCAGGACTCGTCGAACGGCGACCGGGCGTGTTCGGGCACGTCCTCGGGGCGGGCGATGAGGTTCTCCCGGCCGAGGTTTATCTTCGTGACGGTGCCCTCCTCGGCCATCCGCGAGAGGACGCGGCTCACCTTCGACTTCGACCACCCCGTGCCCTCGACGACCTTCGACTGCCGGAGTTGGCCGCCGTTGTCGTCGAGGAGCCTGAGGACGCGCGTCTCGTCGTCGAGGAGTTCTTCGGCGTCGGGGTAGCCGTCGGCGGCCGACTCCGGGCGCGCCGCGCCGCCGGTTCCGCCGGTCCGAACCGCGTCCGCCGACTCCCCGTTGGCGGCGGCCTCGTCGCCGCGGTCGGTCGCGAGCGAGCGAACGTCCGACAGTCGCGCTCTCGCGTCGGTTCTCCGGACTCGCGCGCCGACGACGAGCAGGGCGACCGCGACGGCCGCGACCGCGAGCACGAGCAACCAGCCGTCGCCGCCGAGTTCCAGCGACCCGACGACCGACCCCGGCGCGGCGCTCGGGTCGGTCCCCGCTTCGACCTCAGCGCCGTCCCCGCGCCCGTCGCCGTCGGTATCGCCGCGGTTCGGGTCGGTCCCGATGACGTTGACCTCGCGCCCGTCGTCGAGACCGTCGCCGTCGGTGTCGGCCTCGGTCGGGTTCGTCTCGTATCGGTTGACTTCCGCGCCGTCGTCGAGACCGTCGCCGTCGGTGTCGGCGGCGGTGGGATTCGTCTCGTGGACGTTGACCTCCGGCCCGTCGTCGAGACCGTCGCCGTCCGTGTCGGTGGCGGTCGGGTTGGTCTCGTAGTCGTTGACTTCCGCGCCGTCGTCGAGACCGTCGCCGTCGGTGTCGGCGGTCGTCGGGTCCGTGCCGTGGGTCGTCACCTCCGCACCGTCGTCGAGGCCGTCGCCGTCGGTGTCCGTCTCGGTCGGGTTGCTCCCCTGCTCGTTGATTTCGACGCCGTCGCTGAGGTCGTCGCCGTCGGTGTCGGTGCTCGTCGGGTCGGTCTCGTAGCGGTTCACCTCCTCGCCGTCGGGCACGCCGTCGGTGTCGGTGTCGGCGACGAGCACGTCCGTGCCGCGGTCGAGTTCGTCGCGGTTGCCGAGACCGTCGCCGTCGGCGTCCCCGGCCGGAGCGAGCACCGTGACGCCGTGACTCGCCTGCGCGACCGGCTCGCCGCCGCCGGGTCTGACGACGGCCGTTACGGTGCGGTCGCCGGTCGCGTTCGCCGGCCACGTTTCGAACTCGAAGTCGACGCGCTGGTCGCCGGTCGCGTTCGCCCCCGCGCTCCCGAGCGGCTCGCACCCCAACGACGTCGTCGAGCCGTCGTCGAGGTCGGTCCGGAGACAGACCTCGTAGTCGCCGTCCCCCGCGACGGCCACCGAAACCGTCGAGGGCCGCCACGAGGCGACGTACGTCCGGCCGTTCTCGGTGGCGACGACGCCCGCGCCGGTGTGGTCGACCGCACGCACCTCGACGCCGTCCGCGGCGACGACGACCGGCGAGACGCCGCCCGCGACGACGAGTAGCGTCGCGACGAGCGCCCACACGAACGGAGAGATGCGTTTGACAGGCATTGTTCGTTCTCTATTTGTCGACTCTGCTAGTGTATAATGTTTTGTTTATCTGTTTGTTAGACATTTTTACAACTCTTTTGACTGTCAATATGCGAAGAATGTTTCAAAATTAGAAATTTTATTCGTTCATCCGGCGCGCGCGAGCTCCACGTCACCTCCGGTCGTCGACGCCGCGATTCGCGGCGGGTACGTCGCGTCTCGACGTCTTCGAACGGCGCTCGTCGCGCTCGTGACTGCCCGCTGTTGCTTCTCGTCGGCTCCCGCCGTAGACGCGTGATAATCGCCGTACTGTGCCGTCTTCGCCGGCCCGCGAACGACCGACAAACGTTCCGTTAATCCGACTGGAACGGTCGAAACAGTCGGTCGAAACGGTTGTTCACGGGGAGAACGGTCGGGACGACTCTCCCCCATTATCATCCGCCGAGCGAGACTGCTGACTGCGATGCGCGAAACGCTCACTCGGCGGCAGTTCGGTGTCGGAGTCGCGGTGGCGACCGTCGCACTCGCCGGCTGTACGGACACGGGCGGTGGTGGTGGTCCCGTGAACGGCACGAACGGTACGGACGGCGAACCCGCGGTCGGCGACACCGAGACGACAGCCGAGACCGGTGGTGTCGGGACGACGACCGAGGACGAGACGACGACAGAAGAAACGACGGAAGACGAGACGACAGAAGAAACGACGGAAGACGAGACGACGACTGAGATGGAGACGACAGAAGAAGAGACGTCGGAAGACGAGACGACGACTGAGATGGAGACGACAGAAGAAGAGACGACGAACGAGACGACCGAGAACGAGACGACGACCGACGACTCGATGTGAGGCCGCGGTCGACGACCCGCTGACGCACGCGCCGCGAGCGAGGCACGGCACGCTCGACTGGTACACCCGACTGCTCGTGCCCGCGGCGGCGCTCCCCCTCCAGCCCTCCACGGCACATTCGCACCCTGTCCCCTCGCGGGACGCCGAATCCCCCTGACGCACCCTCCAGTTCGGTCCCCCTGACGCACACCTCCCCGACGTGCCCTCCAGCACGTCCCCATCGCGCCCTCCAGCGCACTCGACCCCCGCGCAGTCGCCGGATGTTCCGACTCTCCTCGCGCGTCGCACCGGCGGCGCGCACTCCGCGGAACATTTACCCGCCCGTTCGCTACTCGGGGTATGGACGCAGACGACAACCACCGCGGGTGGGCCGAGCGCTCCGGCGACTTCTCGCCGGAGTACTACGCCCAAATCGGCCCGAACGAGGTCAGCGAGACGCTCGCGACCGTGTTCGAGCACTACGCGGCGGAAGACGCGTCGATTCTCGAACTCGGCTGTAGCTCCGGTCGCCACCTCGCGCACCTCCACGACCGCGGCTACGAGGACATCACCGGCATCGACATCAACGACGACTCCTTCGAGGTGATGGCCGAGTACTTCCCCGAACTCGTCGACACCGGCACGTTCCTCACCGGCGCAATCGAGGACCTGCTCCCCGACTTCCCCGACGACAAGTTCGACGTCATCTACTCCGTCGAGACGCTCCAGCACGTCCACCCCGACGACACGTGGGTGTTCGAAGAGATCGCGCGCGTCTCGTCGGACCTCGTGATAACCGCCGAAAACGAGGGTAACGGACCGACTCGCGGGCGCTCCGGCTCCGAGGTGAGCTACGTCAACGACGACTTCCCGCTGTATCACCGCAACTGGAAAGACGAGTTCTCCGACCTCGGTCTCGCGCAGTTGCTCTGCGAACCGGGCAAGCGCGACACGGTTCGCGTCTTCCGGGTTCTCTGACGCCCCGCGCTCGCTTGTCGCACTCACAAATTGTTTCAATGAAGCCGGCGAACAGCGTGTGCTGACCATGTACACGATGTCCAGCGACGACTTCAGCGTTCATCAGCGGGACTGCGACGAGGCCGGCTCCGGGATTCCAATCACGAGCCTCCCGGACGAAGTCACCTCTCTGGACGACCTGCCGTGTTCCTGCTGGGACGAGGTCGACTCGTTCGACGACCTCGAGTGACGGGCGGGGAGCGAGGACATCGCTCGGTCGCGGTTTCGGACGCCGGCGCACCGGGCGCACGACGCGGTTCGTTCTGACGGCTGTCTGACGGACAGCTCTGCTTCTACCGGTCCGGCGAGAGCGCCCAGAGCGTCCCCTCGCCCGTCTGTGCGAACGCCTGCGTCCCGGCCGCGCCGAGGAGATAGCCGTCGGTCGAGAGCGTCGTCTCGAACGGCTCGAAAAACGACGCGCCGCGGGACCACCGAATCCGGCCCGCGCGGGTCCCGACGACGAACGTCTCGTCGGTCGAGGCGGTCCGCTCGATCGGGCTGTCGAAGCGGACTTCGTAGCGCTCGGACCCGTCTCGAACCGCGAGTTCGTACAGCGTTCCGAAGGTGTCCGACGGCGACTCGTCGGTCCCCTCCGCGACCAGAACCGTCGAACCGCGTTCGTGGACGCCGACGACCTGCGCGTCGGCTCCGAACGAGGTCCGCCACCGGAGCGACCCGTCGGCCGCGTCGAGCATGGCGATGTCGCCTGCGCTCCCGGCGTAGACGCTATCGCCGGCCGGAACCGGTCCCACGTCGGCCCAGTCCCAGCGGTCCGGTCGCCACGCCCACCGGAGGCTCCCGTCGTCGGGCGACATGGCGAAGACGCCCCCGTCGTCGCCGTAGTAGACCGCTCGCTCGTCGGCGAACAGTTGGTCCTGCGGGGCGACGGCGATGGTAAACCCGACGCCATCGACTGCCGATTGTTCCCAGCGGACCGCGCCGTCGTCGGTCGCAAGCGCCGCGAGCGTCCCGTTCGCCGCGTACAGCGTGTCGCCCGCGATGGCCATCGCAGAGCCGATGTTCCCGACGGTCTGGGACCACCGCTGGCTCCCGTCTGTGGCGTCGAACGCGTAGATCCGCCCGCGACCCGACCCGAGTTTCTCGCCCGCGTACACCGACCCGTCAGCGGCGAGCAAGCCCGTCGGCCGGCCGAAATCGATGTCCCACAGGCGCTCGCCGCTCTCCCGGTCGAACGCGACGACGCGTCCCTCGTCGATGTCGCCGTCCCGATGGCCGATGACGGCGACGACCCCCTCGGTGGTTCCCGGCGGCGAGAGAACGCTCGGGTCGGGCACGGATGCGGACCAGTCCGTCCCGTCGGGCGACCGGAACTGTCGGAGCGACGAACAGCCGGCGAGTCCACTTGCGAGGGCGGTGCCAGCGGCGGCGAGAAACGCGCGACGCGACGAGGAGCCGGAATCGGAGGGAACGCGCGATGGAGGGGACGAAGGCGAGGGCATACGTCGGCTTCTCGCAGGTCGCTGATATGTATTGTGGGTCGGTTGACGGGTCGGCGACGCGGATACTCTCGGAGACGCCCGCCCGTTACAGCCGGTCGAGGTCGAGCGGCTCCGCCGCCTCCCAGTAGCGTTCGAACAGTTCGTCGGCCCACGCGAGCACCTCCGGTTCGGTCACGTCGATGGAGGCCTGAAGGATACCGGTGTCGTCGCGGAGGAACAGGTGGACGGTCGAGTCGGCGATGGTCGCCGCCATCGGAATCGGCTCGTTGGTGATGCGGACGGCGGCCGCGTCGGCGTCGAGGAGGTCGCGGAGCTGTTCGCGCAGTTGGGAGTCGTGGGCGAGCGCGTCGATGGCGGCCGACGAGAAGACGCCCTCGAACCGCTGGTCGCCGGCGGCGGTCCGCTCCCTGACGATGTCGAGGTTCTGCTCGTTGAAGGCGTAGGAGAAGATTCGCACGTCTTCGGCCTCGCTCAGAAGGGCCACGGCGCGCTTGACCGGCGCGTTCGGCCGGACCTGACTCGGCGTGGTAATCGTCGCCTCGGTCAGGTGTTCGAGGTCGAACGTGATGGCGTCGGTCGGGAGCCACTCGACGACCGGCCGGAGCTTGGCGTCGGTGTCGAGGATGTCGACGAGGTCGTCGAAGCCCCGAGAAACGAGTTCGCCCGTCACCGTCGCCCGGTACGCGCCGTCCTCGCGGACGAGCCACGACCGGTCTTCGAAATCGCTGAGAATCCGGCCCATCGTCGGCTGTGACGCCCCGGTCCGTTCGACCAGTTCGCGTCTGGAGTGCGGCCGCTCGGCGAGGTATCTGAGCGCGTCGACGCGGTTCTGCGAGAGCGCGAGGAACTCGATTTCGTCTAATGCCGACTCCATGCATCGGGGTTGTGCGTGCCCCGATAAACGTCTTTCGCGTCGTGAAAGAATTTCACATAATGAATCACGCTCGCCGCACGCGACGTTTTCTTACCCTGAATTAATTTCTGAATCAAACTATACGTGGGGGAGTCGTACGTGTATCCAAGATGCGTTCACTTCACTCTGCGTTCGGTCTCTCGGTCGGAGGTGCGGAATGGTGACGGCGACGCGCCGGCGGTTCGTCCTGTTCGCGTTGACGGCGTTCTTCTTCGGCGGCACGTTCGTCGCCGCGAAAGCGGGCCTCGACTACCTGCCGCCGCTCCTGTTCGTCGCGCTCCGGTTCGACATCGCGGCGGTGCTCCTCGTCGGCTACGTCGTCGCGACTCGGCCGCGCGCCGAACTGCTCCCGCGGTCCGTCCGCGACGTGGTCGGCATCCTCGCCACCGGCGTGTTCGTCATCGGTCTCGCCAACGCCCTCCTGTTCGTGGGACAGGAGCACGTCTCCAGCGGCGTCGGGTCGATTATCTTCAGTCTCAACCCGATTCTGACGCCCGTGTTCGCCATGGCGCTCCTCGCCGACGAACGACTCTCCACTCGCGGCGCGCTCGGGATGCTCATCGGCCTTCTCGGCGTCGGTCTCGTCGTCGGCGTCGACCCCGCGAACCTGCTCGGCGGCGAGGCGCTCTGGAAGGGCGTCGTCTTCCTCGGCGCGGTCAGCGGCGCGCTCGGGACCGTCCTCATCCGCTGGGCCGACACCTCACTTTCGAGCACCGTCCGAACGGCGTGGGCGCTCCCCGTCAGCGCGGCGCTCACCCACGGGCTGAGCGTCGCTTCCGGCGAGTCGCTCGCCGCGGCCACGTGGTCGCCGACGGCGCTCGTCGCGCTCGCCTACGTCGGCGTCTTCGCCGGCGCGGTGGCCTACCTCACCTACTTCGGCTTCCTCGACGACGTGGGTCCGATTCGCGGCAACCTCGTCTTCTACGCCGTGCCCATCGTCGCCACGCTCGGGGGAACGGCGCTCCTCGGCGAGTCGATTTCGACGCTCACCGTCGTCGGCTTCGCGACTATCTTCACCGGCTTCGCCGTCCTCGCGACGGAGTCGCTTCGCGGCACGGTCGTCCGCGCCTACGGCAAAATCGAGTCCCGCGTGGCCGGTCTCGACGGGGCCGGCGCTCCGGGGCGCGACTGAGTCGCGGACCGGTCGCGGACCGGTCGCTCGCGGAACACGCGGTGAGAGGGTAGAAATGTAGGGGCGGACCATCGGGCGGCAGTCCGAGGGGGCAGGGTCGGAGTACCGGTGGCACGGGATGGGCCGCCTGCCTGCGATGTTATGTCACCAGTCCGCCGACCAGACAGTATCGAGCGGACACCTGGAGATTGTCAGCCTCCTAAGTAGTCTTTTTGGCCCGATTCTCAAAAAAACAGCGGACGGCGGCGCGGTCGTTCCGATTGTTCGCACTATCTCTCGGCGAGCGCGACCGCCCCGAGCGCGGCAATCAGACAGAGGTTCC
>NZ_BMCI01000006.1:0-316926 GCF_014635105.1 Haloferax sulfurifontis
TCGTTCTCGAACCAGCTTCGGAACGTCGTCGTCGACAAGCACGACCAGGGCGCGCTCTGGGGTAGTCACCCGATTCTCGCGCTAGACGTCTGGGAGCACTCGTACTACCACGACTACGGCCCGGCCCGCGGCGACTTCGTCTCTGCGTTCTTCGAAGTCGTCGACTGGGACGAACCCGCCGCTCGCTACGAGCAGGCCGTCGAACTCTTCGAGTAACGCCGCATCGCCGACCCGGCGCGCTTCCCGCGCGACCACCACAGGTTACCGTGAACGGGTGCCCGACCGAGGGTATCCGGCGGGGTGAGTTCATCCCGCCAGACCGGCACCCTTCTGCCGAACGTCCGACGTATCTCCCGGCGAGCGGTGCGACCGGGCGTGACCGGGCGCGCTCGAAAACGCACTTTGTTTCAATCAAAGTTCATAACTACTCGGAAGCGAATGTTCGGGTTATGAGCACCCCACCGTGGACCGCCGAATTCGCCGCGCTGAAGTCCGAATGCGCCGTCGAACTCGCCTCGCTACTGGAGGAATATCCACAGCCGGTCGTCTACGAGGTGATGAGCGAGATGCTCCGCCGCGAGATGCGCGACCAGTTCGCCGTCTCGTTCGCCGAGTCGAAACTGGAGGAGTAGACGTCGAACGCCGTCACGTCGGTCGGTTCCGGGCCCGGTCGACGCGACGACGCCCACCACGTCAGTCGGCGTTCACGAGGAAGACGCCGACAGCGAGAACAGCGCCCCCGCCGAGGAGTTCGAGGCCGACCGGCTCGCTCAAGACGACGGCGCCGAGCAGGATGCCGACGACCGGCTGGGCGAAAAAGAAGACGCCGACGGCGCTCGCGTCCGCGTACTCCATGCCTTTGTACCAGCAGTACCACGCGGCCGCGGTGCTCAGGAGACCGAGGTAGAGCACCGCGCCCACGACCGGAAGCGAGGGCGAAATCGAGTCGAACGCCGCCGGGTCGAGATAGAACTCCACCGGGACCAGCGCCCCGAACAGGGGCACCGACAGCACCGTCGCGTAGGTCGCGGTTTCGAGCGCCGAGTACCGCCGGATGAGCGGCTTCGCGAACACCGAAAAGGCGGCGAAACAGAGCGACGACAACAGGAGCAACGCGGCGCCGGAGGGGTTCCCGCCGGCGAGTGCGGTCACGTCGTACTGCCCCGAGAGGACGACGAGCGTGCCGACCGTCGCCAGCGCCGTCCCGACCGACTTCCGGCGCGTGAGGGGTTCGCCGAGCGCCGTCACCCCCAGCGCGAGCATGAACACCGGCGTCAGGACGGTCAACAGCGAGCCCTGACTCGCGTTCGTCAGGTCGGTGCCCACGAACTGGGTCGAAAGCGCCGCGGTCAGCCAGACGGCGAGCGCGGCGAAGCGCCGCCACTCGCCGCGGTCGAACGACCGGGCGGGCGTCGTCGCTCGCACGGCGACGTAGAGGACGCCCGCGCCGAGCGCGACGCGCAGGAAGGCGAGCGTCAGCGGCGGAATCGACCGGAATCCCCACTTGCTGACGACGTACATTCCACCCCAGATGCCCGCCGCGAGGAGGGGAGCGGCGGCGAGGAGTCGGTCGCGGTCCATAGCCGAGGCACACGAACCGAGACACTAAGAGCGAGGGGAATCCGGAATCGACTGCGGCGAGGCGACGCCGCGGGGCGCGCCGAGCGTCGTACCCCACGGCCGCACGTAATCCAGAGGAATACAAAATATCCGCTTTGCCGAGGTTCTTTATCGAGTGCGCTAGTACATGGAACATGGCAGACGTAATCGTCATCGGCGGCGGTCCCGCTGGTCTGACAACCGCCCTCTTCACCGCGAAGAACGGGCTCTCCACGACGGTCTTCGACACCGACAAGACGTGGATGCACAAGGCGCATCTGTTCAACTACCCCGGAATCGGCTCCATCGACGGTACGGACTTCATGGAGACGCTCCGCACGCAGGTCGATCATTTCGCCGCGGAACGCCATCAGGGCGAGGAAGTCACCGACGTGAGCGAGAGCGACGACGGGTTCGTGGTCACGACCGACGACGACGAGTACGAGGCCGACTACGTCGTGCTCGCCACGGGCGCGAACCGCGATCTCGCCGAGGCGCTTGGCTGTGCGTTCGACGACGACCTCGTCGACGTGGACGTGACGATGGAGACGAGCGTCGAGGGCGCCTACGCCACGGGCGCGATGGTCCGCGCCGAGGAGTGGCAGGCCGTCATCTCCGCCGGCGACGGCGCGGCCGCCGCCCTCAACATCCTCTCGAACGAGAAGGGCGAACACTACCACGACTTCGACGTGCCCGCCGACGCCGAGTCAACCTTCGGCTCCCTCGTCGACGAGGTCTAATCCACGCACCCGGTCGCGGCTCGACCGCGACCACGCACGCTCGTTTTTTCTTCGCCGACCCCCCGAGACCCGTCTGTCCGGTCAGTCGAGTCGCTCGATGAACGAGTCGATAACCCGGATTTCGTCGTCGTTGATAGCGTGGCCAAGTCCCTCGTACAGCCGACTCGTCGCGTCGGCCCCGAGCGCCGAGAAGGCTCGGGCCGACGCCTCGACGCGGTCGGGGTCCACGCGGGGGTCGTCGCGGCCGCTTCCGAAGAAGACCGGCGTGCCGTCGAGGTCGGCGTCGCCGACGTAACCGTCGCGGTCGTGGTCGCTGTCGCGGTCGTCGTCACGGTCGCCGTCGCCGCCGCGGATTCGACTTCCGATGTCGGGTCCGAGGAGGCTCCCCGAGAGCGCGACGAGGCCGCCGTACCGCCGGGGGTTCCGAACCGCGAACTCGGCGGCGAGGCACGCGCCCTGCGAGAACCCGAAGCAGACGACTCGCTCGGGCGGAATCCCGGCGTCGGCGGCGATGTCGAGTGCGGCCGACACCCGGCCGAGCGCCGAGGAGAGCCACGGCTCGTTTCGGTCGATGGGACCGGCGGCCGGGGCCGGATACCACGAACTCCCGGCGGCCTGCGGCGCGAGGTACATCACGCCGCGGTGGAGGAACTCGTCGACGAGCGTGAGGGCGTGCCGCGCCTTCGACCCGCGGCCGTGGAGCACGACGACGGCCGCGTCGGCGACCTGCGGCGGCGCCCCGGCGGTCGCAATCTCCTGTCCCTCGTGGGGGTCGGTCGCGGAACGGGGCGTGGTCGGGCGGGGAGACATCAGTTCGGCCCGTCGGCCCCGCTTCTTTCGTCGGCTTCGCTCTCTTCGTCCCCGTTCCCATTCTCGCCGCCTGCCGGCAGGTCCAGCGGACGCAGTTGGCTCTGTATCATCTCGCGGTCCTCCTCCAGCCACGGCGGCAGGTACAGCGACTCCCCGAGCGTTTCCACGTCCACGTCGAAGGTGAGCCCGGGACCGTCGGTCGCCAGTTCGAACAGGATACCGCCGGGTTCGCGGACGTACAGCGAGTGAAAGACGTGTCTGTCTTTCACCCGCGACACGTCGTAGCCGCGCTCGCGGAACAGGTCGTGCCACTCGTACAACTGGGCTTCATCCTCGACCCGGACCGCGACGTGGTGGATGCTCCCCGTGCCCTCGCGGCCGAACTCGCCGTCCCGGTCGAGGAGGTCGACGACGGTCGCCCGGTCGCCCGGCGCTCGGTAACGGACCCGGTCGCCCTCCTGTGCGACGAGGTCGAACCCGAGCGTGTCGAGCACGCTGGCGGTCACGAAGGGGTTCGTCGAGTGGAGCGTGACGCCGTGGATGCCGCGAATCGCGCGCTCTGCGGGGACCGGGCCGTCGGCCCACGGGTCGACCGACGTCTCGCCGGTGACGAGTTCGAGGTCGGTCCCGTCGGGGTCCGAAAACCGGAGAACGGTCTCGTCGAAGCGCTCGACCGGGCCGTCGACTTCGACACCTCGGTCGGTGAGGCGGTCCGCCCAGTAGTCGACGGCCTCGGGGGGAATCACCAGCGACGCGGTCCGAATCTGCGGCGTGCCGGGCCGCCCTGGCTCCTCGGCGGGGTACGGGAAGAACGTCAGGGCCGTCCCGGGCGACCCCGTCTCGTCGCCGTAAAACAGGTGGCGCGTGAACTTCTCGTTGAAGTTCACCGTCTGCTTGACGAGGCGCAGGCCGAGCGTCGTCGCGTAGAAGTCGACGTTCGCCTGCGCGTCGCGGACGATTCCCGTGACGTGGTGGATTCCGGCGGTGTCTGTGAGCATCGAGTTGGGTGAGTCGGTTTGCACGATGGGCGGGTGTGGCGGGGACGGTTCGGCGGCGGAGACGTGTCGGTGGCGGCGATGCCGCGTCAGCGACTGATAGTCCCCTGTCGAGTGACGGGCGCGTCGGGGTCGACGAGGAAGGCGACGACGGTGGCGTCCTCGTCGGCGGTGAGCGTCAGTCCGACGTCGTCGACGAGCAGGCCGCTTTCGGTCTTCCCGAAGCGCGTGCCCGCGGCCTCGACCGCGCCGTCGAACACGTAGAAGTACGCGTCTCGACCCTCGATTTCGGGGAGGTCGGCGCTCGACCCGGCGTCGAGGCGGAGGTCGAAGAGGTCCACTTCGTTGCGGACGAAAAGCGGCGCGTCGGACTCCTCGGGGCCGAACAGATGCCGCCACTCGCCCTCGACGGGGGCGTCGATGGGTTCGTGTTGGACGTTCGGCTCCAGCCCGAGGCTGTGGGGCCGGACGAACATCTGGAGCATGCGGAGCGGCGAGTCGTCAGCGCGGGTGAACTCCTCGTGCCAGAACGTCTCGCCCGCGTTCATCACCATCAGGTGGTCGGCGTCGGTGACGAGGTCGTTGCCGTCTTGGTCGCCGTGGCGCATCACGCCGGCTGGCACCCACGAGATGATTTCCTCGTCGCGGTGGGGGTGCATCGCGATGTGGGTGTCGGGGTCCATGAACGACTCGACGATGGTCGCGAGCGGGCCGTAGCCGTGGTCCGCGTGGTCCGGGAGGGCGCGCCCGGGGAAGTTGAAGTGGGTCCGGAACTTCCCCTGATTCTGGGAGACGTCGGTTCGCTCCGCCTTGTAGAGCTTCGTCTCGGAGCCGACTTTCATTACGCACGCACCTACGCGTCGAATCTATATACCTTCTCGGCGACGTGACCGAAAGCAGGTGACATCGGTGTCACTGGGCTCGGGAATCGGGACCGTTGCCGAATGCCCGGCCGCGAGTCGGCGGAACTCACGAGATGGCGAGGGTCCGGTTCCGCATCGACCGCTCAGTGACAACGGTTTTGTTCGTGACAACCGACAGGGTAGTCGACATGGAGACGAGTCGGTTGACGCCACGGCAAAGCTGGCTGTTCGTCGTGCTGAGCGGCATCGTCGCGGCGGGAGTGGTCTACGTGTTCGGCCCGGCCGACGCTGGCGTCCCCGCGTCGGTGGCCGTCGGGGGCGTGGTCAGTCTCATGTTCGCGGTCGGCTACGCGGTCTCCAACGAGCGGGTGAAACAGGTGCTCCTCGATTTGCTGTCGCTTCTGCCCTGAGACCGCCCCCGACTCGACCGACTCTGAACGACCCACGGCGTCACCAGCCCTGCCGCAGTACGAAGGCGGCGTGCCCGAACACGGCCAGCAGGAAGGGAACCGAACCGGCGGGCCAGACGACGACCGTGCCGAGCGGAATCGCACCGAAAAAGAGCGCGGTCACGGCGAACCGAACCCACACCCAGTCGGCCGATTTCGGCGTCGAATCCGACCGAATCGACACGTCGTGTCGTCGGAGCGTTTCGCGGAACCGGGATTCGACCCCGTCCGGAACGAGAAACATCGAGGGCTTGTTGACGAACGACTTCTCGTAGTACAACCGGGCCGCAGTCCGGTTGCCGAGCGTCACGAACCTGGCGGCTTCGACGTCCGCGAGCGACGTGGTCACGTCCTCGTCGCTCCGAAACAGCGAGGGGTCGCCCATGTGGTAGGTGCTTTCGAGCTCACCGGCGTCCCCGTCGACCGTGACGCTCGTGCGGACGAACCGCTCCGAACTCTGGAGGACCGCCGTCAGTATCACCGCACAGTACATACTGTACACGAACGGGTCGCGGTCACCGGCGAGCGCCCCGAAAATCAACAACGCGAGGGGAGCAACGGCGAACACGCTCCACCACAACACGCGGCCGAAGTCGACGCCGTTGAACGCGATTCGCATCGGGAGACCCCGCAGTCCGCTCACGTCCGCGGTCCACGCTATCTCGGGTTCGGTCTCGTTGGAATCGCTCACTCGTCATCGGATTGCGCGCGCTGGTATAATCCCCGCGGTACTCTCGGGGTGCCACTTCCGCGACCGTAGTTCGTCCGGCACTCTGCGCGCCCTTCAACGACATCATTCTGATATATTTTATATAGTATTGTATACCTAATTCGTTCTACGAACCATCGACTGACGTTCCATACACGCGAACCGGGGGGCTAACGCTTCGTGATATCTTGGGGAATAAGCCGCCCCACGGTCGAATATCGGACGATTCTGTCTGATCGGGACGCTCTCGACCGCGACAGAGTGCCTATCACTGTCACCGACGAGCGACACGACTCTTGACAGACGAGAGCTCAGAAAATTCGGTGAGAGAGTGATTCTACCTGTGTTTTTCGTATCGAGCGTATCTTTTGATGGAGATAACTCTGCTCAGATATTATTGCTTTAAACACACAATACTAATATAACAGTTCAGATACTACT
Source organism: Haloferax sulfurifontis (assembly GCF_014635105.1). Lineage (NCBI taxonomy): Archaea > Methanobacteriati > Methanobacteriota > Halobacteria > Halobacteriales > Haloferacaceae > Haloferax > Haloferax sulfurifontis. The sequence continues at coordinate 6,607 of NZ_BMCI01000006.1, forward strand.
CTGTCGGTGGACCGACCACGTCGGACCGGACCGCCGCTTCGTCCGCGGACGCGCCATCGATGCTGTTGGCTTCGACCGCCGTGACGTCGTCGCCACCCTCGACCGCCCTCCGTTCGGGACTCGAAAGTCACTGAATTACAGAGAGATCTGTGTAATATCGTACATCTGTGTGGGTAGATACTGGTATTGTTTCTGTTTTGGTAGTCGATTCCAGCCCCGGTTCCGGAAGTCTCACTTCGCTCGTCGAACACGCGGCGTGATGGACCTCCGCGGGCGATTAACGTGGCCGGTCGACGACGCGTTCGAACCGAACGGAGGCTCTATTCAGGCCCGAGAAAAGAGACGTCCGGGCGTGTCGAGCATCCCCGCAGTGTCGCCGAGCCGTCGAAACGCGGCCCCGAGGGGGAGCTGTTCGAAGCCGATTAGGGCTGGACCTGGTCGAGGGGACGGATGAGAACTTCGTTGATATCGACGCGCGCGGGCTGGGTGACGACGAACGTGATCGTCCGCGCGATGTCTTCGGGCGCGAGCGCGTCCATCGTGCCGACGTAGTCTTTGACGTTCTTTTGGACCTCGTCGTCGGGGATGTGGTCGGGGAAACTCCCTCTTGGCGTCGGATTCGACGGGTCGTACATCCTTCGAGACTCGACCCGGCGGGGACCTCTTGGAGCCGGTAACTGACGCTGGCGATAGCGCAGTCCCACTCGGCGGGGTACCGCTCCGGCGTCGGGACGTTCGCGCGCGTCTCCGCTACCCATCCGCCGCCGTGGACGTAGACGACGAGCGGCGGGTCCTCGCGCTCCGGCACGTAGAGGTCGAGCTTCATCGCTCCCTCGGGACGCTCCGCGTAGGTGACGCCCTCGTAGACGGTGATGTCGTTCATGTCTGCCACGAATAAGGTCGAGGCGACTACAAAAAGATGCGTGAGTTCACGCCCGATTCCGCGGACCGAGGGAGGGGAAGACTACCCCCTTCAGGCCGTTGAGGACGAACCCGCGGACGTCGTACTGTTGCACCGAGACGAACGGCACGACCATCGGAATCCGCGTCGGTGTCGTGGCGGCCATCATCGGTGCCCAGAGCGCGCTGACCTGCCCCTGAAAGTATCCCTCCGCGACCGGACAGTTGTACAGTCTGCCAATCGTACGTGGCGAAATGTCATTTGAATGTGTTCGCAACGACGAACCGCTACGCGGGACACCTCGCGCGGACGACCGACCTCGAAACCAGATGTCGGTCTCGGGTTGTCGAACCAGACCCGCACTTCGGGCCACCACACTCGCGCGAACACGCACGAGCGGGTGGTTTTAGGTACCTCTGGAACGAGCGTTCGGTATGTCGTTCGAATCCGACCTTGAAGCGACTGCCGAGGCCGCAGACGACCTCCCCGATGCGGAGGACATCGTACAGGACCGCGACGAGATTCCGATTCAGGAACTGTTCGATGCGGCGTTCATGACCGCCCACACCGACTTCGACAGCTTCGACGAGATGGTCGAGGCCAGTCCGTCGGACGCGACCACCGCCGACGACCTGTCGTTGGTTCCGGACGGGACGTGGGACGAGTTCGTCGCCGAGACGACGGTGTTCGACGACGAAAAGGAGATGGTGTTCGCGGTCCGCGACCACTGGGTCGCAGAACAACTCGGGCTCGACGAGTCGCTGTCCAGTCAGTAGTTCCCGGTCGTGACAATCGGCGGCGGCGTGTGGGGACCGTACGGCGCGTCGTCGAGATACTCGCCGGCCGGCTCGAAGTACGCGGCGAGCGACGCCGCGGCCTCTTTTCGGAGCACCGTCACCGGGTCGTCACCCTGCAGATAGTCGAGGGCCTGACCCGCGGCGTCGAGGTTGTACTCCGCCGCCTTCTCGCGGCGAGCGGCGAACAGCTCCACCTCGTCGCGGGCGACTGCGTCGCTGTGCGCCCGGTAGCCGACCGCGATAGCGGACGCCGCCTCGTCCGCGTCGGCGACCCCGGAGTTCATTCCCCGCGCGCCGAACGGTGCGAGCAGGTGCGCCGCCTCGCCCACCAAGAGAACGCGGCGATGCTCGTCGACGAAGCTGTCGGCCATCACCTGCAGGAACCGATAGGTGGACACCCACTCGATGTTGTCCGCGTACTTCTCACCCATGACCGCCGCGACGAATTCCCGCATCCGCTCGTCGCTGGTGAGCTCTTCGGGGTCGTCTCCCTCGATGCACTGGATGTCGAGCCGCCAGCCGCCGGTAAACGGGACGAGGAGGACGTTCCGGTCGCCGACGGCCGGGTCAGCGTAGTGAAACAGCCGTTCGAACGGAAGCGGGTCGTCTTCGACCTCGTCGACGTCGGCGATGATAAAGGAGTTCTCCGACTGGTCGCCTTCGAACTGTGCGCCGATTTCCGACCGGACGGTCGACCCCCCGCCGTCGGCTCCGACGAGATACGGCGTCTCCCACGTCTGTCCGTCCGCCGTCTCGACGCGGACGCCGTCGGGACTCGATTCGACGGTCTCGACCGCCGCGTCCCAGTGGATGTCGATGCCGGCTTCGGCGAGCGCCTCGTGCATGTACGCCTCGGTCGTCACCTGCGGAATGCTCGTGAAATGAGGGATGTCGCCCGACCCGCCGGGGCTGTCGTACGTCCGCGAGAACACCTCCCTGCCGTGATAGAGCGTCCGCCGAGTCGGCCAGACGAGGCCCTCCTCGACGAGGTCCGTCCCGAGTCCGGGATGCACGCGTTCGAGGGTTCGGAGCGTCGCACCGTGCACGTAAATCGCCCGACTCCCCGAGCGGTCGCGGTCTTCGGACTCCGCTTCGACAATCGTGACGGGCACCCCGCGGGCGTGTAGCGCGAGCGCCGTGGTCATGCCGACGGGGCCGGCTCCCGCGACTAACACTGATGATTCCGTGTCATCGTTCGTCATAGATAATATGATATCACGATACGACTGGCATATACGTTGTGGTCAGCGCAGTCATCCCCGTCGTCGGACGGGTGGTCCGACGGCGTACTGACCGGGTCGCACGTCGCGTTCAACTGACCGCTCGTCACGAGACCGGTCACCGACTCGTCTTGTGGTCGTTGGCGGTTCCGCGCGCACGAGAAAACGTTATAACGGTTGCCCAATCTTAATGAACTATGTTAACAGTGGCCGATCTCCGCAAGGAATTCGGTGGATTAGTCGCGGTCGACGATGTGAACTTCGAAATCGGCTCCGGGGAAATCGTCGGGCTCATCGGTCCGAACGGGGCCGGCAAGACCACGTTGTTCAACAGCATCACGGGCGTTCTCCAGCCGGAAAACGGGTCGCAAGTCACGTTCGACGGGACCGACATCGTGGCGCTGGAGACCCACGACATCGCACGGCGGGGCCTGGTTCGGACGTTCCAAATCGTCCGCGTCTTCGACGAGATGACCGTCTTCGAGAACGTGATGACGGGGGCGCTGTTCGGCACCGACGAGTCGATTTCACAGGAAGAGGCCGAAGAACGCGCCCACGACGCGCTGGCGTTCATCGGCCTCACGGAGAAAGCGGAGCTGACGACCGGCAACCTCCCAATCGCGCAGAAAAAGCAACTTGAACTGGCGCGCGCGCTCGCCTCTCGGCCGAACTTACTGCTCTTAGACGAAATCGCGAGCGGGCTCACGCCCGGCGAGATTGCCGACCTCACCGACACGATACGGCGACTCCGCGACGAACGCGGTATCTCCGTCTTCTGGATTGAACACATCATGGACGCCATCATGGGCGTCGCAGACCGCATTATCGTCCTGAACAGCGGGCGGAAGCTCGCGGAGGGGACGCCCGCCGAAATCAGGGACAATCAGGCCGTCGTCGAGGCCTACCTGGGGGACGAAGCATGATCGAAGTCGACGAGATTGACGTGTCCTACGGCAACATTCAGGTGCTGTGGGACCTGTCGTTCACCGTCTCCGAAGACGACCGCGTCGTGTCCATCGTCGGGCCGAACGGCGCGGGGAAATCGACGCTCCTTCGGGTCATGTCGGGTCTCCACCCGGTCGACGACGGCCGCGTGACCGCGTGGGGCGACGACGTGGCGGGCCTGGAGCCCTCCGATATCGTCAAGCGCGGGTTCGTCCACGTCTCCGAGGAGCGGAACCTGTTCGGCGACATGAGCGTCCGCGAGAACCTTGAGATGGGCGCGTACACCCAGCGGGGGTCGCTCGACGAGACGATGCAGGAGGTGTTCGAGCTCTTCCCGATTCTCGAAGAGCGACAGGACCAACGTGCGGCCTCGATGAGCGGGGGCCAACAGCAGATGCTCGCTATCGGTCGCGGACTGATGGCGAGGCCGAAGATTCTGGCGCTCGACGAACCCTCGGAGGGGCTCGCGCCGAAGATAACGAACCGGGTGTTCGAGAAAATCGAGGAAATCAGCGATAACGTGACCGTGCTCCTCGTCGAACAGCACGTCCACAAGGCGCTGGGGCTGGCCGACCGGGCGTACCTCCTGGAGAACGGCGAGATAATCACGGAAGACACGGGACCGTCGCTCTTGGAGTCCGACCACATCAAAGAGGCGTACCTGTAGCGCTGACGTGTAGCGCCGACGCGGTTCTGGTTCTCACGGGACGGTCGCTTTTCTGCGGGCTGTCGGGCTGTCACTCTCGGTCGTTGGAGAGGTGAGCCGTCGCTGTAGTGGTGTGAGAACCGACGGCCCGCGTTAGAATGAAGACAGGAAGGAATCCGAATCCGAACGAACCGAGTCAGCGGCTTTCGACGTCCGTGCCACCCCCCTCAGGTTCGTCAGTGAGACCGAGGTCGCTCAGCACGTCTCGGGCGGAGCGAACGACGCCCTGTCGGAAGTAGAGGAACAGCACGATGAGGAGCGCGCCGAAGATGGCGGACCGCCACGTCTGGAGGCTCTGGGCCGAACTCAGGAACTCCTCGATACCGACGATGATGGTCGCGCCGACGATGGGCCCCATCGTGGTCCGCAGGCCGCCGACGACGAGGACGATGAGGACGATGACGTCGACGGCGATGAAGGTGAAGCCACCCGGGAGGATGTACCCCGACTCGCGGGCGAAGAACGCGCCGACCAAGCCGATGAGGAACGCGGCGACGAACCCCGCGATGGTCTTGTACCGGACGACGTCGATGCCGATGGATTCGGCCGCGACCTCGTCTTCCCTGATGGCGTCGAACGCGATGCCGTACTTCGAGTGGACGAGCCGGAGGTAAAACCCGAGCGTCGCCACGAGCAGGAGCAACACGAGGTAGTAGAGCACGAGCTTCGTCTCGATGCCGACCGCGTCGGCGACGACCTCGAGGCCGAAGTACTCGTACGGGAATCCGGTCGACCCGCCGGTGATGCCCCGCGCGCCGACGAATATCTCGCTGAACACGAGTTGGAGGTTCAGCGTGAGAATGGAGATGAGGACGACGGTGAAGTTGCGTTTGGCGGAGACGTAACTGACGAGGAGGCCGACGAGGCCGCACGCCAGCGCCGCCACGGGGAGCGTGACCCACGCGGAGATGGCCAACGCGTCGGCCAAAATCGCCGTCGTGTAGGCGCCGAACCCCGCCAGCCCGCCCATGAACAGGAACAGTTGGTCCGTGTGTCCGAAGACGATGTTGAGCGCGACCGCGAACAGCGCGATGAGCAGGAGGTGGGCGAGGACGCTCTCGTAGTAACTGCTCCCGAGGACCGCGAGCGGTGCGAGCGCGAACACGACCGCCACGATGGCGACGTTTCGCACCTCGGTGCCGAGCGACGGTCTGGAGCTCATGATATCGCCTCCGGTCGGGCGAGGAGCACGACAATGGCGGTCGCGAACAGGATGATGGTCGCGACGTACGACCCGACGAAGAAGTTGGCGAACTGGTTGACGAGCCCGAGGAAGACGCCGGCGCTAATCGCGCCGACGAGACTCCGGACGCCGCCGACGATGGAGATGATGAGCGCGAACGTCGTGAACTCGAACCCGTTCGACACCGCGACCGCGGAGCCGGCGGCGAACACCAGCCCGCCGAGCCCGGCCACCGCGGCCGAGAGGACGAAGATGAGCGTCCGAATGCGCCGCGGGTTGACCCCGACGAGACGCGCGCCGCGTTCGTCCTGAAACACGGTCCGGGTGGCCTTCCCCAGGAACGTGCCGCGTAAGAACCCGAACAGGACCGCGAGGACGACGGTGCCGATGGCGACGATGATGAGCGAACTCCCGGTGAGCGCCGCGCCGCCGACGGAGACGGTGCCCACGTCTAACGGGAGCGTGTACCGCGACGGGAAGTAGTTGATGAGGACGCCGTCGAGGAAGACGGTCAACCCGAGCGTCGTGAAGATGCCGAGGAGGATGCGTTCCTCGCCGTCCGACCGGTAGACGAGCGAGAGAATCGTCCGGTCGACGACCAGTCCGAACAGCGCGACCGCGACGAGCGCGACCGCGCCGGCGACGACGAGCCCCATCCCGCTGTTGACGACGAGCGTCGCGACGAGCACCGCGAGGACGGCGAACGTGCCGATAGCGAGGTTGAGAACCTCGCCGAGTCCGAACACGAGGGTGATGCCCACGCCGAGCAGGGCGAGGAACACGCCGAAGGCGAGGCCGTCCATGGCGACGCCGAGGAGCGTGCTCGCCGTCACCATACGGGACACCTCCCGTCCCGAGTCGTCGTCGCTCCGCTCCGAGCGGCGAATCGGGCGACGGCGGTACCCCGACCGAATCGCGCCATCATTGGTCGGCGGGGAGTGCGGGCAGTGCGTCGGTCCGGAACTGCTCTTCGAAGCCGAAGTTCCCCTCGGGGAAGTACGACGGCGCTTCCGACGTCAGTTGGCTGTATATCTGCACCTGGTTTTTCAGCTCGCCGTTCTCCGTGTACTCGATGGGGTTCGCGAACAGGGTGTCGAACTTGATGTTCCGAATGGCGTCGGCGATGGCCGTCGAGTCCGCCGACCCGGCGTCTTCGATGGCCTGTGCCAGCATCTTCCCCGAGACGTAGCCGTACGCGGTGTGGGTGTCGAACTGGTTCCCCGTCGCCTCGCCGAAGCGCCGCGCCACCTCCGCGAACTCGTCGCTGTACACGTCGGTGTTGTGGACGTGAGTGAACCCGCCTTCGAAGGCGAGGTCGCCGAGCGCGCCCGCGATGACACCCGGCGGGAAGCTCGGGCCGGTGACGACCTCCGGCGAGTAGCCGAGTTCGTTCAGCTGGCCCGCGATGCTGAGCGACCCCGGCGGGTGGCCCGTCGCGACCATCATCTCGAGGTCCTGCGGATATCTCCGGATGAACGACCTGAAGTCGCTCGCGCCGACCGGCGCGGCCTGCACGTTCACGTCCACGTCGAAGTGCTGTTGAATCCCCGCCTCGACGGAGCGGCCCCACGCGTAGTCACCGATGATTGCGCCGACGTTCGAGTAGCCGGCCTCGGCGACGAGACTCGCCTGGGCCTGCATCGTCGTGGCCGCCGGAAGCAACCCGACTCGGAACGTGTAGGTCGTCTCCGGGGTGATTGCCTGGTTCGTCCCGGACATGTGGAGGAGCATCGGGACTTCGAGTTCCTGTGCGGTGCGTGCGGTTCGGATACCGACGTCTGACGAGACGGGACCGACCGTCGCCACCGCGTTCTCCTGTTCGACGAACCGGCGGAAGATGGTGTCCGCCTGTCCGGCGTCGCTCTGTGTGTCCGACTCGACGATTTCCAACTGCCGGCCCAGGACGCCGCCGGCCTCGTTGACTTCCTGGACCGCGAACGCGAGCCCGGCGCGGTGGGCGTTCCCCCACGGGGTGAACGACCCCGAAAGCGGCTGGAGCGAGCCGATGACGATGGGCTCGCCGGAGCCGCCTCCGGAGCTGTCGGTCTGTCCCGTCGTCCCGCCGCCTCCGGTTTCGCTCTCGGTGGTTCCCGACCCAGATTCCGTGCCGGACCCACCACCGGCACATCCCGCCAGCAGTCCGACGCCCGCAACACCGCTCAGTTTCACGAAGTTCCGTCTGCGAATTGGGTTTTTCCCGACCATGAATGTCATCATCGATTAGTGGGGTTAAATAACTTTGTGGTGTGTTGTCGTCCGCCTAGACTGGCTGACACCTCTGCGGTCGCTTGCCAGCGAACGGTGGGTTTGGCGGGAGACGCGGTAGATGTGTGTCGGTCGATGATGGTGGACAGGTTCCCGTGTTCGGGACGCGCGCGAGCCGCGGTCTGATCGCGCGCCCGCGAGAGAGCGGGGAGTCGGACACGAGCACTTATTACTTCGTTTGCGCGACTTACTGTTCGATGTCACAACGCTACTACGAAGACATCCCGGTCGGAGAGGTTCTCGACCTCGGCACCTACACGGCCGACCGAACCGAACTCCTGCGATTCGCCGAGCGCTACGACCCACAGCCGATTCACGCCGACCCGGAGGTCGCAGAGGAGACGATGTACGGCGGCATCATCGCCAGCGGCTGGCACACCGCGGGGTCGTGCATGCGCTTGCTGGTAGACGGATTCCTCGCAGAGACGGCGACGCTGGGGTCGTTCGGACTCGACGAACTCCGCTGGAAGACGCCCGTCTATCCGGGCGACACCATCCGCGTGGAGGCCCAAACGCTCGAAAAAACCGAGTCGAGCAGTCGAGACGACAGAGGCTACATCACGACCGAAGTCGAAGCGACGAACGAGGCCGCCGACGAGGTCATCTACTGGCGGGCGACGAACATCTTCCTGAAGCGGCCGACCGACGCGCCCCGGTGATACGCCACGTCCTTGCCGACATCTGAACCGTATTATAGAACGATAGTAAATGACACTCTATGCGTGTCATTGACGGCCACCAACTTCGCTTCGGCGAGATGGCCGGCCCGCTCGTCCACGGCGCGAAGTTCTTCGACTGGCAACTGATATCGACGCAGGTGTTCGCCCGCGAGGTCGGCTACTCGTTCGAGGACTTGGTCTCCGACGGGGCGATCCCCTACGCGCCCGTCGGCGTCGATACGACCGTGTATCGGTATCCCGCCTTCGGCGAAACGGTCTCGGTCGACGTCGAGGCGACTCACGTCGGCGACTCCAGTCTGGAACTGGTCTACGAGACGACCGACGGCGACGGCGAACCGCTCTCGACGGCCCGGATGACCCACGTGACGATTGCCCCGGAAGGGGGTGCGCTCTCGCTCCCGGCAGACGTCAAACAAACGCTGGCCGACCACCGGGTCGACCGGACGGTCGACGTCGGTCCCGGTGACGACCCCGAGAGCGACCCGAATCGGTATCCCACGTTCGAGGAGTCGTTCAGCGTGAACGCGCCGCACATCGAGTCGTCCGAGCTCGCGTACTTCGAGGAGTACCCGCGGTTCGCCGACGTCGCGCTGGAGTCGTTTCTCGCGGCGGACGGAGTGAGCCTGGCCGCGATATCGGGCGACCGACAGCCGTACCGCATCCGCGACTGGCACTGGGAGTTCAAATCGCCCGTCCGATTCAACTCGGAACTCGCGGTCGAAAGCGACGTTCGGGCGGTCGACGACGACGCGATTCGAGTCGAACACGCGTTCCGAACCGAGGGAACCGTTCGGATATCCGGCGTCACCGAGTACGGGTGTTTCGACCGAGCGGGGAACCCCACGACGTTCACTCCCGAGATGCAGGCTCCCTTCGAAGGCTAGCGAAATCACCCGTCGCTGTGCCGTTCGTCGGTATCTTCGCGTCAATCGCTCCGACGGCGGGTCCCCTCAGCATACAGGTGGTTATTACTGAACACACCGCAAGATATTTCGTGATTAATATTGATTATACAGCCAGCCCATGCAAGAGAAGATACCCGAGTCGTACCTACCAGACGTGGGACCGAACCTCGTTCACGCGCTACCGGAGCTCCACTACCCGGAGCACGTCAACGTAGTTACCGAACTGGTCGACCGTCACGTTTCGGAGGGTCGAGGGGACAACGTCGCCATCCGGTTCGAAGACGAGGAGATGACGTACGCCGAACTGCAACGACAGGTCAACCGCCTCGGGAACGGCCTCGTGAATCTGGGCGTCGAGCCCGGTGACCGCGTGGTCGTTCGGTTCACGAACCGCCCCGAGGCAATCGTCTCCTGTCTCGCCGCCCAGAAGATCGGTGCGGTGGCGCTCCCCTCGATGAAACTGCTCCGCGCGGCCGAGCTCGTCCACATCATCAACAACGCCGAGGCCTCGACGGTCGTCGTCTACGACGCGCTTCTCGACGAAATCGACGAGGCGCTCCCGCGGACCGACACGGTCGAGAACGTCGTCGTCGTCGAGCGAAACGGCGTCGAACACGACCACACGGACTACGACGAGCTGACTGCCGGAACCGACGACGACCTCGACGCCCACCAGACGACCCGCGACGACCTCGCGCTCATGCTCTACACCTCCGGGACGACGGGCGAACCCAAGGGGGCGACACACACGCACAGACAGGTGCTGGCGACCGCGGACAGCTACGCCCGGTACTGTCTCAACCCCACCGAAGACGACGTGTTCGGCGGGAATCCGCCGCTCCCCTTCGCCTACGGCTACGGCGACTTGGTGACGATGCCGCTCCGGTTCGGCGCGACCACGAGCCTCGTCGAGAACGCGTCTCCCGGCGATCTGCTTCAGGCCGTCGAAGACCACGGAATCACGATTATCTGCTCGATACCGACCGCGTACAACCAGATTCTTCAGAAGTACCCCGACGGTCCCGAGGAGTACGACACCTCGTCGCTCCGGATGGCAATCAGCGCCGGCGAACCCCTGACGCCGAGCACGTTCAACAAGTTCAAAGACAGCTACGGCGTGGAGATTTACGACGGTATCGGCACCACGGAGATGCTCCACATCTTCGTGAGCCACCGGGAGGGCCAGGACATCGACCCCGGAGCGACGGGCTACCCGGTCCCCGGCTACGAGTGTAAGGTCATCGACCCCGACACCGGCGAGGAGCTTCCGCGCGGCGAGGCGGGTCTGCTCGCGGTTCGCGGGCCGACCGGCATCTCGTACTGGAACCGCCCGGAGAAACAGGAGAACGCGCTCGTCGACGGCTGGAGCCTCCCCGGCGACATCTACATCCACCGCGAGGACGGCCGCCTCGAATACAAGGCCCGAGAGGACGACCTCATCATCTCCAGCGGCTACAACATCCCCGGCCCGGAAGTCGAGGCAGTGCTACAAGAGCTCGACGAGGTGTCCGAGGTCGCCGTCGTCGGCGCGCCCGACGAGGAACGCGGCCAGGTGGTCAAGGCCTTCGTTATCCTCGCAGACGGATTCGACGCGAGCGACGAGCTGACCGAGTCGCTCCAGAACCACGTCAAGAACACGCTCGCGCCGTACAAGTATCCGCGTCGCGTCGAGTACGTCGACGAGCTTCCGCGGACCGAGACCGGTAAGATTCAGCGCGTGAAGCTCCGGGAACGCGAGCGCCAGCGGCAGGAAGCCTGAGAATCGGACGATCTGACGGTGGGACGGTGAGTCGTCGGGGCGGTTTCGCCCCGGGAGAATTCGGTCGAAGTCGAACGACTACCGCCGGACGTAGCCGCCGTCGACGTGAACCGTCTCGCCGGTGATCCAGCTCGCGGCGTCGCTGGCGAGGAACACCACCGCGTTGGCGACCTCTTGGGGGCGGCCGACCCGTTCGAGCGCGTACGACTGTCCCAGTTTCTCGCGGTACTTCTCGACGAACGCCTTGGTGGACGGCGTCTCGACGGTGCCCGGACAGACGCAGTTGACGCGGACGCCGGACCCGCCGACCTCCTTGGACATCGTCTTCGTAAACGAGCGGTTCGCGGCCTTCGCCGCGCCGTACACCGCCAGTCCGGGGTCGTTCCCCCGGTAGGACGAACTCGCGTAGTTGACGACGACGCCGTCGCCGCGCTCGACCATCCCGGGGAGCGCCGCGTGCGTGCAGTTGAGCGTCCCGTACAGCGAGACGCCGAGCTTCTCGTCCCAGTCGGCCGGCTCCGAGTCGAGGAACTTCTCGACGCCCGCCACCCCGGCGTTGTTGACGAGGACGTCGAGCGAGCCGAACTCCTCGACGGTCGCTTCGACCATCGCCACCGCCGCGTCGTACTCCGAGACGTCGGTTTCGAGGCCGACCGCGCGGACGCCGTGCGCGTCCGCGACCCGCTCCGCGACCGCCTCCGCGCCCGCGCCGTCGATGTCGGCGACGACGACGTTCGCTCCGAGGGCGGCGAAGGCCTCGGCGACGGCCTCGCCGATGCCCTGTGCGGCGCCGGTCACGCAGGCGGTTCGCCCCTCGAAGTCGAAGCTGTCTCTGATGTCCGGCGAGTCGGTCGTCACGGCTTTACTTCCCCTCGAATTCCGGTTGCTCGTCGCTTCCGAAGGCGTCGATCGCCTTCGCGTAGTCGTCGGACTGCGCGAGAGCGGGCCACGCGTGGCTGGCGTACTCGATGCCGGCGTCGTAGCCGACGTTGCGCGTGATGTTGACCGCCTGTTTGATAGAGCGGACCGCGAGCGGCGGTTTGCTCGCGAGCTTCGACACCAGCTCGTCGACGCGTTCGTCGAGTTCGTCGGTGTCGGCGACGACGTCCGTCAGGATACCGCTCTCGGCGGCTTCGGCGGCGCTGAGTCGGTCGCCGGTCATGGTGATTTCCTTGGCTCGGCTGGCACCGACCATCGTGGTCAGCCGTTGCGCCGCGGCACCGCCGGGGAGGACGCCGAAGTTCACTTCGGGCTGGCCGAACGAGGCGGCCTCGACGGCGAACCGGAAGTCCGACGACATCACGATTTCGAACCCGCCGCCGAGACAGAGCCCGTCGACGGCGGCGACGACGGGCGCATCGTACTCTTCGAAGGCCGCACACATCTCACAGAAGAGGTCGGGGACGCGTTTTTTCTGGTGGTACGTCGAGAAGTCGCTCATCTCGCCGACGTCTAACCCCGAACAGAACGCCTTGTCGCCCGCGGAATCCACGATGACGGCCCTGACTGCGATGCCATCGGCCTCGTCGTCCAGCGCCTGGAAGGCGTCGAAGGCGTCGATGAGGTCGTGTTGCATCTGGATGTTAATCGCGTTCATCGCCTTCGGGCGGTCGAGCGTGATACGCCCCAGTCCGGTCTCCTCGTCGAACGACCAGTCGATGGTCTCGAAGTCGGTGTCTGACATCGACTGTCATTTCCATAGCGGGCTATTAATACTTAACGACGCGCACCCCCGCGTTCACAGCCGGCCTGTATACAGAACCGTATACGGATCGTCGGTTGACGCGCCACGCCGCGTGACGCCGGCTGTGGCGTCCAAATATTACAGGCATATGGCTGTAATGTCTTCTCGTAGAGACCGTCACCGAGTTCGACCGAATCGGCTTCGGACCGAACCGGGAACACCACCAATTACAGTCATATGGTTGTAACCTCCCTCAGAGGTACTTTCTCGAACGACCGTGATGAATCCCGGTCTAGAACTGTATACAGGTACGTATACACTGCCGTCGTTCGAGCGCCACGGTGGGGACTCGATGGGACGGTAATCTCGTCGTGGCGTTCGAGACGCGACTGCTCGAAGGTCGGTATCGCCAGCCAAAAACGGACGAAAGAATGGGTTTCAGGGGCCGCAGTTCGACCGAAGCTTCAGGTCCGACCGCGCTTTTGCGACGCAGGTCAGGACGTAGCCTTCCTCTTTTTCGGACTCCGAGAGGAACATCGCCTCCACTTGGTCGACCTCGCCCTCGACGACCCGGAGGGCCGAACAGACGCCGCAGACGCCCATTCGGCACTGGTACGGGAGGTCGACTCCGACCTCTTCGGCGGCCTCCAACACCGGCCGGTCGTCGGGAACCTGGATGGTGCGCCCTTCGTCGACGAACTCGACTTCGTAGTATTCGACCATGTTAGAGGCGTTCTTCGTAGACGAGTTCGACGGGGTCCAGCCCGTGGGACTCCAGCATCTTCGCGGCGGTGTCGTCGTCCGCTAACACGTCGATTCGATAGTAGTCGACCGCCCGCGGCTCTTCTTTGAACCACACGGCCGCCGCGTCGAGTAACTCGCCGGCGACGCCTGCGCCGCGGTGTTCCTCGCGCACGAAGAGGCCGTGGACGTATCCGTGGTTCGCGAGTCGAAAAATCGGATGGTCGCCCATCACGCGGGCTTCGAGGACGCCGACGGGGTCGTCCTCGCCGTCGACCTCGGCCAAGAGCACGGTGCCGTACTTCGAATCGACGAGCTGGTTCTCGAAGTAGCGGAGCCAGCGTTCGTCGGCCTGGTCGCTGTGGCCGTATCGGTCGTCGAACCGCGAGAGGTGGTCCGTGAACCCGTGCCAGAGCTCCAGTATGTCGCTTCCATCTTCGTTTTCAGCGTGACGTGTCTGAATACCCATACAACCGATACTGGACCCGACTGCCTAAAATATTCGTATCGAACTATATGTGGAGTTACATTACGGCCGGCGCGTCGTCGAGCGTCGGGGGTGGGACAGAGAAACATTCATAACGCTCGACTCTAATTGTTTGATGAGTTCGATTAGACAAGCCATGCCAACGGAAAAACAATTTAAGAACCAGCTACAGAACGGTCGGATGATCGAAGACGAGTCGGAGATGACCGAGGGGTACAAGAAGGCGTTGAAGGCGACCCTCAAGGTCTCGGCGGACACCGAACTCATGAGTGCGCCCGCGTACTACGAGATGTCGATGAACGCGCCGACGCTCGACTCGCGTGCGTCGTGTATCAGCGTCATCCAAGACGAACTCGGCCACGGTCACATCGCCTACCGACTGCTCGAAGACCTCGGCGAGGACCGCGAAGAGCTCATCTACGAGCGCGAGCCGCACGAGTTCCGCAACACCTACGGCTTCGACCAGCACCTCGAGACGTTCGCGGAACTCGTCTGCGGGCACGGTCTCTTCGACCGCGCCGGGATGGTGCTCCTGAGCGACATCGAGGCGAATACCTCGTACGCCCCGTGGAAACGCGCGCTCCGGAAGGTCGGAAAGGAAGAGCAGTTCCACCTCCGCCACGGCGAAACGTGGATGCGCCGGCTGGTCAACAACTCCGAGAAGACGAAACAGCGCGTGCAGGACGCGGTCGACTGGATGTTCCCGATGGGAATCGAGTGGTTCGGCATGCCGGACGGCAAGAAGCACAACACCGACCAACTCGACTACCGCATCAAGGGGAAGACCAACGACGAGCTCCGACAGGAGTGGATGAGCCACACCGTTCCCCTCGCGAACGAACTGGAC
This sequence comes from Haloferax sulfurifontis, assembly GCF_014635105.1. Lineage (NCBI taxonomy): Archaea > Methanobacteriati > Methanobacteriota > Halobacteria > Halobacteriales > Haloferacaceae > Haloferax > Haloferax sulfurifontis. The sequence goes on from NZ_BMCI01000006.1 coordinate 21,727, forward strand.
CTCGACGTGCCCGCGCACTTCGACGACGAGGCCGAGGAGTACGTCCTCGAATACGACATGCCGGTCGCGTTCGACGCCGACAACAAGGAGTGGCGCTTCGACGAGCCGATCGGCTGGGACGACGTCCTCGACCGATGGCGCTCGCGCGGCCCCGCCAACGAGAAGTACGTCAACATGCTCCAGTCCGGCAAGTTAGAGGTGGAAGTGTAGTATGAGCGCGAACACCGCAGGTATCGGAACGGCCGGATTCAGCGTCGGACCCGAAGAGGACGCCGACGAGTTCGAACAGGAGCTCTGGGCGACCGTCGACGAGGTGCCCGACCCGCACATCCCGGTCAGTCTGGTCGACATGGCGATGATTTACGACATCGAGGTCGACGCCGGCGAGGTCACCGTCACGATGACCTACCCCTGTATGGGCTGTCCGGCCTACGACATGATTCAGGACGACGTCCGCGCCGTCCTTCGGACCGTCCGCGGCGTCACCGACGTCACCATCGAGGTGACGTGGGACCCCGTCTGGTCGAAAGACATGCTCACCGACCGCGCGCGAGAAGAACTTCGAGACGCAGGAATCGGCTTATGAAGTACCACGTATTCACCCGCAACAGATCCGGAGACGACATGATACACGCAGGAACCGTTCAGGCGGACTCGGACCGCCTCGCGCGAATCTACGCCCACCGAACGTACGACGAGGAAGACTGGGACTTCATGGGCGTCGTCCGCGAGGAGGACCTGCTCGAAGTCGACGAAGAACCCATCAGCAGTCGGAGGGTCGCATGAGTGCAGACGCCGAGAGCCGCTGGCCCGAGGTCGCCCGCGACTACGTGCAGGCCATCGCCGACACGAAGTTGCTCCTCGGCCAGCGCTACGGGGAGTGGATGCTGAAGGGTCCGAACCTCGAAGACGACATCTCCGGCGCGTCCAACGGTCAGGACGAAATCGGGCAGGTCCGACAGCTGTTCCGCCTGCTCGAAAAGCAGGGCGTCGACCGCGACTGGCTCGAAACCGACCGCGAGCCGGCGGAGTACGCGAACGCGCAACCACTGGACGAGGAAGCCGAGGCGTGGCCGACGTTCATGGTTCAGGTGGCCCTCTCCGACCGGGCCGCGTGGCTCCTGCTCGACGCCATCCGACACGAGGACTTCACCGGCATGGTCCAGAAGATGGGCGAAGACGAGTACTTCCATCTCGAACACCACGACGCTCGCCTCGAGACGCTGGCGGTCGACCAGCCCGAGGCGGTCGAAGCCGCTCTCGAACGCTACTTCCCGGGCATCCTCGCGTTCATCGGTCCCGCGACCCACGGCGCGGGCGCGGACCCGCTCGTCGAGGCGGGCTTCACCGACCGCGCGGTCGCCGAGATTCGCGGCGCGTTCCGCGAGCACTACGTGGACCTGTTCGCGGGGACCGACGTCGCCGTCCCCGCGCTGACCGACGACGTGCCGGACCCCGACGAGTGGGACGAGAAACGACGCCGGAGCGGCGACGGTCACATCGACCAGCGCGTCGCCGACCAACTGCAGGGCGTCACGAACAGGGAGTACGTCATCGAATGAGTTCCACTGAGTCGTTCCGCGGCGGAAGCGGCGGCGCATCGGACCGCGGAGCCGACACGGACGACGGCGACGGTGACGGCAACCCCCCAGAGGCCGTCTGCCCGTTCTGCGGCTCCGGCGACACCGAACGAGAGTCGAGATTCGGCGGCGAAGTCTCGAAGAGCCAGTACTACTGCAACGGCTGTCGAACCGTCTTCGAGCGCATCAAGTACGACGGCGCGATTCCGTCGACCGGCCGCGACCGAGACGGCACGCGCTGAGCCGGAGCGCGCCCGTTCGCCCTCGTCCTATCCGACTTATCCGAGTTTTCGAAAGTCCCACGAGACGGTTCGCTCGGGCGTCAGCGCGATTTTGACGCGCTCGTGGCCGCTCGCGTCCGGGATGGACTTCACGGTGCCGAACAGCGCGCGCTCGATGTCCGCCACCTGTTCTGGGTCGTCGACGACGGCCGCCGGGCCGCGCCACTGAACGCCGCGATGCTCGGCGTATTCCGATTCCCCGGCGTCGACGACCGCCGCGGCGACGCCCGTCGACCTGATGTTTTCGACCTTGACCGAGTCCGCGTCGGTCTCGAAACAGAGGCGACCGTCGACGACCGCGGCGGCGACCGGCACGACGTGCGGCAGGCCGTCCGGGCCGACGGTGGCGACGCGGGCGACCGGCGCCTCCTCGATGAGCGCTACCTGCTCCGCCCGGGAGAGAGCGATTCTGTCGTAGTTCCGAACCATGGGCGACGCTCAGAGCCCCAGCGCCGCGCTCGCCACCGTGGTCTTTTGAATCTCGGTGGTGCCGCCGATAATCGCGAGGATGCGGGCGTCGCGGTAGTACCGTTCGAGGGGGTAGTCCGTCCGGTAGCCCTTCCCGCCGTACACCTGCATGGCGTTTCGGGCACAGAACTCCGCGGCCTCGCTCGCCGTGAACTTCGCCCGCGACGACACGCGGGTGTCCCCCTCTCCGTCGGCGATGCGGACCGCGGAGTCGTAGACGAGACCGCGGGCCGATTCGAGTCGGGAGTCCATCTCCGCGACGAGCACCTGCACGGCCTGATACTCGCCGACGGCCTTGCCGCCCTGTCGCCGGTCGCCGGCGTACGCGACCGCCTCGTCGAACGCGGCGCGGCCGATTCCACAACCGATGGCCCCGAGTCCCGTCCGGGCCATGTCGATAGTGCCCATCGCGATGCGGAAGCCCTGACCGACGGCTCCCAAGAGCGCGTCCGCGTCGACCGCGACGTCATCGAACGTCGAATCGCCGGTGACGTGCCCGTGCATGCCGAGGTACTCCCCTCGCTCGAACGAGAACCCGTCGACCTCGTCGGGACTGGAGACGAGAAAGACGCTCACACCGTGGGAGTCCTCGGGCTGTGGCCGTTTCCGCGCGACGACGAGATGGACGTCGGCGACGCCCGCGTTCGTCCCGAACGACTTCTCTCCGGAGATTCGGTAGCCGGTGTCGGTCGCCTCGGCGACCGTCCCGAGTTCCGTCGGCGACGACCCCGCGCCGGGCTCGGTCAACAGCATCGACCCGACGGCGTCGCCGGCGACCATGTCGGGAAGCAGTCGCTCGCGCTGTGCGTCGGTGCCGAAGTTCAACACGGGGAGCATCGCGAACGTGTGGCCCTGAATCGTCTCCGCCACCGCGCCGCTCTCCTCGGCGATGCGCTCTATTGCGAGGCAGTACGAGAGGAAGTCGCCGCCGAGGCCGCCGTACTCCTCGGGAACGAGAATCCCCAACAGCCCGGCGTCGCCCGCGGCCTCGACGACGTCGCGGGGGAACTCCCGACTTCGCTCGATTTCTTCGGCGCGGGGGGCGACCGACTCCGTCGCAAACGTTTCCGCGCGGTCCAGCACGTCGTGGTGCTCCTCGGAGAGAGCACGCTCCAGTAACGTCATACCCTCTCCTCGTGTGTCGAGGACCTTATCTGTAACGCGAAGCGGCGACCGCTCGGTCAGCAGTCGACGCCGTCGAACGACCGAGCGTCGCCCCTGACGTATCTGTCCGGCCCGACACCGACTCGTTCGGCCAGCCCGCGGTCGGCGGCGAACGCCAGATGCGCGGCGGCCTCGCCGGCCCCCATCTTCGCGTGGATACCGCGCATCTCGCCGAACAGCGAGCGCGCGACGGCCCACGGAGTCACCCCGTCACCGTCCCGGTCTGAAAGCTCCGCGACGGCGGTGCGGACCCGCTCGGTGTGGTGGGCGCGAATCGCGTCGATTCGGTCGAGGAGCTCGACCGACGAGCCGTGGCCGGGGAACGCGACCGGCTGGGCGTCGGCCTCGCGGGCGCGCTCTCGAATGCGGTCGAGCGTGTCGAGGTACGTCGCGAGCGCGTCGGTCAGTCTGGTGTCGGTGCCGCCGACGTTCGGCGTGTACGTCGGGAGGACCGCGTCACCGAGAAACAGGGCGTCTCCGGCGTCGAGCACGACGTGTCCCGCGGTGTGTCCCGGCGCGTGAACGACCTCGATACCCCCCACCGCCGCGCCGTCGGTGAGCGTGACGACGGGGTACTCGTGGGGCATCGGAGACGGCTCGTCGGCGTCCCGAAGCTCCGAAACGAGGGCGTCGGGAACCCCCCACTCGCGGAGGCGGCGGGCGTCTCGGTCCAGTCGGCGGTTCCGCTCGGCGGCGTACGCCGCGACTAACGGCGCGTCGGCTTCGTGCAGGGCGAGCGTCGCGTCGGCGGCCGCCGCGAGTCTGGGTGCCAACCCGGCGTGGTCGGCGTGCCAGTGGGTGACGACGACCGTCTCGACCCGCTCGACGGGGAGCCCCGCCGCCGACAACCCCGACCGCAGAACCTCCCACGACGCGTCTCCCGGCGGCCCCGGGTCGACGACGACGCCGCGGTCCGGGAGCACGTACGTGCTGTTTTCGCCTTCGGGGCTCGCGGCGGTGTGCGCGATGCGTTCCGTCGTCCCGGCGGGCCTCACTCGTCACCACCGTCCGTCGCGTCGCCTCGCTGTCCCCGCGGTTCGTGTTCGTCGCCGTGGTCGAACCCCATGTCGGCCCAGTCGGCCCGGACGGCCTCGCGGAGCGCCTCGGGATACATGGTCTCGAAGGTGACCCGCGGGGCGATGAACTCCTCGTCCCACCGGGGGTCCCACGCGGCGTTGACGTAGACGTTCGCGCCCGTCGCGCCGTCCTGTCGGTAGTACGGCGCGCTCGCCGCCGGCGCGGCGGAGTCGGAGAACTCCCAGTCGTTCGCCGGGTGCGCCTTCACCCAGATGTCGTCGAACGCCCGCGCGAGGTCCATCGGGCGGGTCTCGGTGTCGAGCACGACGATTTTGTCGAAGAGCCGCGAGAACGAAAACAGCGTGTTGGCGAGTTGCCACTCGAAGCCCGCGTACAGGATTTCGCTGGCGACGAGGCAGATGCCGAGTCCGGTCTCCGCGGGCAACGCGAGCCACTCGACCGGCGCGACGCCCCAGTAGTTGTTCACGCGGCCGTACAGGCGGGCGGACTCGATGACGGAGAGGAGCGCGCGGCCGTCGGCCATCGGCGCGCCGGTCGGCGAGAACGGGACGACCGGGTTCTCGCGGACGGTCACCCGTTCGGCGCGGGCCTCGACGGTCGCGGTCGCCATCGCGTCCTCCCACGGCTCCCGACGTGTCTCTGGCGCTCGACCCGCATCGTCGCCGTCGGCGCGACCCGTAATCGTCGCGTCCACGAGCACCTCGCTTTCCGCCGGGACGGCTCCCGCGGCCGTCGAGGCCACCGGAACCGACCCGAACGCGTTCGCGATGGCCGGCGCGCCGGCGACCTGCGTCTCGCCGACCCAGCGCATGATTGCGCCCACGAGCGCCGCCGGCGGCGTTCCGAGCGCGAACGAGACGGTCGTCCCTGGGGCGACGTCGGCGGCGAGGTCCGCCGGGACCGAGAGCCTGAGCCCGTTGCTCCCGCGGACGGACCCCCGAACCGGGAACCACTCGACTGCGTCGGTATCGACCGCGTCGGACGCCCGTTCGCTGTCGGCATCGCCCCCGTCGTCGGCCGTTTTCGAGTGTGCGCCGAGGCCGAGGGTGACCGCCGGGACGCCGGTGTCCGAGACCGCCGGGAGTCCCAGCGACCGAAGGTCGGACACCGTCTCGGTGGCGGCCGCGGGTTCCACCGCGGGCACGGGACCGCCGTGGCGGGCGGCGACCAGCGCGTCGAGCACGTCGAGGTAGCCCGCGTCGAAGCCGAGTCCCAGCGCCGCGCCGAGACGCGACCAGGGGTCGCGCGAACGCACTGCGAGCCGGTCGGGCCCGCCGAGTCCTCCGGCGAGGAGTCGCGCGTGGCCGCCGGCGTCCGTGAGGAGCACGGCCGGCCCGTTGGCCCGCGCCGCCTCGGCGCTCACCGCGAACGCGGTGTCCGCCCAGTGCGTCCGCTCGTCGATTCGGGCAAGGTCGTCGGCGTCGTCGAGCCGGTCGAGCAGGTCGCGAACGCCGAGCATCACAGGCTCCCTCCCTCGGTGCCGTCGACGGTGACACCGGCCGCAGAGAGGATTTCTCGGGCGCGTTCCCGGACGAAGTCGTCGTCGAGACCGGCATCGACCCGGTTCCCGTCATCGTCGCCCGAGGTGGCGTCGATGTACGCCTTCGTCGTCTTGGTCTTGGACGTGCCGGTCTCGCCGTCTCCCTTCTCCTCCGGCGTCTGGTAGATGTTCAGGGGGACTTTCGGCATCGCGACCGTGCCGAACTGGTGGAAGTCCGACTCCGGGTCGGCGTGGAGCGCGAGCGATTCGAGCACCTCCCGAATCGACAGCGGGTTCACGTCCGAGTCGACGAACACGAAGAAGTCGACGTGGAGCATCCCCCACGTGGTGAAGATGAAGTTCGCCAGTTCGTGGAGGTAGCCGGGGCGGGACACGTCGGTCGAAACGACGTAGACAGTCCGGGAGGTGAACCGCCACGGAACGCACTTCTCGACGTCGTAGCCCGCCGTTCGCAGACCGAGCGTGGCGTCGGGTCCGACGCACGCCACTTCGAGCGTCGCGCTCGTGTTCAGCGTGTGGCCGACGCCCGAGCCCTCGACGCAGAACGGTATCACGGGCCGTCGTCGGTGGGTAATCGCGTCCACCTGGAGGACCGGCATCGAGCGACGGGGGCCGTGCATGTAGCCGAAGTAGTCCCCGAACGGTCCCTCGTCCAATCGCTCGTTCGGCACGACGTGCCCCTCGACGACGATTTCGGCGTTCGCCGGCACCAGCAGGTCGTTGGTCTCGCACTCGACGAGTTCGACCGGCTCGCGCTTCAGCCCGCCGGCGAACCCGGCCTCGTCGCGCCCCGTGGGTATCCACATCGAGGAGGTCACCTGCGTCGCGGGCTCCCCCCCGATGACGAGCGCGACCGGCATCGGCTCGCCCCGTCGTTCGTACTTGTAGTAGTAGATGTTCGGCGTCTGCTCGCCCGCGAGGAGAAGCAGGCTCGCGCGCTCGCCGTCCTGCACCATCGCCCGGTGGACCGACCAGTCTATCCACTCCGAGTCGGGGTCCTTGACGACCATCGTGTGGAGGTTGGAGTACCGTCCGCCGTCGCCGGCGTGGATGTACGGCCACGGGAGCGACAGCAGGTTGGCGTCCTCGCCGCGCCGAACGACCTCCTTGCAGGGCGCGTCGCCGCCGTCGACGGTTTCGGGAGCGATGGGTCGCTTGAGCCGGTCGATGACCGTCTCGTAGTACTCGTCGGCGGAAAGCCCCGGGTCCAGTCCGAGCGCGAGGGCGATTCGGTCCCACGGCCGCCGCCGACTGCCGCGGTACGGGTCGCCGACGAGTCGCGCGTCGATGTCCGTGTCCGCGACCGACTCGAAGAGCGGAATCCGGTCGTCGCGCTGGTTCGCGAGCATCGTTATCGCGCTCGCTTCGAGATCCCACGAGACCGACCGGTCGATTCGAGCGACGTCGCCCCGGCGTTCGAGACGCGAGACGTACTCGCGGAGACTCTCTGTGGGATGGTCGGCGTTCACGTCTCGTCACCGCCGGTGAGCCGCCGCGAGAGGTCGTCCTGTTCGAGGCGGACGCGCCGCTCGACGTAGCGGTCGAGGAGCAACGGCCGGGTCTCGGCGAGGTGTTGGGTCACGAACGTTCGGACCGCCTCGGAGACGGAGTCGTACTCTCCGGTCTCGACGAGGTACGTGACGAGGGCGCGGACGTCCTCGCTTCGCACCGTGACCACGTCGGACTGCGTTCGACTCTGCTCGATGCATCGGTCGAGGACCTGGTCGTCGACCGGGGCCCCGTCGAGGTCGGCCTCGATTATCTCGATATACCACTGCTCTTCGACGTTCTCGTGGGGGCCGCGGAGCACCGTCAGCGGCTCTGGGTCGTCGAGGTCGTGACTGTCCCGCGAGAGGCGCGCACGCGTCTGAAATATCTCCTTCGTCTCCTGATTCGTCACCTGAACCGTCACTTCTCCCCCCGTGTCTGCCGGCAGGTGGTCCTCGGACGTGATGTACTGCGGACTCATCCGACACACTCCCCTTCTCTGATTTCCAGCACCATTGGTGACACGCTCGTACTGCTGGTGCATAAAGTCATCGTGCCGATACCGGCGGCTATCCGGTCTGAGGGCGTAGAATACTTCACAGGTATACTCGACAGTATACCGTCAATCGTACACGATTATTCGAGATATGAAAACGCGTCGAACACCGGTTCGGCGGAGCGATACCCGCCGAACCGCACGGTCGGGTTCGCATCGAACCCCCACTGCGGTCGGCACGTCACGCCGGTCCGTCTACGGTATTGTCTGAAAACCGGTGAGCTGTCGACTGCGTGGCCCCACCGGGGTGGCGGTCGCGGTGGCGGTCACTCCACGTAGCGATGCGGCCCGGCTTCGACGAACTCCCAGCCGAGTTCGACGTAGTGGTCGCGCGTGTCGTCGATTTCGGCCAGTTGCGCGTCCGAAAGCGGTCGGGTTTCCGCGGGGACGCCGTACGCGAGATGGCCCGGCGGCACGGTCTGGTCGTGGGTGACGACGGCGTTCGCGGCGACGATGCTGTGGGACTCGACGGTCGCCCCGCCGAGGACGCGGCTTCCCATCCCGACGAGCGCGTCGTCCTCGACGGTCGCGAAATCGATGACCGCGCCGTGGCCGATGCTCACGCCGTCTCCGACCGTCGCGCCGTGGAGCATCGTGAACTCCTGTACGTTGGTGTCCGCGCCGACCGTCACGGCCCCCCGGTCGCCGCGGAGGCAGACGAACGGCCAGAGGCTCGCGCGGGGTCCGACTGCGACGTCTCCCACGAGGTAGGCCATCTCCGAGACGGACGCGCGCTCGTCTATCACCGGTTCCATCCCGTCGAACGTGTGTTGCATTACCCCACGATGCGACGCCGACCGGTATAGTGGTTCGTGTCACGGCGACGGGGCGGCGTTTCCAGTCTACCTGAACCGGTGTAATTTAAACACCTGCGGGTAAATCAACGAGTGTAATGAAGTTCGTTCGATTCAACCAGAGCCAACTCGGTCTGTTGACCGACGACGGCGAGGGTATCGTCGATTTGACCGACCGCCTCGGACTCACGAGCGACGAGCCGCTCGTCGAGTACATGGAAGGGGACTACGACGCGAGCGAGTATATCGACGCCGACGCCGATGTCGACGTGTCGGACGTCACGCTCGAAGCGCCGGTCGAACGCCCCGGGAAGGTCATCGCCGCGCCGCTCAACTACGAGAACCACATCGCGGAGGCCATCGCGGACAAAGACATCACGACCGACGAGTGGTTCTCCATCAAGGACAAGGGCTACTTCCTGAAGGCCCCGTCGAGCGTCATCGGCCCCTCGGAGAACATCGTCATCCCGTTTTCCGACCGCCGAATCGACCACGAAATCGAACTCGCGTTCGTCATGGGCGAGGAGTCGAAAGACGTCTCCAACGACGAGGCGTGGGAGAACATCTTCGGCTACACGATTCTCCTCGACATCTCCGTCCGCGGCGACCAGGACCGCTCGAACCGCAAGTCCTACGACACCTTCACCGTCGTCGGCCCCTGCGTCGTCACGCCCGACGAGGTCGGCGACCCGCAGTCTCTCGACCTCGAACTCGCCGTGAACGGCGAGGTCCGTCAGTCCGAGAACACCAGTGAGATGGTGTACACGTGCGCGGACGTCGTCCAGTACGCCTCCATCGGCGCGACGATAGAGGTCGGCGACGTCATCACGACCGGGACGCCGGAAGGCGTCGGCCCCCTCGCGGACGGCGACACCGTCGACGCGACAATCGAGAACATCGGTTCGATGACCGTCGGCGTCGAAGAACGCGACGTGTCGTTCGCCGACGTGGACGTCCAGAAGCACGGCCAGAACTAACCCGCTCCGCGGTTTTTCTGCGGGCCGACTGACCGCCCACGCGTCAGTCGCTCCGGTCGTCGGCAGTCCTGTCGTTTCGGTCGCCCGACGGTCCTGTGGCGTTCCGGTCGCCCGGTGGCTCAGCCAGCCACCGGTGCGACGAGCGACCGGATGACGTGTGGTAGCGTAAGCCACTAATACGATGCCTTCGTCCGTTCGCGTGTACGAGAGTCAACGGCGACCGCCGCCGGTGTCGGTTCGGGGCTCTCCGAGACGACAGCCTCATCGCGGACGAGCGGAACCGACCCGGCACCGAGTTCGCCGACGCGACCACCGACCAAGACGTTGCGATTACTATCCGAGACCACCGCATGACGACGCGACAGACAGCCGCCACCGACCCGGCAGACGCATCGGACACGAACTACGACTACGTGAGCGACGATATCGAACGGCCGGACCTCGTCGCCGCGCTCGAACGGCGCGCCAGCGGCGACGTTCGCTTCGACTCCTACTCCCGCCAGCTCTATGCGACCGACGCCAGCGCCTACGAGGTGACGCCCATCGGGGTCGTCTTCCCGGCGGACACCGCGGACGTCGCGGCGGTCGTCGAATACTGCGCACGGGAGGACGTCCCCGTGCTCCCGCGCGGCGGCGGGACGAGCCTCGCCGGACAGACGGTGAACGAGGCGGTCGTCCTCGACTTCACGAGATACATGGACGCGCCGCTGTCGGTCGACCCCGAGGCGCGGACGGCGCGCGTCCAGCCGGGCGTCACGCTGTCGAAGCTCAACGAGAGGCTCGCGCCGCACGACCTGAAGTTCGCGCCCGACCCCGCCGCCGGGAACCGGAGCGTCATCGGCGGCGCAATCGGGAACAACTCGACGGGGTCGCACTCGCTGAAGTACGGCAAGACGGACGCCTACGTCGAGGAGGTCGAGGCCGTCCTCGCCGACGGGACGGTGACGACGTTCGGCGAGGTCACGCTCGACGAACTCGCCGCCGGTGCGGACCCCGACGGGAGCATCCGAGAGCGCGTCTACGCCGAAGTCCACCGCATCCTCGAATCGGAGTCGGACCTCGTCCGCGAGCGCTACCCCGACCTGAAGCGCAACGTCTCGGGCTACAACCTCGATTGGCTCGTCGACGAGGCCGAGTCGGGGTCGGTGAACCTCGCTCGCCTGCTCGCCGGCTCCGAGGGGACGCTCGCGCTCATCACCGAGGTCACCGTCTCGCTCGAACCCGTCCCGGAGACCAAAGCGGTCGCGCTTCTCACCTACGACGAGCTGATGACGGCGGTGCGAGACGTCGTGGCGGTCCTCGAACACGACCCGGCGGCGGTCGAGTTCATCGACGACACGCTCATCGACCTCGCCGGCGACACCTCGGAGTTCGAAGACGTCGTGGGGATGCTCCCCGACGGCACGCGGGCCGCGCTCCTCGTGGAGTTCTACGCCGAAGACGACGAGACCGGCCGCGAGAAAGTCGACGCGCTCGTCGCGGACCGCGTCGGCGAGAGCGCCGTCGACGCCATCGAGGCCCACGACGAGGCGGCGCGCGGTCGAGTCTGGAAGCTCAGGAAGGCCGGCAATCCGATTCTGCTCTCGCGGACGACCGACGAGAAACACCTCTCGTTCATCGAGGACTGCGCCGTCCCGGCCGAGCACCTGCCCGAGTTCGTCGGCGGGTTCCGCGACGTGCTCGACGACCTCGGGACGTTCGCGGCGTTCTACGGCCACGCGGGGCCGGGCGTCCTGCACGTCCGCCCGCTCGTCACCACGAAGACCGCAGAGGGCCTCGCGGCGTACGAGGAGATTTCCGACCGCGTGACCGAACTCGTCGTCGACCTCGGCGGTTCCGTCTCAGGCGAGCACGGTGACGGCCGGGCGCGGACCCAGTGGAACCGCAGGCTCTACGGGGACTCGCTGTGGCAGACGTTCCGAGAGCTGAAGACGGCGTACGACCCCGACTGGCTCCTCAATCCGGGGCAGGTCTGCGGCTACGAACCGGACGAGCCGCTCCCGGACGACGCGCCCGAGCGCGCTCGGCGCGTCTCGATGACCGACGACCTGCGATACGACCCCGACTACGAGTTCGACGCCGGCTTCGACCCCGCCTTGGAGTGGACGAACGACAACGGGTTCGAAGGGATGGCCGAACTCTGTCACGGCTGTGCCGGCTGTCGCGGCGACCAAGACACGACCGGCGGGGTGATGTGTCCGACCTACCGGGCGAGCGGCGAGGAGATACAGTCGACGCGTGGCCGCGCGAACCTCCTCCGGCAGGCGATGAGCGGCGACCTCTCGGCGGACGAGCAGTTCGACGTCGAGTTCATGCACGAGGTGCTCGACCTCTGTATCGGCTGTAAGGGCTGTTCGAACGACTGTCCGAGCGAGGTCGACATGGCGAAGCTGAAAGCCGAGATGACCCACGAGTACCACCGCCGCGAGGGGGCGAGCCTCCGCGATAAGCTGTTCGCCAACGTCGACACGCTCTCGAGGGTGGGAAGCGCGTTCGCGCCCGTCTCGAACTGGGCGACGAAGCTCCCGGGCGCGCGGTCGCTGTTGGAGTCCGCGGTCGGTATCACGTCCGAGGCGACGCTCCCGTCGTTCGAGCGCGAGACGCTCCACGACTGGTTCGAGGCCCGCGGCGGGTCGCGGGTCGCCCCGGCGGACGCCGAGCGGACGGCCGTCTTCTTCGTCGACACGTACACGAACTACAGTCACCCGGAACCCGGAAAAGCGGCCGTGCGCGTCCTCGAAGCGGCGGGCGTTCGCGTCGAACTCGCAGACCACACCGACAGCGGCCGGCCCGCGCATTCGAAGGGCTTTCTCGACGTCTCGCGGGACACGGCGCGCGAGAACGTCGCGGAACTCGCCCCGAAGGTCGAATCGGGACGCGACGTGGTGTTGGTCGAGCCCTCGGACGCGGTGATGCTCCAGTCCGACTACCTCGACCTCCTGTCGGGCCCCGCCGTCGAGCGGGTCGCTCGCAACACCTACGGCGTGATGGAGTACCTCGATTCGTTCCGCCTCGACGAGCGACTGGCGTTCGACGCGCCGAGCGAGTCGCTCGCCTACCACGGCCACTGCCACCAGAAGTCCGTGAAGAAAGACCACCACGCGGTCGGCGTGCTCAGGCGCGCCGGCTACGCGGTCGACCCGCTCGACTCCGGCTGTTGCGGGATGGCCGGGAGCTTCGGCTACGAGGCCGAACATCGGTCGATGAGCGACGCCGTCGGGGAGATTCTGTTCGACCAGGTGGCGGCGAGCGACGGACAGCGGGTCGTCGCACCGGGCGCGTCGTGCCGGACCCAACTCGGAGACCGCAACGACGACGCGGAACGCCCCCCGACACCAATCGAACAGGTAGAGCGGGCCGTCCGAACCGAACGGTAGACCGGACCGTTCGACCCCCGCAGAAGCCGGTCTGAGCGTCGGCCCGGTCCCCGCCGCGGCCGCGAAGTTCAGTCGGGGCGAAAGCACTATGCTCCTGTTCCGAATACGTGCTGACGTGACTCACCAATTCGAACTCGACAGACTCTTCGACCCGTCTTCTATCGCGGTCGTCGGGGCGTCGACGAAAGAGGGGAAAATCGGGTACGAGGCGATGGAGAACGTCCACGACTTCGGCGGGCGGGTCTATCCAGTCAACCCGTCCGCAGACGGCACCGCGTTCGGCGAGCCGTTCGTCGCGTCGGTGACCGACATCGACGACGACGTCGACCTCGCGTTGCTCTGTGTGCCCGCGCCGGTCGTGCCGGAGGTCATCGAGGAGTGCGGCGCGGCGGGCGTGGGTGCCGCGGTCATCTACTCCGGCGGCTTCGCCGAGGCCGGCGACGACGGCGCGGAGATACAGCGCCGACTCACCGAGACGGCAAACGAACACGGCATCGCCCTGCTCGGCCCGAACACGAGCGGCTTCGTCATCCCGCGGACGGGGTTGTACGGCTCGTTCGCCACCGGCGTCGAGAGCTTCCCGGCGGGCGACCTCGCAATCGTCGCCCAGAGCGGCGGCGTCGCCCACTCCATCGCGTTTCAGGCGACCCGCGAGCGACGCGGGCTCTCCGCGATGGTCGGGCTGGGCAACCGCGCGAACGTCGGCTTCGAGGAGGTCATCGAGTATCTCGACGGCGACCCCGACACCGGCGCAATCGTGCTCCACGTCGAGGGAACCGACGACGCGCGTTCGCTCCTCGAAACCTGCTACGACGCGGAGACACCCATCTTCGCCTACAAGGTCGGCGAGGCGGACGTCGGCGACTTCGCCGAGTCGCACACCGGCGCGCTCACCGGCGACCACGCGCTCTATCAGGCCGGATTCGCACAGTACGGGGTTCCGACGGTCGATTCGACGAGTCAACTCCTCGACGCCGGGCACGTGGCGGCGACCGCACCCCTTCCGGACGGGACGAACGTCGGCGTCGTGACGGCGCAGGCCGGCCCCGGTATCATCATCGCGGACCGCCTGAAACGGGCCGGCGTCTCGCTCCCGCCGCTCGAAGACGAGACGACGGCGACGGTGAACGAGATTCTCCCCGGCATCACCTACTCGGCGAACCCCGTCGACACGGGGCGGCCGATGCCGGAGTTCGGCGAGGTCGTCCGCGCGGTCGCGGCCGACGAGAACGTCGACGCCGTCCTCGTGTACGAGCTTCACGAGGCCGCGCTCGGGTTCCCCACCGAGGACCTCGACGGGCTCGCTGAGTCCGTCGGAAAGCCGGTCGTGTTCGCGACGGCCGGCCCGGAATCGCTCCTCGAACCGGACCGCGAGGAGCTCGAATCCGTCGGCGTCCCCGTCTTCGAGTCGCCCGAGCGGGCCGCCGATACCGTCGCCGCGCTCGCCGAATACGCGCGCGTCACTGCGGACGCCGCGCCCGCGGAGGTGGTCGACAATGCGTGAGTCGGACCCCATCGAACGGGCTCGCGCCGACGGCCGGACGACGCTCACCGAGGCCGAGGCGAAGGGGCTTCTCGCCGACGCGGGCATCGAGACCCCCGCGTTCGAGGTCGCCTCGACGCCCGAGGACGCCGCCGCGGCGGCCGAGCGAATCGGCTTCCCGGTCGTGCTCAAAGTCTCCTCGCCGGCGGTGACCCACAAAAGCGAGTGGATGGGCGGACTGGGCGTGACTGTCGGCGTCGCGGACGCCGACGAGGCCGCGGCCGTCGCGGCGGACGTCTTCGACGCCGCCGCCGACAGCGGTATCGACGCCGACGTGCTGGTCGAAGCCGCCGCCGACGTCGACGCCGGCACCGAGGTCATCGTCGGCGGGCTTCGGGACCCCTCGTTCGGTCCCGTCGTGCTCACCGGACTCGGCGGCGTCTTCACCGAGATATTCGAAGACACCGCCCATCGGCTGGCCCCCGTCACGCAGGCGACCGCGCGGGCGGCGGTACAGGAGTTGCGGTCGGCACCGCTTCTCGAAGGCTATCGCGGGAGCGACCCAGCGGACACCGACGCGCTCGCGGGGGTCGTCAAGCGCGTCGGCGACCTGCTCGTCGAGCGGGAGGAGATCGCCGAAATCGACGTGAACCCGGTGTTGGTGACGCCGAGCGGTGCGACCGCCCTCGACGCGCTCGTGGTGCTCGAAGAATGACCGGCTTCACGCGCACGTGGACGGTCCGGTTCTCCGACACGGACCCCTTCGGCATCGCGCACTACCCCCGCATCGTCGACACGCTCCACGAGAGTTCGGACATGTTCATGGAGGAGGTCGGCTTTCCGCTCTGGGAAATCTCTCTGGAATACGACTTCGGGCTCCCGCTCGTCGAAATCGACTTCGAGTTCGAGCGCCCGATGGAGGCCGGCGACAAAATCGAGATAACCATCACGCCGACGCTCGGCACCCGGAGCCTCCGCTTCGATTACGTCGCGCGCAACCAAGACGGCGAGGTGACGTTCACCGGCCACGAGACGCGCGTCTGTGCGAGCACGGACGACGTCAGTTCGCGCGACCTCCCGGCCGAACTCCGGGAGGCCATCGAACCGTACACCGAGGGGTGACTCACGCCGGCGTCGCCGCGGTCGAGGCGACCGACGACATGTTTTTGTGACGTCCGAACCGTGTGGCCGTATGGCCGAGTTCGAAAACATCTACGCCAAATCGAACCCGTTCGTTCGGGCCCATTTCGACTGCCCGAACTGCGGCGGAAAGCTCTGGGAGTACGCCATTCAGGGGCAGATGGTCTGCGAGGACTGCCGCGAGCTGTACCCCTCGAAGGAGATATTCGACGCGCAGGTGAGCCAGTAGCGACCCGGGTGACGGGTGACGGGTGACGGTGTCCGCCCGTAGCGGCGCCACGCGACGAGAATAGACCCATACATTTATGAAGAATCCTCGGGAACTTTACACCATGGCTGAACAAGAGCCGAAGGAACTCCTAGAGATGAGTACCGACACGGAGCGTCTCCTCGAGGAGAACGACCTGCGACCTCTCTGGGAAGTCGAAAAGGACTTCGGAAACCAATTCGGCGGGTTTGAGGCGGACATCTGGAAGTGGGAAGACATCCAGGCGTCGATCGACGCCATCGAGCGGGACGTCCCCATCGCGGACCTCCCGCCGGGGTTCCAGCGACGCGTCGCCGTGCCCGTCAACACGGGATACCGAAACGCCATCTCGAACACGATTTACGTCGGCGTCCAGACCGTCTCGCCCGGCGAGACCGCGCCGGCACACCGACACGGGGCGAACGCGCTTCGGTTCACTATCGACGGGAGCGAGGACATGAAGACGGTGGTCGCGGGCGAGGAGTTCCCGATGCGGGACAACGACCTCATCACGACGCCGCAGTGGGAGTGGCACGACCACGTCAACGACGGCGACGAGACGGCGGCGTGGCTCGACGTGCTCGACCTCCCGCTCGTCCTCGACTCGCTCAACGCGCGCAACACCTTCGAGAACCACGAACTCGACCGCCAGCCCGTGACGAAGTCGCAGGGCTACTGGGAGTCGCAGTACGGACGCGCCCGCCCGTTCGAGGACACGAAGGAAGACGGGATTCCCGGACCCTTCGAGGGGAACTGCGCCGCGACGCCGCCGTACCGATTCAGCTGGAAAGACACCCTCCAGACCCTCCGACAGCGAGCCGAAAACGACGACCCGGACCCGCACGACGGCTACAGTCTCTCGTACGTCAACCCCGCGACCGGCCAGCCGCCGCTGTTTCCGACGATGTCGTTCCGCGCGCAGTTGCTTCAAGAAGAGACCGACCCGCACTTCCACAACGCTGTCGACGCGTACTTCGTCATCGAGGGCGAGGGCGCGACGCACGTCGGCGACGACGTGCTCGAATGGAGCGAACGCGACATCTTCGTGATTCCGCCGGACGAGATTCACCACCACGACCCCGACGGCGAAGCGATTCTCCTCGGAATGACCGACCGCCCGGTGTTCGAGGCGTTCAACTTCTACGCCGAGGCCGAACCGTAGGCGCGCGGGGTCCAGTTCCGGACCACTCTGTTCGCGCCTCGGCGGATACCGCCAGGCCGGGTAGGTACCACCGAACCGAGCGCGATTCCGACCGTCGGTCAGTCGTCGGCGTCCTCTTTGAGATGGTCGAACAGTTGCGGCTCGGTCCCGAACTTCAGCACGTTGGTCATCACCGAACTGCGGACGTTGTGCACCATCTTCCCGTGGTCCTTGTAGAAGTCGTGGAGCCAGCGGGACTGCACCTCTCGACTCGGGAACATCATGACCGCCTTCCACTGGTACTCGCCGTCGGAGAGGAAATAAAAGAGCGTGTACTGACTGTCGCGGAGGAACTCCATCGTCTCCCGCCAATGGTCCGCGAAGTTCTCCGGGTTGAACTTGAACTCCATCAGCGAGAACGTGAAGTAGTCTTCGTTCGGGATGATGGCCTCCCGAAACACGCCCGCGCTCCGCATGTCGCGAATCGATTTGCTGACCGTCACGTGCGAGACGTCGATGTCGTACTCCTCTTTGAGCACGGTCGTCAGCTCCCGAGCGGAGAGCTGTGGGTCGCGGCCGAGTTCGCGGAGAATGATGACATCGCGGTCTTTGAATTCCCAGTCGGGTCGTTTGTTGGTCATATCGACTCGATTTTCGGCGGCGAGGTATGATAGGTTTTCGGAGCCGTCTGCGGTTTGTGTCCCGCCGAGGAGACCCGTCCCGATGCGAAAGCCGCACCGAGTCCAGTCTCGCATCGACACGGTCGGTCGGCCCAACGCGAGCCGAACGCGTCAGACGCCGAGATACTCCTGTCGGAGCTCTTCGTCTTCTCTGAGCCGCGCTGTCGTCACCTCGTTGACGAGGTCGCCCTCCTCCAGTATGTAATGTCGGTCGGCGATTGCCATGGCCGCGGCGACGTTCTGTTCGACCATGAGCACCGTCACGCCGCGCTCTTCGTTTATCCGCCGAATGCCCTCTTCGACCTGCCGGACGATCGTCGGCGCGAGGCCCTCGCACGGCTCGTCGAGTAGCATCAACTCCGGGTTCGCGACGAGCGCGCGAGCGATGGAGACCATCTGCTGTTGCCCGCCGCTTAGGTTCTTCGCGTCGCGGTCGCGTATCTGGTCGAGTTCGGGGAAGAACTCGAACATCTCGGACTCGGGGAGGGGGTCGTCGACGGACGTCGCCGCCACGTGGATGTTCTCCGCGACGGTCAATCGCGGGAAACACCGCCGTTCCTCCGGAACGTAGCCGAGGCCGAGGTCGGCGATTTCGTGTGTCGGGCAGGCGAGGAGGTCCGTCCCCCGGAACGTTATCGACCCGTCGATTATGCGGGGCGTCTCAGCGCCGACAATCGAGCGAATAGTGGTCGTCTTCCCGGCGCCGTTTCGCCCTAACAGCGAGACCGTCTCGCCCTCGGAAATCTCCATGTCGATGCCGAACAGCACCTGTCCGGTCTCGTACCCGGCTTCGAGTCCGTCGACGCTCAAAAGCGTCATAGCTCCTCCCGCATACCGCCGAGGTACGCTTTCTGTACCGCGTCGTCGTCACGAATCGCGTCCGGTTCGCCCGTCGCGATTATCTTGCCACGGTCGAGGACGGAGATGCGGTCGCTCATCGAGAGCACGATGCTCATATCGTGTTCGATAAGCAGTAACGTGAGTCCCAACTCGGACTGGATAGACTGTATCATCTCAGCGGTCTCTTCCGTTTCGGTGGGCCCCATCCCGCTGGTCGGTTCGTCGAGAAGAAGCACGGACGGGTCCGTTGCGAGCGCCATCGCGATGCTGAGTCGCCGCTGGTCGCCGTGCGAGAGGTTCGTCGCCGTCTCTTCGGCAAGCGATGTGAGGCCGACCTGGTCGAGTATCCGGTAGGCCCGCTCTTCGGCCACGCGTCGGCCGTCGCGGAAGAAATCGAACGCGAACGACCCCTGTTCGATGGTCTGTGCGACTATCCGCACGTTTTCGAGCGTCGTCTTCGACTCGAAGAGCTGATTCGACTGGAACGACCGGACCAGCCCCATGTGGGGGCGTTCGTACTGGGGGACGTCCGTGATGTCGGTCCCGTCGTAGTACACCCGCCCTTCCGAGGGCGCGAGCGCGTTCGTGAGGACGTTGAAAAGCGTCGTCTTCCCCGCGCCGTTCGGCCCGATTATCGACCGAAGTTCGCCCTTCGAGACGGCCAAATCGACACGGTCGACCGCGACGTGGCCGCCGAACCGTCGGGTGAGGCCGTCTGTGCCTAACGCCGCTTCTTTCGGATCGGTATCTGTCTGCATAGTTACTGTCTCTCCGGCGGTGTTTCGGAATGCGACTCAGTCATTGGAACCCCGCTGTCGGAGCGCGTCGATGCCGTTCTGTACGCCGTTCCGGACGTAGCCCCAGACGCCGTTGCGAGGCGAGAGGAGGATGACGACGACGAAGGCCAACCCGAAGAAAAACCGCCAGTAGCCGAGGACGCCGCTCACTTCGATAGCGCCGACGACCGGGAGGCCCAGCACCTCGAACGACTGGAGATACTCCTGCACGCCGAACCAGCTGAGCGCGCCGACCAGCGGCCCGAAGAAGAAGTTCGCGCCGCCGAAGATGGTCATCAAGAGCACCTCCGCGCTGGTCTCCGGGCTGAAGTTCTCGATTGCGGCCCCGTAGTTACTGAGCATGAGCAACGCGCCGGCCAGCGCCGAGAACGCGCCGGAGATGGTGAACGCCCAGACCTTGTACCGGTTCACCGAGATGCCCATCGCCCGGGCGAGTTCCTCGTTGTCTCGAATCGCTACGAGCGTCTGTCCGAAAGGCGAGCGGATGAGTTGCCAAAGCAGGACCATCGCGACGACGAACACCACGGCCACGAAGTAGTAGTAGTTGGGTTGGAGCCCGAACGCACCGAGCAGGTCTGCGAACCACTGAACGTCGATGACGCGCTGACCTCTGAAACTGCCGATCCATTCGGGCGTCGTGCCCGAACGGAGCCCGTCGGACCCGCCGGTCAGCCCGTACGGGTTGGAGTTCACGATGAAGTGAACGCCCATCGCGAACGCCAGCGTGAGCATCGCGAAGTAAATCTCCCCGTACTGGACGATTATCCGGCAGATTCCGTAGGCGATTGCACCCGAAGCCACGATGGCGACGACCGTCATCAGCGAAAACGGGAGTCCGAACTCGGAGAGGCCGATGGCGGTCACGTAGACTCCCGTTCCGAGGAAAATCGCGTGCCCGAACGAGAGGAGTCCGACGTAGCCGAACAGGAGGTTGAACGCCGCGGCGAACAGCATCCAGATGAGGACGGTCGTCGCGATGTGCGGCGTGCCGAGAACGAGTTCGGAGCCGAGAACCGGGCGAAGCAGGAACGCGACCAACACGATTCCGAGTGGAATCTTGAGGTCGCGGACCGTGTCCAAACCCACGTCGCTCGTCAGTCGCTTGAGCCGAGCCGTGTAACTCATTCGAGTAACCCCTCCTCGCCGAACAGCCCGCGCGGTCGGACCAAGAGGACGACGAGCATCACGATGTACGGGACGACGCCGCCGATTCCGGCGACGTTGAGCGCGTCAACGCCGGTCACGCTTGCGAGCGCCCGAGCCGTGACCGGGAGGATAAACACGCTGACGCCGACCAGAAGGCCGCTTACGACGCTCCCGAAGATGCTCCCGACGCCGCCGATGATGACGATGACGAACGCGAGGAGGACGAACTCGAATCCCAGCGAGAGGTCCATGCCCGTCTCGGCGCCCCGGAGGACGCCGGCCAGCCCGGCGATGGCGGAGCCGAGAAAGAAGACGATGGTGAACCGCATCGGGATGTTGATGCCGATGAACTCGGCCATCTCCCTGTCCTGAAGCCCGGCTCGAATCGTGAGCCCGAAGTCGGTTCGGTACATGAGGCTGTAGATGCCGACGATGATGAACGCCGCGACGACGACAGTCAGCAGTCGTATCGTCGCAATCTGCCCCACGCCGAGGGGAATCGCGCCCTGTAGCGCCGGCGGGATTTCGAACGTGAGCGGCGTTCCGCCCCACCGTGCCCTCGTCGCCTCCTCTATCATCAAGAAGACGCCGAACGTTGCCAGCAGGCCGATAACGGGGTTTTTCCCGTAGAGTCGTCGGAGGACGCTCACCTCCATCGCGACGCCGAGTACGCCGACGGCAATCGGAACGACGACGAGCGCGGCCCAGAACGACAGCCCCTGAGTGACGACGATTTCGTAGGCACCGTACGCGCCCAACATGAACAGTCCGCCGTGAGCGAAGTTCACGACGCCGAGGAGACCGAGGATGAGCGCCAGCCCGAGCGCGATAATCGCCAAGACCATGCCGTAGGCGACGCCCCCGATGAGGTTCTGGACGAACAGGTCGGGGAACACGGCGAAGGTGAGCAAGAACAGCAGGGCCGACGCGATAACGACACCGACGGCGGGCGTCGAGCGCGACCCGGCTCCGAGTCGCCTGAGTGTAGAGGTAGCCATCTCAGTTAGAGCTCACACTCGTCGCTCGGTTCGGGCGACGCGTCGTCTCCGCTCATCGTGTCCGCGACGTCGAACCAGACCTTGTTCGGGTCGTTCTGCTGTTCTTCGACCGGACGACCGGACGTCATGTGGGTCGGCTGGACCAACTGGTGGTCGCCCTCGCGCCAGTAGATGGTGTCAGCGGAGGGCTGGAGGTCGTAAATGGTCTGGTTTTCGACCTCGTGTCCGGAGAGTTCGTCTCGGATGGCCGCGCCTTCGAGAGAGTCCGCGCGAACCGCGGCGCGGACGAGTTGGTCCACGGAGACGTACCCCATGTAGTGACGGACGAACGGGTCGTGGTCCGAAATCTCGCCGACCTCTTGGAGCCAGTCTTCCGGGACGTCGAGCGACGGGCTCCAGCCCTGACTGTTCACGTCCAAGAGCGCCGCGGCCTCCGGGTCGATGCCCCAGAGCCCGACGTCTTCGGTCTGGTGCATCATAAACGAGTAGTCGTCCTGCATCTCGCGGCTGAGTATCTGACTGGTCGAGGCCCGCTGGTCTAACCCCGCGACGAGTAACGCGATGCCGCCGGCGTCGGAGTTCGCCGCGCTGTTGAGGTAAGGGTTGTACTCCTGTGTGGGGAACGGGACCGCCTGACTGCCGACGACGTTGGCCCCCTCGGCTTCGAGCGCCTCGGAGTAGGCCTCGAAGGCCGTCTGCCCCCAGGTGTAGTCCGAGTACAGGATGTACCAGTCGTCTTCGAGGTCGGCCATCGCCGGCGCGACCGGCCCCAACTGCATTGTATTCGACATGTACGTGCTGAACATATACGGCGCACACTGCGAGCCCGTGATATCGTCGGACCCGCCGTGCACGCAGACGGGGACCTGGTTCTCCGACCCCCACGCCCCGACGGCGATGCCGACCGCGGAACTGACGCCGCCGAACGCCATGTGTGCGCCGTCGTCGACGACCATCCCCTCGATTTGACTCACCGCCTCGTTCGGGTCGGCGGCGGAGTCGCCGGTGATGATCTCGATGGAGACGTCGAACTCCTCTTCCAGATGTCGGGCGGCGAGCATCCCCCCGTCTCGTTCCGCCTCCCCATACGGGGCAAACGCCCCGCTCAGCGCCGTCGGACACGCAATCGTAATCTCCTCGCCGATGCCGCCACCGCCGCCGCCCGAACCGCCGGTGCCGGTACACCCTGCGAGCCCCGAAGACGCGACGGCCGCTCCTGCCCCGGCTACTTTGACGAACTCCCGTCTGCTAAATGATCTCATGGTCCAATCAGTACTTGAATCACGGAGTTATATCCTTTTCGATGGTTAGGAATATTCGGACGAGGTTAACAGTTGAAAGCCTCCTCGGCGTAGACTGTACAGTCGCTCTCGCGCGGACGCGGTGTCGCATCGGGGTCGGGAAGGTTGAGCACGTCGAGGACCGACCGTCGCACGACAGTCCGAGATACCGACGGTTTCGGTGGGATGGCCCGCGGCGAGTGTCCCCGGTTTCGGTAGCGTGATTTCCAATGTGTGTTATACATCGCATATCCGCATCTATCGTACTATCGAATCGGAGTAGAGCTAACAGTATGTATTCTTCCCGCAACATTGAATAGGCGGGTTAAGTACAGTATAGATGATGCACGAGAACGACATAGAGCGAGTCGCAGTCCTCGGAGCCGGCAGTATGGGCCACGGCATCGCAGAGGTGGCCGCGATTGCCGGGTACGAGGTCTCACTCCGAGACATCGAACAGGAGTTCGTGGACAACGGACTCGAGAGCATCGAGTGGAGTCTCGAAAAGCTCGCCGAGAAGCGACAGATCGACGAATCGGCGGAGGACGTCTTCTCCCGCGTCAGCGGGTTCGTGGACCTCGAACGCGCGGTCGAGGACGCGGATCTCGTCGTCGAGGCGGTTCCGGAGAAGATGGAACTGAAGCGCGAGACGTTCTCGGAAGTCGACCGGTACGCGCCCGACCACGCGATTCTCGCGAGCAACACGTCGGGGCTCTCGATAACGGAGATGGCGAACTCCACCGACCGACCCGAACAGGTCGTCGGGACGCACTACTTCAACCCGCCGGTGAAGATGTCGCTCGTCGAGGTCGTCCACGGCGAACAGACGAGCGAGGAGACGGTCGAAGCGATGCACACCTACGTCGAGTCCATCGGGAAGACGCCGATAGACGTCAGGAAAGACGTCCACGGATTCGTCGTGAACAACGTGCTCGTCCCGTTCATGGGAGAGGCGGCGTGGATGCTCGACGAGGGCGCGTGTACGGTCGAACAGGCGGACGCGGCGATGGTCTTCCAGCGCGGCTATCCGATGGGTCCGTTCGAACTCAACGATTACAGCGGTATCGACATCGGGTACGACTTCATCGACAGTTCCGCGTTCGACGTGCCCCCGCCGATTGCGGAGATGGTCGAAGGTGAGACGCTCGGCCGGAAGACGGGGTCGGGCTTCTACGAGTACGACGACGGCGACGGACCGACGTACGGTCCCGACGACGCCGGCGAGTTCGACACCCTCCGCATCGAAGCGCGGATGATAAACGAAGCCGCCAAGTTGGTCGGGGGCGGCGTCGCCACGCCGGAGGACATCGACCTCGGCGTCCGCCTCGGTGGACGGTTCCCGCTCGGGACCTGCCGTGTCGGCGACAAAATCGGTCTCGACGCCGTGCTCGAAAAGCTCGAATCGCTTCACGAAGCGACCGGAGCGGAGCGGTATCGGCCCGCCGAGCACCTCCGAGAGCTCGTCGAAAACGGCGACACCGGCGAGGTCGCCGGCAAGGGGTTCTACGACTACACGGGGGAGTGGCCGTATCAGTTCCTCAACGTCGACCTCGACGAACGGGGCGTGCTCTCCATCGAGTTCGACCGCACCGAGCGCCTGAACTCGTTCTCCGAAGAGATGTTCGCCGAGGTCGACCGCGCGCTGTCGACCGCGGACACCGACGAGGTCTCGTGCGTGGTGTTCACCGGGGCCGGCGACCGCGCGTTCTCGGCCGGCGCGGACATCACGGGCTTTCTCACCAACGCCCCGACCGAGATTATGGACGTCGAGCAGTCCATCGAGCGCATCTACAACTTCGACCGACCGACGGTCGCGGCAATCGACGGCTTCTGTCTCGGCGCCGGCCTCGAACTCATGCTGGCGTGCGACATTCGGATTGCGACCGAGAACTCGACGTTCGGGAGCCCGGAAATCGACCTCGGGTTGATTCCCGGCGGCGGCGGCACCCAGCGACTCACCCGGCTCGTCGGGGAGCCGCGCGCGAAGGAACTGGTCTTCCGCGGGAACCACATCCCGGCCGAGCAGGCCGCCGACTGGGGGATTGTCAACCGAGCCGTCTCGCCCGACGAGTTCGACGACACCGTCGACGCGTTCGTCGACGACATCGCGGCCGGGCCGAAGACGGCGCTCAAGGTCGCAAAGCAGGTCATAAACGAGGGACAGGACGCCAGCCTCGACGCCGGACTGAAGTTGGAGAGCCAAGGGTTCGGACTCCTCACCAGCACCGACGACGTCGTAGAGGGCGTCCAGGCGTTCCGAAACGACCGCCAGCCGAACTTCGAGGACTGACGATGCCGCAGAACGCGGCCATCGTCGGCGGTGGCACGACCGAGTGGGGCGCACGCGACGCGACGTGGAAAGACCTCGCGCAGGAGGCCGGCAAGGCGACTTTCGACGATGTCGACGGCATCGAACCGGACGACGTCGAGGGACTGTTCGTCGGCGCCGTCCAGCCCGAGCGATTCGCGTTCCAGAGCCACGTCGCCCCGCTCACCGCGGAACTGCTGGGCATCAACGCCAACAAGATGATTGCGCGGACGGAGCTGGCGTGCGCCAGCGGGCAGGCCGCGCTCCGATACGCGTGGCTGGCGATTGCCGCGGGGCAACTGGACGTCGCGCTCGTCCTCGGCGTCGAGAAGATGAACCTCGGAAAGGAGTACATGCCCGAGATGCAGTCGAACATGACGAACGTCCTCGACAGGGAGTTCGACGGCGTCAACGGGCTCAACGGGCCGTCCCACTTCGCGCAGTTCGCACAGCGGCACATGCACGAACACGGGACGACGCGCGAACAGCTCGCGATGGTGAGCGTCAAGAACAAAAACCACGCCGCCGAGACCGACTTCGCGCAGTACAGAAAGAGGGTCGATGTCGACGACGTGCTCGATTCGTATCCGATTGCGCCCCCGCTGAACCTGCTCGACTGCAGTGGGATTACCGACGGCGCGACCGGACTCCTGCTCGTCAGCGAGGAGAAGGCCGACGAACTCGGGGCCGAGACCGCCGCGTACATCACTGGAAGCGGCCAGTCCTGTATGGCGGGGAACTCCATCAACAACCTCCCGTCGATGACGACGTGGCCGCAGGCCCGCGAGGCCTCGCAGGAGGCCTACGAACAGGCCGGCATCGACGACCCGCTTCGGGACATCGACGTCGCGGAAGTCCACGACTGCTTTTCGATTAGCGAGATAATCGAGTACGAACAACTCGGCTTCTGCGAGCCCGGAGAGGGCGGGCAGTTCGTCGAAGACGGGCGGAGTCAACTGGACGGCGACGTCGCGGTCAACCCCCGCGGCGGACTGCTCGGCTGTGGACACCCGCTCGGTGCGACCGGCGTCTCGCAGGCACTGGAAATCTACCGCCAGTTCGCCGGCGCGGTGCCGTCCGCCCGCGCCGTCGCGGGCGACCCGGAGACGGGGCTGATTCACAACCTCAGCGGGAGCGGCTCAGTGCACAGCGTCATGACGCTCGCGAGGGACCCACAATGAGCGACCACCAATCGAACGACGAGACCGTACTGCCAGACGGCGGCGACGTGCCGCGGGAGACCGTCTCGATTCCGACCGAAATCGAACTGCCGCGACTCCTCGATTTCTACGAGCTACAGGACCCCGAACACACGCAGATTCACGAG
Source organism: Haloferax sulfurifontis (assembly GCF_014635105.1). Taxonomy (NCBI): domain Archaea; kingdom Methanobacteriati; phylum Methanobacteriota; class Halobacteria; order Halobacteriales; family Haloferacaceae; genus Haloferax; species Haloferax sulfurifontis. The sequence continues at coordinate 48,338 of NZ_BMCI01000006.1, forward strand.
TTCTACGAGAACCTCCGCGACGGCCGGTTCACGACCACGGAGTGTCGGGAGTGCGGCGAGCTACACTTCCCGCCGCGTATCGTCTGTCCCGAGTGTACGAGCGACGACCTCGAATACGTCGACCTCCCGCACGAAGGCGAGATGTACTCCTTTACCGAGGTGCGCGGAACGTCCGCAATCGGGATGAACGGGGACACGCCGTTCGTCGCCGGCGTCGTCGACCTCGGCCCGATTCGACTCTCGGCGCGGGTCGACGACGCGTCGTACGAGGACCTCGAAATCGGGAGCGCGGTCCGGCTCAAAATCGTCGAGATAGACGGCCCGACCGACCAAGACCGGGTCTTCTATCGGTTCACGCCCGTCTAGCGGGCGGTCGAATCTCCCGGTCGTCGGTCGGGACGGTCGGGGCAGTCGGGGCGACGAAGGTCACGAGGCTTGTTTTAACGCCGAGTTCGACTCGAAGCGTCCCCGCCGGGTCGGTCTCCGTGCAGTCCAGTCTACGTTCGGTCGACGAACGCGACGACGGCGTCGGCGAGTTCCTCGGGGGCGTCTTCCTGAAGGTAGTGTCCGGCGTCGGAGAGCCAAACGTCGGGCTGGCGACCGGCCGTTGGAAGCAGGTCGCGGAGTTCGTCCCGCGCGTAGTGAGTAATCGGGTCGCCGTCCGAAAAGAGGACAAACGCCGGCTTCCGCCACTCGCTCAGGGCGTCGCGGGCGGCGGCGGTCAGCGCCGAGCCGTCACCGCCCCCGCGACGAGGGACGAGGTCCGGCCACAGGCACCCGCCTTCTCGGAATCGCTTCGATAGGGGGCGTCGTACGCGGCCGCCTCGGCGTCTGAGAGACCGCGTTTCGTGCCGTTCCGAACGAGTCGTCCGACGTCGAGTTCGTCGGTCGATTCGACGAACTCGTGAAAGCGGTGCCACTCCGGAGACATCGTCTGGTCACCCGACGGGAGGTCGGTGTTCATCGGAACGAGGCGGGCGAAGCGCTCGGGGTGGTTCGCCGCGGCGGTCAGCCCGATGGCGCCGCCCCAGTCCTGACAGAGGAGGGTGACGTCGGTGAGGTCGAGCGCTTCGAGAAACGACACGAGCGCGTCGTAGTGGAGCCGAAAATCGTACTCGTCGCGTTCGGTGTACTTGTCCGACCGGCCGAAGCCGATGGCGTCCGGAACGATGACTCGCCCGCGGTCCGCGAGGCGGTCGACCAGCCCGCGGTACAGATATCCCCACGTCGGCTCGCCGTGGAGGCAGAGAAACGTCTCCGCCCCGTCGCCGGCGACGTCGACGTAGGCCATCTCGGGGTCGCCGACCGAGACGCGCCGGACCGGGTAGTCGTACCCCGGAAGGCCGTCGAACCGCGCGTCCGGCGTCGAGACGAGCGGCACGTCAGTTCACGCCTCGTTCCTCCTCCTGCCAGTGTTCCTGTCGAAGCTCGAACTTCTGAATCTTGCCCGTCGACGTCTCCGGAAGGTTGTCTCTGAACTCCACGACGGTCGGGCACTTGTAGTGCGCCAGTCGCTCGCGACAGAACTCGATGAGGCCCTCTTCGGTCAGGTCCGACCCCTCGCGCGTGACGACGAGCGCCTTCGGCGTCTCGCCCCACTTCTCGTGCGGAACCGCGATGACCGCGGCGCGAGACACGTCCGGGTGGTCGTAGATGGTGTCCTGCACTTCGATGCTGGAGATGTTCTCGCCGCCGGAGATGATGATGTCTTTCTTCCGGTCGACGATCGTAATCATGCGGTTTTCGTCCATCGTCGCGATGTCGCCGGTGTGGAACCAGCCCTCGACGCGGTCGTTGAACGCCTCGTCGGTGGCGTCGGGCTTGTTCCAGTACCGGTCCAGCACCTGATTGCCGCGAACGACGACCTCACCTTTCGTCCGGTCGTCGAGCGGGACGTCTTGGCCGTCCGTGTCGACGACCCGAATATCGGTGTTGAGCGTGGCGAAGCCGGGCTTGTTGATGATGCTGTATTTGTCGCCCTTCGCAATCTTGCGTTTCGAGTTGCTGGTCGTGATGATGGGGCCCGTCTCCGTGGCACCGTAGGCGTGGATGATACGCCAGCCGAGTTCGTCCTCCGTTCGTCGAATCGTCTTTTTCGGCGGGGGGCTCGCCGCGGTCTCCACGCGGACGGGGAGGTCGCCGCGCGTGGGCACGTCGGCGTCTTCGTAGTACTCCAACAGCATGTTGAGCACGGTCGGTGCCCCACCGAGGAACGAGACGTCGTATTCTTCGATTCGGTCGAAGACTTTGGCGGGGTCGAAGTCGCGGAGGATGACGTGCTTCCCGCCGATGCCGGTCAGCCCGTAGATGTGACCCCAGCCGTTGATGTGGAACATCGGCGAGGTCCACAGCATCGTGTCGTTGTCTTCGAGTTCCGTGTGGTGGGCGTGGATGAGCGCGTGATAGTGCTGTATTCGGTGCGTGTGAACGACGCCTTTCGGGTCACCGGTCGTGCCGCTCGTGTAGAGAATCGTCGCGTCGTCGTCCTCGCGGAGGTCCGGGGTCGGGGGCTGTTCGGCGGACGCCCCGTCGAGAACCGTCTCGTAGTCGTGCCACTCGCCTTCGACGCTGTCGGCGTCGTACGCCACCCACTGCTCGACGCTGGTGTCGCCGGCCTCTTTCAGGTGTTGGAGTTTCTCGGCGTAGTCGTAATCGGCGATGAGGACGGTCGGTTCGCAGTCATTGACGAGGTAGTCGTACTCCTCGGGCTGGAGTCGGAAGTTCAACGGGACGTACAGCGCCCCCAACTGCATCGACGCGTAGAGCGTCTCGATGAAGTAGTGGGAGTTCGGCGACAGGAGGGCGACGCGGTCGCCTTTCTCGACGCCCCACTCCCGAAGCGCGTTCGAGAGGCGGTTGATGCGCTCACCGAGTTCGGCGTACGTGAACTCTGTCCCGTCGTCGGCGACCACACCGACCTCGTCCCCGTATAGTTTGACAGCCCGTTCCAAGAAGTCCGTAGTGAGTAGTGGTTTTTGCATATGTCTGGTGCGCACCGATTGCGAGTTCGTACGCGGTCGACGCGGCGTCGAGAGGGCCGTGGCCCGCGGACGTCCGAATTCGTGTGTGCTATCTCTTGTTACGCCTACAGATAGTAATTCTACACAATTTAAATTAATCTTCCGGTTGTTGTTACCAGTGTGTCCCATTCGGTGAGCGAAACCGCTCGCCGGCGCGGTGGTCTCGCCGACTGGGTCCGCGAAGTGAGCGTCGGTCAGTCTTCGTCGGAAGCGCTGAGTCGGGAGCCGGCAACGAACAGCTCTTCCGGGGGGTGCGGACGGTTACGCTCGTAGGCGTCGTGGTACTCCATGAGTTGGAACAGAGTTCCCGTCGGGTTCCGAGGCGAGACGAACGCCTCGGACCACTCGTCGCGGCGCTCGTAATCGACGACTGAGAACCCGTTCGCCTCCATCGCTTCGACGACGGCCCCGATGTCCGCGACTTCCAAGGTCACGTGGTGGAGGCCCGGACCGTTGGCGTCGAGATAGTTCGTGAGAAACGAGTCCGCTCCGGTCGGTTCGATCAGTTCGAGACGGGAGCCGTCCCCGAGTCGGTAGTACGCCCACCGGAACTGGTCGTCGACGGTGTCGTCGAGCAGTTTCTGACAGCCGAGCGCGACGAGAACCGGTTCCGCGTCTCGGACCGATTCGACGGCGATGCCCACGTGTTCGACGTGTATCGGCGTGTTATGGTGCTTCACACGACACTCAGTCGCACGCGGCGGGTAAAATCTCTCCGGTCAGTCCAGCGGCAGAAAGTATTAACGTTGTCAGAGAATTGTCGAAGAATACTTACCACTGTATTCTAAAATTGAGATAATGGCTTACGAATTGACCGAGTCGCACGACGAGATTCGAGAACGCGTGCGCGCGTTCGGCGAAGAAGCGATTGCGCCCGTCGCACGGGAGTACGACCGAACCGCCGAGTATCCGGACGACATCATCGCCGAGGCGGCCAAATCGGGACTCGTCGGGGCGAACGTCCCCTCGGAGTACGGCGGGCTCGGCCTCGACCCGCTGGAGATGGCGATTTACACAGAGGAGCTCTGGCGGGCGGACCCCGGTATCGGACTGGCGATTCAGGCGCGAAGCTTCGGCTCGACGCTCCTGTTGGACCAAGCCGACGAACAGCTGTGCGAAACGTGGCTCCCGCGGATAACCGCCGGCGAAGTCGGAACGTGCATGGCGCTTACCGAACCGGACTACGGCTCCGACATGGCGGGCATTCAAACCCGCGCCGAGCGCGACGGCGACGAGTGGACGCTCACCGGGAAGAAAAAGTGGATTACCGGCGCGTCCGTCGCCGACGTCGCGATCATCATCGCTCGGACGACCCAAGACGCCGAGCATCGGGGGTTGACCGCGTTCCTCGTGCCGACGGACCGTGACGGGTTCGAGGCGACACCCATCACCGGCAAGTTGGGGATTCGCGCGGCGGACGTCGCGGGAATCGAGCTCGACGACGTCCGGATTCCGAAGGAGAACGTCGTCGGAGAGGTCGACCGGGGCTTCTATCACCTGCTCGAGTTCTTCGAGACCGAGCGGGTCAACGTGGCCGCACAGGCGGTCGGAGTCGCGCAGGCGGCCCTCGATGCGGCGACCGACTACGCGAACTCGCGCACGCAGGGTGAAAAACCGATTAAGGAGTATCAAGCCATCCAACACAAGATTGCGGAGATGGGCTCTGCGGTCGAGGCCGCTCGGTCGCTGACCTATCGCGCCGCCTCCGCGGGCGACCGCGGGGACGACGACGCGATGAAGCTCGCGAGTATGGCGAAGCAGTTCGCCAGCGAACGGGCCGTCGAGGTCGCTGACGAAGCCGTTCAGGTACACGGCGGACCGGGGTACGTCGAGGACAACTTAGTCGAGAAGTACTACCGTGACGCCCGCATCACGAAGATATACGAGGGCACGAACGAGATACAGAAGAACATCATCGCCCGCGAACTCCTCTGACGGAGCGCCGCCGTACTCACGGCCGCCCCGCATTCCACCGTCCCGCCGTCACGCCGTCGGCGAGGACTGTGGGAATTGGTGTGTGCCGACCGATAGCATCGCATAGACTGTTCTCGGTGCCCGCTTCCTGCCCTACTGAGCCGGAACACCGCGAATCGAGTGAGTATACACAAACGTATACAGTCGCAATAACAGACAGATTCTGACACACACCATTACAACTCTATGCACGTAACGGACATAGACAGTAACGAACATACACGAAGGTTCATATTGAATAATTATATAATGTATACATCAATGTATATTCGTTTGGGTCGAGACGCGAGATACCCAGTCGCGTTCGCGGTCGCACCCAACGCCCGAGAGGCAACGACGGGTCGAAAGCGGGGCGAGACACCCGTATATCTTATAAGGGTCGATAGTACAGAACAGTACGAATGACGAACCTTCTCGACGGAAACGTGTACGTCGTCGCCGGCGGTGGCGGCGACCTCGGTCGAGCCACTGCTGAGGAGTTGGCCGCGAACGGTGCGACAGTCGTCGTCACCGACCTCGGAACGTCGCTCGCGGGCGAGGGCACCGCGGAAGACCCAGCCGCGACGACCGCCGAAGCAATCGAAGCCGACGGCGGCGAGGCGATGGCGCACGTCGGCGACATAACCAGCCTGGAGTACACGGAGACCCTCATCGAGGACACCCTCGAAGCGTACGGGCGAATCGACGGGGCGGTCAACTACGCCGGCATCCTCCGCGACTCGTATCTCACGAACATGACGGGTGAGGAGTGGGACGCCGTGATTCACGTTCATCTGCGCGGCCACTTCTCGCTCCTCCGGAACCTCGCTCGCCACTGGCGCGACCGCGACGAGGAGACCGAAGGCGGGCTCGCGTCGGAGCGGTCCTTCGTGAGCGTCACGAGTCCGTCGGCGCTCGGAAACGTCGGACAGGCGAACTACGGAGCGGCGAAGGCGGGCATCCTCGGACTCACGCGGACGGCGGCACGGGAACTCGCCGCGTCGAACGTCAGAGTGAACGCCCTGTTGCCCATCGCGTACACGCGGATGACCGAGGGTCTCCTCGACGACGAGTCGAAGTCGGCGGAGAAAATCGCGCCGGTCGTCGCCGCGCTGATGAGCGACGACGCGGCCGGTATCACCGGCCGGACGATACGCGCCGTCGGCGACTCCGTCAGCGTCCTCTCGGAGCCCGAGATCGAGCGAACCGCGATAAACGAAAACGGCTGGACGGTCGACCGCCTCACGTCGGTATTCCACGACGAACTGGGGCTCGGTGACGGCTCGGGGTAGCCGTCGGTCGAGACGCCACCGTTCGGACTGGGGAGGAATCGAGCACTTCGCCGGAGTCTCGCCTTCGAACGGGGGGATTCGACTCGCAATTAGCCTAGCCTCCGATGCTCGGGAGCCACCCGTGTCGAAGATTCTATATAGCGACATAAGGTTTGCCTGTTTGATTCTCCGTTTTCGTCAGATGCCGCTTAAACTCATTGTCCATGCACGACAACGAGCTAATCAAAAATTCAGGGAATGTTTCATATCTGCGCTAACTACGAACAACCCAGTCCTTAGAATCAGCCTTCACGAAGCCGCTTAGTTGGGACGTGTCCCACAATTCCTAACAGCGTCGAAAGACGCTAACTGGATCGAATCTCCGGCAGGCAGTTCACCAAGGCGCGGCCAACGACCAAGCACGCTACAATATGTGTTTCGCCGCGGCGACGCTCGCGGGTCAGGCGTTCGTAAATTCAGGCCTCGGCGCGGTTCACGCGTTGACCTATCCACTCGTCGTCGAACACGGTATCGGCCGCGGGTTAGCAAATGCGGTACTCCTCCCTCACGTTATGGAGTATGACGTTCCGTCTGAACCCGACCGGTTCGCCGAAATTGCGACCCTCCTCGGCCAGCGCGAGGGACCCCCCGGCGACACGACGCTAGACCTCGCGTACGAGAGCGTGGATGCGGTGAAACAGCTCAACGAAGACACCGGGACGTTGACGTTGTTGTCCGGATTCCGAAGCGAACCGATACTGTGGTATCTCCACATGGCCAGAACTCTATACATGTTTGTTCACTATCGTTGCACAAAAATCGATTCGGCTCAATTAGAATTACACAATTATGCTTGTAATTCTATGTTCGATACAATCTGAACTATCGCAAACTCGTTCACTCGTGTCGCACACTGAGTTTTTTGGAGCGTTTCTGCCTTCGCCAGATTGCAGTTCAGAAAATCCGTCACTCTGTCCTTCGAGACCGTTGTTCTACGAGGTGGTGACTTGTCTCCAATCTGCATCCACCCTCACGACCTTCCGACTCATTCGGTGATGACACTAACTTAGGGATTGTCATTCTTTAGAAACTCCGAAACGATTTGCAGAGAATGAGCCGCTCCATCGACGCCCGTTCTGGTGCGATAATCTCTGGGATAGTCTTACAGAAACGAAACTCTACTCAGGGTCGGTCACTACCACGGCGCGCCTTCGTGCTCACCGAAACGCGTTCCTATTGGTATCCGGATACAAACATATCAATCATTATATACTCCCGAAAGATTCAAACTCGTACGGGGTATCTCATCCGAACGAGTCGATTCTAGCTATGACAGAAGACACGATACATTCGACGTGGGGCGACTGGCTCGTCAGCGAAATCGAACAGACTTCCCCAGATGGCGTCTCGATATGGTACCTCGGTTGCAACGGCTTCGTCGTTCGTTCTGCGACGACTACACTCTACATCGACCCTTATTTCGCTGATGCCAGCCCACCGGGGCTCGTTCGGATGATTCCGGTACCCATGAACCCTATCGACGCAACGGAGTGTGACGGTGTCCTCACTACACATGAACACATCGACCATATGCACCCACCATCTTACGGCCCGTTGCTCGACGATGGCGGGATGCTCTACGCGCCAAGTGCTTGCTACGAGTCAGCCGACTACCATGGTGACCTGCGTGTCAACGAAGACCAGCGGGAGGTTATTGCCGCGGGTGACTCATTCACAGTTGGTGATTTTAAAGTGCACGTCCGTGGTGCTAACGACAGTGACGCCATCGAACCCGTATCATACGTCATCGAGCACGACACGGGAACATTCTTCCACGGCGGTGATAGCAAACCAGCTGCTGAATTCGAGGCTATCGGCGACGAGTTCGATATCGACCTCGGCGTTCTCGCGATTGGTACGGTTGGGCGGGTCTACCACGAGGCTGAAAACGAAACCCGTTCCACGAAGTGGTACATGACGACGAGCGAGTCTGTCGAGGCGGCGAACGCGCTCCAACTTGACCGCTTCCTGCCTTCTCACTACGATATGTGGAAAGGCGTGCTCGACGACCCGAAGTCCCTACACGAAGACGCGGCATCTTTCGAGTACCCCCGCAGTCTCGAAATTGTGCGTATCGGTGACCGTGTCGATCTGGATTCAACCGGTGTCGTTCCACCATCGTCCCATCGTTGAAATTACAACTGGCAACTCGCTTCTGGTCGGCCGAGTTCGGCGAAAGGCACGGATTCGGCGGTTAATAACTCGAACTCCGTCCAACTGTGCAGGGTACTAACGATGTTAACATCGGTCGAGAGCAAGACGACCCCCCACACCCGACGGGACGGTAGTAATCAAACCTGCGTGCACGCGTGAAGAATACGAGAGTTGAGTACGGCGTCTAGACTGTCGTCCACTATAGACGTCATGGAGAGGACGTGGCATCAATTATTGCCAAGCTCAGCCCGTGGGCGACTCGACGAGTTCGATTCGTGTATTATCGGGACCACTGCAGAAGGCGTACCGTGTTTCATCGAGTTCGAATGGCTCCATGAGAATCTCGTCGTCATTCCAGTCCTCGAGTGCGGTATCTATGTTGTCGACCTCGACTCCGTAGTGAGCAATACCGGGTTCGAGAGGCTCGACAAGTCCTGCGGCCTCGTAGGGTGTGGGGTGAACGACGAAAACTGTCTTGTCGGCGAGTTCGAGAGCAGCGTACTGAACGTCACGTTCCCAGTCACCCTTTTTGATTCGGCCCTGGTCCATGACGTTGACCCCTAAGAGGTCTTCTAGGGAAGCAACTGTGTTAGCGACATCAACCGTACGGAGACCGATGTGCGAGAACGTTTCTGGAACTACCATACGTTGTAGTGGACGACGAGGGACGAAAACGTTACTCAAATGCAACGGTGTGCGAATAGCCCCACTTCATCAGATGTCTCACACCCACTATCGTGTAATATAATCAACAACCATAAGGCTTTTGTGAGGTGGATACAAACCGAATTCTTGCATATGGTAAACCATAGCAGAGTCGAGGGAACCAACCAACAACGTCGCCGATACCTGAAGGCTGTCGGTGGGGTGGTTGGCGCGACAACGATAACTTCTCTCGCTGGGTGTACTGGCGGCTCTGACAACGGGGCAGGTAACGGTGGAACCGATACACCAACAGAATCAACGGCAGAAAGTGGGGACGACAACGGCTACAGTGAGACGATAGACAAGGCGTTCATGTCCCCTGACAGTCTCAAGATAGACCTCTGGAAGGCATTCCTCAACGGGATGAAGGAGGCGGCCGAGGACTTCGGCCTTTCTGCGAGCGCACAGGACCATGGTGGTCAACTGAGCAAGCAGATATCACAGATTGAAGGAGCGATTACCAGCGGCGCGGATATGATAGCCGCCACCGCACCGAGTGACTCGGGTGTTCGATCGCTCGCAGAGACTGCTGTGGACAACGGCGTCCCATTCTTTGAGTATTGGTCGATGGGCAAATGGCTGGTGCCATCTTCTGTGGGTCCGGAATTCGTCCAGTACCAGATTCCGGAGACGTTCCACGCCGGAGCGATTCCCGCCAAAATCCTTTTCGAGGAGATGGGTGGCTCGGGGAACGTCGTCGTCATCCTCGGCCCGAAGGGACACATCGGGTCCTATCGCTACGAGGGGTTCAAGCAGGCCGCAGAAGAATATCCCGATATCAACGTCCTCGCCCACCAGTACTCCGGTGGGTGGACCCGCAAGAAAGGACGCGAAGTGATGTCAGCGTTCGTCTCGAACTACGGCGACGACATCGACGGCGTCTACTGCAACAACGGCACACTCGGTCTCGGTGCGGCGTCGATTCTCTCCGAGAACGACATGGCGATTCCGTTCACCGGGTTCGATGGCGCGCTCTCGAACATCGAGTACATCCGCAATAACGGGCCGGACTCCGGTGAACCATACCAGGTCCAAGAGCAAGCAGCACCCCCGTTCTGGCAGGGCGGTTGGGCTGTCGCCAAGGCGTGGGACTGGCTCCACGGCTGGCGGCCCAAGGTTCCGGAGCGTATGCTGTGGGTGCGGACATTGACAGTTCTCAACCCGGAACTGGACCAGTCGAAGTTCAGTGACCTCGACACCCGCTTTGCCACGCCGGAGAAGTACATGTCCGTCGCTTACAGCGACGGGCACTCCCCGTACGACTGGAAGGCGATGTCCGTCCACGAAAGTGGGGACGACTGGGACCCCCAGCACCGCATTGTCCCCATTCGGAAGTCCGAGTGGGAGCAACTCAAGTGGACGGAGGACAACAAGCCTAGCAACCTGCAGATTCCGGATGCCTACGACGACGAGGCCCTCTTCAACCAAGTTGACGAGGACTACAAGCAACGAAATCAGAATGGGAAAAATCCGTACCTATAACCCTACTGTCACCAGTGACATCGAACAAAGAATGAACACCGCACAATCAACGTCCAAAGCCGGGGCGCTCAGAGTCATTCGATGAGTTCAAACGTCGATTCAGTCGAGCACGCCGCGCAAAATTCGGACTCGATGGTCCGTTTCCGAGTCGAAAACATCCGGAAAGAGTTCACCAACGTCGTCGCACTGGACAACGTCAACCTCGAGTTACGGACCGGTGAAGTAGTAGGACTCGTGGGTGAGAACGGCGCGGGTAAAAGCACCCTGCTGAACATCCTCAGTGGAATCTACCAGCAAGACCAGGGCCACATCTACGTCGACGGGGACAGAGTGTCAATCACGAACCCTCGGATGGCATCCCATCAGGGCGTCGCTATCGTCCACCAGGAACACAACGTCATCCCGAACCTATCAGGCTACGAGAACCTGTTCCTGGAGCAATTCCCGGACTACTCGACCGCTGGCGTCCTCGATTCTGACACCCTCAAACGCGAGGGTGCAGAGATTTTGAACTCACTCGGTATCGATCTGGACCTCGAGAAACGTGTCGCGAACTACTCGTTCAGCGACCGGCAGATGCTGAGCATCGCGAAGGCGTTCACCGAGACGGTCCACACCGACCACCCGATAATACTGCTTGACGAGCCGACTGCGGGCCTCGAGGAGGACGGCCGTGACCTGTTGTTCGACCGTATCGAGGACCTCCGAGACCAGGCCTCGTTCGTGTTCGTATCTCACGAACTCGACGAAGTCCTCGAGATCAGCGACCGCATCTACGTCCTTCGAGACGGCAAAATCGTCAACCATTTCGAGCAGGAAAACGCCACTGAGGACAAGCTCCAACAGAGCATGGTCGGCCGCGAGGTTTCGGAAGAGTACTACCAGGCCTCCGACCAGCGCGACGTCGAGAACAGCGAAGTAGCCCTCACAGTGTCGAATCTCGGCAACGAGGGACACTTCGAGGACGTCTCTTTCGACGTCCGCGAGGGCGAGATATTCGGGATCTGTGGCGTGATGGGAAGCGGGAAGAGCGCCCTCGGCCGCGTGCTCAGCGGGGTAGACGCCGCGGACACGGGCGAACTCGCCATCGACGGTACCACCGTCGAGACGGGTTCCGTCCACCGGATGGTCAACCAGGGTATCGGCTACGTCCCTAAAGAACGCCAGTCTGAGGGAACGTTGCTCTACCAGCCGTTGCGAGTCAACGTTTCGTTGCCGAGTATCGGTACTGACCTCGTCGCCGATCACGTGCCTGGGTTGGGAACTGTCCCTTGGCTCATCGACTTTGAGAAGGAAGATGAGATGGCAGAGGACATCGTTGAGCGGCTCAACGTCAAGACGCCCAGCATTGAGTCACCGCTCATCAATCTCAGCGGCGGCAACCAGCAGAAAGTCGTCCTCGGAAAGAACCTCCAACGCGAGGTTTCGGTCCTCGTGATGGACAACGTGACACGCGGTATCGACGTCGGCGCCAAAGAGGAGGTGTACCGCATACTCCGCCAACTCGCCGACGACGGTGTCTCGATGGTCTTCATCGCGGACGAACTCCCCGAACTCATCGGGATGAGCAACCGCATTGGCGTGATGCACGAGGGCGAGTTGGTCGACGTCGTCGACTCACCACCCGGAGATAAACCGATGGAGTCGGAACTAATCAGAAAAATGATCTAAAATGACAGAAGAAACCTCAGGCAATCCAGTTGCCGATTGGCTCGGAGAGTATCGAAAGAACCGCTCGGCCACAGACCTCCTCGTAGACTTGGGTCCGTTCCTGATGCTATTGATATTGATAGCAATCTTCACGGCCACGTCAGAAGTGTTTCTGACCTACGACAACCTGGTCGGGAACGTGATGATGAACAGCATGATTCTGCTGTTCGTCGCCTTGGCCGGTACCTTCCCCATCCTCCAGCAGAGCATCGACCTGTCGGTCGAATCGATCGTCTCGCTGTCGGGTGTCATCACGGCGATACTTATCAACGACTACCAACTCGGTATGCTCGCTCTCCTGCTTGGCGTCCTCGCAGGCACGGGCGTCGGCGTGCTGAACGGCGTCGTGTTCGCGAAGGGGAAGATTCCCTCTTTCCTCGTAACGCTCGGTTCGCTATCCATCTTCAGTGGGTCGGCCCTGTTGATGACCGGCGGCTACTCGGTGCCATTTAACGCGTCCGGCATCCGGCAGATTGCCATCGGCAACACCATCCCACAGGTTCCGAACCTCGTCGTCTGGGGCCTGCTCGTTTACGTGTTGGTGTCGCTGATGGCGTGGAAGACGACATTCGGGCGCTACACGTACGCCCTCGGAGAGAACGAACGGGTCGCTGACTTCTCGGGCGTGAATGTCGACCGGTACAAGATCGGCGCGTTCGTCGTCTCCGGGACGCTCTGTGGCCTTGCTGGTGTCCTGCTGACCGCACGCATCTCCTCGGCGACACCGGGCATGGGCAGCGGTCTGCTCCTACAGTCCATCGCGGCCATCGTGATGGGCGGTACCGCGCTGACCGGCGGCGTCGGCGGTCCGCACAGGACAATTCTCGGCGTCCTCGTCATCGGCGTACTGACGAACGGCATGAACCTCCTTGGTATCCAGTCGTTCGTTCAGGAGATCATCCTCGGGTTCGTCGTCATCCTCGCTGTTGCGATGTCGATGGACCGTGACAAGATCGACATCGTGAAATAATCCATCAAGCATCCTCCCGACCGGTCGGACGTGGCACGCCCGACCAATCGGGGACACTTCGAACCAGAGATAGCGTACTAACAACCGGACGAAACCAATGACACAGCTATTTACACAACACACCGAACCGAATAGAAAACGAACCGTACACTCGAATGGGGGACGACGATGAGCTACGAAGACGGACCGGTGGACGCGCTCAGCGCGCTTGCAGATGGTGAAGTCATTGACCTCTCCCAAACGCTCGAAGAAGGAATGCCCGTCGTTCCTACCCACGCGCGTTACAGTCACACACTCTATGAGTCCTACGAACGGGGGGATGTCGCCTGCCATTACCGATTGACACTCGGTGAACACACCGGAACGCACATCGACGCACCGCTCCACTTCATCGCAGAGGGCGACGCACACTACGATATCGCGTCCATCGAACTGGAAAAATTAATCGGTCGAGCGGCCACAATCGACGTCGCCGATATTGAGCGAAATACCACAGTCCCTGTCGAACGCATCAAACAATGGGAAGCAGAACATGGGGACCTCAGGGAGGGTGACCGCGTCCTCTTCCGGTTTAGCTGGGACCGCCACTGGGCTCCTGGCTCTGCCGGCACCCAGTACATGGCCGACTGGCCAGGACTCTCCGGAGAAGCAGCGGAATATCTCACTGACACTGGCGTCGCCCTCGTCGGCTGTGATACCGCCGCAATCGACGTGGCACACGACGAGTCGTTCCCGGCACACTACGAACTACTGGGGAACGAGACGTACATCGTAGAAAACCTCACGGCCCTAGACGCACTGCCACCGTTTTCCCTGTTGATTACCCTTCCTCTCAAAATCGAGGATGGCTCCGGATCGCCTATCCGCGCCGTCGCCATCGTCGACTGACCAGCCATCGTCCGCGGTAGATGGATCCGACGTTCACTTGTTCGACGGAACCGACGAATCTGCCGACTACCTAAACTAAAGCAGCGAACCGCGACTCGGTTTCTTCGCTTCCGCGATGTTACTGTTTCGACGATGGATCCACCCGAGTTGGGGTTCCCAATCACCGAAGCCAGTCGGAAGCTCACTCGGAAGACAGTGTAACATTACTGCCACTGTTTGATTTTGTACCCTCACCTCCAGTCCAGTCAGTTACTCTGGAATCCCATACACCTCCCGAGACCAGTCTCGTTCGAGTGTGTCGTAGACAGGTTGTTTCCGGTCGAGTTCGTCGATACGTCGTTGGTCTTCCGTCTCGAGTTCGATGCCGACGGGCAGTTCGTGACGGCTATCGAAACGTAATCATACCACACGTCGTCCAAAGTGGATGGGGACGTCCGCTTACGCGTCTCGTATCTTCTCGAACGAACGAGCGACGCGGAGGAGGTGAGCATCCTCGTACCGTCCGGCCAGGAACTGGACACCAACCGGGAGTCCATCGGAACCGTCTGGGACCGTCACAGCCGGGACGCCCGCGAGATTCGCTGGACGTGTGTTGTAGGCGAGCGGGACATCGAGTCCGTCGTCCGAGTCGTAACTATGTGGTTTGCGTTCGCCGATTTTCGGTGCGACGACCGGCATCGTCGGTGCGACGAGAGCGTCGTGGCCGTAGAGCGCGTCAGCGAACTCGTCGGCGAGAGTCGAACAGACGTTCCGCGCGCGGATGTAGTGGCGGCCGTCGTACCTGTCGAGAAGGACCGCACCGACCAGTGCACGTTCTCGGACGATGTCGCCGAATCCGACGCCAGCAGTAGCTTGTCTCCCAGCGGCTGCGTCGAGTCGAGAGAGGTCGAACGGCCCAGGCCGTTCGAGTGGGAGTCCCGTTCGGCGCAGTGCCGCAGCAAACTCGACGTTGGTCACAGCATTCCAGACGAACACGGCATCGTCGACGGTCGGCAATCGGACTGACTCGACCGTTGCACCCGAGCTCTCCAGCGTCGCAATCGTCTCTTCGAATCGTTCTCTGACGTGGTCTGATACGTGTGTACTCAGGAGTTCGGCAGGCACCCCGAACGAGAGCTCCTCGGGGTCGGGAACGTCGGTCAGTCCGTCTGCACACGAGCCGACTGGAATATCTCGTGCGAGTGCCGAAGACGGGTCCCGGGCGTCGTAGCCACCGATTACATCGAACCCGAGAGCAGTCGTCTCGACGTCGGGTGCGAGGGTCCCGATGTGGTCGAGCGTAGGTGCTAAATCAACGAACCCGTCTCGCGGAACTGCCCCCCATGAAGGTTTGAAGCCGACCACGCCACAGAACGACGCGGGAATACGGACGGACCCACCGGTGTCGCTTCCGATGGCGAGGTCTGCCGAGCCTTCGGCGACGGCAGCAGCGCTCCCCGAAGACGACCCGCCCGCAACCCGTTCGTCGTCTGCCGGGTTCGTTACGACACCAAACGCGCTCGTTTCGCTCGTCGGGCCGTAGGCGAGTTCGTCCATGTTCGTCTTGCCCACGAGTCGAGCACCAGCATCTACGAGACGGGCGACGACGGTCGCATTGCGACGGGGGACGACGCCTTCGAAGACTCGTGACCCGCACGTCATCGGCACTCCAGCGACGGCGAGGTTGTCCTTGACGGCGACGTCTACGCCTCGTAGGGGGCCGTCGCCACCCTCGGTGGTGAAACTGGTGATGTAGGCGTTGTGTGGGTCGTCGTGCTCGTCGACATCGCGTATCGAGAGTGATTCGTCCGCGTCGGGTTGGGAGAGGGTATCTAACGTCTCGTACCCATGGATCTCGTCGGATATCCTCTGAGCGAATCGCTCGGCATCGGCCTCAGAGAGGTCGAAGTCCATCGTCGTCCCAGCCTCGAGGATCCACCTCGCAGACACAGATGAGAGAGGCATCGGCATTACAGACACTTCCGGAGAAGGCGCCCTTGTGAGTGAGTAGAAGTCGTCATGTGTCTCCAAACCACGAGGGTGACGAGCATAATAGTTCGGTTAGCGAGCGTTTCCGTCCGAAAACAACGTCTACCAGAGTGGACAGACCACGATTAGAGGGGTTCCTCGGTACGCTGAGACGGGAGAGGGTTCGAGAGAGATAGTTCCGTGATTCTCAGATAGTTCTCGGGAGACTTCCTCGCATACGACGTCGCCACGAATATGAATTCGATTCGATAAGATAGAGATGATATAATTTAAATGTCAAAACACACTCTAACAGAAAATACAGAATATACCAATAATTTGAAATAATACCCATAATCCTCTAGTTATATCAAGAAAATTTTGACATATTAGTAATTATTTAACTATAGTAGATGAAGAAAAATTAATAGTATAATAACTATCGACATTCACTACATCATGCCTTTCTGGTATCACTCGCGGCCGCAACACGCGACTGTGTGAGTTTCCAGTCCCTCTCAGCCGTAGCGGTGTACAAACGCGATGCAGCGACTGCATGCGGATCCGCGCCACGGTGATCCCACTCGTCGCTTGATTCCTCAGCCAACGACCGTGCTCGTCGCCGAATCTGGCCCGTCACGTCAAGCCCATCTGCACGGCGAGTTCGAGTATTCGTGGGCGAATCGCGACCACAACCCGATGTTTACACGGACCGTCACCGCTCGCATCGGCGGGGCACGAACACGAATCGGGCTCGTCATTCCGAATTCGAACGCGGTACTCGTGCGCGGTCGGGTCGGCATAGCTCTCGTTGCGAACACGGACATCGCCGTCGAGGATTCGAACGCGAACGACTCGCACTGCGCCCGCTTGAGGACGCGTGCAGATGGGTCCGACTCTAGTATTACTCGAGTAATGATAGCTAGCGCGCACTGCGCGCACCCCTTCGGCGCATGAAAAACTACGCTGCCGAACAGAGTGACAGGTAAGACGAACTCAAGTAGGATTCTTTTCAGCAGCTCTGTCCTGATAGTCCTGCAGTCAATACAGGTGCTACACCGACCAAGCGAGTTGCGACTGAAAGACGTAGTCAGAGTTGGCAGGGTCGCCCGAGTTCCCGTTCGTACCGCGATTTAATTTGCTCGAACAAGTCCTGGCCGAGCTCTGTCCGGAAGCGGGGCGCGGCGGTAGCAAAGAACTCGTCCAGGTTCTCGAACTCGGCAAAGTGGTCGTTCGCCTCGGCTTCGTCGTACCGACCTTGGCGCTCGTACTTGAGCGCCTGGAGACAGTTATCGATCAGATCCATGTCTTTGACGAACTGTGCCGTCGGGGTGTCACGGGCTTCGTACTCTTCCCAGAGCGACAGCAGTTCGGTGTCCGTGAACGGTCCGACGAGATCGGTTACTGCGCTCCGTTCAGCCGCCTCCTTCTCGGACGTGGGGATGGTCTGGCGTCCGTCCTCCGCACGGGTTGCGATATCGCCCGTTCGAGCTTCGCCGAGGTCGTGAATGAGTGCCATCGTCACTGCTTTCTGAGGGTCAACGTCTTCCTGCTCGGCGTAGAGCAGACAAAGCGACGCTGTCCCCCACGTGTGGGCTGCGACCGATTCAGGCGAGTCGATATTCCGAAGCACCCATCCCGTCCGAAGTTCGTCCTTCAACTCGAACCATTCGAGCAAGGAGTCGAGTTCGTCGGTCATCATATCGGAGAGAAGGGAAGTGGCCAGTTCAAATCATCGAGACCATTCCGCGGGGTCGTCGACATTCAGGCAATAAATCCGCAGGAACAATGTACCAAGTATTCACCGCTGAGCCTGCGAAAACACACCCCATAGAGCGTTCCATGACTCCCTCTGTTATAGACCAAATACATCTGACAAAGAGGCCTCACCGAAACCGCGACAGCCGAACCACAGATGAGAGACCTCAGGCCTCGTCGAGTGTCGAGAGAATCTCTATGACCTCCACTTCCAGTACATCAGACGACGCTCTCCCGTTTGGGTTGACTGAACGGCAATATGAGGCGTTGACGCTCGCGTTGTCTCGTGGCTACTACGAGAGCCCACGCCAGACATCGACGGAGGAGCTTGCCGAGGAGCTTGGTATCTCCCAACCCTCGCTATCGAGACTCCTCAGGCGAGGTGAGCGTCAACTTCTCCCTTCGGCGCTCCGCTCACGGGGGCAGTTAAACACGGTTTCCAATTAGCATCGTCCCTATCTCGCTGTAGTCCCTCTGATTTGGTAGACAGAGCCCCCCCACGAAGACAGTTGAACTCAACAACGGCGTGGAGATGCCGATTCTCGGCTTCGGCACGTATCAAATCGACGACCTCGAAGAATGTGAGCGAAGCGTCACCGAAGCACTCCGGACAGGGTATCGCCTGATCGATACTGCGGCAGCGTACGGGAACGAGGAGGCGGTCGGTAGGGCAATCGAGAAGAGCGATGTGCCGAGAGACGAGGTGTTCGTCACCACGAAGCTCTGGGTAACGGACGCTGGCTACGAGAGCACGAAAGACGCGTTCGAGCGGTCGATGGATCGACTGGGTCTCGACTACCTGGACCTATATCTGATGCATTAGCCTTACGGCGATGTCCACGGCTCGTGGCGGGCGATGGAGGAACTCCACGAGGAAGGCAAAATCAGAGCGATCGGGGTCAGCAACTTCCATCCAGACCGCGTGATGGACCTCATGGTCCACAACGATGTCGTCCCGGCAGTGAATCAGATCGAGACCCACCCCTTCTACCAGCGAACCGACGATGCAGCGTTCCTCGATGAACACGATATTCAACACGAGTCATGGGGGCCGTTCGCCGAAGGTCAGAACAACATCTTCGAGCACGACGTGCTGACCACGATTGGAGACCGCTACGACAAGTCCGCTGCACAGGTGGTGCTTCGATGGCTCATTCAGCGCGAAATCGTCGCCATTCCGAAGTCGGTACACGATGAGCGCATCGCCGAGAACTTCGATGTCTTCGACTTCGAACTCATCTCGGCGGAAATGGAGACAATTTCGGAACTGGATGAAGGCGAGAGTATGCTGGGCGCTGGCCTGCCCGGACATCAGTCGTGCGCGTCCTCGTATGACCGTCGAAGGGACGCGCGAAACAGCTGTAAGCGGGGGCTCGTGGCCGGGAGAACGCGACGCTCGCCGCCTGAGCGCGCCTGACCGCACCCAGACGTCGAATCGGCGACCCGCCGCGGACGAGCAAAACACACATACCGACTCGCTCCGAATCGCGGCTCGGAATCGTGGGACACGAAGACGGGAGTCAGAGCGCGTACGACGCCGTCGAGACCGGCGACGAGTTGGTGAGTTGGTCGCGGGCGTACTGCCGCCGCGCGGCGAGCGACTACGACTTCGACGTGGACCTACACCGGGTCGAGTGGGAAGTGTCTACCCGCGCGAAGCGTCGAGCGGCCGCGGTGAAGACACCGACCGTCGACGACGCGACGGTCGGCGAGCCGAAGCAGTGGGACAGCGCGTCGTCGCATTCGAACCGGCTCGGCGGCCCGCCGACGTGCACCATGTCGCTGTCGTGGCGGGCGTTCGGGTCGTTCGACCGCGGGGAGTGGGCGGCGACGCTCCGACACGAGCTCGTCCACGTCGAGCAGTTTCAGGCGTTCGGCGCGACCGACCACGGGCCGGCGTTCAAGCGCCGCGCCGAGGCGGTCGACGCGCCGGTTCGCGTCCGTCGGTTCGCAGAGCCGAAGTACGTCCTCACCTGCGAGGACTGCGGCGCGGACGTGGCCTATCGGTACCGCGAGTGCAAACTGGTTCGCGAGTCGGCGGCCTATCGCTCCGCGTGTTGCGAAGCGCCGCTCGACTGCCGAAAACAGGAGGGATAGCGGGCGAAAGGGAGCGCCCGCGCCAAAACGGACTATCGACTCGGCGGGTGCGCCCGCGCCTCTCGAATCGCCACGACGGCGATGACGAGGACGAACACGAGCGCGAGGAAGAACTCGACGCCGGGGACGGACCCGGCGACGGCCCAAACGTACACGTCCTCCGCTCCGAGGATGACGAACAACACGACGAGAATCGCCACGCCGGTTCGACCGATACCGAGTCTCATATCTCGATTTTGCCACCGCGACACCATAAGCCTTGGAGGCGACTACCGCCGGACGGAACGCACCAGTATTGCTCACTATCTCGAATACTATACTGTCGGAGAACGCCGCACGGGTTAGGTTTTGGCTTCAGGTCGAATATAGGATGACAATGAACTGATTGTACACTGATTCTAAAACATGCAGAGACGACAGCTCGATAAATAAGAAAGTATCGCAGACAATAATGCCACATATATACAATAGTGTTGGGAATTGAGATCGGGGGCGAGTGCGGACGCAGAACCCCACGAGCTGAGCTGTCACACCTCCCGTCGCGGCCCGCGAGAGGAGAGTATTTACCGTGCGAGCGTGACCAAAACGCAGTAACGAACCCATGCGACACGTTCCAGGAACCTTCTCGATAGCGGCGCGCGACCCGGAGGCGAACGTCTACGGCGCGGCGGTGACGACCGGCACCGTCGCCGTCGGCGCGACCTGTCCCTACGTGAGCGCCGGCGGCGCGGCGGTCACGCAGTCGTACACGAAGCCCGAACACGGCCGCGACGCGGTCGCCCGCGCGGAGGCCGGCGAGCGCATCGACGACGCTTTCGAGGCGCTTCTCGCCGCCGACGATCACGCCGCCTACCGGCAGGTCCACGGCGTCGGCGCGGGCGGCGAGTTCGCCTTCACCGGCGACGAGTGCGTCTCGTGGGCCGGCCACCGCGTCGGCGACGACTACACCGTCGCGGGCAACATGCTCGCCGGCGAGGGGGTCGTCAAGGCGACCGCCGAGGCCTACGAATCCACCGACGGCGACATGGCCGACCGGCTCGTCTCGGCGCTCGAAGCCGGCGAGGCGGCGGGCGGCGACGACCGCGGCGAGCTGAGCGCCGCGGTGCTCGTCCACGCGCCGACGCCGGAGTTCTACCACAACCTCCGCGTCGACCTCTCCGACGAGCCGGTTGCCGACCTGCGCGACCTGCTCGCGGAGGCGCGGCGCGCGAAAGCACAGATTCGACGGGAGACGGACGCGCAGTTCGGCGACTATCCGGACGAGATTCTCGACTTCGGCGTCAAGTACTGAACCGGCTTCGGCGTCAAAAAAAGAGACCGCGCGGACGGCGTCAGTCCGAGTCGGCCGGACTGGTCTCCGCGCGCTTCGACGGCGTGATAAAGGAGTCACGCTGGCTCATCTCCTCCTCGGAGAGATGACAGGAGATGTAGTGGTCGCCGCCGTCGACCGCTTCGAGTTCCGGGAGGTCCTGCTCGCAGACGTCGCCGATTTTCTTCGGACAGCGCGTCTGGAACGGACAGCCCGACGGCGGGTTGATGGGACTCGGGACGCTCCCCTCCAGGAGGATGCGGTCCGTCTCGCGGTCCGGGTTCGCGTGGGGGACCGCCGACAGGAGGCTCTCCGTGTAGGGGTGGAACGGCGGCGAGAACACCTGCTCGATGCTCCCGAACTCCGCTATCTTGCCGAGGTACATCACGGCCACGCGGTCGCAGATGTGCCGGATGACGCCGATGTTGTGCGAGATGAACAGGAACGAGATGTTCTCGTCGTCCTGAATCTCGTTCAGGAGGTTGAGAATCTGCGCCTGCACGCTCACGTCGAGCGCCGACACCGGCTCGTCGCAGACGATGAGCTTCGGTTCGACCGCGAGCGCGTGCGCGATGGCGACGCGCTGTTGTTGGCCCCCGGAGAACTCGTGGGGGTACTTGCTCGCGGCGGCCCGCGAGAGGCCGACGCGTTCGAGCAGGTCGCCCACGCGCTCGCGCTTTTCCTCGCCGGTGGCGATGCCGTGTTTCTCCATCGCGCGCCCGACGATTTGGCCGACGGTCTTCCGCGGGTTGAGCGAGCTCTGGGGGTCCTGGAATATCATCTGCATCTCGCGGCGCAGACTCCGAATCTCCGAGGAGCCGAGCTCGTGGAGCGGCTGACCCTCGAAGTACACCTCGCCGTCGGTCGGTTCGAGGAGGCGGAGCGCGGTGCGAGCGACCGTGGACTTGCCACAGCCGGACTCGCCGACGAGCCCGACGGTCTCGCCGGGGTAGACGTCGAAGCTCACGTCGTCGACGGCCTTGACGTGCCGCCGCTCGACGGTCGGCAGGCCGCCGCCCGACCACGAGAGGTGGACGTTACCGAAGACGCCCTCGCCGGCGTTGAAGTACTTCTTCAGGTTCCGCACCTCGAACAGCGGCTCGCCGGTGCGGTCGATGTCGCGGCGACCGGCCCCGGCTTCGGGGACCGTGCTCTCCGAGAGGTCGAGGTCGTCGGCGTGGAGACACGCCGCGCGTGAGGAGCCGTCGCCGACGGCGTCAAGTGACGGGTCGCCGCCGGTCCGACACGCCTCGGTGGCGTGGGGACACCGCGGCGCGAAGTTACAGCCGCTCGGGAGGTCCCCGAGGTCGGGCATCGCGCCGTCGAGCGTCGGCAGTTCGTCGTAGTCGGTGTCGACCTCCGGGATGGAGTCGATGAGAGAGCGGGTGTAGGGGTGTCGCGGGCGGTCGAACAGGTCGCCGAGCTCGGCCGTCTCCACGAGGTTGCCGGCGTACATGACGCCGACGTGGTCGCACGTCTGGGCGACGACGCCGAGGTTGTGGGTGATCATCAGCACGGCCGTCCCCTCGCGCTCCTGCATCTCGTTGAGCAGGTCGAGAATCTTCGCCTGCGTCGTCACGTCGAGCGCGGTGGTCGGCTCGTCGGCGATGATGAGGTCCGGCTCGCAGGAGAAGCCGATGGCGACGAGGACGCGCTGGCGCATCCCGCCGGAGAACTCGTGGGGGTAGTCGTCGATGCGTTCTTCGGCGTCCGGGATGCCGACGTCGTCCATCGACTCGACGGCGAGCCGACGGGCCTCCGACTTCGAGACGTCCTGATGGCGACGAATCGTCTCCGTAATCTGCTCGCCGACGGTCATCACCGGGTTGAGCGACGACATCGGGTCCTGCGGAATCATGGCGATGCGGTTGCCGCGGATGTCGCGCATCTCGGCTTCCGTCTTCTGCAGGAGGTCTTCGCCGTCGAAGACGACCTGCCCGCCCGTGATTTCGCCGGGCGAGTCGATGAGGCGCATGAGCGACCGCGCCGTCACGGACTTGCCCGCGCCCGACTCGCCGACGAGACCCATGGTCTCGCCGCGATCGAGCGAGAACGACACCTCGTTGGAGGCGACGATGGGGCCGCCCTCGGTGCGGAACTCGGTTCTGAGTCCGCGAACGTCGAGGAGCGGGCCGTCGTCGGCCTCGCGGTCGGTCGTGGTGGTGGATGCGCTCATTCTATCGCCTCCACTTTGGGGTCGAGCACGTCACGCAGTCCGTCGCCGAGCATGTTGAACCCGACGACGGCGATGCCGATAGCCAGCGCGGGGAACAGCAACATCCACGGCGCGGTCTCCATGAAGCCGCGACCGGTGTTAATCATCAGCCCCCACGACGGCCGCGGGGGTTGCGCGCCGAGGCCGAGGAACGACAGGCTCGCCTCCGCGAGGATGGCAAAGGAGACGTTCAGCGACCCCTGCACCAGCATGGGAGCCATGCAGTTCGGGAACACCTCGCTGAAGACGATGCGCGAGTCGCTCTCGCCGCGGGCGATGGCGGCCTCGACGTACGCCTCGTTGCGTTCGGCCAGCGCCGCGCTCCGCGAGACGCGGGCGATGTACGGCGTGTAGACGAACGCCAGCGCGATGATGACGTTACTCAAGTCCGGGCCGAGGACGACCAGAAGCGTGAGCGCGAGCAACACCGGCGGGAACGCCATCGCGGCGTCCATGACGCGCATCAGTATCTCGTCGGTCAGGCCGCCGGCGTAACCGGCGACGACGCCGACGACGGCTCCGACCGCGAGCGCGCCGGAGATAGCGCCGAAGCCGACGTACAGCGAGATGCGGCTCCCCATGACGACGCGGCTGAAGATGTCGCGGCCGAGGTCGTCGGTGCCGAACGGGTGTTCGACCGACGGGGCCTGCGAGCGGTCTTCGATGTTCGTCTGCTCGATGGGGTACGGCGCGATGAGCGGCGCGAAGACGGCGACGAGCACGAGCATCACCACGATGGAAAAGCCGAGCATCGCCTTCGTGTTGCTTCGGAACTTCCGGACGAACCGGGCGATGCGGTCGCGCTGTGACTGCGTGATGGTGAACCGACCGCGGTCGGTCTCCTGTTCGGTCGCCATCAGTCGTCACCTCCGTAGCGGATACGGGGGTCGAAGTACGCGTACAGCAGGTCTGCGGCGAAGTTCGAGAACATGTAGATGAGTGCGACCACGAGGATGCACCCCTGAATCAGGGGGATATCGCGGCTCTGAATCGCGGTCAGCGTCAGCCGACCGATGCCGGGCCAGAAGAACACCTCTTCGAGCACGACGACCCCGCCGAACGCGTAGCTGAACTGGAACGCGATGACCGTGATGACGGGGATGATTGCGTTCTTGAGCGCGTGTCTGAGGACGATGACCCGCTGGCTCATCCCCTTCGCACGCGCGAGGTTGATGTACTCCTCGCTGAGCACCTCCAGCATCGACGACCGGGTCATCCGCATGATGTAGGCGGTGAGCGCGAAGCCCATCGCCCCCGCGGGGAGGACGAGTCGCGTGAGCGACCCGACGAGGTCCTCGCTCGGGGAGACGTACCCCCCGGTCGGAAAGAGGTTCAGCCAGACGGCGAACACCAAAATGAACACCAGTCCCCACAGGAAGATGGGCATCGAGATGCCGACGAAGGCGAACATCGAGGCGCTCACGTCCGGCGCTTCGTTCTGGTTGATGGCGGCGTAGACGCCGAGCGGAACCGACAGCACGACGGCGACGAGCGTCGCGGCGACCGCGAGCATCATCGACCGGGGAAGCCGCTCGGCGATGAGCTGTGCCACGGGCTCGCCGAACCGGAGCGATTCGCCCATGTTCCCCTGGAGGAGCCCGACGACCCAGTCGATGTACTGCACGTACAGCGGGCGGTTGAGTCCCAGTTGGGTTTGGAGCGCTTCGAGCGATTGGTCGGTCGCGTTGGGGCCCAAGATGAGCAGGGCCACGTCACCGGGCAGGATGTTGGTGACGGCGAAGGCGATGAGCGTGACGAAAAACAGCGTCACCGCCATGAACCCGACGCGCCGAAAGACGTAGTTGTACATCGACATTGTGTGGAATCTGTGTTAGCGGTCGAGCCAGTTGTCGGCGAACTGGAGCGTCGACCCGTCGGGCGCGCCGATGTCGCCTTTGTACTGCGAGGCGGCCCCGTAGAGGCTCGGTTGCCACCACAGGAAGAGGTGACCGGCGCGGTCCTCGTGGAGAATCTCCGTCGCCTGGTGGTAGAGGTCGGCGCGCTCGTCTTCGTCGTAGATGGTGCGCGCCTCCTCGACGAGCGCGTTGTAGTCCTCGTTCACCCAGTTGGTGAAGAAGAACGCCCCGTTTGGGTGCAGGAACTTGTAGAACGACACGTCGGGGTACCAGAGCGCGAGGTAGGAGCTCGTCGTCGCCTGGAAGTCGCGGTTGGAGTAGACGTCCGAGAGCCACGTGCTCCACGTGATCTGCTGGATTTCGAGGTTGATGCCGACCTCGGCGGCGTCGGCGGCGATGACCTCCGCGGCCTGCACCTGCGTCGGGTAGGACTGCGGAATCTTGAACGTCGCCGTGAAGCCGTCGGACATGCCGGCGGCGTCGAGGTGTTCCTGCGCCTTTTCGAGGTCGCGTGGGCGCGGTTCGACGTCCGGGTTGACCCACGGACTGCCGGGCGTCGCCGGGGTTGCGGTGGTCTGGCCGGTGCCGTAGAGGGCCGCCTCGGCGACCTTCTCCTTGTCGATGGTGTAGTCGAGCGCGAGGCGGGCGTCCTTGTTGTCGAAGGGAGCCACGTCGCAGTTCAGGCCGAGGTAGACGAGCGATTTCGGGAACTGCTTTTCGAACCGGACGTCGGGGGCCTGCTCGACGCGGGAGACGTCCTTCGGCGCGATGCCGTTGATGAAATCGTACTCGTCGGCGAGGAACGACTGGAGGCGAACGCTCGGGTCGGGCACCTCGCTCTTGACGATGGTGTCGATGAACGGGCCGTCCTCGTCGGACGCGCCCCAGTAGTCCTCGTTGCGCGTCATCGTGAACGAGGTCTCGATTTCGCGGCTCTCGAACACGTACGGGCCGGTCCCGATGGGTTCTTCGACCATGTCCTTCTCGGCGTTCTCGGCGGGCATGACCGACAGTTCCGCCGTCGCCATCTTCGCGAGGAACGGCGCGAAGGGCTCGGTGAGCTGGACTTCGAAGGTGTAGTCGTCGGGGGCGCGAAGCTCCTCGACGTAGTCGAAAAAGCCGGTGGCGAGGTAGTCGCCGTTCTGGACGCGCTCGTAGCTCGCAAGCACGTCTTCGGAGGTCATCTCCTCGCCGTTGTGGAAGGTGACGCCCTCCCGGAGGTTGAACGTCAAGAGCGTGTTGTCGTCGGACTGCTCCATCGACTCCGCGAGATGCGGCTGGATGGAGTAGTCGTCCTGCAGTGCGACGACCTCCTCGTAGATGTTCTCCAGAACGCGCTTGGAGGCCGCGGAGGTGTCGATATGCGGGTCGAGACCCTGCACCGGCACCGCGCCGCCCCACTGGAGTGTGCCGCCCTGATTACCGCCGCTTGCGGTCGTCGTGTCGGTGCTCTCCGTGCCGTCACTACCGCCGGAGGACCCCGACGCTTCGGTCGTGCCGTCGTCTGCGCCGCCGCCACCCGTACACCCTGCGAACGCCGCGGCGCCGGTCGCCGCCGCCGCCCCGAGGAACGTGCGGCGGTCGAAGCGACCGCGACGCGTCCCGTCGGCGGTGCTATCGGGAGAGTCGCTCTCCTTGCCATTCTCTTGCATACAGACCCTCAAATCCGCTACTGTGTGATAAAAATTGTGGTTGTGTGTGTACAATCACCATATCGAGACGGGGAAAATATCATACTGGCTACGTGTTCGGGCACCGAGCGCGGGAGAAGTTTCGGATGGCCACTTTCACGCCAATCGAATCGGAATTACTTCGAGAATGTCAACCGCGGGTCGGTCGGCGTTCCCGGCCGACTCGGCGTCGGCGGCGAAGCGCGGCGCGACGAACTCCCCCGCGTTCTCGCTTCATCCGTCAGCCAGTACTGTCACGTGTGACCGGATTCCAAACAATAAAATAGGGTTAGTCACGAATCCGGGAACCATGCGAGTCAACCAGCAGCGACTCCGCAGTGACATCGAGTCGAACGCGGAGTTCGGGGCCGTCCCGACGGACGAGGGTCGGGGGCGGACGGTCCTGACCGGCAGTGAGGCGGACCGGCGGGCGAGAGAGTTCTTCTGCGAGCGCCTCCGGGACGCCGGTCTCTCCATCACCATCGACGAGGTCGGCAACATCGTCGGGCGATGGGAGCCAGAGAG
Organism: Haloferax sulfurifontis; assembly: GCF_014635105.1. Taxonomy (NCBI): domain Archaea; kingdom Methanobacteriati; phylum Methanobacteriota; class Halobacteria; order Halobacteriales; family Haloferacaceae; genus Haloferax; species Haloferax sulfurifontis. Next base: position 75,928 of record NZ_BMCI01000006.1, read on the forward strand.
TGCGGACCCAGACGCGGCCCCGGTCGCGACGGGGAGCCACCTCGATTCGGTCCCCGAGGGCGGCATCTTCGACGGCCCGCTCGGCGTCTACGCGGGGCTGGAGAGCGTCCGCGCGATGCAGGACGCCGGCGTCGAACCGGTCCGCCCCGTCGAGGTCGTGAACTTCACCGAAGAGGAGGGCCAGCGGTTCGGCGGCGGCCTCATCGGGTCGGCGGTCGCCGTCGGCGAACTGGGCGTCGCGGAGGCGCTCGACATCGAGGACGCCGACGGGATTCCGCTCGGCGACGCCCTCGCGGACATCGGCTATCGAGGAGACGGGCGCGTCGACGCCGCGGACTGGAACGCGTGGATAGAGCTCCACATCGAGCAGTCAGAGCGCCTCGAAGACGCGGCGGTCCCGGCCGGCGTCGTCACGAGCATCGTCGGTCTCTCGCGCTGTGCCGTCGAAATCACGGGTGAGGCCGACCACGCCGGGTCGACGCTCATGGACGACCGCTCGGACGCGCTCGCCGCCGCCAGCGAGTTCGTCCTCGACGTGGAGCGAGCGACGAACGAGCGCGGCGAGGTCTCGGAGACCGCGGTCGGCACCGTCGGCAAACTCGAAGTCTCGCCGAACGCGCCCAACGTCATCGCAGGGAAAGTGGACCTGACCGTCGACGTCCGCGACGTGGCGTACGACTCCATCGAGTACGTCATCGACGAGGCGGAAGCGAGCCTCGACCGCATCGAGGCCGAGCGCCCGGTCGAGACCGCGCTCTCGCACCCGTGGGACCGCAAACCCGTCGAGATGAGCGAGCGGTGCCGCGCCGCGCTCCACGACGCCGGGGCCGACGCCGACCTCGAAACCCTCGACCTCCACTCCGGGGCGGGCCACGACACCATGCACGTCGCGGCCGTCACCGACGCCGCGCTCCTCTTTGCCCCCTCCCGCGACGGCATCTCGCACAACCCCCGCGAGTGGACCGACTGGGCGGACTGCGCCGACGCGACCCGCGTGCTCGCCGGCGCGCTCGCCGACCTCGCGACCGAGTGACGAGACCGACACACTGACCAGACCGTCGCACTGACGACTGCCGTTCTCGTTTTCGTCCGCACCCGGGCCGTTCTCTCGTGGGTCGAGCCGACCAGCGCCCGCGTCACTGCGGCGACCGCGACGACCGCGACGACCGCGACGACCGCGTAGTCGAACCGCTCGCTACCACCGGTCTCGGATCACCGGTTTGAGACGCTGAAGCTGTTGTTTATCGCGGTCCAGTTCGTATGCGCTCGCTCGAAACGCCGAATCGTTTGTACAATGAGAACGTAGTCACTCACAGAAGATTCCACCGGTATCACCACTTCAGAAGACAATATTCGGGAGAACTACCCCTCAGACCACGGAGTGTCGCGGCAATTCGTGCGATTACCGGTCCGTTTCAGAACCGAGCGTTTGTCAAATACAAACACCTATGCCGCGGGAGCTTCGAACTGGACTATGGCAGACGAACCCACGACCGGCTCGCCGCGGACCCTGAAAACGGTGTCGCGCGCGTTCGACGTCGTTCGTGCGCTCGAAGAGTTAGACGGCGCGCGGGTGACGGAGCTGGCGAACCACCTCGACCTCTCGAAGAGCGTCGTCTACAACTACCTGAGCACGCTTCGGGCCGAGAAGTTCGTCGTGAAGGAAGGAGACACCTACCAGCTGTCACTGCAGTTCCTCCTCGTGGGCGAGTACGTCCGGTACCAGAACATCCTCTACCGCATCGGCAAGCCCGAAATCGAGGAACTCGCGGAGAAGACCGGCGAGTACGCCCATTTGGCGACCGAACAGCACGGGCTGGGAGTCAACCTCTACAAGGTGAGCGGCGAGAAGGCCGTCGGGAGCGACTACCAGGTGAACAAACTCCAGCGCGCCGACTACCTCCACTTCTCGGCGACGGGGAAGGCGATTCTCGCGCACCTCCCGAGAGAGCGCGTCGAGTGGATTATCGACCAGTACGGCCTGCCGGGCAAGACCGAGGCGACCATCACGACCCGCGAGGAGCTCTTCGAGGAGTTGGAGACGATTCGCGACCGGGGCTACTCGCTCAACGACGAAGAGGAGATAAAGGGCCTGCAGGCCATCGGCGCGCCGGTGACGAACCGGCACGGCCGCGTCCTCGGCTCCATCAGCGTCTCCGGGCCCGTCCGCCGGATGAAACAGCCGGAGTACCACGAACAGCTCATCGAGAACGTCGTCAACACCGCCAACGTCATCGAAGTGAACGTCAACATGGAGGAGTCCGACGACGACTTTCCGACGTTCAGCTAGTCGGCCGCGTCGTCGCCGGGCATCACGCCAGAATCGTCGTCACGTCGACAGCACCCACTCGGTTCACAAACGGAGAACCGGCGGTCTCGGTCGGACCGCTTCGAGTCGGAGCCCCAATCGCCGCGAGCGCGCGACCGAACGACCCACATCCCCCAAACGTCGTTATCGCGGTTCCGAAGCCGCCTTCGGGTCGTATTCTGTCCGCCAATCGAGCCGAACGTCGGGGCGTCGCGCGCCCAGCGACGGCGTGAGACCGGACCACCAGAGAGCCGACAGACGACAGCGACGACCCCAGATGGTTGACTAAATAAGAACACTGACCGATTTTCATCCGCCGAACGTCCAGCTATTCGACAGATTCTGACGAGTCTATTTAGTTCATAATCTGTCGACGGAACGTCTGACCAACTGCGGCCAGCGACCCGGACGGGTGTCGATTCCATTACACAGCTATTGGTGTAATTGGGTTGGCGGTCACGAATTGAATTGGCTGTCACGGTTCGACCGTCAGTCACGCGGGACTTGGGACCGAAACCGCGTCGACGAGCGGACACACCCGATTGACTGGGCGAGTCCAGACGGGAGTGTCCCCCTCCGAAAACGCGGTTTCGAGGCTATCCAATAGTGCGATTAAAAAGCAATATCGTCTCGGTTCGAACTGGTTGCCGATAGCATCCGGGAATTTCGAATAGACCGAATGACTCTGATATCCACAAGACTGGTGGTGATACGGGTTTTTCAGCGCTGAGCAGTTTACAATTTGTAAAATTTGTAGAAAGTGTGTCAAGTGTGAAAGTCGCCGGTCACGCTATGTCCGAGGTTCGCACCCCTGTGTTGTTCTAAATGCACAATAATATCGGGCGCAATAGAGCGGGGCGAAGGCGAAGCGGCCTCACCCGGAGTCGTCGGTGTCGGCGTCGGCGTCGTCAGCCTCGGGGTCGAGCGGTCGCCGGACCACGAGCACCGGGCCGACCGTCTGCTCGGCGACGCGGTCGGAGGTCTCGCCGAACAGTCGGCCGCGGAGCGTGGGTTTCTCCTCCCCCATCACGACGACGTCGTGGTCGGCCGCGCCTTCGATGAGCGCCTGAAGCGGGTTCTGGGCGACGACGACGACGCGCGAGACGTGTTCGCGACAGACCCCGAGGACGGCCAGTTCGTTGGCGACCTCGTCGAGGAGTCGTTCGCCCTCGGCGACCGCGTCGTCCTCCTCGGCGGCGTGAAACAGCGTGAGTTCGATGTCCTCGCGTCTCCCGACGGCCGCGGCGACCTTGGTAATCGTTTCGAGGTTGATGTCCTCCTTTATCGGGACGATGACGCGGGCGATGGTCGGCGCGGGATTCGAGAGCAACACCGCGTCGCAGTCCGCCTCGGTGGCGATGCGCTCTGTCGTCTGGTCGGCGTCGTGGGTGAACACGAGTCGCGTCTCGACTGCCGCGCCCGCGGCTTCGAACGCCGAGACGAGCTCGTCGAGTTCGTCGCGGACCTTCGGTTCGAACTGTTCTCTGGCCTGTTCGGGAGCCGTCTGCTCGGGTATCTCGTGGTACGCGAGGAGGACGACCGTCGTCTCCGAGAGCAGGCGGGTCAGTTGGTCGGGTATCACCTGTCCTTCGAGCACCGCGACGGGGACGAGCACGCGAACGTCGTCGGGATTACGCATCAGAGCTCACCCCCTTCAGGCGCACGTCTCTGGCGTAGACGAAGTACCACGCCAGCGCCGCGAGCGCGACGACGACGCCGACAGCCTGCGAGAGCGGTTGCATGAACGCGACGAGACTGAAACTCGCCACCGCCCCGAGCACCGGGACGACCGGGTAACCGGGGACGCGGAACGACGGGTCGTACCACGCGGGGTTCGACCGGCGGAGCGCGACGAGCGCCACGCAGATGAGCCCGTAGGTGACGAGGTGCAGGAACGACGCGACCTCGGCGAGCACCTCCGTCCGGCCGACGGCGACGAGGACGACCGTCGGCCCGCCGACGAGCGCGAGCGCGACGTGGGGCGTCCCGTACCGGAGATTGATTCGCGCGAGTTGTGGCGGGACCAGCGCGTCGCGGCTGAGCGCGTAGAGCGCGCGCGACGAGCTGAGAATCGAGGCGTTCGCGCTCGACACCGTCGCGAAGAGCCCGGCGACGAGGATGGCGACCGCGCCGGGGAAGCCGAGGTACGAGCGGGCGACCTCGACGATTGCCGTCTCGCCGAAGGAGGCGAGTCGGGCGCTCCCGAACGCGCCGGTCGAGACGAGAATCGTCACGACGTACAGCACGCCGACGACGACCACGGAGCCGACCATCGCAAGCGGGAGGTTCCGCCCGGGTTTCGTTATCTCGCCGGCGACCGTCGCCACCTGCGCGAACCCGAGATACGAGGTGAACACGAGCGCCGCCGTGGTGAAGATGCTGAGCGTCCCGAAGGGCATGAACTCCTTGGGGACCGTCTGGCGGCCGAACAGCCCGAGCGTGTCGAGCGAGCCGTAGACGAGAAAGACGAGGAGGATGCCGAGGAGAAGGCTCACGATGCCGTTCTGGAGCTTCGTCGCGTTCTCGGTCCCGAACATGCTGAGCGCCGTCAACGCGAGGCCGAAGCCGACGCCGAGCGTCGCCACGAGCGGCAGGTCGGCGACCATCGACGCCGCGCCCAACTCCGCCAGCACGGCGATGGCGTACTGCGCGAAGCCGACGAGGTAGAACGCCGAGGCGAAGACGAGCCCCAGCCAGAGCCCGATGCCGACGACCGCGCCGAACGCCGACCCCATCCCGCGGGAGATGAAGTAGTACGCGCCGCCGCTTTTCGGCATCGCCGTCGCCAACTCGGAGGTCGGGAGCGCGACCAACAGCGCGATGACCGCACCGAGCGCGAACGAGAGCGCGGCCGCGGGGCCCGCCTGCCCGGCGGCGAGGCCGGGGAAGACGAAGATACCCGCGCCGACCATCGTCCCGATACCGATTGCCAACCCACCGCGGAGGCCGATTGTCCGCTCTAACTCGGTCCCGCTTTCGAGGACCGTCACCTCGTCGGCCGCCTCCCCGACGTCGACCGCCGGATCCGACGAGCCGACCACTGCCCCGTCGCCGGGGGGGTCGACCCCGAGCACCGAACCGCCGTCGTTTCCGTCTGCCATTGTACTGCCCTGTTATCGCGTCTCCCAGATATATCTAGCACCCGTCATATAGAGGGTGCCGGGGCGGCCGGTGGACGCGCCCCCGGCGGCCCGCCACCGACCACCGGCGACGAGAGAAAGCGTTAATCCGTCCGCGGCACGCCCTGCATACGGAACGATGGCGCACGGAACGCGACGCGGCGGGCAGGTCAGGCGGGGGGAGCCGCGGTGAACTGGTCGCGGAAGTCGCTCGACGAGCTCGAAGCGTTCTACTGGGAGACGATAGCGCCCGCGATGGACCGCGACGGGATGGACCCGACGCGGGACGTGCCGACCTACGCGTGGCTGACCGAACGCGGCTGGTCGGGCATCGCCTACGCGCTCCGCGAGAAGCACGGCCTCACGCCGCGGCAGTTCTTCGTCGAGGTCGTCGGCCTCGGCGACGACGACGCCGACGGGGGCTACGACTGGGGCATCGACGACGACCGCACCGTCGAGGCGTTCGAGTCCTACCTCGACATGCTCGAATCGCGGCGCGGCCTCGCGGACTCGACACTGCCGACCCGCCGGACCCACCTCGCTCGGTTCGCCCGAATCTACCGCGACCGATACGGGTCGGCGGACCTGCTCTCTCGGCTGGACGACCGCGACGCCGAGCCCGACGAGATAGACCGCTGTCTCGCGGTCCTCGACGAGTTCGACGCCGAACTCGCCACCGACGGAACGAAGCTCAAATACCTCCAGACGGTCCGGTCGTTCTACGAGTACCTCGTCGACTTCCGGCGCGCGCGGTACAACCCCGTCGAGAACGCCGCAAAGCAGTTCCGCTGGGAGCAGGGCCAACCCGACAACCGCACGATGACGGCCGACCAGGTCGGAGACGTGTACGCCGTCGCCGACGACCTCGAAGACCGGCTTCTCGTCCTCGGGCTCGCCGGGTGGGGGCTCCGCCCGAACGAGCTCGCGTCGCTCCGCGCCTCCCAGCTCGTCCTCACCGGCGACGACCCCCACATCGAGTTCGAGGAGCGCAAAAACGGGCCGGGGACCGTCGCGCTCCTCTACGGCGTCGACGCCGTCGCCGCGCGCATCGACGCGCTCGCCGCGGACGACGACTGGAACGGCGCGCTGTTTCCCTCCTCGCGGGCCGCCTCGGGCCACATCGCCCGCGAGACGGTCAACCGCCGGTTCAAGCGCCTCGCCGACGAGGCCGGCGTGACCGTCGACGGCGAGGTCCCGACCGCGAAGCTCTGTCGGCGCTTCTGGTACACCGCATATCAGGAAGCGGTCGACGAGATGCTCGCCCAGTTGGAGGGCGTCGCCGCCGACCAAGGGTCGAAAAGCGCCGGCGTCGTCATGTCGAACTACCTCTCCGAGGAGCGCCGCCGGTCGTTCCGCCGGCAGGCGATGCGCGAGACGCTGGCTGGGGTGTTCGAGTCCGCCGACGAGCCCGCGACCGTCGAGACGCAGATGCCGCAGTGACTGTACCCGCCGGCGTCGCCCCGGTCCGTGCTCCGCGAGGCGAGCGCGTCTCCGACATCGGTCGTCGTGACTTTTACCCGTGTCGAGGAGTGACCGTCGGGCATGGATCTTCAGGTTACCGGCCTGAACGGTCTCGAAGAACGGGTCGAGAGCGCGTTGAACCGACTCGGCGAACTGCAAGCGGGCACGCGAGTGCAGTCGGACGCGTTCTTCTCACAGCCGTTCATGAGCGACCACACCGAGTTCGATTCGTTTGCCGCGTTCTGCGAACAGAGCCCGTGGTCCCTCGACGACGTCAGCGACGTGCAGGGCGTCTCTCGTGACCGACTCAACGGATACGTCGACGCGACGACCGACTTCGAGACGTGGGAGCAGATGAAGACCCGGGCCGCGGAAGAAGAGCTCATCGACCAGATCGTCCCCTGACTAGCCGACGGTGGGAATCGCGGTCAAGACGTGATACAGGCCGTAGCTGATGAGGCCCGCGCCGAGCATCGAGCCGACCCACGAACCGAGGGTAATGCCGACTTTCCGCGGCGAGACGCCGCTCTCGCCGGACGAACTCGCCGCGAGCCCACTGCCGACGATGCTCGCGATCATCACTTTGTTGAACGAGATGGGGATTCCCAGTACGATTGCGAGCTGAGCGATGAGAAAGGCGGGAATCAGGGCGGCTATCGACCGCCGTGGGCCGAGCGAGGCGTACTCGTTCGAGACGGCTTGCACGAGTCGCGGCCCTCGAATCCACGCGCCGAGGAGAATCCCGCCGCCGCCGAGCGCAAGCAGGTAGATAGACGGGAGTTGGAGGTCCGTCTCGAACACCGCTTCCAGTGGGCCGGTCGCCAGCCCGACCTGCGAGCCACCGCTCGTGAACACGACGATGAGTCCTAGCACGACCAGAAACTGATTGATGCCCGCGGTCTCGTCGCGTCGGAGCAACCCGCGCGTCCCGACGAGCGCAACGAGCCCGCAGAGCGCGCTCACGACCACCATGCCGAGGGTGTACGAGCCGCCGACGACCGTCGGAAGAAGCTGGGACGTCGTGGCGAGGTATCGAGCGACCGACCCCTGTGCGCCGCTCGCGGTCGGGATGACCGTGAGTTGGATGTTGGCCAGCGCATAGCCGACTGCGCCGCCGAGGACGGGGATGCCGACGGTTTCGGGGATGGCGTCGCTTCGAAGCCCGCGCGCGAGGCCGTACGCGAGGACGGCCTCGACGATGGGAATCGCGAACCAGAATCCGAGGATGACGACGTACTCGTCGACGGCGAAGCCGCCGCCGAGGGCGATACCGGACCCGATCATCGCTCCAGTGACGGTGAACGCCGACGGTATCGGATAGCCGTAGGTGTTCCCAATCGTGATGAGGGTCGCGGCGGTCAACAGGGCCGCCGCCGCCGCTATCGGCGTGATTGCCACGCCGGTCACGAGGTCTTTACCGATGGTCTCGGAGATACTTCCCCCCTGGAGAATCGCCCCGAGCCCGGCGACGATGCCGACGAGCAGGGCGGCTCGAAGAACCGACAGCGCGTTGGCTCCGACGGCGGGCGCGACGGGGGCCGAGTTACTGTTCGCTCCGACGGTGAACGACATGAATAGGGCCGCCAAGAGCGCAATCGAGAGCACGAGCAGGACTGACGCCATGCTCACCTCACCCGACGCGGTCTCCGGTGGTGTGGCGTCCGGAACGGTCTACGACGGCGACAGAGCCTCATTTGAATGAAAACCGGCCCACGAGACTGATGAACCCATCGAAATCACGTATATCGGCTGATAGTGAGCCAATCGTCTCCATAAGTAATGCGATGCATACGAGTGCCGAATCCCGCTGATGGTGACGCGGGGTTTAGCGAGTCGCGGGTGACGCGCGAGGGCCCGAAACTCGAAAGCGGTCCGTTTCATCGAGATAGGCGTCTCGACGTTCAGAGGATATCGGAGTCGATAAATCGTATAGCGCGATACGTAACTGAATCACGGCGGACCAAATTCGAGCGCACCACGACCCCGAAACACGTGAGTGAGAACCCCGCCGGTGTTCGACGGCACAGTCCATCGAAACGGACAATTCGCCCGTCAGAGCCGGGAGAATCCGACGGACCGGTCGGTCCATCGAGGACTCGTACGCCCAATAATGACGACGGGTCGACGTGGACCACGCCCGCCTACGCCAACGGCGTCCTCTACCTCGGAAGCAACGACTACAAGTTACACGCGATAAACGCGACCGACGGCACCGAACTCTGGAACTACACGACGCAGACGAACGTCCGGTCGGCCCCCGCGGTCGTCGACGGCGTCGTCTACTTCGGAAGCAACGACGGGAACCTGACCGCGGTCGACGCCGACACCGGCGATGAGCTCTGGTACTACACGATGTACCAGCCGATTCTGGTGGAGTCGAACCCCGCGGTCGTCGACGGCGTCGTCTACGTCTCGGCCGACGACGACAACCTGACCGCGCTGAACGCCACCACCGGGACGAAAATCTGGAACTACACCCTCCTCGACGGGAGCCAGTCGGACCCGACGGTCGCGAACGACACGGTGTTCGTCGGAAGCGACACCACGCCAACAGGCGAGAACGGAAGCGTGTACGCCATCAACGCGACCGACGGCACCGAGCGCTGGAACTACTCGATAGCGGGCGACGTGGATTCGAGTCAGGTGTACGCCGACGGCGTCGTCTACGCCGGGAGCCGAGGCGGCGAACTCGTCGCGCTCGACGCCACCGACGGAAGCAGACTCTGGAACGCGTCCGGGAGCGACTTCCGCGGCGCGCCGGTCGTCGCGGGCGACGTGCTCTACGTCTCCGATTACGGTGACTCGACCGTCCACGCGTTCAACGCGACCGACGGGACGGAGCTGTGGTCGTACGACTCGCCGACGAGCACCCTCTACCCCACGCCGCTCGCGTGGAACGGCTACCTCTACTACGGGAGCGGCAGTCAGTTCCACGCGCTCGCGGAACCGGCACCCGCCGTCTCCGCGGTCAACGCGACGAGCCCCTCGGGGCAGAACCTCTCCGTGTCGTTCGACTCGTCGCAGGCCCTGACGAACGTCTCCGTCTCGGTCTCCGGCCCGAGTTCGACGACGTTCACCGAGGCCGACTTCGCGGAATCGGGGAGCGGGCCGTACACGTACGCGCTCGCGTCGCCGTACGAGACCGGGAGCGACGGTACCTACACCGTCACGGTCGAGACCGCCAAGAACGCCGACGGGCAGGACGGGGCCGCAAGCGAGTCCGACAGCGTCACTATCGACACGGTCGCGCCCGTCGTCGACGCGGGAGCGAACGCGACCGTCGACGAGGACGTCGCGCTCGACTTCAACGCGACGGCGACCGACGCCGTCGGCGTCACGAGCACCTCGTGGGACTTCGGCGACGGCTCCGCGAACGCGACCGGCAAAAACGCCACGCACACGTTCGCCGACCCCGGCACCTACACGGCGACGTTCACCGCCACCGACGCCGCGGGAAACGAGGAAACCGACTCGCTGGTCGTGACCGTCAACGACACGACCGCACCCACCGCAGACGCGGGCGCGAATCAAACCGCCGACGAGGACACCGCCGTCGACTTCGACGGCTCCGCCTCGACCGACAACGGCGTCATCGACAGCTACGAGTGGGACTTCGACGACGGCTCCGCGAACGCGACCGGAGCGACTCCGAGCCACACGTTCGCCGACCCCGGTACCTACAACGTCACGCTGAACGTGACCGACGGCGGCGGTAACGCCGACGCCGACACGCTCGTCGTGACGGTCGACGACGCGACCGCACCGGCCGCAGACGCGGGCGCGGACCAGACCGTCGACGAGGACGCCACCGCCGAGTTCAACGCGACGGCGACCGACGCCTCGGGAGTCGCGACCTACGAGTGGGACTTCGGCGACAGCGCGAACGCGACCGGCGAGAACGCCACCCACGCGTTCGCCGACCCCGGCACCTACACCGTCACGCTGAACGTGACCGACACCGTCGGCAACAGCGCGTTCGACACGCTCACCGCGACGGTCAACGACACGACCGCGCCGACCGCCGACGCCGGGATCAACCAGACCGTCGACGAGGACACCGACGTCGACTTCGACGGCTCCGAGTCGACCGACAACGGTGCCATCGACAGCTACGAATGGGACTTCGGCGACAGCGCGAACGCGACCGGGGCGACGCCGAACCACACGTTCGCCGACCCCGGCACGTACGACGTGGTGCTGACGGTGACCGACGGCGGCGGCAACGCCGATTCCGACTCGCTGGTCGTGACCGTCAACGACACGACCGCACCCACCGCAGACGCCGGCGACAACGTGTCGGTCACGGAGGGGACCGCAGTCGAGTTCAACGCCAGCGGGTCGACCGACAACGGCGTCCTCGACAGCTACGAGTGGGACTTCGGTGACGGCGCGAACGCGACGAACGCCACCGAGACGCACAGCTACGACTCGACCGGCACCTACACCGTCACCCTGAACGTGACTGACGCCGCCGGCAACGTCGATTCGGACACGATGACCGTCACCGTGACCGAAGAATCGTCGTCATCGTCGTCCTCCTCGTCGTCGTCATCCTCGTCCTCGTCTTCGTCGGGGACGACCGAGGAGACGGGCGACGACGCGGAGGTCGTCGTCGAGACGGCGAGCGAAGGGACGACGAAGCGGTCGGACGTGGCGGTGACGAACATCGACACGAGCCGCCCCGTCGTCATCCCGCTCGAACCGCCGGCGGGCGACACCGAAACCGGCGGGGCCGAGACCGACGACTCCGGGACCGCCGGCGACTCGTCGTCGTCAACCGACGAGACCGTCTCGGTCGCACAGCTCTCGATGAACGTGAGAAACGGGGACGACTTCTCGCTGGACGTCACGACGTACGAGGCGTCCGAGGACGAAGCCACGAGCGAGCGCTTCCAGCGCGAGACGGGAGCGAGGCCGGCGGGCTACGTCGTTGTCGGCCACACCATACACGACGACGACATCGAGGACGTGACGTTCACGTTCAACGTGCGGAAGCGCTACTTCGAGGAGACGAACACCGGACCGGAGTCGGTCGCGCTCTACCGCGACGAACAGACGCAGTGGCGCAGACTCGACGCCAGTCTCGTCGATGAGTCCGAGATGCGCTACGTCTTCGAGGCGACCTCGCCCGGCCTGTCGCGGTTCAGTATCGGCTCGACCGTCCCCGTCTTCGAGACGACCGCCGCCGATATCACCGAGACGACCGTGTCGGTCGGAGAGGAAGTCGAACTCTCGGTCGACGTGGCGAACCGCGGCGGCGCGGGGGGGTCCCACGAACTCGACTTACTGGTCGACGGCGAGCGCGTCGCCGGCCAGACCGTGGAGCTCGGCGCGTTCGAGAACGGGACGGCTACGCTCAGCTACGCCTTCGACGAGGCCGGAACGTACGAACTCGCGGTCGGCGACCGGGTCGTCGGCAGTGTCACCGTCGAGGACGCAGGCGAGACCGAGACGGCGGCGTCGGTCGACGACTCGACCGCCGGGGCTGACGGCGGCGAGACCGATGGCGGTGCGGCCGACGGCGACGAGACCGGCGACGACGGCGGCAACGCCACCGGATGGACGCTGGCCGTCGTCGCCGTGCTACTCGCCGCCGGTCTGGGCATCGCCTACCGGCGGCGAGAGCGCGACGAGTAGCCCCGAAGCGTCCCGATTTTTCGGCGGCTCGTGAACAGAGCTATTAGCTGGGAGACACGAACAGACGTATGACCGGATTTCGCCCGCCGACCGGCCTCTCGTGGCGACGGCGGTACAGCCTCGCCGGCGGGTTCGTCGCGGCGGCGTTCGTCTCGTGGAGCTATCTGGACGGGCGGTCGGCGATGTCGCTGACCGCGGTGTTCTTCGCCGGCCTCGTCGTCGGCGCGGTGGCGAAGCGACGGCACGGAACGGCGACCGGCGTCGGCGTCCAGACGGGGCTCGTCGGCGGCCTCCCCATCCTGTGGGTGCTGTTCGACGTGCTCGCGTTCGCAAGCGGGCTGTCCGGCCCGACGTGGTTCGTCGTCGCGGGCTGGCTGATGGTGCTCGGCGGGGTCGCCGCGGTCGGCCTGCTCGGGTTCGGTCTGTCGGCGCTCCTCGGCGGCGCGGGCGCGAAGGTCGGCGCGGCGTTGACGGCGTCCGACCCGCCGTCACCGACGGCGACGAGCGAGTGAGGGCGCAGGCGGTGCCGACCTAAAGAAGAACCCGACGTCAGCGCTGTTCGCGCGCGGCTTCGACCGACGCGAAGAAGCCGAAGTACGCGACGACGCCCGCACCCATACAGAGGTAAAAGGCCCACTGCGGCCCGTCGAGAACGTCGAACAGGACCGAAACGACCGTCACCCACACGAGGGCGAAAAGCAGGTCGGTCAGCATACCCGAGCGGTGTTCGCGCACGTGGGTGCGAATCGTCTCCGCGAGGCTCATCGTCGGTCCACCCCGTCGGGAGCCGCGAGTGGCGCGTTCGTCCACGCGTGGGTCGTGTCGTACATGGGTTACGCTTCTGCTTCCGCGTCTGTTTCCGCGTCCTTTTCGTGGACGTCGACGACGAGCACCGGGAGCCGCGTCCGCCGCAGGACGCGTTCGGTCACGCTCCCGAGGACGACCCGGGAGAGACCGGAGCGACCGTGCGAGCCCATCACGACGAGGTCGATGTCGTTGTCGTCGACGAACTTCCTGATGGCGCGCGCCGGTTCGCCCGCGACGACGTGTTCGCGGACGGCCAGTCCGTGTTCGGCCGCGGCGTCGGCGACGTAGCCCGTGGCCTTGTCGGCCGCCTGCTTCACTTCGGGCATGTCGTCGAGGCGGCCCTGCCGGATGCGGTCGACCTGCTCTGTCCCAAGCGAGTAGCTGGTGGCGTCGACGTCGACGACGTACAGCGCGTGGACCGTCGCGCCGTACTTCGAGGCGAGGTCGACCGCCTGTTCGACGGCGTACTCCGCCGCGTCGCTTCCGTCAGTCGGAACGAGGATGTGTTCGTACATTGGTTAGTCGTCCGCGGGGGACTGGCCCCCGTCGGCGCTCATGACGACGTCTTCTGCGGACTGTTGCTGGCCCATCGGTTCCGGGCTGTGACACTGCCTGACCATCTTCTTGATTCGCTCGGGCGGTTCGTCCGTCGCCATCGAGACGGCGATGGTGACGACGAACACGAGCGGCGTGCCGACGAGCGCCGCGCCGATGGCCGGCACGAACTCGGCGAAGGCGTCGCTGAAGTGGAAGATGAGGTCGTTGACCACCGCGGCGACCCAGAGCGTGAGGCCGACGCTCATGCCCGCGAGCGCGCCCTGACGGTTGGTGTTCTCCCACCAGAGACCGAGGAAGAACATCGGGAACAGCACGATGGCCGCGAGCGAGAACGCGAGCGCGACCAGTTCGCCGACGAGCGCCGGCGGGTCGAACGCGGTCACCGTCACGATGATACCGAGCGCGACAATGGTCGCCCGACCGACGAACACCTGCTGGCGCTGGGTCGCGTCGGGGTTGATGATGTTCGTGTAGATGTCGTGGGAGACGGCGGACGAGGCGGTGATGAACAGCCCCGCCGTCGTCGCGATGGCGGCGGCGATGCCGCCGGCGGCCACGAGGCCGACGAACCACGTCGGCAGGTTCGAAAGCTGTGCCGCGAGCACCACGATGAGGTCGCCCTCGCCGCCGCTCATGCCGCCGTTGGCCGCGAACGTCGGGCCGTACTGGGAGGCGTCGTAGAGGTCGACGCCGAACGCCGCCAGCGCCGGGGCGCTCCAGTACAGGAGCAGGATGAAAAACAGCCCCCAGACGGTCGACTGCCGCGCCGTCTTCTCGTTTTCGACCGTGTAGAACCGCACCAACACGTGCGGGAGGCCGCACGTCCCGAAGATGAGCGAGAACGCCGTGGCAATCCAGAGGTAGAACCCCGCGTTGGCGAACGGTTCGGAGAACTCCGCGGACAGTTCGCCGATGAGTCGGCCGTACTCGATCTGCGGGAGGACGGTCGAGTAGCCGCCGGTGAACCCGACGACGTAGACGGCCGTCAGGAACGCGACGATGAGGATGACGTACTGGACGGCCATGTTCTTGGTCGCGCCCATCATGCCGGAGATGGTCAGGTAGCCGACCGTAATCGCCATCATGACGACGACCATCGTGACGTAGTCGGTCCCGAAGACGTACAGTCCGACGAGGCCCATCCCGCGGGCCTGTCCGACCGAGTAGACGAACCCGATGAGGATGGTCGTCAGCGCGCCGATCGCCCGCGCCGTGTCGGAGTTGAACCGGTCGCCGACGAAGTCGGGTGCGGTGTACTTCCCGAACCGACGCATCTGCGCGGCAAGGAAGATAAGGAGGACGAAGTAGCCAGCCGTCCAGCCGATGATGAACGCGAGCCCGTAGAAGCCCGCGAGGGCGACCAACCCCGCCAGTCCGAGATACGACGCCGCCGACATCCAGTTCGCGCCGATGGCCATCCCGTTTTCGACGTTTCCAATCGACCGGCCGGCGACCCACATTCCCTCGGTGTCGGCGACTTTGAACACGTAGCCGATGGCGAGAAACAGGACCAACATCCCGACGACCATGACGGCCGGCACGAGTTTGAACGAGATGTTGAGCGCCTCGGGAAGCAGGTCGCCCGACTGGAGGAACACGCTCGGCGTCATTCGACGCGCCCTCCGTCGGCGACGGCGGCCTCACTCTCGCCCGTCGAGCGCGACGTCGACGCCGCGTGGTCGATGCCGTACCGCTTGTCGAGTTGGTCGCGCTTGCGCGAGTAGACGAACGCGAGCACGAGCGAACTGGTCGGCGACAACACGGCGACGAGGAAGTAGTGCGCCGGGAAGCCGATGACCGGAAGCTCCGCGGTCATCGTCGCCGGTGCGAAGTAGGTGAGAACCGGCGGGCCGAACGTGAGAAGCGCCCACGCGACGAAACCGGTCCAGATTACTTTCAGGTGGTCTCGCATGAACGGGGTGCTCGGTTTCAGCAGGTTCACCTCCCGCGAGAGGTAGTCTATCTCCTCGTGGTCGGAAGCTGTGCTCCGGTCGGCGTTCGGTGCGTGTGAGTCGATTTCTGACTCGGTGGTTTGGCTTGACATAGATTTGCTGGCTGATGATTACACTCGATACGCTCGGCCGGTGAGGGCCGTTCAGTCGCTCTGTGCGCGGACCTTCGCCGCGATTTCCTCGACGACCGCCGGGTTCCGGAGCGTCGAGGTGTCACCCAGTTCCGCCCCGTTCGCCACGTCTTCGAGCAGGCGGCGCATGATTTTGCCAGACCGCGTCTTCGGCAGTTCGGGCGTGAACACGACCTGTTCGGGGCGAGCGATGGGACCGATGGCGTCCTCGACGCCCTCGATGATTCGCGCCCGGAGGTCTTCGCCCTCCTCGTACCCGTCTTCGGTGATGACGTAGGCGTAGACGGCCTCGCCTTTCACCTCGTGGTTCCCGCCGACGACGGCGGCCTCGGCGACGCCCTCGACGCCGACGATGGCCGACTCTATCTCCATCGTCCCGAGGCGGTGGCCCGAGACGTTGATGACGTCGTCGACGCGCCCGAGCACGGTGACGTAGCCGTCGTCGTCCACTTTCGCGCCGTCCTCGGGGAAGTAGACCCAGTCGTCGGGGTCGTCGCTGTCGGTGTCGGAGTACTCCGCCCAGTACTCGGAGACGTAGCGCTCGTCGTTGTCGTAGAGCGTCCGGAGCATCCCCGGCCACGGCTTGTTCACCGTGAGATAGCCCGCGCGGCCGGGCTCTACCTCGTCGCCGTCGGTGTCGACGATTTGGGCGTCGATGCCCGGGAGCGGCGGGCCGGCGGAGCCGGGCTTCATGTTTTTCACGCCCGGTAGGGTCGTTATCATCATCCCGCCGGTCTCGGTCTGCCACCACGTGTCCACGACCGGGCAGTCCTCGTTACCGATGTGTTCGTAGTACCACTTCCACGCGCGCGGATTGATGGGCTCGCCGACCGTCCCGAGCAGGCGGAGGCTCGACAGGTCCCGCGATTCGGGGAACTTGCTTCCCCACTTCATGAACGCGCGAATCGCCGTCGGCGCGGTGTAGAAGATGTCGACCGCGTACTTCTCGACGAGTTCCCACATCCGGTCGCGGTTGGGGAAGTCGGGCGTCCCCTCGTACATCACCGTCGTCGAGCCGAGCGCGAGCGGCCCGTAGACGATGTACGAATGACCCGTAATCCAGCCGATGTCGGCCGAACACCAGTAGGTGTCTTCCTTCTCGATGTCGAGAACGGCGTGGGAAGTCCACGTCGCGTAGGAGAGATAGCCGCCGGTGGTGTGTTTGACACCCTTCGGCTGGCCCGTCGTGCCCGAGGTGTACATGAGGAACAGCATGTCCTCGGCGTCGCGTTCGACCGGCGCGACGCGCTCGCCGCTCTGGGCTTCGAGGAGGTCGTCCCAGTCGTGCTGGTTGCCCTTCAGGTCGTGGCCGAAGCCGTCGTCGCCGAGGCGGTCGACGACGACGGTCGCGTCGACGCCGTGGTCGACGCCGTCGAGACCCTCGTTAGCTTTGTCGAGGTGGTCGAGCGGGTCGCCGCGGCGGTAGTAGCCGTCGCAGGTGACGAGGAACCGCGAGTCCGCGGCGTTCATCCGCGTCGCCAGCGCGTCGGCCGAGAAGCCCGCGAAGACGACGTTGTGGGGTGCGCCGATGCGGGCGCAGGCCAGCATGGCGATGGGCAGTTCCGGAATCATCGGCATGTAGAGCGTGACCACGTCGTCTTCTTCGACGCCCTGCGCGCGGAGCGCGGCCGCGAACTCGTTGACTTCGCGGTAGAGGTCCTGATACGTGTACGTCCGCGTCTCGCCGTGTTCGCCCTCCCACTTGATGGCGACGCGGTTCTTGTCCCCGGTTTCGACGTGGCGGTCTACGCAGTTGTAACAGGCGTTCAGTTCGCCGCCCGTGAACCACTCGTAGAACGGCGGGTTCGAGTCGTCCAGCACCTCGTCGTACGCTTCGTCCCAATCGAGCATCGCGGCGGCCCGCTCCCAGCAGTCGGGCCAGTTCTCCTCGAACTCGTCGTAGATATCGGCGTCCGAGACGTTCGCCTGCGCGACGAACTCCTCGGAGGGTTCGAACTCGTCTTGTTCTGCCAGCCGTGCCTCCAGTTCAGCGTCACCCTGTGCCATAGTACGTGCTAACGAGTCTCGACAAGGGCCATAAGTAGGGTAACTAATTATCGAAATATAACACAACGATTATACACGATAGTCATTAGGGGCGTTTGTAGCCTTCAGGCCGAGATATAAGCGCCATAAATTTCTGTGGAGATTATTTAGTAAGTATTCATTCAATAATGAACGATTGTGTGCTAAGGTGTCGCACGCCTAAGGGTCTAGGGTCGAAGCGCGTTCGTCGGAGTCGTCGTCGAAGAACGCGGTCATGAGCTTCTGCTGTGCGGTCCGGAGGTGCTGGTGGAGCGTCGGCGACGAGATATCTATCGAATCGGCGAGGTCCTCGGCGGTACTGCCGCGGGGCCACTCGAAATAGCCGGCGAGGTAGGCCGCTCGCAGGACGGACTGTTGCTTGTCGGTGAGCCGCGCAACGAGTGACGCCCGGAAGTCGGCGGTGTTTCGCGTGGGCCGTTCGACCTCCTGTTTCGCGACGAGTTCGGTAGCGGGATAGGCGTCGGTCAGATCAGACATCACGTCTCGGAGCGGCGTTTCGTTCGAGAACTCGCCGACGAAATGGGCGACGCCGTCCTCCGCGACGAACCGCGAGACGGTGCCGTCGTAGGAGGTGAGCGACGTAATCGCCGACCCCGCCGAGAGCGCGACTTCGAGGAGCGACTCCGTCCCTCGGTCCCGAATCAGGCGGATGTGCTCGACGTCGGCCGCCGTCTGCAACTCGTCGAACACCGCGTCCGTCGTCGCCTCCCGGACGGTGAGGAAACACAGCAGAGACCGTCCTTCGATGGGGACGACGCCGCGGAGCCGAACCGAACAGCCGAGGTCGGCGGAGAGTCGAACGAGCACGTCCCGCTCGTCCGAGGATTCGAACTCCAGTTGAACGACCGTGTCGGCCAAGAGTAGCTTCCGGCGCTCGGCGGCGGCGATTGCCTGCCCGACGTGGCGACCCAGCGTCACCAGGACGGCCGCCTCGGGGTCGGCGACCTCCTCGGCGTCGAGGGCGACGTAGAGCGCGCCGTAGGCGGTTTCGCCGTGTACCAGCGGAACGACGGCGAGCGGGCCGTGCTCCGGCGTCGATGACGAGTCGAGACGCACCGTCTGGACCGCACGGGCGTCGCACGCGCGTCGAGTGAAATCCGTGCCTCGACCGGCGAGTGACTGACGGACCGCTTCGAGCGCCCCCTCGTCGACGCCGGCGGCGGTGAGCGACGCTCGCGCGTCGGTTTCGCCCGACTCGACCCAAGCGAAACGGTACTGGTCAGACTCGGCGAGTCCGTCACAGACCGCCTGTTCGACCTCGTTTCGGGTGTTCACCGCCGAGAGTGCCGACCCGACGCTTCGGGCGGTCTCGACGACCCGACGCAGTCGGTCGGATTTCCCGGCCCCGGCACGCCCGCCGCCGTCGACGGGGGCCGGCGAGAGCGCATCGAACACCTCGCCGTCGCTCGGGTCGTCGAGGAGCGGGGCGAGGCTCTCGATTCGGTCCCATCCGCCGATCCGCATGACGACGCTCGGCGGGACGCCGTCGGCGAGCATCGTTCGGGCGAAGTGCCGACGCAGGCCGCGGGTCGAAACCTCCGCCAACCCCTCGCGGCCGGTCGTTTCGGCGGCCCGCGTTCCGACCGATGCCACGAGCATCTGTAGGCGTCGGGGCGTGACCGGAAGCACTCGCTCCGTCTCGTCGATGCCGGTCGTCGTGACGTACTTCCGCAGGTCGTGTTCGACCTCGTTCGGCAGGTACGCCTCCCGCCCGTCGGTCGGGACGGCGAGGAAGTAGAGCTCCGTTCCCCCGCGTCGCCGCTGGGTCACGTGTGCGGGTTCGAACTGGCTCATCTCGGCCGGCGTGAGGCCGACTTCCGCGCCGAGGCGAAGCACGAGGTCCTCGCGGTACGTCTCGGTCGCCCGTCGCAGTCGCTCGTAGC
Organism: Haloferax sulfurifontis; assembly: GCF_014635105.1. Lineage (NCBI taxonomy): Archaea > Methanobacteriati > Methanobacteriota > Halobacteria > Halobacteriales > Haloferacaceae > Haloferax > Haloferax sulfurifontis. Next base: position 95,830 of record NZ_BMCI01000006.1, read on the forward strand.
CACCCGCCGACAGCGGCGTCGGGTCGGAGTTTTCGCCCCGCATTCGTTTCGCAACACTGTCTAAGACCGAACTAAATCTTCCGGTAGACGGAGCGAATCGACACGGTTGAAATGGCAAAATACGGGAGAACCGCTTTCAACGGCCTCAACTTCGTTTCGTCGAGATAGAAATATCCGAAACGTCGTCAGTCGTCTCGGACGATAGATTCGAGTTCGCCGACGATTTCCGGGTTCTGGAGCGCGGACGTGTCGCCGAACTCCTCGCCGTTAGTGATGTTTTCGAGAAACCGGCGCATTATCTTCCCGGAGCGCGTCTTCGGGAGGTCGGGCGTGAACACGACGGCGTCCGGCGTGGCAATCGGACCGATGCGCTCGCGGACGTGTGCGGCGATGCGCTCGCGGAGGTCGTCGTCTCCGGAGACGCCCGTCTCCAGCGTGACGTAGGCGTGGATGCCGCCCGCGTCGGCGTCGTCGACGCTGACGACCGCGGCCTCGACGACGCCTTCGACGCCGACGATGGCCGACTCGATTTCCATCGTCCCGAGGCGGTGGCCCGAGACGTTGATGACGTCGTCGACGCGCCCGAGCACGGTGACGTAGCCGTCGTCGTCTACTTTCGCGCCGTCGCCGGTGAAGTAGTGCCACCCGTCCACGTCGAACTTCGCCGCGTCCTCACCCCACCGGTGGCCGCGTCGCAGTGCGAGCGGCATGCCGGGCCACGGGCGCGTGAGGACGAGATACCCGGCCTCGTTCGCGGGCACTTCCTCGCCGCGGCCGTCGACGACCCGAGCGCCGACGCCGGGGAGCGGCGGGCCGGCGGAACCGGGTTTCATCTTCTTGACGCCCGGCAGGGTCGTTATCATCATCCCGCCGGTCTCGGTCTGCCACCACGTGTCCACGACCGGGCAGGCCCCGTTGCCGACGTGTTCGTAGTACCACTTCCACGCCCGCGGGTCGATGGGCTCGCCGACCGTCCCGAGCAGGCGGAGACTCGACAGGTCCCGCGACTCGGGGAGCGACGTGTCCCACTTCATGAACGACCGAATCGCCGTCGGAGCGGTGTAGAACACGTCGACTGCGTTCTCCTCGATGAGGTCCCAGATGCGGTCGCGCTCCGGGTAGTTCGGCGTCCCCTCGTACATCACCGCCGTCGTCCCGAGCGCCAGCGGCCCGTAGACCACGTAGGAGTGGCCGCTAATCCAGCCGATGTTCGCCGTACAGAGATACGTGTCCTCCGGCTTGAGGTCCAACACCGCCTGCGACGTCCACGTGATGTGGGCGAGGTAGCCGCCGGTGACGTGTTCGACGCGCTTCGGTTCGCCCGTGGTCCCCGACGTGTGGATGAGAAACAGCACGTCGTCGGCCGCCCGCTCGACCGGGGCGACCTCCGCGCCGGCGTGAGCCTCCACCAGTTCGTCGTAGGTGTGCTGTCCCGCGCCGAGGTGTCCGGTCTCGCCGAGGTGCTCGACGACGACCATCTCTTCGAGGTCGTGAGCGGCCTTGAGGCGGGCGTCGTCGGCCTTGCTCTTCAGGAAGATGGCGCTCCCTCGACGGTAGTAGCCGTCGCAGGTGACGAGGAACCGGGAGTCCGCGCTCTCCAGCCGCGTCGCCAGCGCGTCGGCCGACAGCCCCGCGAAGACGACGTTGTGGGGCGCGCCGATGCGGGCGCACGCGAGCATGGCGATGGGAAGCTCCGGAATCATCGGCATGTAGAGCGTGACCACGTCGTCCTCCTCGACGCCCTGCGCGCGGAGCGCGGCCGCGAACTCGTTGACCTCGCGGTAGAGGTCCTGATACGTGTACGTCCGCGTCTCGCCGAGGTGGCTCTCCCACTTGATGGCGACGCGGTTTTTCGCCCCGGCTTCGACGTGACGGTCCACGCAGTTGTAACAGGCGTTCAGCGTCCCGCCGGCGAACCACTCGAACGGGGGTTCGTCGTCCGGGAGGACCGACTCGTACGGGTCGAACCAGTCGAGCGTCGCCGCCGCTCGGTCCCAGCAGTCGGGCCAGTCGGCCTCGAACTCGTCGTAGACCGAGTCGTCGGTGACGGTGGCCTGGTCGACGAACTGCGGCGGAGGCGGAATCTCCTCGTCTCCGGCCATCCTCGTTTCGAAGTCCGGCCCGCGACGGTTCGACATACAGGTGGTACGTCGGCCTCATCGCATTAAAACGTTCGTCGGGAGAGGCGACCCGGGGCGTCGCGTCGAGCGCGTCCGCCAAGCTTCTTGTGTCAGCCAGTCCCAGCCCACGTATGCCGACACCGTCCCCCTTTTCCCGACGCATCGGGAGCGAGCGCGTCGCGGGAACCCGCGAGTCCGTCATCCGGGAGATGACCCGCGAGGCGCACGAACACGACGCCATCAACCTCTCGCAGGGGATTCCCGACGAGGACGAGACCCCGGCGAGCGTGAAGCGCGCGGCGAAAGACGCCATCGACACGTCGAGCCAGTACACCATCACGTGGGGCCTGCCGGAACTCCGCGAGGCGGTCTCGGAGCGCTACGCTGAGTGGAAGGGCGTCCGCTACGACCCCGAAACTGAGGTCACCGTCACCACCGGGACGAGCGAGGCCGTCGTCTCGACGCTCCTCGCGCTCTGCGACCCCGGCGACGGCGTCATCTACTTCGAGCCGACCTACGAGAGCTACATCCCGGCCGTCCAGTTCGCCGGGGGCGAGCCGATGCCGCTCGACATCACAGACGGCCTCGAACTCGACGCCGACGCGCTGTGGGACGCCGCCGAAGAGGCGTCCATGCTGATTCTCAACCACCCGCACAACCCGACGGGCACCGTCTTTTCGCCCGCCGAACTCGAACTCGTCGCGGAGGTCGCCGCCGAGGAGGACCTCGTCGTCGTCACCGACGAGATATACGAGCATATCGTCTACGCGGACGACTACGTCAGCCCGGTCGAAATCGACGGCCTCGCCGGGCGGACCGTCGTCTGCACGGGGCTGTCGAAGACGTACTCCGTGACGGGCTGGCGCGTCGGGTTCGCGCTCGCGCCCGAACCGCTTTCGGCCGAGTTGCGGAAGGTCCACGACTACACGAGCATCTGTGCGCCGACGCCGTTCCAGCGGGCGGGCGTCGAGGCGCTGTCGCTCCCGGCGGACTACTACGACGACCTCTCGGACTCCTACGAGCGCCGCGGGGAACTGCTGTACGACGGCCTCCGCGAAGTCGGCCTCGACCCCGTGAAACCGGACGGTGCGTACTACATGCTGACGCGCTATCCGGGCGGCGCCGACGACACCGAGTTCGCCCACAGGCTCGTCCGCGAGGCCGGCGTCGCCGTCGTCCCCGGGAGCAGTTTCTACACCGAGGGCTCCGCCGACTGGGTCCGCTTTACGTTCTCCCGCAACGAGGCGACCGTCGAGGAGGCGCTCCGACGACTCGACGAGAACCGGTTTTGGTAGCTGGCGGCGGTCCAGTCGCGGCGTGGTCGACCGTCGTCAGGCGTCGTCCGACGACGCCGCGTCCGCCTCCTGTGCCGAATCCTCGGCGCGCCCGACGCCGCGAACCACGAACCGCGCGCCGGCGTCCGGGGCGTCCTCGTAGCCGACTGACCAGCCGTGGGCCTCGGCGATGGACTCGACGATGGCGAGGCCGAAGCCGGTGCCGTCGTCGGCCGTGGTGAAGCCGGACTCGAAGAGCTTCGGGCGGTCGGCCGGCGGCACGCCGGGGCCGTCGTCCGCGACGAAAAAGCCGTCGCGGGTCGCGCCGACCGTGACCGTCACGCCGTCACCGACGTGTTCGACCGAGTTGCGAAACAGGTTCTCGAACAGTTGGAGGAGCCGGGTCCGGTCCGCGGCGAACGACGCGCTCCCCGCGGTATCGAGCGTGGCGGTGCCGGTTTCGACGTTCGTCCACGCCTCCGCCGCGACGGCGTCGAGCGAGACCGTCTCGCGCTCGTCGACCGTCCCGCCGCGGGCGAGCGCGAGCACGTCGGCGATGATTTCGCCCATGCGCTCGTGGGCCGCCTCGATTCGCTCGACGTGGTCCGGGTCCGGTCGGTCGGCCTCCTTCACCAGTTCGAGGTAGCCCTCCGCCACGTTCAGCGGGTTACGCAGGTCGTGAGAGACGACGTTGGCGAACGTTTCGAGCTGTTGTTCGTGCTTCCGTCGGTCGGTCACGTCCTGGGCGTTGACGACGACGCCGCCGACGACGGGGTCGTCGAGGAGGTTCCGACACCGCACGCTGAAGACGCGCCACCCGCGGGTCGAACTGCGGAACCGGAGTTCGGCGGTGGCGTCCTCGTCGGGGCGCTTCATCGACTCCCGGAACGTCTCGACTGCGGCGTCCTCGTCGTCCGGGTGGAGGAACCGCGCCAGCGACCCCACCTCGCTCGGGTCCTCGTCGGCCCCGAGCGTCTGGGCGGCCGAGTCGCTCAGGTAGGTGACCGAGCCGTCGGCGTCGAGGACGAAGATGAGGTCGGAGGCGTTCTCCGTGAGCGCGCGAAACCACCGCTCGCGGACGCGGCGCTCGGTGATGTCGTGGAGGATGTGCAGGTGTCCGCGCACCGCGTCTCGGCCGTCGGTCACGGCCGACCGGTCGACCTCGAAGTGCCGCGCCTCGCCGTTGTCGTCGACGACCCGCAGTTCCCCGCCGGCTTCGAGCGCCGACGCGGTCTCGGCGCCGAACACGTCGGCGACGGGGGAGCCAAGCGACGAGGGAGAGCCGTCGAAAAGCGCCCTCGCCGCCGGGTTGCTGTCGGCCAGTCTGCCCTTTCTGTCGACGACGACGACGGGGTCGGCCATCCGTTCGATGACGAGGTCGCGCGCGATGGGGCTGATGTCGAGGATGCGGTACCGCGAGAGGCCGACCGCGAAGAGCGACGACGTGACGGCGAACGAGACGGCGATGGGGTTGGCGGGCATAAACGGGCTCAGGAGATAGGCCGAGCCGACGACGGCGGGAGTGAGGATTGCGACGAACAGGACGAGCGCCTGTTTCCTGTATATCTGTCGGCTCCGGAGACAGTGGATGCCGAGGACGACGAGCGCGGCTCCGATTGCGACGTAGCTGTAGGCCACGTCGACCCAGAACAGCGGCCCGGGAACGACCTCGGTCGCGGTGATTCCGCCGACGGTCGCAAACGACAGCGACTCCCACAGGAGCGCGTGGACTCCGAGGGCGTTCGTCGCCACTCCCGTGATAACCAGCACGGGCCACACGGCGAGAAGCGCGGCGGTCCACCGCGAGACCCACCGCTCGTAGCCCGCGGTTTCGAGGGCGAAAAGCAGGGTGAAAAACACCGACCACTCCGCGGGAACCGACTCCAAAACGAACCACAGGAACCGGGCGTCCGGCGAGTCGGCGAGGAGGAAGAGCATCTCGAAAAGCGACCAACAGCCGGCACTCACGGTGAGGGCGATGAACCAGCGTCCGCTCGGCTCGTCTCGGTACCGCCACCCGTAGCTCGCGACGCCGGCGGATAGCACGGTCGCGAGGACGAGCGCGCCCACGTACGGTGACGGCAAGAGAGACACGTGTACTCGGGTACCCGATTCGGGTACTTAGAAACACCGGCAGTCGGGCGGGGTGAGACGCCCCCACAGAGCCGTTCGCGGTCCAAAGCCTCTTAACTGACCAGTCAGTAAGTCGGGGCAGAAGATGGACGGAGAGACCAGAGCCGAGATACTCGATGCGACCAATCGGGCGCTCTGCGAACACGGGTACGCCGGCCTGACGGTACAGCGAATCGCGGACGAGTCGTCGATGACGAGCGCCGCGATTCACTACCACTTCGACACGAAAGAGGAGCTCCTGAACGCGTTTCTCGACGACCTCATCGAGCGGTTCGAGTCGAAGCTACCGTGCGGCGCGGCCGACCCGCGAACGCGTCTCGACGGGGTTCTCGACGCGGTTTTCAGTCCGAAGGACCCCGACTCGGACGGCTTTCCCGTGGCTATCATGGAGCTGAAGGCGCAAGCGCCCTACCACGAACTGTTCCGCGAGCGCTTCCTCGACTTCGACGGCGTGATGCGCGGCGTCGTCGCCGACATCGTCCGCGACGGCGTGGCGGCCGGGCACTTCGACGAGGCCGACCCCGAAGAGATTGCGCGGCTAATCACGACCATGAGCAACGGCGCGCACGCCCGCGCCGTCGCACTCGACGAACACCCCGCGGAGACCCGCCGGGTCGTCGAGGACGCGCTGGAGCTCCACCTCGGCTGGACGCCGGGTGAGGGGGCGGACGAATGAGCCTGTTCAAGGGACAAGAGGAACTCAACCTCACCGAGGGCGGCATCGTCAGGCCGCTTCTCTACCTGTCGCTTCCCATCGTCGTCACGAACCTCCTCCAGACGGCGTACAACCTCGCGGACACGTTCTGGCTCGGCCAGTATTCGACGGAGGCGCTCGCGGCCATCTCGTTCGCCTTCCCGATGGTGTTCCTGCTCATCTCGCTCGGGATGGGACTGTCCGTCGCCGGGAGCGTCCTCGTCGCCCAGCACACCGGGGCCGAGGAGACGGACAAAGCCGAGTACGCGGCCTCGCAGACCGTCACGTTCGCGTTCCTCGGGTCGGCGATACTCGGCGGGCTCGGCTACCCCGCCGTCCGGCCGTTCCTCGACTTCCTCGGGGCCTCGCCGGACGTGTTGCCGGGCGCGACGGCCTACATGCAGGTCATCGCGCTCGGCCTCCCGTTCATGTTCGGCTTCTTCGTGTTCATCTCGCTGATGCGCGGGGCGGGCGACACCATCACGCCGATGCTCGTGATGTTCGGGACCGTCGTCCTCAACGTCGTCCTCGACCCGTTTTTCATCAACGGGTGGGCGCTCGGACCGGTGCAGTTCCCCCAGCTCGGGATTCAGGGCGCGGCCATCGCCACCGTCATCTCGCGGGTCCTCGCGATGGTCGTCGGCATCGCCATCATGGTGTCGGGGAGCAGAGGCATCCAGATTCACCTCGCGGACATGCGGCCGGACTTCGAGTACCTGCGGAAGATTCTCCGCATCGGCATCCCCGCCAGCATCGAGGGGACGGGTCGCGCGCTCTCTATCAACGCGCTTCTCATCGTCGTCGGGCTGTTTTCGACCTCCGTCGTCGCGGCGTTCGGCATCGGGACCCGCGTGTTCTCGGTCATCTTCCTCCCCGCTATCGCCGTCGCCCGCGGCGTCGAGACGATGTCCGGCCAGAACATCGGCGCGGGGAAGTACGACCGCGCGGAGCAGGCGAACTACGTCGCCGCTAAGGGCCTGTTCTTCGTCCTCGGCCTGCTCGGCGTCGCCATCTTCCTCGTTCCCGAACCCATCGTCTCGGTGTTCACGACCGACGCCGAGGTGCTCGAAGTGGGCGCGGAGTTCCTGCGGTACGTCTCGCTGTCGTTCGGCTTCATCGGCATCATGCGGGCCTTTTCCGGCGGCTTCCGGGGCGCGGGCAAGACCCTCATCGCCGCGGTGATATCGGTCGTCACCCTCGCCGGCATCCGGCTTCCGGTCGCCTTCGTCGCGTCGCAGGGACTCCTCCCGACGGACTTCTGGTTCCTCGGGACCACCGACGTTCGGGGCATCTGGATCGCCTTTTTCGTCTCGAACATCGTGGGCGCGACCATCGCGTGGCTCTGGTTCCGCCAAGGAACCTGGCGCGAGGGCGACGTCCGCGGGTCGCCGGCCGGCGGCGAGTTGGAGAACGACGACGTGGAGCTATCGAGCGGGATGGACTGACCCGGAAAAAGAGCGGTCCGAACCCGCTACTCCGCCGAGATGCTGAACCCGGAAAGCGAGTCCTTCGCGTCTTTGACGAACGTGTGTTTCCCCGTGATGCGGGCCGACCCGGTGATGAGCGGTGTCGTCAGCGTCACGCCGTCACGCTCGTCGGCCGCGACGAGTCTGCCTTCGAAGCGCGTACCGACGATGCTCTCGTGGAGGTACGACTCGCCGATATCGAGCGCGCCGGCGTCGTGGAGGAGCGCCATCTTCGCGCACGTCCCGGTCCCACAGGGCGAGCGGTCGACCTGTCCCTCGCCGAAGACGACGATACTTCGGTCCACCTCGTCGGGCGTGCTGTATATCTCGGTGATCGAGACCGACCCCTCCTCGCCGGTGAGCGGGTGGACGATATCGAGGCGCTCGTTGACGGCGTCGCGGATTTCGAGGCCCCAATCGACGAACGTCGCCGCGTGCTGTGGTTCGACGGGTCGGTCGAGTTGGTCGCTGTCGACCAGCGCGAAGAAGTTGCCCGCGTAGACGACGTCGACGCGGAGCGGCGAGTCGAGAAACGGGACCGGGACAGTCACCTCGTCGTAGACGAAGGACCGAACGTTCTGTATCGTGACGCGCTCGACGCCCCCGTCCGGCGCGTACTCGGGCGTCGCCTCGACGAGTCCGGCCGGCGTCTCGACGCGGACGGTCTCGCGCCGGTCGAGTCGACCCAGTTCGAGGAGGGCGGAGACGACGCCGATGGTCCCGTGGCCGCACATGTCGAGGTAGCCCCGGCTGTCCATGAAGAAGACGCCCACGTCCGCCTCGGAGTGGTCGGCATCGACGACGACGGCCCCGAACATGTCGTCGTGGCCGCGGGGCTCTCGCATCAGCAGGTCGCGCACCCAGTCGTGAGTCTCGGCGAACGAGTCGCGGCGCTCCCGGACGGAGTCGCCCGTGACCGCCGAGCGGTCGATGCCGCCGACGACGATGCGGGTCGGCTCGCCCTCGGTGTGCGTGTCGATGGTCGTGAACGACGCGTCCGTGGTGAGTTCGTCGAACGCGAGGTCGTCGCGCGCGCGGACGAACTCGGCGTCGGCGTCGGTTTCGGAGCCTGCGTCGGAGTCCGAGTTCATTCGTCCACCAGTTCGAGCCGAGCGATTTGCTCGTCGGACCAGTCGTAGTGCGACTCGTCAATCTCCCGGAGCGTCCGCACGCACTCGTTGTGGCGCCGACGGGCAATCGGTGCGTAGGGGTCGTCGGGGTTCGCGCGAATCCACTCGCGGAGGTCGGAAAGCGCCCGCGGCGAGTAGCTATCGACGTCGTCCTGCTCCCGCAAGAGCGCGAGTTTGCGCTCCTCGGTGCGGAGCGACCTGACGAGGACCGCGGCCGCGACGCCGGGCAACAGGAGGAGCGAGATGACCATCGAGACCCACGTGAGCGTCGAAAGCGCCATCTCAGTCGTCACCTCCCGGGACCGTCGCGGAACCGGACGGTGGCTCGTCGCCGACGACGCTCATCACGGCCGTGCTCGCGGCGACGAGCGCGGCCATGAACGCGACGCCGAGTAGCATCAGCCGCTGGTTCGGGGTGCCGATGCTGGAGTAGACGCCGTAGCCGAGGATGAACACCATCACGACGGGAATGACGTACTTTACGACCGGGTTCCACCACGAGCCGACGTAGACGCCGGCGTTACGGTTGAGGTCGATGACGCGGGCGCGCTCGGGACCGAACTTCCACGCGACGAGCGCGATGATAGACAGCGTCGCCAGCGGGAGGCCGAAGCTCCCGAACATGAAGTCCATCTGCCCGAGGAACGCAGAGGAGTAGGCGCTCGGGAGACCGAACAGCCAAATCGCGCCGCAGGACGCGAGCACGGCCCCCGTCCGCGAGAGGCGCGTCTCCTCGGAGACCGTGGTGACGGCGACTTCGGTGATGCCGAGGCCGGAGGTGAACGTCGCGAAGAAGAAGGAGACGAAGAACACGATGGCCCACAGACTCCCGCCGGGGAGTTCGGGGAACACCTGCGCCATCGAGATGAAAAGCAGGTTCGACCCGGCGCTCGGTTCGAGTCCGAACGCGAAGACGACGGGGAACGTGGCGAACACCGCGAGCAGGCCGATGCTCGTGTTCCCGATGGCGGTGAACAGGCCGCCGCCGAGCGGCACGTCGTCGTACCGACTGAGATAGCTCCCGTAGGTCAGCGCGATGCCCCACCCGAGGCCCGTCGAGAACAGCGCCTGACTGAGCGCCGCGACCCACGTGCTCCCGCGGGTGAGGTACCCCCAATCGGGCGTGAAGACGAACGCGACGCCCTCCATGCCGCCGGGGAGCGTGATGCCGCGAATCGAGACCGCCACGAGCGCGACGACGAGCAACGGGATCATCCACTTCACGACGCGCTCGATGCCCCGGCGGATACCGAACACGAGAACGCCGGCCAGACCGGCCATCGTCACCGTGTGCATCCCGACGACGAGCGCCGAGTTGTTGATAAAGCCCTCCCAGAACGCCTGCGGCAGGAACCCCGGCTGGGTGAACGTCATGAGCACCGAGTGGCCGGCGTAGTAGAGCGCCCACCCGATGATGGGCGCGTAGTACGACATCAGCGCCACGTTGACGACGAGGACCACGAGTCCGAGGCCCTGGGCCCGCTTGCTCCCGAGAACCTTCCTGAACGCTCCGATAACCCCGTGGTTCGTGTAGCGACCGATCATCGTCTCGGCCATCAGCCCGGGGACCGCGATGAGATACAACAACAGAATGTAGGCCACGAGGAAGGCACCGCCGCCGTTTTCGCCCGTCGTAAACGGCATGCGCCAGATGTTGCCCGCGCCCACCATCGCGCCGAGCATCGCCATGAGGAAACCGAACCGGCTTCCCCACTCTTCTCGCGCCGTTCTCGCCTCTGAGTCTGACATGATAATCCTACCCAAACGCTTGAACAGAAGGTAGTTATACGGATGTTCTACTATGGTCGGGGTCGTCAACGAAAGATGTATGGAAACGCTGTTGGGACGGTTCGGTAGTTATCGGTAGATACCGCAAATCCGAACGTTTCAGACACCTGAAGCAGAGTCTAAGAGTTCGGCACCGAGTGTCAGGTAGTGATAATATTTCGACCCGGACAGCCGACCGAACCGTATCATAGTCGGGGATGTGTATATAACCGAAAAGCGGACACCACCGGTATGGTCACGACCAGCGACGAGCGAGCCGAAGGCGACCGGACACCGGGAGACGAGCGTGGGACGAAACGCGAGTCGGAAGCGCGTCGGTGCGCGTGAGAGACGAGCGGACGGACGAAGTCGAGCGGGCGGTACTCGCGCTTCTCGACCGCCGGGGCCCGACGCCGATAGACGAGATACTCGCCGAGGTGGACGGCCATCCTATCGAGATAGAACACGCCTGTAGCCGACTCCAGCGCGCGGGCGAACTCCGAAGTCGGAGTTGCGGCGTGTACGACCGCCCGAGCGACGACCGCGAGCGGCGACGCGCGCGTTGAGCGACCCGCGAGAGGACCACCCTCCCATGGACAGACATGAGTATAACTCACCCTCCGCCGAGAACTCAGCTATGACGAACTCAGTCACGGAGCGACTGTCGGCCCGGCGGTGCCCGGAGTGCGACTCGGAGACGCGGGTGAGACACGGAATCGAACGCTGTACGGACTGCGAGTGGCGCGCGCCACAGGGGGCTGACTGAGCGAGACGACGCGGCCGCGAGCACAGACGCGACCCGGTGGGGACACCACCGCGTCCGGAGTAAACCGGCAAGACAGTTATCGAATCGGATAACGAATCGCACCGACGGCGTTACGGACCGGGGTCCGCGTACTGGTTGAGGAGTTTCGCCTCGGCCTTTCGGAGATGTTCGAGCAGTGTGGTCTTCGAGATGTCGAGTTCGTCGGCCAGTTCCCGCGTCGTCGTCTCCCGCGGCCACGCGTAGTAGTCGCGCCGGCAGGCCAGTTCGAACACCTCGCGCTGGCGGTTCGAGAGCTTGTCCAGTTGGTGCGAGACGTGGTTTTTCGCGCCGGCGACGGAGGTGACCTTGGTGACGATGATTTCGGCCTGATTCGCCGCCTCCAACGAGTCGAGGCGCTCGCGGAGGTCGTCCCGGTCGGCGGTGTCGATGACCGGCCAGTACTCCCAGCCGTCGTCGACGCGGACGGGCGCGTCGTGGACGAAGCCGTGGGACAGAAGCGAGTCAGTCATGCTGTTTTCGGGGTCGTACTCGACCATCAACTCCCGCGTCGTGTTCCCGACGTTCGACGCGCCGTTGTCGAACTCGTGGCGCGGACTCAGCTCGGAGACGGAGTCAGTCAGCCGCGACCGCTCTGTCGCGCGGACGAAGTCGTCGATGTCTTCGACCCGGTCGGCGTAGACCGTGAAATGCCCCTTCACGGTGTCTTCGGGTGTATTGTACACGGTGTGGGCGGTGACGCCGGCGTCGACGCTCTCCGTCACCTCCAGCGTCCAGCAGTCCGGGTGCCAGACCTTGAGCGTGAGTCGGGTCGGACCCGTGAGTTCGGAAGTCGGTGCGCTAGCGTTCGACATGTGAGGAAGTTATTTTTCCGTGACGTATATATCCAACCGACCATGGGAGGCTGACGCATCGAGTGCGATCACACGGTGTTCCGGCGAGTTCGGGCCGAACTGCGTCTCAGATTCGAGAACAACGTGGTTGCGGCGACCGCGACGGCCCGGCGGGGCGACACCGAGCCACCGAGCGTCACCGCGGCCGGGTTCCGGCGGAGGGAAGCGTTGATAACGACCGCTCGAATAGGGGCGAGTGAATGCCCGCAGACTCCCTAGAGACGTTACTGGACAACCCGGCGATGCGGGAGGCGCTCTCGGTCGTCGTCGAACGGTCGAAACAGGGGACCGAAGAGCTCCGCTGGCGCGACGTGAACGACGCGCTGTCGAGCGGTCAGTGGGGTCGCCTCATCGAGCGGGGCGTCCTGACCGACGCCGCGGCCGGCGGCTTCGTCCTGTCCGACCCGGACCGAATCGCCTCGAAACTGCAGTCGCGCGACCCCGGCGCCGGAGACGAGAGCGACGACGCCGAGTCGTCGTGGTCTCGGTGGGACAAGCTCGGCGCGCTCGGCGTCGTCGTCCTGTTCGCCGGCTACTGGAACGCCGGCGTCCGAAACGCGGTCGCCGGCATCGACAACGTCGTGCTCGGGGCGCTGGCGCACTCGATACCGTTCTACGCCGTGGTCATCGTCCTCGCCGCGGCGACCGGCCTCTACACGACCGTGATGCAGGACCGGCTGAAGGACACGGAACTCCTCGAACGCCACCAGGCCCGGATGGACGACCTGAAGTCGCGCCGGGAGGCGGCGAAAGAGCGCGGCGACGACGACGCGCTCGAACGCATCGAGGCGGAGCAGATGGAGGCGATGGGCGACCAGTGGAGCGTGATGAAAGCGCAGTTCAAGCCGATGGTCTGGATAATGCTCGTCACCATCCCGGCGTTCCTCTGGATGCGCTGGAAGGTCCGCGGCGGCCACGTCGCCGCCGGCTCCGCGCACGTAATCCTCCCGCTCGTCGGCCGGGTGGGCTGGCAGGACGCCGTCTTCGGCCCCATGCCCGCGTGGATCGTCTGGTACTTCCTCTGTTCGTTCGCCGCCAGACAGCTCTGTCAGAAGTTCCTCGGAATCGACCCCTCCGGGACCGCTCGCTCGGACTCGGAGTCCACGACCTCGTCCTGAGCGACGCGAAACCGCCCCTCGAAGCGTGCGTCGCGGGGGGCCGTGACAATCCCTTAGTGGTTTTCAAACCGGTTCGTATAAACCGACGCCGCGACGAGAGTTCGACATGGACCGCGACGAACCCGAGCGGCGAGAGCCGAGCGACTCGCCCGCGACGACGACCGAACTCGACGAGGCCGAACTCGAAGCGCTCGTCGAGTACGTCGGAAACGGGCGCGACCGCGGAGCGCTGAGCGGACGCCGTCGCGTGGGTGAGTACCCCGACGGCGACGATGGAAACGGCGACGGCGAGTTCGGCGACCGCGACGGTGACGGGCTCGACCGCGAGGCGGCAATCGCCCGGTTCCGCGGGCCGGACGAGGTGCTCACGCGAGTCGTGCCGCACGCGGGCTACCTCGAAATCCACAAGCGGACGCCGTGCGCCGAGGGCTGTGCGTCGTGCCCGCACGGGCCCGCCGTCTACCACGTCCGGTGGGAGCGCCACCCCGGCGGCGAGGACCGACTCCACTGGGTCCTCATCGGTCCCGAGGTCGGCGCGAACTGATTTTCCGCCGGCTCGGCGGTCGGCTCAGCGGTCTCCCGCCGCGGTGGGGGGCGCCGCCCGCGACTCCGACTGCGCCCCCTCGTCGCCTCGGCGACAGCGCATCGGCTCGACCGCCGACTCGATGGGGATGTCGTCGTAGGCGTCGAGCACGTCGCTCCGCGTGACGATGCCGACGACCGTCGCCCCGTCGACGACCGGGACGCGGCCCACGTCGGCGGCTTCCATCGCGTCCACGACGTGGAGGAGGTTGCTGTTCGGCGTCGTCGTGACGACGGTCCGCGTGCCGACTTCCTCGACCGGCGGATCCGCCGCCGGATCGTCGTCGCCGTCGAGGGCCTCGATGTTCTCGGTCAGGTACCCCTGGGCGTCGCTCTGGACGACGATACCGGCGAGCGACTCGTCCGCTTCGACGATGGGAAGCCCGCCGTGGTCGGTGTCTCGGAGCCGGTTGACGGCCTCCGAAAGCGGCGTTCCGACTTTGACGGTGTCGACGGCGGTCGTCATCACGTCGGCGACGTGCACGTCCTCGATGCTCCCGATGCGGCGCTCTTGGACCGTGTAGCCGAGGTCTCGGAGCTTCTGGGTGTAGATGGTACTGCCGTTGAGGAGGTAGCTCGCGATTTCGCTCCCGACGACGCTGACCATCAAAAGCGGGAGGATGATGGTGTACTGGCCGGTGAGTTCGAAGATGATGATGATGGCGGTGAGCGGCGCGCCCGCGGTGGCGGCGAAGATGCCGCCCATCCCGACCAACGCGTACGCGCCCGAGGGGGCCGTCCCGGGGACGAGCGCGTGGACCGCGAGGCCGAACGCGCCGCCGACGGTGGCCCCCACGAACAGCGACGGCGAGAACACGCCGCCCGAGCTCCCGCTCCCGACCGACAGGGAGAATCCGACCGCCTTGAGGACCGCCAGGGCGACGAGCGCGCCGAAGAGGAAGCCGCCGTCGATGCTCCGGTGGACGACGCCGTAGCCGACCCCGAGGAGGAGGCCAGCGGCCTCCCCCGGGGCGACGCCGAGGACGACGGTCCCGACGAGGACGCTCACGCCGAGCAGGAGCCCGCCCAGCGCGGGCTTGAGATAGCCCGGCGCGTCGAGGCGCTCGAAGAAGTGCTCGACGCCGTAGAGCAGTTTCACGAGGCCCGCGCCGACGAGGCCGACGACGGCCCCCAAAAGCAGGTAGATGGGAAGTTCGACCGCCGGCGTCACCAGCTGGTAGGACGCCGGCACGAGGAACTCGCGGATGCCGGGGGTCGGCGAGAACTCCAGAATCGGGCGGGCGACCGCCGTCGCCGTCAGCGCGGCGAGGACCACCGTGATGACGTGGCCGAGGTAGTACTCCGCGAGGAGGATTTCGAGCGCGAACATGATGCCCCCGATGGGCGTGTTGAACGTGCCCGCGATGCCCGCGGCCGCCCCGGCCGCGACGAGCGTCCGCGTGTGCCGCGAGCGGACGAACCGGCCGAAAAAGGACCCGGCGGCGCTCCCGATTTGGATGATGGGACCCTCGCGGCCGAGCGACGCCCCGCTCCCGATGGCGACGCTCGACGCGAGCGTCTTGTAGAGGGCGATTTTCGGGCTGATGCGGCCGCCGCGGTTCAGCATCGCGTCGAGGACGCTCGGCACGCCGTGGCCCTTGACCGCGTCGGTCGTGAGCAGGACGACGACGCCGACGAGGAGGCCGCCCAGCGCGGGGATGGCCGCGTAGCGGAGCGGCCCGAGCGGGGACAGGAGGTCGAAGGCGTTGGTCACGGGCACGAGCGCGAACGAGACGTTGCCCGGATTGAGCGAGGTGCCGTAGAGTAGTTCCTGCACGACCCAGATGCCGACCCGGAAGACGACGGCCCCGAGCCCGGCGACGACGCCGATGGCGACCGCTAGCACGTTCATCGCGATATCTTCGTACCGCGGCTCGACCTCCGCCGTCCGTATCGCCCTGCGAATCCGCGCGCGCAGGGTAGACTCGTCACTCGGGTTTTGGGGCATCCGAGTCACTCTTGCTCGATGGGGCGTTTGTCAGTTTCGTTTCGAACGCCGAACCGGCGAGCGGCCGCGAGGCGGGTCAGAGGGCGGCGCGCACGAGCGCGGCGTGCGTCGCGACGACACAGCCGCCCGCGACGACGCCGACCCACATCAGGAGGTGACCCGCGCCGAGGTCGAACGACACGCCGACGAGCCACAGGCCGACGAGGGTACCCGCGGACTTCGTGGCGTAGGAGAGGTCGCCACGCGCCGCGAGCTGTAACAGGCCGGCACAGGCGACGCCCAACAGGAGGACGCTGGCGACGACGTCGTCGCCGACCTCCGCCGGGGGGCCGCGGAACACGACGGCCGCGACGGCGAGCGCCGCCGCCGACGCGAGGTCGACGCCGAGCGTCGTTCGAGCGAGCGAGCGTTCGACCGGCAATCGTGGCTGTGTACTCGTCATGGGTGTCGAGCGCGCACCCGCCGACGCGATGCCGAAACAAGGGGACTGCGTCGGATGGGGTGTCGCGTGTCGAAGCGGTCAACGGTGACGACACCGGGCAGGCTCTATCACCGAAGGGGCTATCAGATCGAAGACGATGGGTAGCGGTTGGCCGCTTCGTGGCCGTGAAACACGGCAATCGGGGGTTTCGCGTGGACGCTTATAGTCTTTTTCAAGGATGGTTCACCTGAAACATCTGACAACCACTTAGTGATTGCCAAACCGAAAACGACACCGCGACTGACCGACCACAGCACACCGATGAACCGCGATTCCGTCGCCCGCCTCACTCGTCTCGTCACCGCGCTCGGAGCCGTCCTCGTCCTCCTCGGACTCGCCGTGCAGGTCACGACGCTTCGACTCGGACTGCCGCATCCCCCGTGGGAGCTACGGGCCGCGAGCGACGCCGAAGTGCTGGGCGTCGGCCTCTGGTGGGTCGCCGTCGCCACCCGGCTCGTCGGGCCGCGTCGCGCTCGGCGACGCGGCGGGGCGGAGCGCGAGGCGGTGTACGTCACGCGCGGACTACTCGACGCGCTGTTGGACCGGGCGGCGCGCGCCGAACCGAGCCGCGAATCGCTGTCGCTCGGCACGGCCGCCGCGGGCGAGTTAGACGGGGCGGAGTCGCTCGACGAGACCCGACGGGTGTTCAGCCACTTCGTCCACCCGAGCGCCGGCGCGGCGGTCCGGGGCGTCTTCGGCGTCGACCTCGCGACCGCGCCGGGGCGGACGCCGGGGCAGTTCGTCTCGCACCCGTGGGGACCGCTGGCGGCGACGAAGCGCGACACGCTCCGCGAAGTCGTCCTCGTCGCGGTCCCGCCGTGGGACGACGACTGCGTGGCCGCGTTCGACCGGGCGGGCCGGCGGCGTCCGCTCCGCGTCGTCGACGCCGAGCCGCGCGAATCGTTCGACGAACCGGTTCCGACGGTCGGGTCCGCGGCGTCCCCGTCGGCACCGACGCCGGCCGACGGATAGTCACCGCATCGATACAGTTATACGCGACGACTGGCCACGACTGACTGAAACGCCGATTCGCGAGCACAGCGACGGCATCCCGTGCGGACGCCGCTCGCGTAGTGACGACGCCGGTCGGCGCGACAGACCATGCAATCGCCAACAGCCACTCGCAATCGACCATGAGTTGGAAAGACACCGCAGCACCGGTTCTGAGTCGGATGCCCGCCGTGGCCCGCCCGGACGGCCACGTCCCGTTCCGCCGAAAGCTCGGCTGGACCGCCGGGATTCTCGTCCTGTACTTCTTCCTGACGAACGTCACGCTGTTCGGCGTCGGGACGGGAAGTCAGGACATCTTCGGGCAGTTCCGCTCCATCCTCGGCGGGGGACAAGGTACCATCCTCCAGTTGGGTATCGGTCCCATCGTCACCGCGAGCATCGTCCTCCAACTGCTACAGGGCGGGGACTTGCTCGGCCTCGACACGGACGACCCGGGCGACCAAATCCTCTATCAGGGCCTCCAGAAACTGCTCGTCTTCGGGATGATCGCCCTCCAAGGCCTCCCCATCGTCTTCGCCGGGGGCTACCTCCCGGCCGACCCGGCGGTCGCGAGCGCCCTCGGCGTCGGAGCGGTCGGCGTGAAGTGGCTCATCTTCGCGCAGATATTCGCCGGCGGCGCGCTCGTGCTGTTCATGGACGAGGTCGTCAGCAAGTGGGGCGTCGGCTCCGGCGTCGGCCTGTTCATCATCGCCGGCGTCAGCCAGCGTCTCGTCGGCGGCCTCTTCGCCGACCCCGCCTTCGGCGCGTCGACGACCGGCATCGTCTCCGAGTGGGTCCACGTCCTCGCCGGGACCGAGACGGTCCCGTCGCTCGCGACGGCGAGCGGGATACAGGCGCTCCTGTTCGGCGTGGGCGGCATCGTCCCGCTCATCACGACGGTGCTCATCTTCGGCATCGTCGTCTACGCCGAGAGCGTCCGCGTCGAGATTCCCCTCTCGCACGCCCGCGTCAAGGGCGCTCGCGGTCGCTTCCCCGTGAAGCTCATCTACGCGAGCGTCCTGCCGATGATTTTCGTCCGCGCCCTGCAGGCGAACGTCCAGTTCCTCGGGCGCATCCTCAACAGCCAGTGGGTCGGCATGCCAGCGTGGCTCGGCCAGTACACGAGCGGGCAGGTCACCGGCGGCCTGTTCTACTACCTGAACCCGATTCACGCGCCCAGCCAGTGGATGTGGTGGCTCGGGTCGGCGTCCCAAGAGCCGTGGCAGATTCTCGTCCGCGTCGCCATCGACCTGACGCTGATGCTCGTCGGCGGGGCCATCTTCTCCATCTTCTGGGTCGAGACCGCCGACATGGGTCCGGAGGCGACCGCGCGGCAGATTCAGAACTCCGGGATGCAGATTCCCGGCTTCCGCCGCAACCCGCAGGTGATAGAGCGGGTCATGGAGCGGTACATCCCGCAGGTGACGGTCGTCGGCGGCGTCCTCGTCGGCCTGCTCGCCGTCATGGCGAACATGCTCGGCACCATCGGCGGCGTCTCGGGGACCTCGCTCCTCCTCACGGTCTCTATCACGTACAAGCTGTACGAGGAAATCGCCGAAGAACAGCTCATGGAGATGCACCCCATGATGCGGACGATGTTCGGCGGGTAGCGCGCCGAGCCGAACCCGGCCGAGAAAGACCCGCATTCTGCGGGTGAGAACCCGACGACGGCGGCTCGAATCCGGGCCGTCACCCATCGGGGTTTTTCTGCCCGCCCTTCGAGAGTCCAACTGATGGCCGACACGCAATCGACCGCCGGGGGCGGCGACGCACCCGGTGAAGAGTCGGTGGAAACGGAACTCTCGCGCGACATGAGCCTCGCCGATATCACGTTTATCGGCGTCGGCGCGATGATCGGCGCGGGCGTCTTCGCGCTGACCGGATTCGCGGCTGGGCTGGCCGGCCCGGCGCTCACGGTGGCGTTCATACTCAACGGATTGGTGGCGATGTTCACCGCCGTCTCCTACGCCGAACTCGGGGCGGCGTTCCCCGAGGCGGGCGGCGGCTACCTCTGGGTGAAGGAGGCGCTGGTCGACCCAAACGGCTTCTACGCCGGGTGGATGAGCTGGTTCGCCCACGCCGTCGCGTGCGCGCTCTACGCCGTGACGTTCGGCGTCTTCCTCACCGAGTTCTTCGTGGTGTTCGCCGGCCTGCCCGACGGGTTCGCCCTGTTCGGCCTGCTCGACCGCCTGCTCGTGGAGAAACTGCTCGCGGTCGTGATGGTGCTCGCGTTCGCCTACATCAACTACCGCGGGGCCGAGGAGACGGGGAAGGCGGGCGTCGTCGTCACGACCATCAAGATTCTCATCCTCGGCGTCTTCGTGGCCTTCGGCATCCTCGCGACGGTGCGCGAGCCGAACTGGACGGCGACGTTCCTCGACAGTCCGTCGTTCGCGCCCAACGGCCTCGTCGGCGTCATCGGCGCGATGGGCTTTACCTACATCGCCTTCGAGGGCTACGAGATAATCGTCCAGTCGGGCGAGGAGGTCGTCGACCCCGGCACCAACGTCCCGAAGGCGGTGTTCTACTCGATGGCAATCGTGGTTCCCATCTACGTCCTCGTCGCCTTCGCGGCCATCGGCGGTATCGACGTGACCGCCGAACTCGCGAGTCGCGCGGGACTCACGACCGCCGCGCCGACGTGGCAGGTCCTCGGGAACCTCGGCGAACTCGGCATCATCGAGGCCGCCGGGCAGTTCGTCCCGTACGGCGTCCCACTGCTTCTGTTCGCCGGGCTCGCGGCGACGATGAGCGCGCTCAACGCGACCATCTACTCCTCCTCGCGGGTGTCGTTCGCCATGGGCCGGGACCGCGTCCTCCCGGGCTTCTTCGGGCGCATCCACGGCGACAAGCGGACGCCCCACTGGGCAATCGGCCTCTCGGCGGTCCTCATCGGTCTCATGGCCGTGTTGCTCCCCATCGAGAGCGTCGCGGCCGCCGCCGACATCATGTTCATCTTCCTGTTCATCCAGGTGAACTGGACCGTCGTCAAGATGCGGGCGACCCACCCCGACCTCCCGCGGACGTACGAGATTCCGTACATGCCGTGGCCCCCGCTCATCGGCATCGTCCTCCAGTTCATCCTGACGCCGTTTTTGCTCCTCGAACTCGGTCTGACGCCGGGGCTCGGCGCGGGGTCAGAGGGCTTCGTCGCGCTCGTGACCACGGCCGTCTGGATGGCGCTCGGACTCGTCGTGTACTACGGCTACTCCGAGGGCAAAGAGGCCGAGAAGCTCGAAGAAGAGACCCCGACCGTCGTGACCGAACGCGCCCCCGAGCGGCGCGAGTCGCAGGTGCTCGTCCCGATCGCCAACCCCGACAACGCGGCGCAGTTGATGCGGACCGCCATCGACGTGGCGCGCGACCGCGACGCCGAGATTCTCGTGATGAGCGCCGTCGAGGTGCCGTCGCAGACGCCGATTTCGGAGGGGCGGCGGTTCGTCGACGAGAAGCGCGGGACCATCGCCGCCGTGATGGAGCTGGCGACCGACGCCGACGTGCCCGTCAGCGGGACGGTCAGGCTGGGCCACGACGCCGGGACGGCCATCCTCAACACCATCGAGGAACACGACAGCGACGTGGTGTTGATGGGCTGGCGCGGCCGGGGTCGCCGCCGCGACTACATCCTCGGGAGCAACGTCGACGAGGTCGTGACCAAGGCCCCCTGCGACGTGCTCGTCGAGCGCATCGGCCCGACCGACGGCGAGGTGGACTCGATTCTCCTGCCGACCGCGGGCGGCCCGCACGCCGAACTCGCCGCGGAGGTGTGCCGCGCCATCGCGCGGACCAACGACGCCACGGTCCACGTGATGAACGTCGTCGCGCCCGACGCCGACGAGAGCGCCCGCGAGGACGCCCAGCGCCGGGTGAATTCGACGGCCGCCGCGGTCGGCGACGACGAGTTGGTGACGACGTCGGTCCGGGAGGGCGAGGACGTGGCGGCGACCATCGTCGCCGCGACCGAGGAGTTCGACCTGACGGTCATCGGGGCGACCAGAGAGGGCCTGCTCCAACAGCTCGTCTTCGGCGCGATTCCGGAGACGGTCGGCCGCGACGCCGCGAGCACGGTCATCATGGCGAAGCGCGACCTCGGCGTCATCTCGTGGGTGACGCGGTGGTTCAAGCGCCGCCGCGACGACTATCACATCCGGAACGGCGACGGCGAGTGAGCGGCCTCACTCGCGCCACGGGAGCAGTCGCGCCGAGAGCGCGAACAGCGCGACGGCGAAGCCACAGAGGATAGCGAGGTCGGAGAGCGCGGTCGGGAACTGGCCGCCGGCGACGGCGGCGCGCACGCCGCGCGCGAAGTAGGTGAGCGGGAGCGCGTCGACCACCGGGCGGAGCGCCGCGGGGAGTCTGGACGCGGGGACGAACGTGTCCGCGAGGAGGACCATCGGGATGCCGACGGCGTTGCTGGCGGCGATGACGCCGTCTTCGGAGTCCGCGAGCGAGCCGATGAGCGAGCCGAGCCCGCAGAACAGGGCGATACCGACGACGAGAAAGGCGACGACCAGCGCGTCGCCGCCGAGCGAGGGGGCCGCGCCGAGGTCGCCGACGGCGGCGAGGACGCCGACGAGCAGGACGCCCGCGAGGCCGATGAGCGCGACGTTCACGGCCGCGTGCGCGGAGAGCCACTCCAGACGCGACAGCGGCGTCGTCGCCAGCTTCTCGAAGCGTCGGGACGCCCGGTTTCGCGCGACGGTGCTCCCGACCCGCGACAGGGGCGTCAGCACGACGACGACGCCGAGATACGCGGGCAGGTAGTACGCGTCCGGGCGGGAGAACAGGCCGCCGGTCGCGCCGGTCTTGACGAGGACGCCGAAGATGAGGACGATGAAGACGGGAAAGAAGAACGTGAAGAAGACGGCCGTCCGCCGCCGGAGGAACGCGCGCGTCTCGGCGACGGCCTCCGCGCGGACCCGGCGGGCCGCCTCGGCGAACCCGCGGGTCTGACTGCCGTCGGCCGTCTCTCTCGTCTCGACCGCCGCGGCCGTCTCAGCCGCCGCGGCCGTCTCGTCCGTTCCGCCCGTCTCCGCGGCCGTCATCGCGTCACCTCGGCGTTCCCGGCGAGGCCCGCCGGACCTGCGCTGGCGATGCAGTCGTGGCCGCGCTCGCTGGCGAGGTTGAGGTACACGTCCTCCAGCGTCGGGCGGACGAGACTCACCTCCTCGTAGGCGATGTCGGCCGCGTCGAGGTGGTCGAGCATCGCGGTCAGGTCGTCGGGACCGGCGTCGAAAAAGCGGTACTCGTAGTCGCCGTACCGCCGGCCGTCGA
Organism: Haloferax sulfurifontis; assembly: GCF_014635105.1. Classification (NCBI taxonomy): domain Archaea; kingdom Methanobacteriati; phylum Methanobacteriota; class Halobacteria; order Halobacteriales; family Haloferacaceae; genus Haloferax; species Haloferax sulfurifontis. The sequence continues at coordinate 118,463 of NZ_BMCI01000006.1, forward strand.
GGGGCGTCGCGTCGAGGTCGAGCGCGCGGGGGCGCTCGGTCCGGACCGCGAGTCGGGTCTCGCCGCCGAAGCGCTGGACGAGGTTCCGGGGCGGACCGACGCGGACGAGTTCGCCGTCAGTGAGGAGCCCGACGCGGTCGGCGAGGTGCTCGGCTTCGGCCATGTAGTGCGTCGTGAGCACGACGGCGGTCCCGCCGTCGGCCAGCGAGTCGACGAGGTCCCACACGTCGCGGCGGCCCGCGGGGTCGATGCCGGTGGTCGGCTCGTCCAGAAACAGGAGTTCGGGGTCGTTGACGAGCGCCGCGCCGACGCAGACGCGGCGCTGTTGACCCCCCGAGAGGTCGGTGTAGGCCGTCGCCGCGTCCTCGGCGTCGAGACCGACCCGGTCGAGTACCTCGTCGACCGACAGCGGGTCCGGGTAGAGCCCGGCGTAGTAAGAGACGAGCTCGCGGCCCGAGAGTCGCCGGTGGGGCGAGAACTCCTGCGGGAGCACGCTCATCCGCGAGCGGTCGACCGCGGTCGGCGACTCGCCGAACACCCGAACCGAACCCTCGGTCGGGATTCGCGTCCCCGTCAGCAGGCCGAGGAGCGTCGATTTCCCGGCCCCGTTCGGGCCGATGAGACCGAACACCTCGCCCTCGTGAACGTCGAGCGACACGTCCCGAACCGCGACGGTGTCGCCGTACTGCTTCCTCACGGCTGTCGCCGTGACCGCCGGGCGCGTCGACTCGGCGGCCGTGTGTCCAGACATAGCTCGTGTTCGAGTCGATATTGACAACGGCTTAGTCCTTGTCAAATCGGCTGGGACGTGTCGGTGACACAAGTATATCAACCGTCGGGGCGACCGTAGCGTATACAATGCCGAATCGGCGACACCGGCGGACGGCCCCGACGCGCCGCGAGTTACTCTCGGTGACCGACGAGTTATCGCTCGCGCGGAAGGGAGAACGCATCCTCGAACGCCGACGCGACAGTCTCGTTTTCGTCCTTCTCGACCTGTTAGACCGGTGGACGGAACTGCGCCGCGAGACCGACGAGGCGTTCCGCGACGCGGCTGAGCTCCACGTCTGGGGCGCAGAGCGGGAGGGCGAAATCGCGCTTCGCGCGCTCTCGGAGGCGCGGAGCTCTCACACGGAGCTCATCGTCTCCGAGACGAAGCTCGTCGGGCTGACCGTCCCGTTCTTTCTGAGCACGTCGGCGCGGCGGTCGCTCGACGGGCGGGGGTACGGCGTCCTCGGCACGAGCGCGCTCGACGACGAGCTCGTCGGGTCCTACGAGTCGGTCGTGGAGGACGTCGTCAGGCTGGCGGAGATGCGGGCGGTCCTCCTGCGACTCCTCGCGGAGATTCGACGGCTTCGGCTCCGCGTCAACTACCTCTCCCAGCGGCTCATCCCGGATTTGGAGGTGGAAAAACGGCATATACGGCGGTACCTCGACGAACGCGAACAGGAAGAGCGCTTCCGACAGTTCCGGACCAAACAGCGCAACGAGCGACGGCAAGCCGAGCGACGGGAGGCAGAGCGACGAGAAGCAGAACAGCAGGAAGCGGAACGGCAGGAAGCAGAGCGACAGGAAGCGGAACGGCGGGAAGCAGAGCGACAGGAAGCGGAACGGCGGGAAGCAGAGCGACAGGAAGCAGAACAGCAGGAAGGCGAGCGGCGAGTGGAGACGCAACAGACAGACGACAGCGGCCGGGAATGAGACGAGGTTGCCCGCCAAGCGTAGTCTTATTACCGTCGCGCCACCAGTTTCGTGCAACGAGACAATGTGCAAGGTCGACGTGGCAATCGAACGGTACGGGCTCGCCGCGCCGACCGGCAGGTACGACTCCGTCGACGACTATCTGCTGGCGCGGTGGACCGGGGCCGACGGCGGCGAAAGCGAAGGGTACAAGTCGCTCACGGCGTGGTTCAACAAGCGACTGCTCGCGCGCGTCTACGAGCGGAACGGTCGCGACGTGACCGACGTGCGCCTCGACGCGGAGTACGAGGCCCTCGTCGGCGACGACGAGCTCGACTACGGGGACGTGGCCGCCGACCTCGCGACGGACGGCATCGACGCCGACGAGCTGACGGGCGCGATGGCGTCGTGGAGCACGATGCGACGCCACCTCAACGACTGTCTCGACGGCGAGAAGCCGACCGTCGAGGCGTCCTCGGACTGGGAGCGAAACAGCGTCGACATCGCGCGCGAGACGGTCAGACAGAAGGCCGAGTCGGCGCTCGCGTCGCTGGGGAAGAAAGGGCGGCTCGCCGGAGCCGGAGACGCCGGCGTCGACGTGCAGGTGAAGGTGTCCTGCGCGGAGTGCCCGACGCGGGTCCCGCTCGAAGACGCGCTCGACCGCGGGTTCGTCTGTCAGGAGCACCACGCCGGTGCCGACGAGATGGCTGAGGAGGCCGTCCGCGAGACCGGCGTCGCGCCCGACGGCGGGGCCGACTCGGGCGGGCGGCTCCGGGCGGTGCTCCCCATCGGCGCGCTCTCCAGCGCCGGCCTCGCGCTCGGCGAGTTCTCCGGAGCGGCGCTCGAACTCGTCGCGGCCGCCGGAATGGCATGAGCTGGCGGCTCGACGTGGAGAACGTCGCCGGGATTCGACGCGGGAGCGCGACGCTCGAACCCGGGTTGAACGCGGTCCGCGCGAGCAACTGGCAGGGGAAGTCGAGCTTCCTCGCCGCGATAGCGACCGCCTTCGGGACGGCGTCGCCGCTGACCGAGGGCGCGGCCGAGGGGCGCGTCTCGCTTTCGACGGACGAAAGGGAGTACACCGTCGAGTTGACCCGGGACGGACGGCACGTCCGGACGACCGGCGAGCCGTACCTGTCCGACGAGGTCGACCGCGTCTGCGCCGACCTGTTCGCGTTCCTCGGCGAGGAAAACGAGATTCGGCGGGCCGTCCGCGAGGGCGACGACCTCGAACCCCTCCTGACGCGCCCGCTCGATTTCGAGGACATCGACGCGAACATCGCCGAGGCGCGCCGCGAGCGCGACCGCGTGGACGAGGCGCTTTCGGAGGCCGAAGACGCGGCAGAACGCCTGCCGACGCTGGCCGGTCGGGTGTCGGAACTCGAAGCCGAGGTCGAGGAGTTGGAAGCGAAGCGCGCGGCGTCCGCGGACGCCGCCGGCGGCGACGAGACGCGCGAGGCGCTCAGCGACGCCCGCGCGGAGCGCTCCCGCGTCCAGAGCCGCATCGACCGGCTCGAATCGACCGCCGAGCGGGTCCGAGAGCGACTCGAATCGAGTCGCGAGGAGCTCGACGGACTCGACGTGGAAGACGACGATGAGCTGGCGCGCGAGCTCGACGCGGCGAAGCGGGAGCTCCGCCAGCAGGAACGCGATATCGAACTCCTTCGGGACGTCTACGACGCGAACCGCCGCGTCGTGGCCGAAGACCGGGCCGAACTGCTGACCGACGTGACCCACGGCCTCGTCGACGACGACCTCACGTGTTGGGTCTGCGGTGCCGAGACGGACGCCTCGTCGGTGACGGCGCGGCTCGACGACCTCGCCGAGCGAATCGACCGCCGCACCGAGGCGGCCGAGGCGAACCGCGAACGCGTCGAGGAACTCACGGAGCGCGTCGAATCGCGCGAGAAGCGACGCCGACGCGAACGGGAGCTTCAGACCGACGTTCGGGAGCTCCGCGAGCGCCGGTCGGACCTCGAACGCCGCCTCGACGACGCGCGCGAACGCGACGACGAACTCGCCGAGCGAATCGACGACCTCCGCGAGCGAATCGAATCGGATGCCGAACAGGTGACCGATATCGAAAGCGACCTGAAGTACGCAAAGGCGCGCCTCGACGACGCGAAGTCGGAACTCGAATCGGCCGAATCGAAGTCCGAGGAGCTCGAATCACTGCGTTCACAGCGTCAGTCGCTCACCGAAGAGATAACCCGCCTCCGGCGGCGGAAACAAGAGATAAAGAAGGAGACACGAGACGCGTTCGACGACGCGATTCGGGACATCGTCCCGCTGTTCGAGACGGGGTTCGAGAGCGCGCGACTGACGAGCGAGTTCGAACTGGTCGTCGCCCGCGACGGCCGCGAGGCGTCGCTCGACGCGCTCAGCGAGGGCGAGGTCGAACTCCTCGGACTGGCGACGGCGCTCGCGGGCTACGAGGCGTTCGACGTGGCGGAACGCGTGCCGGTCATGCTCGTGGACCGCCTCGGCGGCATCGCCGACGAGAACCTCGGGCGACTGACCGACTACCTCTCCGGGAGGGCGACGTATCTCGTCACGACGGCGTATCCCGAACACGGCGCCGTCGAGGGACACGACATCGACCCCGCGGACTGGTCGGTCGTCTCGGACTCGGCCGCACGGCGAGCCGAGTGAGGCCCGCATCGACGGCGTCGGCAGGCGTGAGGCGGTTCCCGCGGCCGGTCACTCAAGCGTGAGCGAAAAGCCCCACGCCGCCTCCTGTCTGTCGTCTCCGTCGGAAGCCCCCGAGAGGTCGCCGACGGCGAAGGCCGCCTCGAAGCGAAACTCGCCGACCGGGAGACAGCTCGCTTCGTCGCCCTCGGACTGGGCGACGCCGTAGAGGTCCACCAGTTCCGACCGCGACTCGCCGGGTTCGAGCGAGAGAATCCGGTACTCCTCGGTCACGGCGATGTGGTCTTCGAGCCGCCAACAGCCCGCCTCGGCGGGGTACTCTCCGTCCGCGGGGAGGAAGATGAGGTCGTTCGTCGTGTCCGAGACGTACTGGAAGAAGACCGTTCTGCCCTCGCCGACCTCGACCGTCTCGTCGCCGGTGTTCGTCAGCGTGATTCGGACCTGCGGCGGGTGCTCGTCGGTCGCGAGGTCCTCGGTTATCTCGACGTCGTGTTCGACCGGCACGTCGGGGGCGTCGTCGACGCCGACGAGCGAGATTCCGGGGCCGCCGGACGGACGAGTGCCGCCGGTTCCGTCGTCGGTGCCGTTTCCGTCCGGAAGGTCGTCTGTCGTGTCCGTCGGCTCGTCGGTCGTGGGGTCGTCAGTCGGCGTGTCCGTCTGTTCGTCGTCAGTCGTCGCGCCGTCGTCCGACCCTCCGTTGCCGACACAGCCGGCGAGGAGGCCGAACGAGAGGAGGGCGGTCGAACCGAGGACGGTGCGTCGTGTCAGGGACATACCCAGTAGTCGTCGCGGACGGGAATAACCCTACGCGAGAGTCAAATCGCGGTTTGAGTCACGGGGCGGCGTCGCGGTGGCGGCGGTAGTGCTCCCACTCCGCGTCGGTGCCGTAGTGGACGACGAGGTCGGCCGCGGTCTGCTCGGCGACGCCCGACGCGCGCCTGAGCGCGGCGGTGTTCCGTTCGAGCACCGCGGCCGCGACGGCGTCCGCGCTCCCGAAGTGCTCGAACAGCGCCCGCGAGACGCGGTCGCCGGCGTTCGGAACCGGCGCGCAGGCCGTCCGGATGCGCGCCCGCTCGGCCCGGTCGTCGACGCGGTCGACCCACGTCTGGGCCCACGCGGCGACCGCCTCGCGCTCGGCGTCGGACGACGGCGGCTCGAACTCGCGGACCGAGTCGTCGACGACGCCGCCGAACCGGGCCGACACGGAGAGGCCGTCCGGATGCGGGAGGACGTGCACGCCCGGCGAGTCGCCGGAGTCGATACCGACGAGCACCGCGGGGACGGCCTTCTCGAAGCGGAGCGCGAAGTTCGCCGGGCGCGGCTCGCCGAGCGGGTAGATGACCCACTCGTCGCTCGGCAGTTCGACGCGCTCCGGAAGCCAGCCGAGCGCGTCGCTCTCGGCGGGAGCGGAGGCCTCGTCGGTCGTGGAATCTGTATCGCGTGTCACGTCGGTCCCTCGGTCCGGGACGTCGGAAATCGACGCCCCGCCGCTCGTCGCATTGAGGGTCCGACGGAGAACTGATAAGACACGCGGTTGTGACCGGCGCGCGGCGCGGAGTGTCAGTCGCGGTGACCGATTGCGACCGAAACACCCGATTACTCACACCCGGTCGCTCAAGTACGTCGAGCACGAACGCGTCTCTATGCCCGTCGTAGAAGTCAATCTCCCGGACGAACTGCTCGTCGAGTTCGAACAGCTCGTCGACGAAGAGTTCATCAGCGAAGAACAGGCCGTCGAGGAGCTCCTCTCGATGGGAATGGACGCCTACGGTGCCCCCGTCGACGACGAGGACGGCGTCCAGTCCGACTTCGTCCAGAGCGCCCAGAACAACCTCTTCGACACCGCCGGCGACCCCGGCGGCCTCGACGACGACGTGCTCTGAGGCGGCGGTCAGCCCGCGCCGCCCGAGGCGTCGCCTCGCTCGGCACCGCGCCGAACTGTTCTTCGGTCGAGAGCTCCCGCCTCGCCGACTCGACAGGTCGGCCGACCGGGGCGACGGTTTCGCCAACTCCCCGGTATGCTGTGGATAACCGACCCGAAACCGTCTGATTACTCGACTTTCACGAATCGAATCCGGTCGGGCGCGTGGGAATCCACAGTTCAGTCGCCGACGGCGCTCGCGCGCGGCGGCGCGGTCCCGCCCTGACGCGGGCGGCCGACCGCACTTCGGCCGCCGAGTCGAGCGGTCGGAACCGCCTCCCGTCACCGACCCTGAGTCCGTTAGCGAACCCATACTAATTCCGCCACCGCGCGACGGTTCAGGCATGTCCAAACGCGCGCACGCCCGAGAATCAGTACTCGTTCCATCGGGCAACTACACCTGCGTCCGGTCGCTCGGCGAGCGGGGCGTCCACACGGTCATGGCCTCCGAACACGACGACACGCCGGCGGCCTCGTCTCGGTTCTGCGACGAACTCGTCCGCATCCCCGCGCCGAAAGACGACCTCGTGGCCTACAAGGACGCCCTCGTCGGCATCGCCGCCCGACCGGACGTGAAGACCATCATCCCGACGCGGCCGGAGGACGGCTACGTCTTCTCGAAGTACCTCGACGAGTTCGAGCAGTACGTCGACCTCGTCGTCCCCGACTTCGAGACGCTCCGCCGGGTCCACGACCGAAAGCTCCTCTACGAGGCCGCCGTCGAGGCCGGCGTCCCCATGCCGCGGACCCGCCTGTTCAGCGAGATTGCGGCGTTCGACAAGCCCTCGATTATCAAGCCGCGGTACAACGTCGTCGCCGGCGAGTACGTCGACAGCTACGACCCCCACGAGTACGACATCGTCAAGAGCGTCCGCCACGTCCGGCCCGGCGACCGCCCCGACGCCGACGAGATATACGCCGAGATGAAACACGACCCCATCGTACAGGACTACGTCCCGACCGAGGACAAGTACATGTTCGCGGCGCTGTACGACCACGGCGAACCGCTGGCGACGTTCCAGCACCTCCAGATTCGCGGGAACTCCTACACCGGCGGCGGCGGCGTCTACCGGACCTCGGTGTACGACCCCGAACTCGAAGCCGTCGCGCGGAAGCTCCTCGGCCACATCGACTGGCACGGCCTCGCGTGTATCGAGTACCTCAAAGACGCCGAGACGGGCGAGTTCAAACTCATCGAAATCAACCCCCGGATGTGGCAGTCGCTCCCCTCGACCGTCCGGGCCGGGGCCGACTTCCCGTACTACTACTGGTTGCAGGCGACCGGGCAGAAACACCGCATCGAACCGGGCTACGAACTCGGCGTCGGCACCCACTACCTCTGGGGCGAACTCGGCTACGTGATGAGCGTCCGCCGCGACGACTCGCCGCTCGTCGAGCGCCCGTCGTTCGTCAAGACCGTCTGGGAGGTCGCGTCGTCCATCTACCGCGAGCCGAGATTCGACCTCGCGCGCCTCGACGACCCGGTCCCCTTCGCCCGCTACGTGCACCACGCGGTGTTCAACCGCGGGGGCGACGAGGCCGAGGCGGAATCGACCGGCGACCGCGACGGCGGCGGTGACGAATCGGAAGAGCCGAGGACCGGCATCACGCTGACGCCGGGGCTCAACTTCAGGGGTCGCTGAGTCGGCCGGCGGTCGTGGCGTCACCGCTTTCAGCGGGGGCTATTGAGATATCGCGCGTGTGCCGAAGTGGTGTGCTGACGGAGAGAATGCAATCAGCACCGCGGTGATTTTATTCCGGTCGGAATCGTCTGAACCGATTGAGAGAGTAGAATGCGTATTAACGGGAGATGCCGATAGAAGAACGAGCGCGAGTACCACGAAATGTCGTCATCTGAGTCCACTACTGAAGGGGCGGGCGTTTCGCTCCGCAACGCGGTTTTAGTTGTCCCGCTCCTGTTCATGTTTCATCTCGGAAGGGGGTGGCCGCGGGGACTCGTAGAAGGGAACTACGCGAGAGGCGTCGTGGGCCTGGCGCTGACTCTGGTGCCGATAGTCTTGCTACTGTTCGTAATCAGGAAAGGCGTATTTCTGAACGCGCCGGTGTCGACGAAGACGCTCATCCGTACAGCACGTCGTCGATGAGGTCCGCCTTGGACTCGACGGCGTTCTCGACGAGCCGCGCCAAGATCTCCTGCTGGGTCACTCGCTTCCCGGTCTTGAGCCGAATCTCGGTCTGTAACCGTTCGAGACGGGACTTCGTCTCGTCGTCTATTTTCACCGATGTGGCCATATTCGCTAGTAGAATAGACGACTGGTTGAGGTTTGCTACCGTTCTGACCGGCGTCATACCGACCTGTCTGCGCGCGCTTGCCAGCTCGGCCACGACGGAGTGCCGACGGCTGAGGGTTCGGACAGCGCCGTCGCCGACCGAACCACTCACTCGTCGCGGAACGCGCAGGTCGCGGTGTAGGACACGTCTTCGAGGACGAGCTCGGCGTTCCGACTCCGGGTCGGCGGGCCGCTGACGTTGATGCTGGTGTTTTCGACCGAGCAGTTCGACGCGCGGTTGACGAGCACGCCGCCGACCCGGCCGTTCGGCAGGTAGATACAGCTATCGACGATTCGGGAGCCGTTTCGGTTCTCGTCGATGACGACCGCCGAGCCGTAGGGCTGGCTCTCGCACGCCCCCGAGATGGTGACGTTTTCGAGAATCATCCCCCACGGCTCTCGCGCGATGTCGGTGTCGACCGGCCCCGCGTAGATGGTCTGGACGCCGGTGTCGTTGACGATGCGGCAGTTGCGCATCGTGAAGCCGCCGTGGCTCCCGTAGGTCGGGACGGTGATGATGCCCGGCGAGGACGGACTCGACCGGTAGACGAAGTCGCAGTCCTCGATGAGGACGCCCGTGTACCCGTGGCCGGTGGAGTCGATGCGGAGCCCCTCGGGGCTGTCGAGTCGGTCCCCCTCGCGGGCGTGTTCGTTGAGGTTATCGGCGTCGACGATGACGGTCGCGCCCTTGATCCACGAGGTCTTCGTGGGGTGGTCGCCCGCGGAGATGCGCATGTTCGTGTTGTCGTTGTTCTTGAACAGCCCGCCCTCGACGCGGAGGACGCCGCGGGTGTGGGTCGCGCGGAACGACGACGAGCCGCGCTGTTCGATGTGGCAGTCTATCATCCTGACCTCGCCGACGGACCGCTCGGTGATGCGAATCCCGGCGACGCCGTTCGGATAGCCGGGGAGCGCCGCGCCCTCGCGCATGTAGACGCGGCGGATGACGTTGACGCCGTCGACCGAGGTGCAGTCGAAGAGGAGCAGTTGGTCGCGGGCGTGGTTGTCGGTGGGGGTGCGGCCGAGCCACTCGACGTCCTCGATGAGCGCGCCGTCGTCGTTGGCGAGCCAGATATCGGCGCTCGTGGTGTCGTCGTCGGTCTGCTGGATAGAGAAGTTCTGCAGGACGTGGTCCGTCCCGCTCGTGATGCGGAGCATCCGGAACTGCTCGCCGGGGTCCGCCGGGGGGAAGACGAACTGCACGTCCTTGTGCGAGTCGCCGAGGCCGACGAGCCGGAAGTTCGAGACGCCGCGGTCCCAGTCGTGCTCGCGGGTGATGAGGTAGTCGCCCGGCGGGAACTCGATGGCCGTGTCGTCGCCGTACGTCCGGTCGAGGATGTCGTCGACCGGCTCTTGGCCCGTCGGGTCCATCCCGAGGTCGCCGACCGCGTCGAGGACGGTGAGTTCCGGTTCGGGCGTGGGCGTCGACTCGGTCGGCGTCGGCGTCTCGGTCGGCGTCTCCTCGTCCGGCGTGTTACAGCCGGCGAGCGCGGCACCGACGCCGACGGCACCGAGCGTCCGCAGGTAGGTTCTGCGCTTCACCGGCGGGGGACCTCCGCGCGGTCGGGGCGTTCCCGGTAGCTGTCGGGCATCCGTCGAGCGTCGGCGTCACATCGCCACGGGGAGCGAGGTGAAGGTGGGAGAGAGAGGGACCACCGTCGATTACACATGTTTCCCGTCAGTTGGACCGGGAAGGTGATTGGTAAACGGTGTGTAACCGCGGCTAACGCCGCGAGGGGCGGGGAATCAAGGCTCGTCGGCGGCGGCGAAACCGGGAAGGGGACGTTCGGAAAGACCGGTCAGAATCGGCGTATTCGCGGTTCTCGACGGTTTCAGTCCGAGACTACTGAAATTACGAGTCGCATTACTATCCACTCGTGGCGACAGTTATTCGTATGGATTTGTCACGGCGTTCATATCTCGGGCTGAGCGCCGCCGTGCTCAGCGGGTGCGTCGCGAGGGGTGGGGAACCGGCCGGCACGCCTTCGGCACCGCCGACGAGCGAGCCGCCGACTCCGGCTCCGACCCCGCGGTTCAGCTACGACGACCCCAGCGTCGACGCGGCGGGCGACCCGCTGGCGGTCGCGTTCAACAGTCGAGAGCGGTTCAGAGACGCGGGCTGGCTCGTCGACGACTTCGAGGACGAGCGGCTCTGGGGGACGTTCGCGGGGCGGTACGCCGTCGAAGAAGACGTCGTCTACTGCGGCTCGCAGTCGCTCCGCCTCGAAGCGACGCCCGCCGACGAGCGGGTGTGGATTTACCGGACGTTCGACGGCGGCATCGACCTCTCCGATGCGGACCTGTCGCTGGCCGTCAACCTCGAAACGCCCGACACCGAGGGCATCACGGTTCGCCTCGCCGCGCCCGACTACGACAACACGTTACTTCTCGGCCGCCACGTCTGGGCGGCCGGCTGGCAACGCCTCGACCTCGGCCCGCGGCGCGTCACCGGGTCGCCGGACCTGTCCAACGTCACCGAGATAAGCATCCAGCTGTACACCGGCGGCGGCACGACGGCGCGGTTCTACGTCGACTCCCTCCGGGCCACGCCGCGCGCCGACGCGGGCAAGGTGATGATTACGTTCGACGACAACACCCGGAGCCAGTACGACACGGCGTATCCGATACTGGAGTCCCACGGCTTCCCCGGCGTCGTCGGCGTCATCCCGTGGACCGTGGGGTCGAGCCACCGCATCCCGCGGTCGGGGATGGACGAGATGGTCGACTCCGGCTGGGACATGGTGAGTCACCCCCAGCGGTCGGACTCGTTCCGCGACCTCTCGCCAGCCGACCAGCGCGCGAGCATCAGGGAGTCGAAGGCGTGGCTCGTCGAAAACGGGTTCGAACGCGGGGCCGACTTCATCATCTGGCCGTACGGCCGGTACAACGAGTCGGCGCTCGCCGCCGCGAGCGACTACCACTACCTCGGGTTCGTGACGGTCGGGGGGCCGACCGGCGCGATATCCGACCCGCAAATCGTCGGCCGAACCGACGGCGACGACGTGCAGAAGGCGAAGCGGGCGCTCGATTTCGCCGCGCAGTACAACCAGCTCGCGGTGCTCATGTACCACGACGTGACCGGGGAGGGACGCTCCGTCAGCCCGGCGGCGTTCGCCGAGACGATGGACTACGTGGACGAACTCGGGTTGGACGTGGTCACGGCGTCCAGCTACTGGGAGTCGATTCGAGACTCCGTCTGACGGGGCGACTCGCCCGGTACGGAAACGCGGTCGCACAGAAACCCGCTCGGAGCGCCGACCCGAGTACGTCGATATAACATTTTTCTAGACAATCATTTCGAACGTTATTTAGATTCTGTTAGTCACGTTCCGAAGAACGTTAGACACCCGTTCTAACCGTCCGAAACGCCTGAAATTCGCGTTTTCATACGTGTTGCTGACGACTAACAAAGACCCGAACGGCCCAATCAGCGGATCGAAGTATCAATGTTCCTACGCACTCTCCGACTCAATTCGTCGCCGCCGGGAGCGCCGTCCCACGGCGGCCGGCCGGCCGACGCACGGCGTACAACACAGGGGTCGCGCGCGAGGGGCGATGTATCGCGGTAACGCCGTGGGCGTCGTCGTGCCCGCGTACGACGAGGCGCGGTTCGTCGGCGGCGTCATCGACACGCTCCCCGCGTTCGTCGACCGCGCGTACGTCGTCGACGACCGCTCGACCGACGGGACGTGGGAGGTGATTCGGCGACACGCCGCCCGCGCGAACGAGCGAGTGGCCGCGCCCGTCGTCGCCGCGGCCGACGGCGGCGCGTCGCTCGACGGGCGCGTCGTCCCGATTCGGCACGCGGTCAATCGCGGACGCGGCGCGGCCGTCAAGACCGGCTACGAGCGCGCGCTCGCGGACGGGATGGACGTCGTCGTCGTGATGGACGGCGACGGCCAGATGGACCCGGACATCATGCCCGCCATCATCGACCCCGTCGTCGACGGGGACGCCGACTACGCCGTCGGCGACCGACTCGCGGCGCGGGACACCCGCCGGGGGATGCCGCCGTGGCGGCTGTTCGGCAACCTCCTGTTGTCCGGGCTGACGCGCATCGCCAGCGGCTACTGGCACATCCGCGACCCGCAGAACGGCTACACGGCCGTCTCGGCGGACGCACTCTCGGAGCTGGAGTTCGACCGGCTGTACGACCAGTACGGCTTCCTGAACGACCTGCTCGTGAACCTGAACGTCGCGGGAAAGCGGGTGGCAACCGTGCCGATGCGCGCCCGCTACGGCGACGAGGAAAGCGGCATCAGGTACTCGACGTTCGTCCCCGGGCTGTCGTTCCTCCTGCTCAGGGACTTCCTCTGGCGGCTCCGCGTGCGGTACCTCGACGGCGGCGTCCACCCGGTGGCCGCCCTCTACGCGCTCGGCGTCGTGGGTCTCCTCGCCGGCGCGCTCCGGTTGGTCGGTGGGGTCGCGTCGAAGAACCGCGCGAATCGGCGGTCGCTCGCCGGGTCCCTCGCTTCGGCCCTCACTGGGGTCGGGTCGCTCGGGGGCGCGATGCTCCTCGACAGCCGCGAGAACGAACGGTTACGGGTCGAGGCGGAGCCGTCTGCGTCGTTCGAGCGGGGCGCACCGAGCGACGCGCGGCCGGCTCGCGGCGGCGGCGGTGCCGGCGAGGGCGACGAGCGCGGAGAACGCGCGTCCGACGGCGTCACAGAGCGCGATGTGGCAGGGAGTTAGTCACCTCGTACCCGCGAAAGCGTGGGTGTGAGGATATCAATAACAACAGCCTAGTCGCGTCATCTATCCAGTAATGGGGTCCACATCACACAGCAAAGGACGGTTAAACCGGGCGCTCGGCGAGCTCTCGCTGGACGTGCCCTTCGCGCTGGTCATCGTCGTCGCGAGTAGCCTCGTCGCGGTTCTCGACGTCGTTTCGACCGTCCAAGCCCTCGTCGGACTCCCCGTACTGCTGTTTCTGCCCGGCTACGCGCTGTTGCTCGCGCTGTTCCCCGCCGGGTCGTCGGGTGGAGCCGTCGAAGGACCGTCGTTCGGTCGGTTCGAGTGGCAACCGAACCTCGGCCTCGTGGAGCGCCTCGCGCTCGCCTTCGGAATGAGCGTCGCGTTGCTCCCAGTCGTCGGGCTGTCGCTCCTCTGGGCCGGCGTCGGACTGGCCCCCGCGCCCGTCATCGCCGCGCTGTCGGCGGTCATCGTCGGCGGCCTCGCAGTCGGCGAAGTCCGGCGGCGGCGACTCCCCGAAGCGGAGCGGTTCCACGTCCCGATTCGGCGCTGGTACGCCGACGTTGTCCGGTCGTTCGACCAGCCCTCGCGGGTCGATTCGCTTCTGAACGTCGCGCTCGCCGCCGCCATCGTCTTGGCCGTCGCGAGCCTGAGCTACGCGCTCGTCGCGCCGGGAACGGGCGAGTCGTATTCGAGCCTGTCGCTTCTCACGCGGGACGCCGGCGGCGAGTTCGCCGCCGCCGACTACCCCGAGGCGCTGACGGTCGGCGAACAGAGCACGCTGTTCGTCTCCGTCGAGAACGACGAGGGCGAGGCGACGAGCTACACGCTCGTGGCCGAACTCCAGCGCGTCGAGCGGGTGAACGGCGAGACGACGGTCGTGGAGCGACAGGCGCTCGGGTCGCGGACGGAGACCGTCGAAGACGGCGAGACGTGGCGGACCCGCCACAGCTTCGCCCCGACGCTGACCGGCGAGGACCTCCGACTCACGTACTTCCTGTACGAGGGCGACGCGCCGGCGGAGCCGAGCACCGACACGGCGTACCGCTCGGCGTACGTCTGGGTCACCGTGACCGAAGAGCCGACCGGCGGCGCGGACGCCGGCGACGACGCGGCGTAACTCGGTCCCGCGAGCGACCGTCACGCCGTCGCGGAACGCGGCGGCCGCTCGGCTGTCGCGTGGAACCTCAAAAAACCGCGTCGAAATGCGAAAACGGGTGCCTCTGTCGTCTGCGGCGTCGCCGCGCGGGCGGCACGCCGCGTGTAGTTTCTGTGTCCGTGCTGTGCTGTCGTGCCGTGTTCCTGCCGTCGCCTCAGCCGTCGTTGTCCTCGAACGTCAGCGCCGCGTCGCCGACCAGGTTCATCTTCTTGATGTCGCCCGAGAACCGGAAGGCGTCGATACCGTCCGTGACCGACCCCTTCGCCTTGCCGTTGGTGAGGCTGTCGTCGCTCTCCGTCGCCCCGACGAGCGGGTCGTTCAGGATGTCGCCGGAGACCATGAATTCGTACGTCGTCTCCGCGCCGTCGCCCTCGACCACGAGGGTGTTCGGCAGGGAGAACACCGCGGGGTCGACCCGCGTGCCGTTGACGTAGACCTCGGCCTCGCCTTCGAGGAACGACAGCGACGTAATCGTGCCCGTGAACGCGTACGTGTCCTCGACGCCGTCGGTGGTTACCCAGCCCGTCGCGGAGCTTTCGGACACGTCGTCCCACTGTTCGACGGTGTCGCCCGAGGCTTCGAGCGTGCCGCTGACGGCGACTTCGTACTGCGTCTCGACGCCGGTGCCGACGAGGCGCAGTTCGTTCTGGCTGTCGGTGGAGTCGGTCGTCGAGTCCGTCGTCGAATCCGTCGAGCCGTCCGTGCTCGAATCGGTCGACGAATCGGTCGTCGCGTCCGTGACCGTGCTCTCGGTCACCTGCTCGCCGTTGACGTAAATCTCGGACTCGCCTTCGAGGAACGAGAACGAGTCGACGTCGCCGGAGAACGTGTAGGCGTCCTCGACGCCCTCGGTCGTAATCCAGCCGGTCGCGGTGCCGCTTGCGATGTCGTCCCACTCCTCGATGGTGCCGTCCGACGCCTGCAGTGAGTCCGTCACCGTGAACTCGTACTGGGTCGTCGTGCCCGTGCCGACGAGGCGGATCTCGTTCGGGAGGGGCTCGGTCGTGGAGTCGGTCGTCGAGTCCGTCGTCGAATCCGTCGTGGAGTCCGTGCTCGACGAGTCGCCGCCGGTACTGCTGTCGGCGCTCGGGAGCGGACAGGAGTCGGAGCTCGTGATGTTGCTCGTGTCCACGTCGGCCCCGCTGAACACCGTCGCCTGCCCGGTGACGTTGATGTTCGAGTCCAGAATCTCACAGTTCGTGGCGTCGTTGACGAGGACGCCGTCCACGTCGCCGTTCGGGAAGTGGATACAGCTGTTCTGGACGGTCGAGCCGTTGCGGTCGTTGTCGATGCAGACCGCCGCGCCGGACGGCTGGGACCGCGCGCTCCCCGTGATGGAGACGTTTTCGAGGTTCACGCCCCACGGCTTGTCCGCGGTGTCGGTGTCGACGGAGTCGGCGTGAATCGTCTGGACCGACGTGTCGTTCTGGATGCGGCAGTTTCGCAGGGTGAAGCCGCCGTGGCCGCCCCACGTCGGCGACGAGACGACGCCGCGCGAGGTGGGACAGGACTTGAAGATGAAGTCGCAGTCCTCGATGAGGACGCCCGCGTACCCGTTGCCGGTGGAGTCGATGCGGAGCCCCTCGGGACTGTCGAGGCTGTCGCCGTCGTGGGCGTGCTCGTTGAGGTTGTCCGAGTCCATGATGACGGTCGCGCCCTTGATCCACGAGGTCTTTTCGGGGTGGTCACCCGCGGAGATGCGCATGTTCGTGTTGTCGTTGTTCTTGAACAGCCCGCCCTCGACGCGGAGGACGCCGCGGGTGTGGGTCGCGCGGAACGACGACGAGCCGCGCTGTTCGATGTGGCAGTCGACGAGGCGAATCTCGCCGACGGAGCCGCCCTGCACGCGGATGCCCGCGACGCCGTCGGGGTAGCCCGGAAGCTCGGCACCCTCACGCATGTAGACGCGACGGGCGACGTTGACGCCGTCGACGGAGGAACAGTCGTACGCGAGGAGCTGGCGGCGAGCGTCGTTGTCGGTGGGGGTGCGACCGAGCCACTCGACGTCCTCGATGAGGCCGCCGTCGTCGTTTATCATCCAGATGTCCGCCGTGGTGGTGGCGTCGTCGGTCTGCTGGATGGAGAAGTTCTTCAGGACGTGATGGTCCCCGCTTGTGATTTCGAGGAACCGGTACTTCTCGCCGTTGTTGCCCGACGGGAAGACGAACTGCACGTCCTTGTGGGAACTGCCGGTGCCGACCATCCCGAAGCGGGAGACGTCGTCGTTCCAGTACTGCGTCTCGGTGGCGAGATACTCACCCGGAGGGAATTCGATGAGCGTCCCGCTCTCGTACGCGGAATCGAGTTGGTTGTCTATCGGTTCGTTTCCGTTGGGGTCCATTCCAAGGTCGTCCACCGCGTTGACGACGCGGTCCCATTGGATACCGAAGCGCTCCTCTGGTCCAGACGCAGCCGACGCGACGCCGGCAGAGAGGGCAGTCGATGCGGCCATTGCACCGAGTTTGAGGTAGTTCCGCCTGTTGAGTTGCGATTCGAGGATGGAGTCTGAATCCGCGGGGGATTCGTCGTCGTCTCCATCGTTTAGTCGTACCATATCTCAGGAAAGCCCTCGTTAAGGTGATAATCATTATTGCAAGGTATAATCGAATTGGCTACGATTACTTACGGGGTTGATTCGGATGCTGGCCAGTTGGTTACCAGTTGCATTCCAAAGACACACCTTATATTCGAGCAAAATAACATCAACCAAATAGTAGTATAGCGGCAGTTTGAGCCCAGAAAACAACCGCTTAATCGGGACAATACGGGACAAATCGGTATCCCGCGGTGAGTTGAATTTATCCCGTGAAACGTCTCTGCTCGGCAGATAATCGATATATGAACTGGTAATTACGCCCCCACCGAATCTTGCGAGGGCGTTCGTTTCACCGCGCCCACATTTTCTGACGAGGTTCTGATAGATTTGGTTCACGGCGAAGGTTCAGCTAGCAATAAGAGTCAGTCGAATCGACCACTCGCCGGCCCCGTCGGACGGGCCGAGCGCCCGTCTTACTTCGACATCACCGAGACGAGTTCACGGAGGTTCTGTTTGACCCGCCAGTCGAAAAGCGTCATGAGCGACGCGGCGCTGACGACGTAGGCGACGACCCCGATGGCGACGAGGAGCGCGAACTCGACGAGCGGCGACCCGACGCGGTTCTGCGCCGCGAGGACCGCCAGCGCCATCGCGCCGCTGGCCGCGACGGGGTACGAGAGTTCGCGGAGGAACCGCCGGTAGGTCGTGTCGAGCGTCCGCTTCATCTCGCGCGCGTAGAGCGGGACCATCGGGAACGCGAGGATGCCCGTGACCGCGAGCGCGGTCCCCTCGATGCCGTAGGCGCTCGTCGCGGGGACGATGGCGATGGCGAGCAGGGCGACCCTCAGGAAGCCGAGTTTGGTCTGTACGTCGGGGCGGCCGACGGCGCGCCAGACGGGATTGAACGTCGCGAAGAGCGTCCGAAACAGCCCGTAGGCGACGAGAATCTGCATGGCGAGGACCATCGGGAGCCAGTCCTCGCCGAGGAACGCGCCGACGAAGGCGGGCGCGACGAGGTAGATGCCGACCGACATCGGCAGGGCGACGAACGCCGTGAGCCGGAAGGTGCTGAAGAACGCCTCGCGGAGGGCGCGTCGGTCCTCCTGGAGCTTCGAGTACGTCGAGAACATCACGCTGGAGACGACGACGGCGATTTCGGTCGCCGGCGCGTTGGAGATGCGGTAGGCGAGCTGGTAGTAGCCGAGGGAGGTCGCCGTCAGGAGCCAGCCGACGACCGCGTCGTCGCCCTGCCCGTAGAGGAACTCGACGATGGACGACCCCGTGACCCACTTCCCGTACCCGATGAGTTCGGCGGCGTACGCGCGGTTCAGCGCGGGGCGCGGGCGGTACGGGTGCAGGAAGTAAGTCACAATCGACCGGACGCCCGCGTCGGCGAGGTAGCCGAAGATGAGCGCCCAGACCGTCGGGCTGACCGCGGCGTAGCCGAGCGCGACCACGACGTAGGCGGTCGTCCCGCTGACACGGTAGGCGAACTCCTTGTGGAACGCGAGGTCCTTCTTGAAGTAGACCATCGCGGGGTTCCGAAGCGCGAGGAAAATCGGGACCAGCGCGATGGCGCGGATGAGGTCCCGCGCGGCGGGCTCGCCGAACAGCGAAGCGAGCGACGGGGCGGCGACGTAGAGAATCGAACTCATCACCAGCCCGCGGAGGAGTTCGAGCGTGAACGTCGTGTTCAGGTACTCGTCGACGTCGTCGTCGACGCGCTGGATGAGCGCGGCGTCGATGCCGAGGTTCGTCAGGCTCAACAGCGCCGAGATGGTCAGGAGCGCGATGCCCATCAGCCCGATGGCCTCGGGGCCGAGCAGTCGCGCGAGGACGATGAACATGACGACCTTCAGCACCCGGTCGAGGACGTTCATCGCCGACACCCACATCCCGCTTTTCACCGTCCGCTCTGCGAGGTCGCCGTCGTCGTCGCCGGGGACGAACCGGCGGCGAATCGTCCGGACGACCGAGCGAATCTTATCTCTCATCGAAGCCACCTCTCGGGCCGCCGTCTCGGCGGTGACGACCCTGCGTATTCACGAACGGTAACACTCGGCTACACATCGGCTCAGGAGGCGATTAATTATTGACTCACTACTGGATTCCGTGGGGCCGCGATTCCCGTGGTCGCCCGGATTAGGCGCTGTTTGACGAGGCGGAGCGACCTGCCGAGCGCCGTGGTGTCCGAACCCGTGCGGCGGGTCAGCGACCGTCGGCCTGCAGGCCGACGGTCGGAAAGGAACAGCGGCGGCACCGGCGGTAGCGGTTCTAATGTCGGCGTGAAAATCGAACCCCGTGCCCCGACGCCCCTACCCGGACACGTAGTAGAGGTCGGCCGCGCCGTTCGACATGACGCGGTTCACGTTCGGTTGGTCCCGGACCGCCGTGAGGTTCGCCTCGGAGTAGCGGAGCTCGCGGTAGGCGATTACCTCGCGGTCGTGGTCGGTCTTCGAGACCATCAGATACCGCGGGCCGTCGTAGTAACTCGGCAGGTCGATGAGCGCCTCGTCCGGCGTCGTGAAGCCGAGCGCCGGCGTGGGGCTGTCGGGGAGCGCATCGACGAAGCGGTCGGGGTTCCCGCGGATGCCCACGTACCGAACGTCCTCGTCCGACATCCCGAAGGCGGTGTCGTACGCCCCCATCTGCTGGGCGGGGACGTGGTTCGACGGCAGGTAGATGTACGGCGACGGGAACATCACCATGAGCGTGAGCCCGATGACGAGCGCCGACGCGACGGGCGCGCCCGTCTTGACGGCCGCCCCGTACTTCGACCAGTACTCCGTCCCCGAGAGCCACTCGAAGGCGTAGAACAGCCCGACGCTCCCGACGACGGTCGCGAGAATCATCGCGAAGCCGACGTGGCGGAAAAAGAAGTTCGTCTCCGAGATGACGCCGAGGAGGTGCGCGAAGAAGTACGGCACCAACACGACGAGACTGAACGTCAGCGTCCGCAGGATAGTCCGGCCCTGAGCGGACAGCCGCGGGAGCCGCCCGAAGACGACGCCGAAGAGGACGCCGAGGGTTATCAGGGCGTACACCGCGTTCACGAGGAACAGCTTCACGAACACGTCGAAGATACCGCCGCCGACGGCGGTGACGGAACCGGTGCGCTGGGAGATGGCCGTCCCGGCCTCGGAACTCCCCGAGAGAATCCCGATCACGCCCTCGACGAACAGGCCGCCGGTCGAGAAGCCGACGGTGTACTGCGTCAGCCAGTAGACGAACGCCGCGGCGAAGACGAGCGTCAGCCCGTACACCGGGCGCTGGTCGGCGACGGCGTCGGGGGTCCGCCAGCGCTGGACGAGCTGGATGGCCGCGGCGACGCCGAACAACACGAGGTAGTTGACGGCGACCTGCAGGTGGTACGACACCAGCGCGACCGTCCCGATGGCGAACAGGACGGAGACGGGCGTGACGTGGCCGCGCCACCGGCTCTCGACGGCGTCGGTGCCGGAGAACTGGTGTCTGAAAAAGAGGTACAGAAGCACCAGGCCGAAGAACGACGCCAGCGAGTAGGGGAAGAACATGAGCTTGAAGCCGTTGAGGTTCACCGGCAGGAACAACAGCGCCGAGAACACGGCGATGAGGACCGCCCGCCGGTCGGAAACGACGAGCGAGACGAGAAGCGGGACGAACACGAGGTAGACGACCGAGACGAAAAACACCACGAGCATCATCGCGGTGGTGAGTTCGACGCCGAGGGCGGCACTGAACATCCCCGCCGACACGTGGCCGCTCGGGTAGACGATATCCAGCGGCGTCAGCGTCTCGGAGACGAGCGACTTCGCCCAGCCGAGGTGCGTCAGCGAGTCGTTGAACCCGTAGAAGTGGTACTCCCGAACGAGCGGGAGGGCGGAGACCGCGGCGATTGCGAGGGCCGCCAGCGCCACCCCGCCGGCCGCGAACCGACTGCTCGGGGCGCGAACGACCACGACCAGCGAGGTCAGTACCGCCACCGCCACGCCGACCCAGAAGACCGCCGGGGTCGACTGGTAAATCGAAACCTCGTACGCGCGCGCCGGCGACGCGCGAGCGACGAGGATACCGACGGCTATCGCGAGAAATCCGACGAGGAGGAGCGTTCTCGTGAGCCGCGAATCACGTTGCGTCATCCCGTGAGAGAAGGCGAGTAGCGTAGTTTGTTATTGAGCGTGTAATCGACTCAAGCGGCGTTATAGGCGTTCTTCCCGGTGTTTTTCGAGCGTCGGCCACCGAGCGGACGAACACCGGGGGTCCGGCAGGCACAGAGACCCCGTGAAGCCGAGATACCGTTCGGTTCGGCGGCGCTCGACCCCGTTTTTCGAACGTATAGGTGCGTGATAACAAAACCCGACGCGCGCGGATATCGGGCAACGATGTCACTCACAGTAGACACGCCACAGACCGCCGAGCGACCCGGACGCGAGGGCCGTCGATGACCGGCTTCGTCGGCGGCGCGCTCGACGCGGCGACGCTCGACGCCTGCGCGGCCGAACTCCACCACGAAGACTGGTACGAGTCGGCGACGCGGTCGACCGGCCGCTTCGGCGTCTCGGTGCTCCACCACGGCGCGCGGGACCCCAAGGGCTGTACCGTCTGGGAAGACGGCCCGCGCGTGGGGGCGATATACGGCGCGGTGACGAACCTCGACGAACTCGGCCTCGACAAAGACGGGCTGTTCGCCCGACTGTTCGAGGACCCCCACGCCCTCCTCTCCGAACTCGACGGCTCGTTCATCGTCGTCGCCGTCGACGGCGACGCGGAGCGCGTCGTGCTCGCCAGCGACAAACTCGGGACGCGACAGTGCTTCTACGTCGACGGCGAGCCGTTCGCCTTCGGGACCGAAGTCGGCGCGCTGACGACCCTCCTCGACGACCCGCAGGTCGACGAACGCGCCATCAGCGACCTGCTCATGATCGGGCACGTCTGGGGCGACAAGACGCTCGTACAGGGCGTGAAGTTCCTCCCCTCTGGGACCGTGCTCGACTACCGGCCCGACGCGGGCGTCGAAATCGAGTCGTACTGGCACCACACGTTCGAACAGAGCCCCGACGACTCCTACCTCGACGACCTCACCGAGGCCTACCGAGACGTCATCGCCGACATGGCCGACACGATAGACGGCGATATCGGCCTATGGCTCTCCGGCGGCCTCGACAGTCGCTCGATGGCCGGGGAGCTCAGCCGCTACCACGACCTCACCACCTACACCTACGACTCGAACCCCGCGAACGGGAGCAACCTCGAACTCGCCGCGAAGGTCTCGGCGGTGCTCGGCCTCGAAAACAGGCGCGTGCCGGTCGATTCGAACGCGCTCGTCGACTCGCTCGACGCGTCGGTCCAGCTGACCAGCGGGATGGTCGGCCTCTCGACGTTCGTCAACCTCGCGAACGTGTTCAACATCGAGGACATGCCCGACGTGCTCATCGAGGGCTGTGGACAGGGCGGAATGATGGGCGACGGCATCGGCCGAGCCGCCGTCGAGGGAAGCAAGTCGCCCGAGGCGGCGCTCTACCGCGCGAAACACCGCATCGACGTCGACGACGCCCGCCGGCTCCTGCGGACGGAGTTCGACCCGATGACGACCTACCGCGAGGAAGTGCGCAAGAGCGACCAGCCTGACCTCTACAGCACCGCGATGGACTGCTACTACCGCAACTACTTCCCGCGGTGCGACTTCGCCAGCAACCCCATCGCCGAGAGTCAGGCCGGCACCCGAGTCCCCTTCAGCGACACCGCGTTCCTCCGGGCCGTGACGCGGATGCCGCTTTCGCACCGCGTCGGCTCGATTCCGTTCACCGACGGGAAGATTCCCGCCGGCACGGCCTACCCGAAAGTCGAACTGGTCCGCCGCCTCGACAGCCGACTCGCGGCCATCCCCTACGAGCGGACGAAAGTCCCGCCGGCGCGCCCGATGTGGCAACACGCCGCCGGCTTCGTCGTCGGCACCTCCGTCGACCGCATCCGCGAGCGCATCATCGGCGACGTCCACACCTACGGCGGCCGCTCCACCATCGGCGACTGGTACCGGACGAACCGCGCGCTCCGCGAACGGGTCGACGACCTGCTCGACTCCGCGTGCGAGCGCCCGTACTTCGACGCCGACGAGATTCGCCGCCTCCAGCGCGAGGAACGCACGGGCGAAGCCGAACACATGAGCGCCATCTCCGGCATCATCACCGGCGAACTCTGGGTCCGCAAGTACATCGACCGCGAAGGCGAACGCGGAACCGCGAGTGTGGCGGAAGCCGAAGACGCACCACAACCGGCCGACTGAGGCCGGTGGGACTCTCGGTTGATTTTTCGAATCGTTGGTCGTGAGGGGGAAAGAGTCGTTTCCGTCGACCCCCCGGGGGGTACGAGGGAATTGAGGGTCGACGGAAACGTTCTTTTGAATTCGGTTCGTAAGCAGCATCACGCCCGTGGTTTCGGGACGGTTTCAGACGAACCCTTGTGGGATTGAAGCGAGTTCCGCGACGTCGTCGGCGACGGCTTGGACTTGTTTCAGACGAACCCTTGTGGGATTGAAGCGTCATCGAGGAGTTCGTCACTCGGGATGTGGATGAGTTTCAGACGAACCCTTGTGGGATTGAAGCCACCCACGCGAGGTATCCCGGCCAAAGGTCGCCTCGGTTTCAGACGAACCCTTGTGGGATTGAAGCGACATCCGCAACGACTGGCGCAACTCGCAGGACAACGGTTTCAGACGAACCCTTGTGGGATTGAAGCGGTGGGCGCTCACAAAGGCTTATCCCCGCGCTACTGGTGTTTCAGACGAACCCTTGTGGGATTGAAGCCCACGACGGTTTCGAATCCACGTCGACGGCACGGAGTGTTTCAGACGAACCCTTGTGGGATTGAAGCCGTCCGCGTCGAACAGGACGAACACGACCCACGCGTGTTTCAGACGAACCCTTGTGGGATTGAAGCGGCTTCGAAGCGCACGTAGTCGAGCGCGCCGCGAATCGTTTCAGACGAACCCTTGTGGGATTGAAGCGCGACCATCGACGCGTCGCTCGACGTGCTCGAAGACGGTTTCAGACGAACCCTTGTGGGATTGAAGCGCGATGTGGATTCCACTCGCGGGGCTATTCACAGCGGGTTTCAGACGAACCCTTGTGGGATTGAAGCACAACCGAGATGGTAGACGACCCCGCGCTCCGGGTCGTTTCAGACGAACCCTTGTGGGATTGAAGCCTCGTCCGCATGCAGAAGGAAGTCCCCATCCTCGACAGTTTCAGACGAACCCTTGTGGGATTGAAGCGACGCGACGGTGGCGGCCTCGCGCCTCGACGTGCCGGTTTCAGACGAACCCTTGTGGGATTGAAGCTTGCAGCCGGTCGTGGAAGGCACCCCAGTCGTTGGCGGTTTCAGACGAACCCTTGTGGGATTGAAGCGCGCATGGGAGTCGGTCATCGATACACTCGCACTCAAGTTTCAGACGAACCCTTGTGGGATTGAAGCGCTCTATCAGTCGAACCTGCGATATGATGGGCGAGTTTCAGACGAACCCTTGTGGGATTGAAGCCGCTCGTCCCCGGACGGGCCGTTGCCTGTTGCTCGGCGCGTTTCAGACGAACCCTTGTGGGATTGAAGCGCCAGCACTCCCCGACGGATCTCCTCGGCGGTGCGTTTCAGACGAACCCTTGTGGGATTGAAGCACGCACACGTCGCCGAACCGGGCGACGTATATCGGCGTTTCAGACGAACCCTTGTGGGATTGAAGCCGCCCACGTCTTCACGGCTGGACTGTCGGGTGTGATGGTTTCAGACGAACCCTTGTGGGATTGAAGCACGTCCGAGGGCGACGAGGTCACAGACGACGCGGGTTTCAGACGAACCCTTGTGGGATTGAAGCACGTTTTGGGTCCGGTCCGCCCCGGTGCGGCCACGAGTTTCAGACGAACCCTTGTGGGATTGAAGCACGTTCAATCCGATTCATCGCATTGTGCCACACCTGTTTCAGACGAACCCTTGTGGGATTGAAGCGGACACCCGCACCCATGGCTCAGGAATTTAGGAAAGAGTTTCAGACGAACCCTTGTGGGATTGAAGCACGGAGTCCGACACATCGCGCATGGAGCTTCCAGACGGTTTCAGACGAACCCTTGTGGGATTGAAGCGCTCTCGGCCCCTTGGTAGTCGGTGATTTGGACGCGGTTTCAGACGAACCCTTGTGGGATTGAAGCATTCCTCTCCCCCGGTGCAGTTTGTAGTATGTGTAGTTTCAGACGAACCCTTGTGGGATTGAAGCGAACCGATAGCCTCGGACCAAACGACCGATCCGCGTTTCAGACGAACCCTTGTGGGATTGAAGCCGCAGGTGGATTTCGTCGCTATCGACTCGCGGGTGTTTCAGACGAACCCTTGTGGGATTGAAGCGTGCCGGATGAGTTGCTCGCCACAGTCCGGGCAACGTGTTTCAGACGAACCCTTGTGGGATTGAAGCGAACGGTAAAGAATCGTCTCACAAACGAATTGCGGACTGTTTCAGACGAACCCTTGTGGGATTGAAGCATTGTTTCCCGACGAAACGGGAAGCGATTGAGTACTGTTTCAGACGAACCCTTGTGGGATTGAAGCTCGAAACCCATCTGACTGACCTCGGGAAGAAGAGTTTCAGACGAACCCTTGTGGGATTGAAGCACTGCCAGATTTAGTAATAACAGCGTTATCTTTGTTGTTTCAGACGAACCCTTGTGGGATTGAAGCACATCTCCTGGCACCGGTGGCAGCGGACAGACCCGTTTCAGACGAACCCTTGTGGGATTGAAGCTCGTTGTACTCCTCGGCCAGCGAAGCAGCAACCGTTGTTTCAGACGAACCCTTGTGGGATTGAAGCCCTCCAACACGGGGGAGGTTGTCGATTGCACCCTGTGGTTTCAGACGAACCCTTGTGGGATTGAAGCCGTACGCGGGGTAATCCACATTGCCCACATAATGTGCGTTTCAGACGAACCCTTGTGGGATTGAAGCCGGGCCAAACGCGACCTCATCGACGGCCTGGACGAGTTTCAGACGAACCCTTGTGGGATTGAAGCCCCGAGTGCGTGTAGCGAACACGCTCGATGACTGCGGTTTCAGACGAACCCTTGTGGGATTGAAGCACTGTCCGTACCCTTGGGAACTTCAATGGATACACAAGTTTCAGACGAACCCTTGTGGGATTGAAGCGGCTACGTGTTCCCAATGATGCGAAACGTGTCTCGTGTTTCAGACGAACCCTTGTGGGATTGAAGCACGTTGCTCGAAAAGCGAGCGACGATAATTGGTGGCGGTTTCAGACGAACCCTTGTGGGATTGAAGCACGCGGAGTGTGTCGCCGGGGTTGACCGTCCCTGCGTTTCAGACGAACCCTTGTGGGATTGAAGCTTGCCTTCCTCGGCGTCCCAGGGGCCGGGGTACTCGGGTTTCAGACGAACCCTTGTGGGATTGAAGCGAAGACTTGGCAAGTGGCGTCCTGTTGGGGCGGTTAAGTTTCAGACGAACCCTTGTGGGATTGAAGCATGTTTCTATGATATGTCGTTAATTTCGTTGACGTCGTTTCAGACGAACCCTTGTGGGATTGAAGCTATCTCGGGGAGAACGAGAACGGTACTCGGGCGCTGAGTTTCAGACGAACCCTTGTGGGATTGAAGCTTATACCATTCTGGCGTATCATCCGACACTATAACGTGTTTCAGACGAACCCTTGTGGGATTGAAGCATGGTCAATTGCATCCTCGTTTACATCGTCCCACGTTTCAGACGAACCCTTGTGGGATTGAAGCCCTTGGACGTTTTCGCCTTCAACGTTTCGCTCGATTGTTTCAGACGAACCCTTGTGGGATTGAAGCTCAATAGTGCGGACGTGCTGGCGGATGGCGCTGTCGGTTTCAGACGAACCCTTGTGGGATTGAAGCGTCTACATCATCGGGTGCCTCGGATGCTGGATTCGTTTCAGACGAACCCTTGTGGGATTGAAGCACAGGTCCGACCGTCACCGTTCAGGCCACCCCATCGTTTCAGACGAACCCTTGTGGGATTGAAGCTATTACCACACCAAAGAAGCGCGGGACGCTTGTGAGAGTTTCAGACGAACCCTTGTGGGATTGAAGCCGATATATCCATCTCCGGGGTCTGTGTCTTCTGCGCGTTTCAGACGAACCCTTGTGGGATTGAAGCACGGTCCAACGCTCCACCCAACTCGTCACTCAAGAGGTTTCAGACGAACCCTTGTGGGATTGAAGCCTCCGCGGGCGCGTCCAGCCCGTAGCGTTCCGCAAAGTTTCAGACGAACCCTTGTGGGATTGAAGCACCCGGTTCGAGAGTCCGGGCGACGAACTCGACTTCGGTTTCAGACGAACCCTTGTGGGATTGAAGCGCACCGAACATCATCACGGGCGAGCGTGGTGATAGAGTTTCAGACGAACCCTTGTGGGATTGAAGCGGTCAACGCGGAGCTTCTCAACCGAGACAACTCCATCGTTTCAGACGAACCCTTGTGGGATTGAAGCCGCCGGGGCCTTGGCCGTCGCCGGGGCCATAGGCATGTTTCAGACGAACCCTTGTGGGATTGAAGCCAAGCGCGTCGTCGTAACTCACGTTTGCATCAGAAGTTTCAGACGAACCCTTGTGGGATTGAAGCGACCGAGGGCGTGGGAGAGTCGTAGACTTTCCAGTTTCAGACGAACCCTTGTGGGATTGAAGCTTGTCTTCGCAAACGGGGCGGAAGACAGACGCTAACGTTTCAGACGAACCCTTGTGGGATTGAAGCCTCGTCGTCCTCACCGCGGACCGCGACCTGTTCGAGTTTCAGACGAACCCTTGTGGGATTGAAGCCACATGAAGCCGCGGTCGCGCCAGACGTCGACGGCGTGTTTCAGACGAACCCTTGTGGGATTGAAGCTCTGAGTCTAGCTCGGATATAGATGCCTGCTGAGCGTTTCAGACGAACCCTTGTGGGATTGAAGCGGTCGCCAAAGCGAGCGTAGAGCGTCGCTAACGACGGGTTTCAGACGAACCCTTGTGGGATTGAAGCCTTGTCCGCATGACGGTCACCGAAATGGTCGACGTTTCAGACGAACCCTTGTGGGATTGAAGCCCATCCCGGCGCTTCGGAAATATAATCACTATACCGTTTCAGACGAACCCTTGTGGGATTGAAGCCCATCCCGGCGCTTCGGAAATATAATCACTATACCGTTTCAGACGAACCCTTGTGGGATTGAAGCGTCGGTCGCGTCACGCTCGCAGGCGTAGACGCTGGTTTCAGACGAACCCTTGTGGGATTGAAGCGGCCTCTATCAGGAGATGGAACTCGACCAGACGCGGTTTCAGACGAACCCTTGTGGGATTGAAGCTGACCAACGACAGTCGCAACGGCCGACCGAGGTTGGTTTCAGACGAACCCTTGTGGGATTGAAGCGCCACCCGTGACCTTGATGACGAGTCGGGGGATGGTGTTTCAGACGAACCCTTGTGGGATTGAAGCACGACATAACCGAGTGATTGAACCCGGTGATATTGTGTTTCAGACGAACCCTTGTGGGATTGAAGCTCGACCCGCTCCTCCAACCGCGCTATCTCGGTGTCCAGTTTCAGACGAACCCTTGTGGGATTGAAGCCGTCTCGCGGTAGTCGTCGGCGGCGCTCGCGAGGGTTTCAGACGAACCCTTGTGGGATTGAAGCGAGTTTGAATTTTTCACCAGTGATTCGTTGTAACCGTTTCAGACGAACCCTTGTGGGATTGAAGCCCCATCCCGGCGTCCGCCGGCACGTCGTAGGTCCACGTTTCAGACGAACCCTTGTGGGATTGAAGCGACGGGGAATCAGCAACAACTCTCTGCGTCAACAGAGTTTCAGACGAACTTCAGTGAGTCGCGACCCGTCAAACTACGGGCATAATTTTATGTCGAGGAGCAAACAATCACAAAGACAACAATGAGTGCAGAAGGAGGTGTCGAGTAACGGTGCGGATTATGGCTCACTTATCGGCGCGTGCCGACGCCGCGTATCAGAACGATTACCATCACAAGATTCGCGGGCGAATCTGGAACGCGCTCGATGGGACGCCCTACGGAGAGCGACACGACTCCGGCGAGCCGCCGGGGTTCGCCTACTCGAATCCGTTTCCGCCCCGCGATATGCGGGAAGGTGACGATCGGAAGTTACTGGTCGCGTCTCCCGACGAGGAGCTGCTCGCGAACGTGGCGGCGAATCTGCTCGATGACCGAGAGTTCAACGTCGGTGAGATGCCGTTTCACGTCGACGAGGTAACGTCACTCGAACCCGACGTGGGCGAACCCGGGACCAGAGGGACGCTCGAAACCGGAACCGGACTCCTCGTTCGAATCCCGCCGTGGCGGTGCGACGAGTACGGCATCGACCACCCCGGCGGCGATACC
The DNA here is from genome assembly GCF_014635105.1 of Haloferax sulfurifontis. Classification (NCBI taxonomy): domain Archaea; kingdom Methanobacteriati; phylum Methanobacteriota; class Halobacteria; order Halobacteriales; family Haloferacaceae; genus Haloferax; species Haloferax sulfurifontis. Next base: position 147,762 of record NZ_BMCI01000006.1, read on the forward strand.
GCGACGTTCTGGCGACCGGAACACACCACGGCCCCGCTTCGAGAGCAGTTGGAGGCGAACCTCGACCAGAAACACGACCGGTTCGCTCACGACCATCTCCCCGGTCCGAGCGATGTCTCGGGCGACCTGTTCGACGGCTACGAACTATTGAAGACGTTCGCAATTCCGCTGACCGTGACCGAGGGACAGGAGATGACCTACGTCCTGAGCAAGTGGAAATTCGAGTACACCGTGCGCGACGACGACCATCGGAGGCATCTCAACCTCGCGCTCGACTGCGGGCTCGGTGAGCGAAATTCGCTCGGTCTCGGGTTTATGAACGTCACAGAGCGGACGCGCCCGGGTGAGACGAGAGGAGAGGAGCGCGATGCTTTCGCCTAACGAGTTCCGGGACCGCTATCCCGAAACCGAGTTAGCCGACGAACTCCCGGATTCGCCGGTCGGCTCGCTCCGCGATTTACAGTACCTCTACGGGAAACTCTACACGCTCGCCACGACGGGCGGGGGAGAGTACGCCCCGTACCTCACTCCAGACGCGGCACGAGACCTCGTAGACACGGACGATAGTCTGATCGCCGTTCGCGTCGATCTCTCGGGCGACGAGCCACGGTTGGCCGACGACAGTCTCGGACCCGTGCTGGTGACGCGATACACGAGCGATCTGATTCAGCAGGTAGGGCACTCGAAATATCCGGCCGCGCGTGGTATCGACCACAGCGTCACCCACCAAGCCGGGCGAAACAGCGACCCCGAAAAGCTCGCGCGATACGCCAAAGAACGGCTCACCAAATGGGCGACCGACGACGTCGTTGCGGCCGCCGCAAGCGACCACCCGGAGGGGTGGGTTATCGACCGTCTCGCCGAACTCGGGGAGCGCGACGCCGCGCTCGAAGCCATCGAAGAAGCGGTCGTTCGAGCGTTGGGCGGCGAATCCGCGACCGCGCTGTTGACGGTCCAAGTGAAGACCGAACGAGACGGCGCGTATCGTTGGCCCGGCGACATCGCCGCGTTCAACGAGGCGATGCGCCAACGCAAGCTCTCGAAGCTCGTCACGAAGAACAAGGCGGACGATTCGTCGGGCGACGCGACCGACCTCGTGACCGGGCACACTGCCCGGACGGTCGGAACCGCCGAAGACCCACAGAACTACTTCCTCGGCAAGCAGCTCGAAAAGTTTCCCGGACTCGATATCGAAAACGCGTGGCGGTCCCATCCGATCTCGGAGGACACCGCGGTGACGGTGATGAACGCCGAGGCGTTCGTCGAGGCGTGTACCTATCGGACGTTCGGTGCCAAGGTGTACTACCTGCCGTATTTCTTCGGACAGCAGACGGCGGAGAGAGTATACCGCCTCTACGAGATGCTGTGTAGTGCAGTCGAGGGAGACGGCGACATGACTCCGGTCGAACGGGCGTACATGAGAGAGCGTGAAGGCGACACGGACGACGCCCGACTCCGATTCTACGTCTCTGCGGTCATGCCGCACCAGATGTCTCGGTACGACGTCTTCGGCGAGACGCTGAACGGCCGCTTGCACTACCCGAAAGAGCTCGCGTTTATCCACAATCGACTGGTCGGAGACGCGTCCGCGTTCAACGCGGACACCGACTGGACGGCACCGCTCCCGAAAAACGACAAGTGGGGGCTGCTGTCGGTGAACGACGAGCAGCTCCACGCGGTTTCGACGGGGTGGTACTTCTATCAGACGTTCGCCGAGCGCGACGACGCCGAAGCGGACGCGGACGACCCGCGAATCGAAGCGCTCGTGAGCGTACTGAGCGGGGACGCGATAGCCGTCGAGGTGCTGCTCGAAGAGTACGTCACCCGAATCATCGACGGAGAGTCAGACGACGATTTCGATGGGTTTCCGTCGTTTCTGGTCGCCAGCCAGTTCGCACAGCTCTGTGCGCTCGCCGATGGTGAGCTCGAACTGTTGAAGACGAACGACCCCGCGAAAGCCCAGATCACCCTCGAACCGACCTACGAGAGATTGACGATGCCAACACTAGACGAGATCCTTATCGCCGACGGGGGCCACCCCGCCGAACAGAAACTCGAATCGTTCATCACCGACACGCCCGCGCTCTCGCCGGCGCACGACGACGAGGAAGACTCCGTGACCGGCGAGCGCCGGGGAGCGTTCCTTCTCGGTGCGCTCGTCGGAGACATCGGAAGTTACCAAGAGTACTCCGAGGACCGGTCCACGACGCTCGTCGACCAGTACCCGGTCAAGTCGATCACGCGAGCGCGAATCAAGAAAGTCACGCAGGAGACCGTCGCCAAGACCCTGACCTACACGCGCCAAGAAAAGAAGAAAGGAAAGAGCTACCCGGGGACGAAAGCCGAACACATCGTCGAACGACTCCGAGAGACGGTCCTCGACCCCGACCCCGACGACTGGGAGATCGACACCGACGACCTCCGCTTCTACTACGCCCTCGGCGTGACCTACGGCATGAACGACCATCCGGACTGGAACCAACAGAACAGCGACGCGAACGACGAACGAACCACCGACGAGGAACACTGAGATGTCAGACACGAACGACGCCGTCACGAATCGCTCGGAAATCGTATTCCTGTACGACGCGGTCGACGCGAACCCGAACGGGAATCCCCTCAGCGGCTCTAATCGACCTCGAATCGACCCACAGACTCAACAGGCCATCGTCACCGACGTTCGGCTGAAACGCTATCTCCGCGACCAGTTGGACGACGACGGCCACGGCGTCTACATCAGGAACGTCCAACGCGAGGGGAACCAGTACACGCGGGGAGACCTCCTCGAAGACCGGCTCAAAGACGTCGAACCGGACGAGTACGACCTCGACGACGACGAGGAGTCCGAACGGTTCCGAAACGACGTGTTCGGCGAGTTCCTCGACAACAGCGTCGACGTGCGTTACTTCGGCGCGACGATGTCCGTCGACACCGACGACGTGTACGCAAAGCACCTCCCCGACCACTTCACCGGCCCCGTGCAGTTCTCACCGGGGAAGTCGATGCACGCGGTCAACGAAAACGAGGAGTACGACAGCCTCACGAGCGTCATCGCCACGCAGGAAAACAAACAGCAGGGAGGGTTCGACCTCGACGACCACCGGATACAGTACGGACTCATCCGGTTCCACGGACTCGTCGACGAACACGGTGCCGCCGACACGAACCTCACCGTCGGCGACGTCGAGCGACTCGACACGCTCTGTTGGCGGGCCATCAAGAATCAGACCATAAGCCGAAGCAAAGTCGGCCAAGAACCGCGGCTCTACTGCCGCGTCGAGTACGCCGATGAGAGTTTCCACCTCGGCGGTCTCGACAGGGACCTCGTTCTCGACGACGACCGTTCAAAGCCGGACGAGGAACTCCGGACGGTTCGAGACCTCACCCTCGAAATCGACGGGTTCGTCGACCGACTTGCGGCCGCGAGCGCCCGGATTAACCGGATTCGAATCGTCGCGAGCGACGTCCTCGACGTCTCGTACGACGGAGACGTGGGCAGTGCCGAACTCCTGTACGACGCGCTTCGCGAGGCCGTGGGAGACGACGCCGTCGAGGACTTCGACGTCTACGAGGAACACACCGAGACGCTTCCGACCGGCGACGCCGAATAAGATGGGACAGGAATCGTTGGACGAGTGGGCCGATGACGGCGGTGACGGCCGCCCGGACCGCTGTCTGTCGTTCACCGTCAGCGGGCCGTGGGGACACTTTCGGCGGGTCGAGGGGAACGTCGTCAAGCAGACGTACCGAATCATCCCGCGGACGACGGTGGCCGGACTGCTCGCCGCCGTGCTCGGAATCGAACGCGACGGCTACTACGACCTGTTCGCGGCCGGTTCGTCGGCGGTCGCAATCGAGCCGGCTCGGGAGGTTCGAACGCTCAACATGCCGATGAACACGCTGTCGACCGCGAGCGGAAACCTACAGTCGCTCAACGGCCGCGGGAAAATCAGCGTGAAGCTACCGAATCCGACGGCGCTCCGTCAACAACACAACTACGAGGTGCTCGTCGAACCCGCCTACCGGGTCGACGTGTGGCTCGCGGAAACGGCTCGGTACAGAGAGCTTCGGGAGATGCTGGAAGCCGGGAAGTCACACTACGTTCCGAGCCTCGGTCTGTCGGAACACCACGCGGAAATCGACTATCACGGGGAGTTCGCCGTGGAATCCGTCTCCGGACCCGACCGGGTCGAAGTAGACTCCGCCGTTCCGAACGCGGTGGACGACGTCGTGCTTCGAGAGGGGACGCGGTGTCAGGTGGAAGAATCACCCGCGTTTATGCGAGCGGACTCCGGTGGCCGAACGACGACGGAGTTCACGACGTACGCGTACAACCCTGACGCGGAGCCGCTGGTAATCGATGGCGTCGACGCCGCCGAGGTCGACGGCCGGACCGTGGTGTTCGTCTGATGACTGGTCGGTACTCTCACCCGCCGAACGACGTTCACGACGGCGTTCCGCTGGTCGACCATCTCGGGGATGTCGCCGAACGTGTCGGATACGTCGTTCCGGCCGACGCGAAGGCCCCGGCCGGCGAACCGCTCCGAGCGGTCGTCGAGACGCTCGCATACGTGCACGACTTCGGGAAGGCGACGACGTACTTTCAGGACTACCTGTTGCGGTCGAAAGAACCGAGATACGAGCAGTATCGCTACCACGCACCGCTCGGTTCGTTCGCCGCGTACTACGCGCTCAGCGTCCAGAATTTCGAGCCGGAGACCTGCCTCGCCGGCTTCGTCGCGGTCGCAAAACACCACGGTCGACTCCCCGACGTTGCGGCGTACGTCTTCAGCCGGGCGAACCGCCGCGAGAACGTTTCAAGAGGGAACCAAAACAGTGCCGAACTGCAGCAGGCGGCGATTGCGAAGCAGATCCAAGACATCGACGAGCAAGCGCCGGAACTCGCCCGAGAGGTGTTTCAGAACGCGACCGACGGGAAGGGGTCGTGGTCGGCGTTCCGCGGGTCGTTCGCGGAACTCCTGACGGAAGTCAGGGAGTCGACGGGGTCGAGCGCAACGGCGATCAACCGGGAAACCCTCTCGGAGCGCTGTTACGGGCTCGTATTAGAGTGCTGGGGTTCGCTGGTCCTCGCCGATAAGACGAGCGCCGCAGCGGCCGCGAGCGGTGCCGACGCGTCCGCGGCGACCTACGACGCAGAGAAGCCGACGTTCGAGCGGCTCGACGAGTACATCGGGTCGATAGAGCGAACCGCCGACTCCGACCGACACGGGAGCCGAAGCGAGCGATTGAATTTCCTCCGAGCGGAAGCGAGGGCGTCCGTCCTGTCGAACGTAGAATCGTTCGCCGACACCGACGGTGGGGTCGCGACGATCACGCTTCCGACAGGGATGGGAAAGACGCTCACCGGCCTGTCAGCGGCTCTCAGCGTTCGCGACCGACTCGGTGGGAAGCGCGTGGTGTACGCGCTCCCGTTTACGAGCATCATCGACCAAGTCGTCGCCGAGGTCGAAGAGATATATCAAGTCGATACGACCGGGCGGTTGCTGACCGCGCACCACCATCTCTCGGAGGCGACAATCGTCGATGAACGCGACGAGAACGCCGACGAAGCGGACGCGAACGACGACGTCGCCGGAATGCTGGCCGAAAGTTGGCGCGCCGGAATGACGGTGACGACGTTCGTCCAACTGCTCGAAAGCCTCGCCGGGCCGGCCAACAGGCAGTCGATGAAGCTCCCGGCACTCCGGGACAGCGTCGTCGTGTTGGACGAACCGCAGAGTCTCCCGTTGGACTGGTGGAAGTTGGTTCCGCGGCTCGTGAGGATGCTCACCGAACAGTACGGTGCAACGGTTATCGCCATGACCGCCACGCAACCGCAGTTGTTCGACGACGCGACCGAGCTGGTCTCCACACCCGAGACGTACTTCGAGGCGACAGAACGCGTCCAGTACGTACTGGACGATTCAGCGACTCGATACATCGAATCGCGGGAAGAACCCAAATCGTATCCGGAGGCGGCAAGTGCGATAGTCGACGGGACTGCCGGAGGCAGCGGGACCGTGGCCGACGAGACGAGTGCGGACGGGTCGGTGCTCGCGGTGTGCAACACCATCGACAGCGCCCAAGCGCTGACAACGCACGTCACCGATGCTCTCTCCGACGCGATATCGGTCGGTTCGGTCTACGCCGATGTGCTCGAAAGCGCCGACCGGAATAGTACTGACACCGAGGCGGAGGTAGTCGCCGATCGCGTCGCCGACGCCGAGGGGCGCCCGGTGCTCCACCTCTCCACACGGTTACGTCCGGTCGACCGGCTTCGACTCATCGAGACCGCGAAGCTGCTCACCGAACGAGGTCGCTCGCTCGTCGTGGTTTCGACCCAGCTCGTCGAAGCCGGCGTCGACATCAGTTTCGACCGCGTCTACAGGGACCTCGCACCGATAGACAGCATCGTCCAGGCCGCCGGACGCTGCAACCGTTCGTTCGAGCGGGACCGCGGTCACGTCGTCGTCTGGTGGCTCGAAGCGCCCGACGAACAGGCGAAGACGCCGTCGGAAGCGGTGTACAACCGAGGACTGGCGCTCCTTCCCGTCGCGACCGAAACGCTCGACGATATCGGTGGGGCCGAAGGCACGATTCCGGAAGCGACTGTTTCGAAAACGGCCGTCGAAGAGTACTACCGGCGGCTCCACGATGAGAAGAACGTCGGCAAAGACGCGTACGTCGAGTACGTGAACGATGCGAGAGCGGACGAACTCGCGGAGTTGTCGCTGATCGAACAGCGGCGGAGCGTGGAGGTCGTCGTCTGTCGGACGACCGAAGAGCGAAAGCGAGTCGAAGCCGTCAGAGCGGCGTGGCAAAACTACGAGTTCGAAACGGTGCGCCGACTCGTGGACAGCCTGAAGGAAGCGAGCGTGTCTGTCCCGATATACCGGAGTGATTCACAGGAAGCACAGGCGCTCAGTGGCCTGGCGCGTCTTCACGAAGACACCGAGACGCGGTGGGTCGACACGAGAGACGCCCGGCACCACAGCTACTTCGATTCGACGACCGGGCTGGTCACCGAAAGCAGCGTCGACAACCGAATATTATGACGACGAACGGCCCGGTCGACCGACTGCTCGCAACCGCGCGGGGAGCGCCCGTCGACGAACCGTTTCGCGTAACCGGGGTGATGATGCAGTACTACTACGTCTGCAAGCGGGAGCTCTGGTTCGAGAGTCGGAACCTCGAAATCGACCGCGAGAACGCGACCGTCGTGAGAGGAACTCGGGTCGACGAGACTGCGTACGAGGACAAACGGGAGAGCCTCCGCCTCGGAATGATCTCGCTGGACTTGCTCGACGACGGCCGAGTCGTCGAAGTCAAACCCTCGTCGGCGCTCACCGAACCCGCCGAAATGCAACTGTCGTACTATCTGTGGTACCTCGACAGAGTCGCCGACGTGCATCGAGAGGGCGTTCTCGCCCACCCGCGAGAGCGCCGCCGAGAGTCGGTGGAACTCACCGAAGAACGGGTGAAAAAAGTCGAATCGTCGATTCGCGCGATTCACGACCTCGTACACCGACCCTCTCCGCCGCCGGCCGAGCGAAAGCCCTTCTGCGATTCGTGTGCGTATCACGACTTCTGTTGGTGCTAACAATGGACAGGAACTATCACGTCTTCTCCGACGGTCGACTCGAACGAAGCGACGACACGCTGAGACTCGTCACCGACGCTGGCGACAAGAACTACGTCCCGATAGAGAACGCGGAGGCGTTCTTCCTGCACGGACAAATCGACTTCAACACCCGGCTGATGTCGTTTCTCAACCAGCGCACGGTCGCGCTCCACGTCTTCGGCTGGGAGGATTACTACGCGGGCTCGGTGATGCCGAAGCGTGGCCAGACCTCCGGGCGAACGGTCGTCGAGCAAGTCCGGGCGTACGAGAACACGGAACACAGGCGACGGCTCGCGGCGGCAATCGTCTCAGCGAGCATTCATAATATGCGGACGAACGTCGTCTACTACAACAACCGAGACCGAGAGTTAGAGACCGAAATCGCCGATTTGGACGCCGCGTCGGCGCGCGTCGACCAGACACGTCCAATTGACGAGCTCATGGGCGTGGAAGCGACTGCCAGAAAGGCGTACTACCGGAGTTTCAATCGGATTCTCCCCGACGATTTCCGGTTGGAGCGCCGGGAATACAACCCGCCACCGAACGAGATTAACAGCCTGATTTCGTTCGGCAACGCGCTCGTCTACGCCAACTGCGTCACGGCGATTCGCGCGACTGCACTCGACCCGGCGATCAGCTATCTCCACGAACCCGGAGAGCGTCGCTACTCGCTATCGCTCGATCTCGCCGACCTGTTCAAACCCGTTCTCGCTGATCGCGTGCTGTTTCGCCTCATCAACAGAAACCAGATTACGCCGAGCGATTTCGATACCGAGCTCGGGTCCTGCCTTCTCAACGAAGGCGGTCGGAAGACGTACACGAAAGCGTTCGAAGAGACGCTTGAGCGGACCGTCGACCATCCGAAGCTCAACCGCAAGGTGAGCTACCAGTACCTGCTTCGCCTCGAAGCGTACAAACTGAAAAAGCATCTGCTAACCGGAGAGGAGTACGAACCCTTCGAACGGTGGTGGTGAGATGTACGTCGTGATGGTGTACGACCTCGAAGCCGAACGGACGCACAAAGCGCTCAAACTGGGGCGGCGCTATCTGACGCACGTGCAAAACTCCGTCCTCGAAGGGGAGATCTCCGAAGGGGATTTAGCGACGCTCCGAAACGAGGTCGAAGACCTGTTGAAGCCGGGTGAATCCACGATCATCTACGAACTGTCCTCGGACGCGCTGCTCAACCGCTCGGTGTACGGCGACGATCCGACCGACGAGAAACGTTTTCTCTGAGTTCCGTCGACCCCCCGGTCAATTCGGATTACTGACGGTCGACGGAACTTCTTTATCGTAGTCGTCCTTCAGAAGGTCTGTGTCCGTGATATCGGGCATGGTTTCAGACGAACCCTTGTTGGGTTGAAGCGTAGTGCTCAATCGTCGCCTTGTGTGTGAGCGTCGTTTCAGACGAACCCTTGTTGGGTTGAAGCCTGCTGGTCGCGACCGCGGCCACCAGTGGCGTCGTGTTTCAGACGAACCCTTGTTGGGTTGAAGCGTGAACTACTACGAACTCGGCGATGTCGACCTGGTTTCAGACGAACCCTTGTTGGGTTGAAGCAGGCGAACGTCGGTCAGTACGCTGATGACGCGTATGGTTTCAGACGAACCCTTGTTGGGTTGAAGCCAGACCAAGATACACACGACGGTCGTCGCGAACCCGGTTTCAGACGAACCCTTGTTGGGTTGAAGCATGTTCGCGGACTTGGTCGCGTCCGGGAACGGCTCGTTTCAGACGAACCCTTGTTGGGTTGAAGCGAGGTCTCGAACTCCGACCCCACATGGAACTACAAGTTTCAGACGAACCCTTGTTGGGTTGAAGCACTCGTGGCAAGACGGGCTGATGAATCTTGACGACCCGGTTTCAGACGAACCCTTGTTGGGTTGAAGCGGCTTCGTCGGCGTCGGACGTGACGAGTTCGCGCCGGGTTTCAGACGAACCCTTGTTGGGTTGAAGCCGACTCGAATTGCCATCACCGACGCCGGGACTCTCTCGTTTCAGACGAACCCTTGTTGGGTTGAAGCGATGCCGACCGCTTGCCACTGGCCGTCGCGCCACACCGTTTCAGACGAACCCTTGTTGGGTTGAAGCACTCCGGTCCCATGGCTCACGATTTTACAAAGGAAGAGTTTCAGACGAACCCTTGTTGGGTTGAAGCTCTATCGACGGGACCATCCTCGGCGCGGAGCTCGATGGTTTCAGACGAACCCTTGTTGGGTTGAAGCACCATCCCGCTCCAGTCCCCCGCGGCGTTCGACAAGTGTTTCAGACGAACCCTTGTTGGGTTGAAGCTGGCGTTGGCTCCTCTGCCGGTAGGAGGCGCATCGGGTTTCAGACGAACCCTTGTTGGGTTGAAGCGGCTTCGAGACCGACGACGCCATCGCCGACGTGCGTTTCAGACGAACCCTTGTTGGGTTGAAGCGTCTGAAAAGTGTGGCTGGGGTGTTGGCGCACCCCAGGTTTCAGACGAACCCTTGTTGGGTTGAAGCCGTCTCTCTCCGCTCCGACTACACAGCGGACCTTTTGTTTCAGACGAACCCTTGTTGGGTTGAAGCGAGCTTGTGATAGTCGTCGTAATATGTTTTGTCGCGTTTCAGACGAACCCTTGTTGGGTTGAAGCCGCTCGAATCTTGAGGGGCAACTGTCACATCTGCCGTCGTTTCAGACGAACCCTTGTTGGGTTGAAGCACCCACGAGTCCAGGTATTGTGGGCCGGAGAGAGTTTCAGACGAACCCTTGTTGGGTTGAAGCGCTCTTTTGAATGTCGTCATAGAGCGATGCGAAGCCAGTTTCAGACGAACCCTTGTTGGGTTGAAGCCTTTCGGCGCGGCACTACGAAGCGATAGACACGAGTTTCAGACGAACCCTTGTTGGGTTGAAGCCGTCGCGTCAACCCATCCGCTCCCATCGTAGAGTTTCAGACGAACCCTTGTTGGGTTGAAGCCGGTCTTGGCTCCGTCCGCCGCTCATGCGCGACCTCGTTTCAGACGAACCCTTGTTGGGTTGAAGCGTATTCGTGCGGCGGCCCGTGATGATGGACAACGCGTTTCAGACGAACCCTTGTTGGGTTGAAGCGATGAAGGCCCTCGAAGGAGCGCTGAGCTAAATGGGTTTCAGACGAACCCTTGTTGGGTTGAAGCTCGAAGTGGTCGCGAATCCGCGCGTTAGTGGTTGGCGTTTCAGACGAACCCTTGTTGGGTTGAAGCAACTGGGTTACTCGGGGAGTTGTATGCCCTCTCGGGTTTCAGACGAACCCTTGTTGGGTTGAAGCGAGTGGTGAAGTCCTCTTTGACGGGAGTAGTGTAAGCGGTTTCAGACGAACCCTTGTTGGGTTGAAGCGGCCGCGAATATGGATGCCTTCGCCCCCGAGACGAGTTTCAGACGAACCCTTGTTGGGTTGAAGCACAATCCACGGGGTGAAGGCCGTCATCGAAAACAGTTTCAGACGAACCCTTGTTGGGTTGAAGCCTGCTCGTCTCGACCGCCGCCACGACCGGCGTCGTGTTTCAGACGAACCCTTGTTGGGTTGAAGCCCGTGATGACCAGCTCCCATGGGAAGACCGGCATGGTTTCAGACGAACCCTTGTTGGGTTGAAGCGTTATATCCGCCGCGTCGAAGACTACCGGCTCGCCTGGTTTCAGACGAACCCTTGTTGGGTTGAAGCCGACAACTCCTGACGCCAAAGAAACGACAAATCACGGTTTCAGACGAACCCTTGTTGGGTTGAAGCGCACAATATGGAGCCAACCCCACGGTCGGGGTTGCGTTTCAGACGAACCCTTGTTGGGTTGAAGCAAGCTAAAGTTATTCCGCCGAGCGTCCACGTACTTGTGTTTCAGACGAACCCTTGTTGGGTTGAAGCACCGAGATAGTCACCCTGAGCGCCGGTGACGCCCGTGTTTCAGACGAACCCTTGTTGGGTTGAAGCTCTGTTCTGTGTCGCCTTGCGTCGGACTCGGGACGGTGTTTCAGACGAACCCTTGTTGGGTTGAAGCTCCTCGCTCATATCTGGTGTGAGTCGTTTCCGAGTGTTTCAGACGAACCCTTGTTGGGTTGAAGCAAACTTTAAAACTATCATCTGGGCTGTTTCTCGGGTTTCAGACGAACCCTTGTTGGGTTGAAGCCATGAGAGAGCCGCGTATGGCGTCTTGTAGTCCGAGTTTCAGACGAACCCTTGTTGGGTTGAAGCTTGAGGGGAGCCGGACGGTCGGCGTTCCCTCGAGCTCGTTTCAGACGAACCCTTGTTGGGTTGAAGCCATTCACGACCGCGACTTACGCGATCCCTGAGCTCGGTTTCAGACGAACCCTTGTTGGGTTGAAGCGGAACTCGTGACATTGACGGGGCGTTTTTCTTCACAGTTTCAGACGAACCCTTGTTGGGTTGAAGCGAACATCTCAACTGGTGATAACATATCATGACTGAGGGTTTCAGACGAACCCTTGTTGGGTTGAAGCCTCTATCTCGACATCAAGGACGACGCCGACAGCGCGTTTCAGACGAACCCTTGTTTGGGTTGAAGCGGGCGTGAGTGTGAGCGTCAGGCCGGCGGGCTCGTCGTTTCAGACGAACCCTTGTTGGGTTGAAGCCCGAGTGGGCCGACGACCTCGTCGACCGCGCGCGTTTCAGACGAACCCTTGTTGGGTTGAAGCGTCGTCTCCGCGGACGACCATTTCAAAATCATCGTTTCAGACGAACCCTTGTTGGGTTGAAGCACCTCCTGCGCGCCGGTGGCGTCCTTGAAAAGGGGTTTCAGACGAACCCTTGTTGGGTTGAAGCCGACGGAACGTCTCGCGCCCGGAATCGGTCATCGCGTTTCAGACGAACCCTTGTTGGGTTGAAGCCTCCCAGTCTGCTTTGAGCGCGTCACGCTTTGACGTTTCAGACGAACCCTTGTTGGGTTGAAGCTATCGGATGATGATGGCCCGCCACGAGACATCTCGGGTTTCAGACGAACCCTTGTTGGGTTGAAGCCTGTACAACGTCGTCGGGGTCGACACCAGCGCCGTGTTTCAGACGAACCCTTGTTGGGTTGAAGCTCACCTCGTGACTCAGCCCTCCGACGGAGTTCGTTGTTTCAGACGAACCCTTGTTGGGTTGAAGCGCGGCACCGTACGACCGTCTTCGGGTCGTCGCGCATAGTTTCAGACGAACCCTTGTTGGGTTGAAGCAGGTGGTCGTAGTCGCTGAAGTACGGCCGCAGTGGTTTCAGACGAACCCTTGTTGGGTTGAAGCTCCGCCCACCATTGGTTGGCGTAGCGGTCCAACCACAGTTTCAGACGAACCCTTGTTGGGTTGAAGCTTATGGCAATGCAAAGAAACGAGACCGAAACGCAGTGTTTCAGACGAACCCTTGTTGGGTTGAAGCGGCCGCTATCGCTACCTGCTCCTCGACGCCGCCCGCGTTTCAGACGAACCCTTGTTGGGTTGAAGCCAGTATCCTGCTACTACGCCCACCTCTGCCCCCCGGTTTCAGACGAACCCTTGTTGGGTTGAAGCGTCCAGCGGGAGTCCGAGGACGGTAGCCTCCGGGACCGTTTCAGACGAACCCTTGTTGGGTTGAAGCCGGACGGCGACGGCATGGGTCTCGTTTTTCTCGAGTTTCAGACGAACCCTTGTTGGGTTGAAGCCCCACGATTTTACCGTCTTATGGTCCGGGAGGAAAGTTTCAGACGAACCCTTGTTGGGTTGAAGCTCCATGAACACACCGAGGCCGATGATGAGGAAGGCGTTTCAGACGAACCCTTGTTGGGTTGAAGCGTGGTCGGTCGGACGTCCGGGGCGGTGCCGGTGTCGAGTTTCAGACGAACCCTTGTTGGGTTGAAGCACGAAGCCAAGGTGTCGAACGTCGCGGAAGCCCAAAAGTTTCAGACGAACCCTTGTTGGGTTGAAGCGGCCAATCGACGACGTATTCGGTGTCGACGGAAGTGTTTCAGACGAACCCTTGTTGGGTTGAAGCCGCTTTGAAAATAGCTACCGGCGGCCGCCACGGGCGTTTCAGACGAACCCTTGTTGGGTTGAAGCCCGAGCATCCGGTACGGGATGCCCTGCTCGTCGGTTGTTTCAGACGAACCCTTGTTGGGTTGAAGCATTTCGTCGATGTCGTTGCGGAGGTCCTGCGCCCATGGTTTCAGACGAACCCTTGTTGGGTTGAAGCTATCCAACCAACCGATCCGGAAAAGTCTACCACACGTGTTTCAGACGAACCCTTGTGGGTTTGAAGCGCGTTCGAGGAGCCGGACCTGTCGGACGACTACGTCGTTTCAGACGGACCCTTGTGGGATTGAAGCGTCAGCTGAGCTACCGTCCGCTTGAACCGAGCGCGACTCAAACAATCGGGGCGGTCGACGGTCAGCGGCGAAAAAACCACGCGAAAGAAACAGACCCCGACGCTACGCCGCCTCGGCGTACATCGCCACCAGCTCGTCCGCGTTCGACTGCCACGAGTAGCGCTCTTCGATGGCCGCCCGGTTCGTCCGACCCATGCGGACGGCTTCCTCGGGGTCGGAGACGAGTCGCGCGAGCGCCCGCGCCAGTTCCTCGGCGTCGCCGGGCGTGACGAGAATCCCGCGGTCGTCGGTGATGACCTCGGGGATACTGCCGACGGGGGTGGTCACGATGGCGTTTCCGCCGGCCATGCCTTCGAGCATGGCGATGGGAAGCCCCTCGGCGTAGGTCGGGAGGACGAACACGGTGCCGCGGCTGAGGAGGTCGCGCTTGTCTTCCTCGGAGAGGAAGCCGAGGTACGAGACGTTGTCGTGGGCGGCGGCGACCGCCTCGGCGCGGTCGGCGTGGGGGCCGCGGCCGCCGATGCTCACTTCGAAGTCGAGCCCCGGCGTCGATTCGAGTCTCTCGACGGCGTCGAGGAACTCGCGGATGCCCTTGCGCTCGATGAGGTTCGAGACGAAGACGAGGTGGACGGGGTCGGTCGGGTACGTCGGGTCGTACTCCGCGGGTTCGACGGCGTTGGCCATGACGTGGACCTTCTCCTCGCCGGCGAGGCGGGAGACGAGGCCGCGCCAGTACTCCGAGAGGACGACCACGTCGTCGACGGCGTCGAAGACGAGCGACTGGAGTCGGCGGACGACCCGCGAGTCGGTGGCGAGGAAGTCGTCGAACGACGAGCCGTGGATGTGGAAGACGACGGGGACGCCCCAGACGTACTTCGAGAACAGGGCGAAGAACGCCGCGCGGTAGAACGAGTAGGTGTGCGACGAGTGGACGTGGACGATGTCCGGGCGTCGCTGGAAGGGAAACAGGGCGATTGCGACGAGCGACGAGAGGAGCATCCGCGCGGCGAGTTCGAGTCCCTCGCCCTTCGGCGCGGTGTAGCGCGTGTAGACGCGCACGTCCATCCGGTCTTCGAGGTAGCGACGCTGTTCGGTGATGTATCGGTCGATGCCGCCGGTGCCTTTCGGGCCGACGATGAGGAGTGTTTGCTTGGGCTTCATGGGTTGGTTTTCGGGTCGTGGTCGGGAATCGCGGGCCGGGGAATCGCGGCTTCCGAGTCGCGGGACGCGTCGAGGCGGGCGCGAGCGCGCGCCGGCCGATACGCGAAATTGGAGGGTTTGACGGTTAGTTATGGGTCGATTGACCGTCTTCGGGGGAGAGGGGAGTGCCGAGCGGCATCGACTATGCCGCCACGGTGTGTCGCGTCAGTGAGTCGACCGTCTCGACGGAGCCGTAGTTCAGCGCCACCTGGACGATGACGTCGGTGAGGTTGACTTTGTCCGCGAGGAACGCGTCGCGCTTGTCGGCCCAGCGGGCCTTCGCGCCGTCGTCGGCGAGGAGTTCCTCGGCGCGGGCCATCACGTCGTCGAACGACTTGAGGTTGGAGATGAGCCCCTGCCGTTCGAGTTCGACAAAGTTGCCCATGTCGTCGTCGCCGACGAAGGAGTTCGACCGGATGGCGGGCGTCCCGAGGAGCGCCGCCTCGGTCACCATGGTCTGGGTGTCGGCGACGAGCAGGCTCGCCTCGGCGAGCACGTCGTGGACGAGCGCGGGGTGGAAGTCGAACGGCCGGGTGTCGAGGTCGCCGTCGCGGCGCTCCTCGCTCTCGTCGAGGACGAAGACGGTCGCGCGCTCGCCCAGCATCTCGATGAGTTCGCGGCGGCGCTCGGGGGTAAAGCCGCCGTGGCCCACGTCGTGGTGCGAGCCGAACGCGTTGAATCGGACGACGACGAACTGCTCGTCGGGGTCGAGACCGAGTTCGGCCCGGATATCGACCGAGGGCTCGTACACGTCGGGGTGGAGATACGCCGTCTCTTTGAACCCGCGGAACTGGTAGTGGTTGTCCGCGAGGTCCTTCCCGAAGGTGTGGGGCGTCAGAATCGCCTTGGCGAACGGTCGGGAGACGACGTGGTCCAGCGAGGTCGGCTCGGAGTCGAGGAGAAGGACCACGGGCGTCCGCGAGACGGCCCCCGCGTGGGCCGCGTAGCCGCCCATCCCGAAGATGAGGTCGGGCTTGAACCGCCGCACGGCCCGGAAGATGTTGACGTAGTGGAACGGGAGCGACTTGAAAAGCGAGTACTTGGTCGTCCCGCAGGAGCCGTAAATCTCGTGCGGGAGGTCGTAGTATTCGAGGAGGTCTTTGGTACAGCCGTAGTCGCGGCCGAGGACGAGCACGTCGTGGCCCATCGCCTGAAGCTCTCTGACGGCGTACTTGTAGAGGTGCACGTGCGCGGGCGTGTTGGTGAAGAACAGGTATCGCATACTCTCTGGCGATTCCACGCGCCCCGCGAGAGTAGTTATACGGCGTCTACCCGACTCGTTCGGTCGAATCGACGCCCGTTCCCGGCCGCGAAAATCGCCCCGGAGCCGTTACGGTCGCCATAACAAAACCCGGACGAGCACTCGGGTTCCCTGACCGGGCGCTCGCGCGCCGTTTCGAGCACTCGGGTTCCCTGACCGGGCGCTCGCGCGCCGTTTCGAGCACTCGGGTTCCCTGACCGGGCGCTCGCGCGCCGTTTCGAGCACTCGGGTTCCCTGACCGGGCGCTCGCGCGCCGTTTCGCCTACCTCCGCACCCGACGCGGACAGAACATCCGCACCCGACGCGGGAGGACGTCTCACCCTCCACGACCGACCGCGACGCGCCCCACAAACCAGATGTCCCAGACGCCTATCCCCACACTCACCCCGCGACGACGGCCCGCCGACACGGACGCGACGACGCGGGGTCACTCGACCGGAGCGACGAGCCACCGACACGCGACGGCGGCTCGACCGACCGCAACGATGGCTCGACTGACCGCAACGACGAGCCGACCGACCGGGAGCGACCGCTGATGTTCCCGTGGGAACACGCCGCCGTCGGCTACATCCTCGTCTCGCTGTGGGCGCGGGTGACCGGCCGGAAACTCGATGGCTGGGCCGCGCTGGCGGTGCTCGTCGGAACGCAGTTCCCCGACCTCGTCGACAAGCCGCTGGCGTGGTCGTTCGGCGTCCTCCCGAGCGGTATCTCGATGGCGCACTCGATTCTCGTCTCGGTTCCGTTCTCGATAGTCGTCGTGGCCGTCGCGCGGCGCTACGGGGCGACGACGGTCGGGGTCGCGTTCGCCCTCGGCTACCTCTCGCACATCCCCGCGGACCTGCTGTACAACGGCTTTTTCTTCGGGAACTACGACGTGATTCGGGCGTTCCTCTGGCCGCTGTCCCACGGGAGCGAGTCGTCGATGGGCGGCTTCTTCGCCCAGACGTGGTTCTACCTGCGGCGCTTCGTCGTGTTCCTCCGCCGGCCCGAGGCGTGGATTCTGGTCGCGTTCGAACTCGCGTTGCTCGGGAGCGCCGTCTGGCTCTGGCTCGGCGACGGCGCGCCCGGCGTGGGGCTTCTCAAGCGGTCCGTGACCGGAATCCGCCGCGGCGTTACGAAGTGACTGCGACCGGAATCCGGGCGGCAATCACTCCATAACAAAGCCCTCACCGAGACTGAATTTCGCTAAGGCAGGCAGACTCCCCGCCGACATGATATGAGATTCCAAATTTTCCAGTCGACCCGGCCGACCGCCGAGTCGACACGGACGGCCGACGGAGCGCGACCGACGCGAGGTGGAAGCAGATGAGCGCCGAGGTGGGCGTCGAGTCCCACGTCGACGACGGCGTCACCATCGGCTACGGCGACGGCGACGACCCGGTCATCGGCGACCGGGCGCGAATCCGCGCCGGCACCATCGTCTACGACGACGTGACCATCGGCGACGACTTCGTCACCGGCCACAACGTCCTCGTCCGCGAGCACACGACCATCGGCGACCAGGTGCTCCTCGGGACCGAGACGGTCGTCGACGGCACCACGACCATCGGGTCGCGCGTGAGCATCCAGACGAACGTCTACATCCCCACCAACACCCGCATCGGCGACGACGTGTTCGTCGGGCCGGGCGTGGTGATGACGAACGACCCCTATCCGGTCCGCACCGACGCGGAACTGGTCGGGCCGATAATCGAGAACCACGCCTCAATCGGCGCGAACGCGACGCTCCTCCCCGGCGTGACCGTCGGCGAGGGCGCGTTCGTCGCCGCGGGCGCGCTCGTCGTGAACGACGTGCCGCCGCGGACCCTCGCCGTGGGCGTCCCCGCCGTCCACCGCGACCTTCCGGAACAACTGCGGGGAGAAAACAGGATACGACGATGAGTTCAGACCACATCCCCATCGCCGCGCCCCAGCTCGGCGCGGCCGAACGGGACCGAGTTGCCGCCGTCCTCGAAAGCGGCATGATAGCCGACGGCCCCGAGGTTCGGGGCTTCGAACGGGAGTTCGCCGACTACTGCGGGGCCGACCACGGCGTCGCCACCTCGAACGGGACGACGGCACTCCACGCCGCGCTCCACGCGCTCGGCGTCGGCCCCGGCGACCGCGTCCTGACGACGCCCTTCACGTTCATCGCGACGGCCAACGCCGTCGCCTTCGCGGGCGCGGAGGTGGACTTCGTCGACATCGACCCGCGGACGTACAACATCGACCCCGACGCGCTCGAAGCGCGACTCAGAGCCGGCGAACGGGTGGACGCGGTCATCGCGGTCCATCTCTACGGCCTCCCGGCGGACATGACCCGACTCGCGGAACTCGCCGAGGAGTACGACTTCCTGCTCGTCGAGGACGCCGCGCAGGCCCACGGCGCGGACGTCGAGGGGCGGCGCGTCGGCTCCCTCGGCGACGCCGCGTGCTTCTCGTTCTACCCGACGAAGAACATGACCACGAGCGAGGGCGGCATGATTACGACCACCCGCGCGGACGTCGCCGAGCGCGCCGCCCGGTTCGTGGACCACGGCCGCGTCTCCGGCTACGAGCACGCCGAGGTCGGCCACAACTTCCGCATGACGAGCATCGCCGCGGCCATCGGCCGGGTCCAGCTCGAACGCCTCCCCGAGTTCACTCGCGCGAGACAGGCCAACGCCGCCGCGCTCACCGAGTACCTCGAAGACTCGCCGGTCACGACGCCCTACACGCCGCCGGACCGAACTCACGTCTTCCACCAGTACACCGTCGCATGCGACGGTATCGAGCGCGACGCCCTCAAGTCGTATCTCGACGCGAAGGGCATCGCCACGGGCGTCTACTACCCGAAGCCCGTCCACGAGCAACCCGCGTACGAACACCTCGCGGTGTCGGCCCCCGTCGCTGAGGAAGCCGCGGAACGGGTGCTGTCGCTCCCGGTCCATCCCGGACTCAGCGAGGCCGACGTGGAGCGCGTCGGGACTGCGGTCGCCAACTACGCGGAGGTGGCGAGGTGAGCCGAGAACCCGCCGGACTCCGTGCCGACGGCGGCCGAGAGCGCCCGGTCCGCGCAGGCGTCATCGGCGTCGGGTCGATGGGAACGAACCACGCGCGGGTCTACGCGGAGCTTCGCGGCGTCGAACTGGTCGGCGTCGCCGACGCGGACGTAGACCGCGCCGCAGAGGTCGCCGCCGACTTCGGCACCGACGCGTACGGCATCGAGGACCTGCTCGACCGCGTGGACGTGGTGACGGTCGCGGTGCCGACGCCCTACCACGCGTCGGTCGCCCGGCAGTGCATCGACGCCGGCGTCCACGCGCTCGTCGAGAAGCCCTTCGTCGACGACCTCGACGCGGGCGCGGAGTTGGCCGCGCTCGCCGCAGAGCGCGGCGTTGTGCTCCAAGTGGGCCACATCGAGCGGTTCAACCCGGCCGTCCGCGCCCTGCCCGACCTCCTCGACGGCGTCGACCCCATCGCCATCACCGCGAACCGGCTCGGCCCGCCGCTGAACCGCGAGATGGGCGACGGCGTCGTCATGGACCTCATGATTCACGACATCGACGTGGTGCTGTCGCTGGTGGGCGCGGAGGTCGACCGCGTGGCCGCGACCGCCACGCCCGACGAGCAGTACGCGACGGCGCAGTTGACCTTCGAGAACGGCGTCATCGCCTCGCTCACGGCGAGTCGGCTCACCCAGCAGAAGACGCGGACGCTCGATATCACCGCGCGCGACCGACTCATCCGGGTCGACTACCTGAACCAGTCGGTCCAGATTTTCCGCCAGTCGCGGCCGGACTACCTCCGGGACAACGGGGGCGTCCGCTACCGCCACGAGGTGGTCATGGAACAGCCGATGATTTCCACCGGCGAGCCGCTGAAGCGCGAGCTACAGGCGTTCGTCGACGCCGCCACCGACGGCGGCCCGGTCCTCGTCTCGCCGGCCGACGGCCTGCGCGCCATCGACCTCGCCCGGCGCATCGAGGCCGACGCCGAATCGACGGTTCGGAGCGTCGAGACCGCTGAGAACGCGGAGACCGCGGAGACCGCAGAGACCACGGACTCCTCGGAGGGCCGGCAATGAGCCGCGAGCGACCCGGGCTGTACGGCTCCGACCGCTCGCCCGACGAACAGACGCGGGCCCTGCGCGCCGGCGAGGTGCCCGTCGCGGTGTACGGCCTCGGCAAGATGGGCCTCCCGCTGGCGGCCGTCTACGCCCGCGCGACGGGCAACGTCACCGGCGTCGACATCAGCGAGGACGTGGTCCGCGGCGTCAACGACGGCGAGTGCCACGTGGCGAAGGAACCGGGACTGCCCGAACTAGTCGCCGAGCAAGCCGAACGCGGCGCGCTCCGGGCGACCACCGACGGCGTCGCCGCGGCCGAATCCGCGGCGATTCACGTCATCATCGTCCCGACCCCGCTGACCGACGACCGCGAGCCCGACCTCGCGGCGTTCGAGGCCGTCCTCGACAGCATCGCGCAGGGACTCGCTCCCGGCGACCTCGTCGTCGTCGAGTGCACCGTCCCGCCGGGGACGAGCAAAGACCTCGTGGTCCCGTACCTCGCGGACCGAAGCGGCCTCTCGGCCGGCGAGTTCGGCGTGGCGTTCTGCCCCGAACGGACCTCGTCGGGCCGGGCGCTCCGCGACATCACCGAGTCGCACCCGAAAATCGTCGGCGGCGTCGACGCCGAGAGCACCCGCGTCGCGGCGCTCGTCTACGGCGAGCTAACCTCGAACGAGGTGATTCCCGTGCGCGACGCGACGACCGCGGAGGCCGTGAAGCTGTTCGAGGGCGTCTACCGCGACGTGAACATCGCGCTCGCCAACGAACTCGCGCGGCTCCGCGACGACCTCGGCATCGACGTGGCCGAGGCCATCGACGCGGCCAACACCCAGCCGTACTGCGACATCCACGCGCCCGGCCCGGGCGTCGGCGGCCACTGCATCCCGTGGTACCCGTACTTCATCACGAGCCGAGTCGAGGCCGAGACGCCCCTGCTCCTGACCGCCCGCGAGGTCAACGACAGCATGCCGGCGTTCACCGCCGACAAGCTCCGCGACGAGTTGGCCGCGGCGGGCCG
This sequence comes from Haloferax sulfurifontis, assembly GCF_014635105.1. Taxonomy (NCBI): domain Archaea; kingdom Methanobacteriati; phylum Methanobacteriota; class Halobacteria; order Halobacteriales; family Haloferacaceae; genus Haloferax; species Haloferax sulfurifontis. The sequence continues at coordinate 169,176 of NZ_BMCI01000006.1, forward strand.
AGAGATTCGGGGCGCGACCGTCGCCGTCCTCGGCGTCACCTACCGCCCCGGCGTCGCCGAGACGCGCGCGACGCCCGCCGCGGGCGTCATCGACCGGCTGAACGAACTCGGCGCGACCGTCCTCGCGGTCGACCCGATGCTCTCCGACGAGGTGGTCGCCTCGTTCGGTGCGACCCCCGTCTCGCTCGCCGACCTGCCGGCCCGCGCTATCGACGCGGCCGTGGTCGTCACGCCGCACGAGGAGTTCGACGACATCGACTGGGCCGCCTTCGACGACCTCGTCGTCGTCGACGGCCGCGGCACCCTCGGCGACATCGGCCACCGCGTGTACGAAATCGGCGGCGGACCGCGGGGCGAGTCGTCGGCCGACGCCGACGCCGACGCCGGCCCCGAGGTGGCGGCCGACGCGCCGCACGGAGGGCCGAACCGATGAGCCGCCTCAAGGTGCTCTCGGTCGTCGGCGCGCGCCCGCAGTTCATCAAGGCGTTCCCCGTCTCCGACGCGCTCAGACGCGACCACGACGAGGTGCTCGTCCACACCGGCCAGCACTACGACGAGTCGATGTCGGGCGTGTTCTTCGACGAACTCGACATCCCGGAACCGGACTACAACCTCGGCGTCGGCTCGGGCGGCCACGCCGCCCAGACCGCCGAGATGATGACCCGGCTGGACGCCGTCGTCGCCGACGAGGCCCCCGACGTGGTGCTCGTCTACGGCGACACGAACTCCACGCTCGCGGCGGCGCTCGTGGCCGCGAAGCGCGAGCCCGCGCTGGCGCACGTCGAGGCCGGCCTGCGGAGCCACAACTGGGAGATGCCCGAAGAGGTCAACCGCGTGCTCACCGACCACTGCTCGGACCTGCTTTTCGCGCCCTCCGAGTCTGCCGCCGAGACGCTGGCGGCCGAGGGCATCCGCGACGGCGTCTCCGTGACCGGCGACGTGCAGTACGACGCCGTCCTCCGGGTCCGCGAGGCCGCCCGCGAGCGGTCGACGATACTCGACGGACTCGACCTCCGAGACGGCGAGTACGTCCTCGCGACGGTCCACCGCGCCGCCAACACCGACGACCGCGGCCGCCTCGAAGGCATCGTGGAGGGGCTGGCGTCGTCGGAGCTTCCGGTCGTCTTCCCGGTCCACCCGCGGACCGAGGGGGCGCTCGAAGCAAGCGGCCTCTGGTCGCGGCTCGCCGACGCCGAGAACGTCGTCCTCGTGGAGCCGGTCGGCTACCTCGATTTCGTCCGCCTGCTCGACGGCGCGGAGCGCGTCGCCACCGACTCCGGCGGCGTCCAGAAGGAGGCGTTCTACCTCGACACCCGGTGTCTCACGCTCCGCGACGAGACCGAGTGGACCGAGACCGTCGACGCCGGCTGGAACACCCTCGTCGGCGCGGACGCGACCGCGATTCGAGCGGCGCTGGCCGACGACGACCCGCTCCCGGAGAAGCCCTCGCTGTACGGCGACGGGAGCGCCGCCGAGCGAATCGTCGCCGCGCTCTCGGAGTACGAGTATGCGTGAGCGGAAGGAGAAGGGCGATTCGGGCGCGCGAGGTGACCCCCGCGTGACCCGCGCGGAACCGAGCGAATCCGGCCCCGGCTTCGCGGTCTGTCTGACCCACGACGTGGACCGCCCGTACAAGACGTATCAGGGGCTGTACTACGCGGCGAAGTCGAATCCGGGCTACCACCTCCGGACGCTCCTCCGGCGGGAGAACCCCTACTGGCAGTTCGAGGACATCATGGCGCTGGAACGCGACCTCGGCGTCCGCTCGTCGTTCTACTTCCTCAACGAGCCGAGCCTCCTCGAAACGGGGTCGCTTTCGGACTGGCTCGAACCGAAGAACTGGGTCGAACACCTCGGCCGGTACGACCTCGATTCGGCGTCGATAGCCGACGCCGTCCGCGACCTCGACGGGGGCGGCTGGGAGGTCGGCATCCACGGCTCGTTCCGGTCGTGCGACGACTTCGACCGCCTCCGGACCGAAAAGCGCGAACTCGAAGCGGTGCTCGGCCACGAGGTCGTCGGCGGCCGCCAGCACCACCTCAAACTCGGGCCGAACACGTGGCGCTACCACCGCGAACTCGGCTTAAAATACGACGCCAGCCCCGGGTCGAGTTCGGAAAACGGGTTCCAACACGGCTACCGGCCGTTCAGACCCTTCGACGACGACTTTGTCGTCTTCCCGCTGACGCTGATGGAGGTGTCGCTTCCCGACCCCGGGTCGGCGTTCGACGAGGCGTGGGCCGAATGCGAGCGCCTCCTCGACGAGGCGGAGGCGAACGACGCCGTGATGACCGTCCTGTGGCACCCGCGGTACTTCAACGAAGACGAGTTCCCCGGCTACCGCCGGCTCTACCGCCGCATTATCGAGCGGGCGCTCGACCGCGGCGCGTGGGTCGGCCCCGTCGCCGACTACTACCGGACGTTCTTGGCCGAGCGTACCGATGAGGAATCGAGCGAGACGGAGACCGAAAGCGCGACCGCCGGCGACGCGGGTCGCTCGCTCTCTCCGTAGAATCCGGCGTCGTCGGTCGGTATCGGCCCCATAACAAAGCCGCCAGCGGGCTTCCTCTCGGACAGCCAATACCCCTCAGAGAGGCTATTCTGTATCATGAATCCATCACCGAAACAGTATCACCGCGACGGCGACGCCGACGCAGAGCGACTCCAGCGGTACGTCGACGTGCTCGACGACGTGCTCGACTACGCCCGCGAACGCGACTACAAGGGCTGGGACTACGGCGACGGCATGAGTAGCAGGCTCTTGCTTTCGGTCCCTATCGACAACCGCTGGTTCAACCTCGCGGTCCAGGAGTTCATCAAGCGCTCGCCCGTCAACGTCCGCCCGCTGTTCCTCGTCGAGAAGCGCCGGAACTTCAAGGGCATCACGCTGTTCGCCATGGCGAACCGGACCCGCGCACAGTTGGCCGAGTGGTTCGACGGCGACCGCCCGGCGGAGACGTACCGCGACGACGCGGCGGCGCTGACGGAGTGGCTCGTCGAGAACCAAGCCAAGGGCTACAGCGGCTTCGCCGGCAGTCACCGCCACGTCATCCAGCACATCTCCGGTCGCAACGGCCCGCGGTCGGGGATTCCCCACTCGCCGAACATCGTCTCGACGTCCTACGGCGTCAAGGCGCTCCTCGCCGGCCGGGAGTTCGACCCGGACTACCCGGACATCGCCAAGACCGCCGTGGACGTGATGCTCGAGGACCTCAACTACCGGCCCAAGGACGACGGCGCGGTCATGGACTACTACCTCTCGCACCCGAAGGACAGCTACACGCTCAACGCGCTGGCCATCGGGGCGCGGCTGTTCGTCGAACTGTACGACCACTTCGGCGACGAGGAACTGCTCGAACGCGCCGAGAAGGTGTACGACTTCGTCGCGTCGAAGCAGACCGACCGCGGCGGCTGGTACTACCGCGAGCCCGCGAGCGCCTCGCACCTCTCGATGGACAACCACCACAACGGCTTCATCGTCGAGTGCTTCCAACGCTACGAGCAGGTCGTCGGCAGTGGCCGGTACGACGAGACGCTCGAACGCGGCCTCGACTTCTACGCCCGCGAGCTGTTCGACGAGGACGGCGCGCCGAACTTCGACGAGGAAAACCCCTACCCGCGTGACATCCACGCGACGGCGCAGGGCATCCTCGTGTTCACCTACGCGGGGCAGTACGACCGCGCCGAGCGCGCCATCGACTGGGCGCTGACGAACATGTACGTCCCGTCGGAGGGTCGGTTCTACTTCCGCAAACACCGCTTTTACACCAAGCGCATGACGCTCATGCGGTGGTGTCAGGCGTGGATGGCCTACGCCATCGCCGAGTACGTCGCCACCAGAATCGCCGGGGAACCGACCCACGGCTACGGCATCGACGCCGACGGTATCGAGCGCCTACGGGCGGCGGCAGAGACTCCCTGAACGGCGGGCAGGCCGGCGCGAACGCCGGCTAGTCGCTTCATAACAAATCCCCGTCCTCCCGTCACAGTAGTTCGAGAATGTCTTTTCGAATGATACACGCCGACGCGGCCCGACCGGACCGCGGGTCGATTTACGGGGCCGCCGCGTCGGCCGGGGAATCAGCTGATTTCGGGCTGTTCGAGCGGTTTGAACGGGGAATCGGAAGCAGTCGAGTCGAGCGAGACGGTCGGGCCAGCCCCGCACCGTGTTGTCGAGGGTCACGGACGCAGTACGAACACCTGACGGCCCCCAGCCCATGACCATCGAAATCGCCGAGTTCGACCACCGCGACCGCGACGAGTGGGACACGTACGTCGAGCGGTCGAGTCAGGCGAGTCTCTTCCACCAGTACGAGGCGCTTCGGCTCCAGGCGAAGTACTCGAACTCGAAGCTCCACCTGCTTGTCGGCTATAAGACCGAAGAGCCGGTCGGCCTGTTCCCCGTCTTCGAGATTCGAAAGGGGCTGGTCAAGACGGCGTTCTCGCCGCCGCCGCACATCGGCGTCCCCTACCTCGGACCCGTGATGCTCGACGCCGGCAACATCAAGAGCCGCAAGTTCGAGCGCCGACGCAACCAGTTCATCGACGGCTGTACCGAGTGGATAGACGACCACATCGGCCCGAACTACACGCACGTCCGCGTGGGCGACTACTACACCGACATGCGGACGTTCCTCTGGGGCGGCTGTGACGTGTCGCCGAAGTACACCTACAACGTCGACCTGACCCGCGGCGAGGAGGACCTCCTCATGTCGTTCAGCCGGAGCGCCCGGCGGAACATCCGCGACGGGCGAAAGCTCGTCTCCGGCATCGAGGAGGGCGACCGCGACGACATCTGTTCGATTCTCACGCTGGTCGAAAACCGCTACGAGGAACAGGACATGTCGTTCGACGTGCCGCCGCAGTTCGTCATGGACCTGTACGACTCGCTCCCGGCGGGGCAGGTCCGCCCCTACGTCTTCCGGTACGACGGAACGTTCGTGAGCGGGATTCTCGTCCTCCAGTACGGGGACACGCTCTACCGCTGGCTCGGCGGCGTCCGCCCCCAGCGGGACTTCGGCATCGACGTCAACGACCTGCTGGACTGGCGCATCATGCGCGACGGGATGGACGCCGGGATGCGCCGCTACGACCTCGTCGGCGCGAACAACCGCCGGCTCAACCGCTACAAGAGCAAGTACAACCCCGAACTCGTCACGTTCTACCAAATCGAACACGGCGCGCTCCCGGTCAGAACCATCGCGCACCTGTACAAGAGCCGACTCGGCCCCGGCATCGAGATGCTGTCCCGGGGAAACGGGACGAGCTTCCCGTCGCGGCTCGTCTCGGGGTTCCTCCACCGATGACGACCCGCCCGCCGCGCCGACCGACGCACCGACCGATGCACCGACCGACGACCACCCAACCACACGACCACGACACATGTCACAACTCCGTATCGAACCCCTGAGCCTCGACGAGTGGGGAGCCGCGCTCCCCCCGTCGGGCACCGAAGTCTTCCACACCCCCGCAGTGCTCGCCGCAATCGACGAGCACTTCGACGGCGAAATGCACCTATTCGGCGTCTTCAAGGGCCAAGAGCCTGTCGCGCTGTTCCCGACGTTCGTCCGCCGGAACCCCCTCGGACGGGTCGTCGTCTCCCCGCCGCCGTCGATGGCGATTCCATACATCGGCCCGGTGATGATGCCGAACAGCCCGAAGCAGAGCGCCTACGAGTCGGTGAACCGCGAGTTCGCCGACCTCGTGGTCGAGGAACTCGGCATCCGCTCGAACCGGACGTTCGTCCGCCTGCTCTGCTCGCCGGCGTATCTCGACCCCCGCCCGTTCGAGTGGACCGGCTTCGCGGTCAAGCCCTCCTTTACCTACCGGCTCGACCTCGACGGGCGCTCGCTCGACGAGATACAGGCCCAGTTCAGTAGCAGTCTCCGCCGCGAGATTCGGCAGGCCAGCGACCTCGACATCACCATCGCGGACGAGGGGCTCGACGGCGCTCGCGTCGTCTACGACGACGTGGTCTCGCGGTACGACGAGCAGGACGAACCGTTCGGGATGCCGTGGGAGTTCGTCGAGTCGCTGGTCGAGAACCTCGGCGACCGGTGTCGGGTGTACGTCGCCCGCGACCCCGACGGCGAGTACCTCAGCGGGATGATCGTCCCCTTCTCCGCCGAGGTGGGCTACTTCTGGCTCGGCGGCGCGCGCGGGGAGTACGACGGCGTCAGCATCAACAGCCTGCTCCACTGGACCATCATCGAAGACATCGTCGAAGACGAGGCGCTCGCGTCTGTCACGAAGTACGACCTCGTCGGCGCGAACACGGAGCGGCTCTGCAACTACAAATCGAAGTTCGGCGGCGAGCTCGTCCCGTACTACGTCGTCGAGTCGACCGGCGTCGGGATGAACCTCGCCAAGCGGACCTACCAGCTCCTGAGCAAGGGGTCCGAGCGAATCGCCACGAAGTGAGTCGTCCGGGTCGGCTCATCGGCCGCGAGACGACCGCAGTCACGCCATCTGCTGTGTTTGGATGACGTGCCAGATGTTCTCGGCGTCGTCGGTGATGCCGTACACCCGCCCTTTTCGGCGCTGTTCCGGGACGAGGAGTTCCACGAGCGAGCGGTCTCTGAGTTCCTGGAGCGCCCGCGAGACGTGGGCGACCGCGCTCTCCGAATCGGTGGCGATCTGCGTCGGCGTCGCCGGGCCCTCGGAGAGCCGCTCAAGCACGGAGACGCGGTAGCGAGAGCTGATGACGAAGCCCACGTCGTCCCACGGCACGTCGTCGCCCCCGTCGACGGAGCTCACGCAACGCCCACCTCGCTCGCGGAGACGGGTCGGAGCGCAATCGAGTCGGAGCGTTCTCTCGGGGCCGTTCGGCGGCGAGCGGAGACGGCGGCCCGGTGGCGGCGGTCCGTATCGCCCGCGGCGGTCGCGGCGGTCGGCGACGGGAGGACCACCGACGGTGGCGGAGACGTATCTTCCGAAAACAGGCGCATTAACGGGAGATTAACCGCGATGTCGGCGGGTGCCCGGCGTGCCGGCCGCATCGGTTCGGTGCGCATTCGTTCGTTAGTACGAACTTAATTACATAAAGTCGTCGTTTGAATTATATTCACGCGTTCGTGAGAGTCTCGGATGTTTGAACGTCTCGTTGACAGGAGTTTGGTCGATACCGACTCGCGAGAACGACGACGAGGCTCATATCCGTCTCACTCGTATCGGCCGGTATGGAACGGAATCGAACGCTCGGACGACTCGGCATCGCGGTTGCCGGCGGCGCACTCGCCGTCGGCGTTCTCCTCGCCGCAGTCCGGGTCCTGACCGACGACACGGCCGCCCGACTGCTGGATACGCTCCGGCGGGAGCGCGCCGAATCGGCCTCGGACGTCGCCGGGACGGGGGCTGACACACCGGATACCACCGACCTTCCCGCCCCAGTCCGGCGGTATCTCGAACGCGTGCTTCCCGACGAACCTCCGCTCGTTCGGTCGGTTCGGCTCCGTCAGACGGGCGAGTTCAGACTCGGCGACGCGGACTCGCCGTGGAAGCCGATGACGGCGACCCAGCACTACACGGTCGACCCGCCGGGGTTCGTCTGGGACGCCCGAATCGACCTCGTGCCGTTCCTGTCGGTTCGAGTCGCCGACGCGTTCGTCGGCGGCGCGGGGACGCTCGAAGCGACGCTCCTCTCGGTGGTCACCGTCGCGGACGCCCCGCGGTCGCCCGAGTTGGACGAGGGCGAACTCTCCCGATACCTCGCCGAGATGGTCTGGTTTCCGACCGCGTTTCTCCCCGGCCACGGCGTCAGCTGGGAGCCGAGAGACGACCGTTCGGCCCGCGCGACGCTCTCCCACGGCGGGTCGACCGCGACCGTCGTGTTCCACTTCGACGAGATCGACGAGATAGCGCGGGTCACCGCGGACCGGTGGCGCGAGACGGGGCACGGCGAGTACGAGCGGCGTCCGTGGACGGGACGGTTCCGCGACTACCGCGAAGTGAACGGGATTCGGGTCCCCGCGGCGGCCGAAGTGGCGTGGACCCTCCCGACGGGCGACCTGCCGTACTGGCGGGCGACCATCGACGACGTGGAGTACGACCCGTTTGCGACGGCGGGACGGGAGTCGGCGACGCCGTCGGCTCAGAATCCGGAATAGCTACGGCGACCGGCGGAAATTCACGACCCGATGACCGACTCCCCGTCTCCGCTTCGAATCCTCCTCACCAACGACGACGGCATCGACGCGCCCGGCATCGCCGCCATGCGCGAGGAACTCACCGCCGTCGGCGACGTGACCGTCGTCGCGCCCGCCGAGAACCAAAGCGGGGTCGGCCGCGCCAGAAACGAACGCGCGGTCCGCCGCGACCACCCGTGGGGGTACGCCCTCGAAGGCACCCCCGCGGACTGCGTCGCCTACGGCCTTCGCGGCCTCGACGCGGACTTCGATATCGTCGTCTCCGGTATCAACGACGGCCCGAACGCGGGCAACTACATCGTCGGCCGGTCGGGCACCGTCGGCGCGGGCGTCGAGGCCGCGTTCCTCGGGACGCCGGCCATCGCCGTCTCCAGCTACCACGCGCGGGACTTCTTCTGCCACCCGCCCGAGGAGTACGACTTCTCCCGCCCGGCGCGAGTCGCCCGCGCCCTGACCGAGCGCGTCTTCGGCACCGACGTGTTCGACGAGGTCGACCTCCTGAACGTCAACGCCCCGGCAGACGTGCCGAGCCCCCGGATGCGCGTGACCCGACCCTTCGCGGACTACGACCAGCAGGTCGACCACCACGCCGACGCCGCCGCGCTCCCGGACGGCGACCGCGAACACGACCTCGACGACGGCGAAGTCTACGTCCGACTGCAGGACATCTCGTGGCCGGACGCCGTCGGCTTCGAGAACCCGTTCCCGCTCGACGACGAACACCGCGACCGCTATCCGGTCGGGAGCGACCGCCGCGCGATGGTCGACGGCGAGGTGAGTGTCTCGCCCCTCGCGGTCCACCACGGCCACGCGACGGACCCGCGGCTGGCGAGCATCGTCGAGAGCCTCTCCGAGCAGGTGGAGTAGCGCGGAGTCAGGCAGAAGAGACTGCGTTACGACCGCGCCAACTGTCCGGTCTGCGAGAGGTACGCGGCGAGGTCCGACGTGGCTATCATCCCGATGACGCCTTCCTCCTCGTCGACGACGGGCATGTGGTGAAAGCCGTGTTCGGTCATCGACTCCGCGACGGAGAGAATGGAGTCCTGTGCGCCCGCGGTAATCACGTCGGTGGTCATGTACCGCTCGACGGTCGTCTGCGCTTTCGGCTGGCTCTTGGCGACGATGTCGACGAAGTCGGTCGTCGTCAGGATGCCTTCGAGCCGGTTGTCCTCGTCGACGACGATGACCGAACTGATGTTGTTGTCGAGAATCAACTGCGCCGCGTCTTCGACGAGCGTGTCTGGGGTGACCGTGTGGAGGTTCGTGGACATGAGCCTCGCGACGAATACGTCTTCCATGGTAATTGCTGACAGACAGAGCGGATAAATGTTGGCTTCGCGTACAGTTTGGTCGGGAAAACTCGCGTACGTGTCCGGGACTCGCTCGTCAACCACCGCTGGGTTCGCGGTCGTCGGCGAGGGCGGGCCCCGGCCGCGACTGCCCCCGCCGCGGGGCTTAATTCCTCGGCGACGTAACCGGGGCTATGGGAAGCACACAGACTGCGACGTTCGGCGGCGGCTGTTTCTGGTGCGTCGAGGCCGCGTTCGAGGAACTCGACGGCATCAGCGAGGTCACGTCGGGCTACGCCGGCGGCGAGACGGAGAACCCGAGCTACGAACAGGTCTGTTCGGGGAACACCGGCCACGCCGAAGTCGTGCAGGTCGAGTACGACCGCGCAGTCGTCGGCTACGACGAACTGCTCGACGTGTTTTTCGCGGTCCACGACCCGACGCAACTCAACCGACAGGGGCCGGACGTGGGGACGCAGTACCGCTCTATCGTCCTGTTCCACGATGACGAACAGGAGCGGCAGGCGTCGGCCTACATCGAGGCGCTCGACGAGGAGTACGACGACGACGTCGTCACGGAGTTGGTCCCGCTGGGGACGTTCTACGAGGCCGAGGAGTACCACCAGGACTACTTCGAGAAGAACCCCAACGACGCGTACTGCCAGTTCCACGCGAGCCCGAAAGTCGAGAAGGTCCGCGAGAAGTTCGCCGACAAACTCGCCAACTGAGTCGGACGCGACCGCCGAGAGGTACACCACTATGTCCGCAGTATCCTCGGTCGAGCGACACTGAATACCCATTTTCTTCGGTGCCGGGCGAATCGGATACCGGCCGGCGACGACGTCCGAACAGTGGAAACCGGACGGACTGTGAGGGCGGCGCGGACAGTCAACGCAGTCTCGACAGTTAGAGCAGTTCAGACGGCGCGAACAGCGGAGGCAGTCGAAACCGCCCACGCGGCGTGCACCGCTCGCGAGGTTCGCACGGTTCCCGAGTTTTAGAATCCACAGACATTCTGCAAATTGTAGAAATTGTGGAATCTATAGACGGTCTGTACCGCGGGAGATTCGTGCATTGCGAGAACATCAAAGAGTTCTGACGATGTTCGAGAATCGGACACGTCGAACGAAGCGGAGACTGTTCAGGTCGGAACGGAGACGAGTCACTGGGCGTGAATAGGCGGTTTTACAATTTTTAGAAATTTTGAAAATTGTAGAATGTATAGAATGTAGAAGCAGTCCTAACGGTTCAAAAGTCGTGGATAAAATTATGTGGCACGCCGCGGAAGGTCAGTTCGAGCCCTCAAATGTCCGCACAGCTCGCAATTCAAACGGAGTTTGCACCGCTCAGACAGCAGACACAGCGTACACTGTGTACAATTTGTGGAAATCGCTCCTCGACGGGGGGCCGATAAGTGTCGCGAGCCGTGAGCGTCTCCCTCCAGAAGGGAGGGGTTGGAAAGACGACGATTGCCATCAACCTCGCGGACGCGCTCGCCGCGCGGGGCAACGACGTGCTGTTGGTCGACCTCGACCAGCAGGGGAACGCGACCGAGGGCGTCGGACTGAAAGACGCCTACGAGTCGTCGGAGCCGAACATCGGCGACGTGCTGACCGACGACGACCCCATCGACGTACACGAGGTGATACGCGACCGCGAGAGCTTCGACGTGCTTCCCTCGCACGTCGACCTCGACGACATCGAAGACCGCGTTCGGAACTCGACGTTCGGCGTGCTCTGGGTCCGCCGCCGAATCGTCGACCCGCTTCTCGGCGACGACTACGACTACATCGTCATCGACTCGCCGCCGAGCCTCGGCCCGCTGTCCGACGCGGCGCTCATCGGGACCGGGAACGTCGTCGTCCCGCTCCTCATGAGCGAACCGAGCGTGAGCGGCTTCGAGCGGATGTTCGAACAGCAGATCGGGCCGATTCGCCGCGAGGTCGACCTCGACATCCTCGCCATCGTCCCGAACGACCTCACGGGGAACAACGAGGAAAAACGCATCATCCGCGACCTCGAAGACTCCCCCTTCGAGCGGTTCATCCCGCCGTTCGCCCACTCGGACCTGTTCGACGACCCCGACTCGAAGGGACCGGGAATCAGACATCGAATCGCGTTCAGTCGCGCCTGGCGCGACGGGAAGACGCTCCGGGAGTACGACCCGTCGAACGACATGTTGGACCGACTCGACCAGCTCGCGGAAATCGTCGAGCGCGGAGGGACGAACGATGCCTAAGGAGAACCGATTCGCCGGCCTCGGCGAGGCGATGGAATCTGAGTCAGAGTCCGACGACGAGGAGATTCCGGACGAAACCGCGTCCGACGCGCCCGAGACGTCAGATGCCGAACCGGTGGTCGAGTCTGAGACCGCGGACGAATCCGAGTCGGAAGGCGCGAGCGAGGAATCGGATGGCGGCGACGAGAAGCAGGGTGACGGCGAAAGTGACGAAGGCGAAGAGCCAGACGAAAGCGACGAACTAGGCGAAAGCGAGAAACTCGACGAGGCCAAGGAAGCGGCCGAGTCGGACACGGGAGAAGAGAGCGCAGTCGCCGACGAGACGAAACAAGCGACGAAAGCGGAGGGCGGCCCGGCGTTCGAGTTCGAGGCGACGACCGCAAAGAGCATCTACGTCCGAACCGCGACGCTCGACCGACTGGACGACGCCGAGTTCGAAGTCGAGTCGCTCCTCCGCCGGGAACACGACGTGCGCGACCTGACCGGCCGCGAGTTCCACGACGCACTCGTCCGCGTCGCCGCCGAGTACCCCGAGGAAATCGCCGACGCCGTCCTCGAAACCCGCGACGAGTGACGCGCGGCGGCCCAGCGAGCGAGACGAGTAAACGGGGAACGGTTCGGGGCAACGATTTCGCGCGCGAAGAGCGCGAGGAAGGAAAGCCGAGTAGCTGTTCGAACACCCGAAGAACAGCGGACAACGTGGTGTTCCAGACGGGAGGCTCCGTCCGAGTATCGGGACAGTCGGTGACGAGTGAGTTCGGAGCTGAGACGAACGACAGTCGAACACCGTCGCGTCCGCTGTTGTCGCAAACGCGATTTCACGGGCAGATTACGCGCGTCGAAAGGCGCGACGCCGAACACCAGCATGTCCGCTGTTATCCCGATAGAAGCCACGAATAGAGGCGCTATCGCTGAGATAGGACGTCGTGGACGGATTGGTACACCACAATGTCCGCTGTTCTAGTAAGCGGCGAAAATAGCCGATTACCGCGGACATGGTGGTGTTCAAAGCGGTCGGAAACCGGTCTCAAAGAGAACTCGGTGCGTCCGACGAACGCTCGTTTCGAGACGCGCGTTACGAGAGTTACTCAATTAGTAGTCAGTTCCGCGCGGAACAGGCAGTGTCACAACGCGGGGGAGAACCGTTTTGTCAGTCCGTAACGCGCAGGAGAGCACCGCTCCGGCGACCGGACGCGAAACCGACACCACGATGTCCGCAGTAATCGCAGTCGATGTCGCCTACTGCTCGATGAAGTCGTCGAGCGTGCTCGTCTTCTCTCCGTCGAGGAAGGGTTCGACCGTCTCGTGGACGCCCACGAGTTCGATGGTATCGCGCATGGCCGAGACGATGAGCCCGACGTCCATATCGAGGGCGTACTCGCGGTACGTTCCGCCGCGACGGCCCTCGTTTCGCTCGGTGACCGAGACGATGCCGAGCATCGCGAGTTCGCTGAGGTGGTCGCGCATCCGTCGCGGGACGAGCGGGTCGCGGTTGGCGAGTTCGGTAAAGCGGGTGTAGCGGGGGCGAACGTCGCGGGAGCGAATCGGCGTCTCGTCTTCCAGTTCGAGCGTCAAAAGCGAGTAGAGGACGAGATGGCCGTGTTCGGTCAGACCGTTGATGCCCTCTTTGATGCGGCCGCGTTCGAGGGCGCGCCGACCGCGCTTGACGTGTTCTTCCTCGATGCGGTCGGTGTCGTCGTCGCGGGCCAAGTCGCCGGCTTTCATCAACAGGTCGATGGACTGGCGGGCGTCACCGGCGTCTTTCGCGCCGTAGGCGGCACAGAGCGGAATCACCTCGTCGGCGAGCACGCCCTCGCGGAACGCCACTCTGGCGCGCTGTTCGAGGATGGCGCGGAGGTTCTTCGCGTTGTACGCGGGGAAGTGAATCTCCTGTTCGCACAGGGAGCTTTTGACCTTCGGCGAGAGGTCGTCGCGGAACGAGAAGTCGTTGGAGATACCGATGAGGCCGACCTTCGCCGCGTCGAGGTTCCCGTTAGCCCGCGCTCGCGGGAGTTGATAGAGGATGCTGTCGTCGTTGACGTGGTCGATTTCGTCGAGGACGATGATTATCGTCCCGCCGCAGTCGTCGAGTTCCTGCCAGAGCATCTCGTAGACGGAGCCGAGCGGGTAGCCCGTCGTGCTGATCTGGTTCGACTCCGACCGGAACTCGTTGACGAGTCGAGTGGCGATTTGATACGAGCTCGTGAGTCCGTCGCAGTTCAGAAAGACGACGGTGAGGTGGATGTCGTCGTAGTGGCTCGCGTCCTCGCGGAGGTGACCGAGTAGGTACCGCGACGCGGCGGTCTTGCCGACGCCGGTCTTCCCGTAGAGGAAGATGTTGTTGGGCTGTTCGCCGTTGATGACCGGCTGGAGTGCGGCCTGAAACGTGCGGAGTTCTTCGTCACGCCCCACGAGTTCCTCGGGCTGGTAGTCCTCCCGGAGGGCGTCCCTGTCCCGATAAATCTCGGTGTCCCGCTCGAATAGGGGCATACAACCACGGTTCGACCACTTCATTGATAAAACCACCGCGTCCGCAGTGTCCGCTGTTCTCGTCCTTTATATAGATTGGCGGAGACACACCCCCTCCACTTTGTCCGCTGTTCTGGGAGACGAGGGTGACAAGTGGTTCAACTGGACGCTTCCGCTTGTTTTTAATTAGAGAAAGATTTATTATACTGCAATTTAAACTAAGTCCGTAATACAGGCAATTATTATAGTTGTATGGGGGCTGTCTGCGGACCGCTCTTTTCGTTCACGGCTTCAGAGCTATAAACTAACCCGACTGGTCGGAACCCGACGGTAGAGAACCGACTCACGACGATGGGGGGTACCGCCCCTCACCGAGAACAGCGGACAAAGTGGTGTGAGTGTTCCTCGTCTCACGCCGTCTCGTCCCCCCGTTCACACTCGCCGAGAACAGCGGACAACATGGTGTCTGTGTCAACACTCACCGAACGCTTCTCGACCGCTCGTTGACACGGGCCGTCACACAACCGCGCGGTTAGTCTCGTCCGGTCGAGTCGATCGACTTCTTCGCTCGCCTTCGACTCCCGACGGAATCTGTTCTCCGTGACTCTGCGAAACTCTGTGAATCGGTGAAAGCGCCTTCTCAGGAGATGAGACGTCGAATAACTGCGGACAAAGTGGTGTTGTAGGGGAACCATCGAGACTCTCGTCGCACCCGCCCTCGCTCTCATCGACGACCCAGCGATGCCCGACCTCTAACATGACTAACCTCACATGGCTCTCCGCTAACATGATTCGCCACGAACGAGACCTCCAACGGAACTCGGACGACCCGTGTGGGTTGTACCCATGAACCACTCTCCCTGCTACCGGCCAATCTGTCGAAAAACAGCGGACAACGTGGTGTTCGAAACTACAGTCTCCCAGTTTCAACGCCGTGACATTTGGTATCACGAGTATCCGATAAGTTATCCGTCTCCGTCCCCGAGCAAGACTGTGAGTGAAAATCAAGGGCGTCGAAACCTTCGAATGCCCAACGACAACGAGCTGTTCGCAGTCGTCACAGAGCACAACGGTGGCAACCACGTCCGAATCCGCTGTGAAGACGGAAAGAACCGAATGGGCCGCATCCCCGGCCGCATGAAGTACCGCACGTGGATTAACGAGGGCGACGTCGTGCTCGTCGAACCGTGGGACTGGCAGGACGAGAAAGCCAACATCGAATGGCGTTACACCGGCGAGGACGCGGACCAGCTTCGGCGCGAAGGCCACATCCAGTAATCATTTTCTCCGAAAGGAGAGTTTATCTTACTCGACGCACCAGCCGCGGCGCTCCGGCCGTCTCGCAGTAGTTCTGCGGCAGTTTCACCGTTTCTCTCCGGCGATGCGAACTCCGTTCCGACGGTGAAGAACAGCGGACATAGTGGTGTTGTGCTCGTCGCGGTCGGTGGTGGAACGTGCCGGGTGTCGGCCTTGATACCGCTCCTGTCTCGGAAGTACGGCTGGATGCCGCATGCCGCTCTTGTCTCACTCGAACACGTCGATGAACCGCGGTTCGGAGAGCGCTCGTAGGTCGTCCGGCGTGAGCCGGAACACCGCCTCGGGCGTCCCCGCGGCGGCCCAAATCCGGTCGAACGACTCGAACGTCGGGTCCGCGAGGACGGGACAGTCCGTCGCGTGGCAGGTCGGCGGTACGCCGCCGATGCTCCAGCCGGTCGCCTCTTTCACTTCGTCGGGGTTGGCGCTTCGAACCGAGCCCTGTTCGACGCCGAACTCGGAGCCGAGCGAGCCTTCGTCGACGCGGTTCGCACCGCTCGTGAGGACGACGACCGTCTCGTCGCCCACGCGCATCACGATGCTCTTGACGATTTGGGCGACGTCACAGCCGACAGCCGCCGCCGCGTCATCGGCCGTCTTGGTTCCCTCGGGGAACTCCTCGATGGTCGCTTCGAAGCCGTGAGAATCGCGTATTTGGTCGGCGAACTTGCGTGCCGTGGGATGCATGCCCAGGGCTTCCGCGTCGGTGGATATGAACGTTTACCGCCGTGGCAGATACTGCGTTGAGCCTACCACTCCCCGTCGAGTCCGTCGCGAAGCGCCGCCACGTCCGACTCGTCGTTGAAGTTGTGGAACGACGCGCGGACCGCCGTCGGCTCGGGAAGCGTCCGGACGACCACTCCCGCCGACTTGAGGCGTTCGACCGTTCCCTCCGGGTCGGAGACTTCGAACGAGACGAGCCCCGATTCGGGGTCGTGCGGACTCAACAGCCTGCCCTCGGGGACGGTTTCGATAAACTGGCTCGCGAGGTCGCGAACGTGTTCTTCGGTCCGGTCGAGGCCGAGGCGCTCGGCGATATCGATAGCCTCCCTGAGCGCGACGTGCGGCGCGGGATTGGTGGTCCCGACCTCGAAGCGCTTGGCCCCCGGCGCGAAGTCGAGGCCGTCGGCGTTCGGCTCCGTGACGCCGCGGTAGCCGACGGCGTGGGGTTCGATGTCTTCTGCGACCTCGCGTCGGACGTAGAGGAAGCCCGCGCCCCACGGTCCGAGTAGCCATTTGTGACCCGCGCCGGCGACGATGTCTGCCCCCCAGTCCTCCACGTCGACGGGGTACTGGCCGAACGACTGGACCGCGTCGACCACCGACAGCGCGCCGGCGTCGCGGGCGATATCGGCGAGTTCGGCCACGGGGAGTCGCGTCCCGTAGTTCCACGTCAGAGCGCTGAAACAGACGAGTTTGGCGTCGGCGACGGCCTCGGCGTACTGGTCCATATCGAGCCGCCCCGCCTCGCTCTCGACGACGCGGACCTCGACGCCCTCGCGTTCGAGTCGTCGCCACGGGAGGATGCCCGCCGGGTGTTCGAGGTCGGTCCGGACGACCACGTCGCCCGGCTCCCAGTCGAGTGCGGTGGCGATGCGGTTGATGCCGTCGGTGGTGCTCTGGGTCAGCGCCACCTCTTCGGTCTCGGCGCCGATGAACGCGGCCACGTCCTCGCGGACGGCCTCGTAGGCGTCGAACGCGGCCGGGTAGGGACCGTC
Organism: Haloferax sulfurifontis; assembly: GCF_014635105.1. NCBI lineage: Archaea > Methanobacteriati > Methanobacteriota > Halobacteria > Halobacteriales > Haloferacaceae > Haloferax > Haloferax sulfurifontis. Next base: position 186,349 of record NZ_BMCI01000006.1, read on the forward strand.
GTCGCCCGGCGACTCGTACTCGTGGTATTCGAGGAACTCGGTCGCGCGCTCCACGATGGGGCGCGGACTCGGGCCGTGCGCGCCGGTGTTGAGATACGTGACGTCGTCGAGGGCCGGAATCGTCGTTCGGAGTTCGTCGGGTGTCATGGTGAATTATCAGGTGTTTGTGGAGTTATCTTCTCGTCGGTCCCACCGCGAAGGAGTCGTGTCTGCTGGTGTCGCGTCCGTCGAATCAAACGTTCCGGTACCACTATCGAATTGCCGCAATAGCTCGTCGGGCAGGCGGGCGTACACCTCGGCGTTGCCGACGAGCGCGTCGACCGTGGTGAACTCGTCGGCCGCGTGGGCCGTCTCGGTCCCGAGTCCGAACTCGACGGTCGGAACGCCGGCGTTCCGCATCCGTTTCGCGTCGCCGCCGCCGGTCGCGCTCCGGCGGTAGACGCGCCCGCCGGTGACGCTCTCGGCGACCGAGACCACGGCGTTCGCCAGCGCCCCATCGGGGTCTTCGAACGTCCCGACCGACCAGTCGGCGTCCGAAATCTCGACGCCGTCGTGACCGTCGACCACGTCTCGAACGGCGTCGAGCACCGCCTCAGTCTCGACGCCCGCCGTCACGCGAATATCGAGGTTCGCCCGCGCCGCGGCGGGAACGACGTTCACCCGGTCGCCGCCCGAGAGGACGCCCAGATTGGCCGACGGCCGCTCGAACAGCTCTCGCGCCGCGTCCGCGCCGAACCGCGGCGCGTAGTACTCGACGGACTCGTCGACGAGCGCCCGCACCGCGGGGTCGAGGTCGAACCGGACGTCGGCGAGCGTCGATTCGATGTCGCTCACGGCGCGGTAGAGTCGGTGAATCGCGTTCTCGCCGAGCATCGGCCGGGAGCCGTGGGCGGCGGTCCCCGTCGCTTCGAGTTCCAGCCAGATGCTCCCCCGGTCGGCGACGGTCACCGAGTGGCGGTCGCTCTCGCAGGTCGTCTCGCCGATGACGCAGGCGTCCGCGTCGAGCCCGCGCCGGTCGAGAAGCGTCGGCATCCCCGCGCTCCCGGCGACTTCCTCGTCGCTCACGAACGCGAACACGAGGGTCGTCGCCGGCACCGTGTCGGTTTCGACGTACGCCTTCGCCACCGCGAGCATCGCGGCGACTGCCCCTTTCATGTCGGTCGCGCCGCGCCCGTAGAGCCGGTCGCCCTCCCGCTCGCCGAGCGGGTCGCGCGTCCACTCGCCAGCCTCGAACGGGACCGTATCGAGGTGCCCCAGCAAGACGAGCGTCCGGTCTGTCGCACCGGGGAGCGTCGCCACGAGATTCGGCTTCGTCGGGGCCGAGGCGACGCGCTCGGTCTCGATGCCGAGCTCCGAAAAGAACGATTCGACCCACGACGCGAGTTCCCGCGTGTCTCCCGGCGGGTTCTGCGTGTCGTGGCCGACGAGCCTCGACGCGAGGTCGACGACGTCCTCGCGGTGCTCGCGGAGGGAGGCGACGACGGCTGTCAGCTCTGGTTCGGACATGGGAGTTCTATCCGAACGTACGTACCGCGGACGAATAAGTTTGTGCTAAAAATACAATACTGATGGGAGATGCGGATCTCCTCTGTAGCGTGGTTCCGAAAGAAATCAGTGCTCCGGGCCGGGGTTGATAGAGCTCGTTGCCGATTCTGCCATCCGGCTTAGGCGTTGTAGGTCCACCGCTGGAGGGTCGCGGAGTTGGAGCCGGATTCGGAGGTCCAGACGACGCGGACGGTTTCACCAGATTCGAACGAGTCACCTGTCGCTCCAACGGTAACCGAGCTCCCTGCCGATATCTCAGTCGCAGTCGTATCGATTTCGTTCCAGGCGTCTCCGTCTTCATCGATCGGTCCTGCGATGGTCACGCGAGCCGGGTCGATTGAAGCGCCGCTCTCGTGGGTGATGACGAGATCCCCATTGCTACTGTTGTGGGCGAACGCGAAGCTCACCTGCGGAGCGGTGTCGCCGACTTGGTCGCCGAGACCGAGGACGAAGGTGCCGATGACGGCCGCGAGGATGACGGTGATGGCGACCATGAGGATGACGCCGATGACCGGCGAGACTGCGCGGGACTCCGTGAACATTGTCTTGATTTGCATAGTTGTGTTTCTCCTAGGTGTGCCGGACGAGAGGCGACCGTTGAGAAAAATTCGAATCGGTCCTCCAACGCCTGCGTTCTAACCTAACAGATAGTCTGACGTTCTCCGAAGCTATAAACTAGTACTGAGAAGGTGTTTCACGTCTCATGCGTGTTCCGTACCACCATCGGAGCGCGCTGTCGCTCTCGGGGGAACGTCCGGAAAAATCGAGGTTCGGTTGGCTGTGTCGCCGCGGACCGTTCAGCGCGTGTACGTCTGCAGGGTCGCGGAGTTCGAGCCGGACTCGGAGGTCCAGACGAGGCGCACTTCGTCGCCGTCGCTGAGATCAGAACCGAAATCGACGGCGATAGTGTCACCGGCGTTCATGTTGTCGTCGCTGTTAGCGTCGCCGGTAGTTTCGTCGGTCACACTCGCATCCGAGTTTTCGGACACGCTCAGCCGTTCGAAGGGGATGGCGTCACCGCTTTCGTGCGTGATGGTCAGAATGTTCGAGTCATCGTCGTAGTCGAAGCTGAAACTCGCCTGCGGGGCGGTGTCGCCGACTTGGTCGCCGAGACCGAGGACGAAGGTGCCGATGACGGCCGCGAGGATGACGGTAATCGCGACCATGAGGATGACGCCGATGACCGGCGAGACTGCGCGTGATTCGCTAAGGAATTTCTTGATATCCATTGTTCTACCCAGGACCGGCCTCAGACCCACCTCGTGCCCACCTGCACGGGACCGCGAGCGGCCACATGTTCCGGCTCCTGTTGGCCTTCCGTATGTTCCGGATATATTTAATTTCGCAGTGGCTTACCGGTCTATTCGAGGGGTTAGGACGCTCCTAACGCCCGAATTCTGGATTTAAGCCATTCCATCCCATCTGCGTACCACCGGGGGATGCGGTCGGTGGCGAATCGGTCCGTTGGCGCTCGATACCCCGAATCAGACTCTCCCGCCCGCGTGACACGCCGGTTCGAACCGTCACGCCTCGGGTTTCTGCGGACACGGTGGTGTGGGGTGCGGGCGGGTCGTCGGCCGCGGCGGCGCGCACGCGCGTTTCACACGCGCCGCTCACGGAGTTGGGACCGTCGAACCGGCCGAAAGAGCCGCCTGTGCCCCTATTGCGAGGCGTTCCAGAACCGCGGCGTCGACTCGAAATCTATCTCCGCGTCGGAGGGCGCGCGCTCGTAGAGCGCGTCGTGGACGGCCTCGTAGGCCGCCCGCGGGCCTTCCTGTGCGAGTTTCGGGTGCTCGCGGGTGTCGAAGACGACGCGCCACGTCCCGTTCGAGAGGTGGAGGCCGAGGATGTACTTCCCGCGGACGTTCACGACCAGTTGGTAGGCGTGCTGAACCGTCTCGCCGTCGCGTTCGATGTTGTAGCCGCGGACCGCGACGGCCTGCTGAATCGCCTCTTTCGTTTCGAGCTCGGCGACGAACGACTTGGGGACCGCCCGTCCGGGGAGCGATTCGACGAACGGTTCGCTCACGGTCGCACCACCTCGCGTCGCGCACCTCTCGGTTCCATCGTATACCTACGTGGGCGGCCGAGCGGGTATATGCGATACGGTCTCCGGCGGCGGCGCGGAATCGGACGTTCCGTCGACGCCGCCGCCCCGCGTTCCGCGTTCCGAGCGAAGCGCCTTTGAGGCTCTGCGCGCGCAGACGAACCGTGAACACCAACGCCCACCACGTCGGCATCACCGTTTCAGACCTCGATTCGACGCTCGCGTTCTACCGCGACGCGCTCGACCTGCCGGTCGTCTCCCGCTTCGAAGTCGGCGGCGAGGAGTTCGCCACCGCCGTCTCCGTCGACGGCGCGTCGGCGCGGTTCGCCCACCTCGACGGCGGCGACGTGCGCGTCGAACTCGTCGAGTACGACCCGGTCGGCACCGACGCCGACGAACCGACGCTCAACCGTCCCGGCGCGACCCACCTCGGACTCTCGGTGGACGACGTCGACGCCGCGGTCGCCGAACTCCCGTCGGACGCCGAGACGCTCAGCGAACCGCAGACGACCGAAAGCGGCACGCGAATCGCATTCGTCCGCGACCCCGAGGGGAACCTCGTCGAACTCCTCGACGCCTGACGCGGCCACTCCGCTCGACGGGCGTCACCGCTCGGAGTTCGACGTTGGGATTGTTCTGACATCGCAATACCGGCGGTGGTCAATCGTCGTTCGGGAACCACGCCCGCGGCCGCTCCGACCCGACCGGAAGCTTCAGCATCACGGCCGTCCCCCCGAGGGAAGACGGTTCCAACTCCATGCTCCCGCCCGCTTTCTTGACGACCCAGTGGACCAGCCACAGGCCCATCCCGGTCCCGTGTTCGAGCGGCGTCTCCTCGCCGCGCTTGATAACTCGCCACTCCTCGTCGGGGATGCCCGGCCCGTCGTCGGCGACTCGCACGATGAGTTTGGAGTCGTCGTCTTCGGCTCGACACACGTCGATGTGAACGGTCTCGCCCCCGTGTTTGAGCGCGTTCGCGATTAGCTCGTCGAGCGCCGCGCCGACGCGGCTGTCGACTCGCTCGCGGAGCCCCGTCTCGATGTCCGTCCGCATCGTCGCCTCCGGATACGCCGATTCGGCTCTCGACACGGCGTCCTCGACGAGCGTCGAGACGCGCCGCGGCGATCCCTCGGATTCGAGGGCGTCCGAGACCGTCTGTGCCTTCTCGGAGAGCGACGCGAGGTCGCCCGCCGCCTCGACGATGGCCTCGGCGGCATCGGCGAGTTCCTTGTCGGCGACCGCGGCCTCGTTCTGGCGAATCAGCTCCGCGTAGCCCTCGATGACGTTCATCCGGTTTCGGAGGTTGTGCCGGAACATCCGGTTGAGGACGCCGAGCCGCTGTCTGGTCAGCTCCGACTCGGTGACGTCGGACTGGATGGCGACGTAGCCGTCGATGTCGCCGTTGCTCTCGATGGGCGCGATAGTCTGTATCGCGGTGTAGAGCTCGCCGCCCTTCCGTCGGTCGATGATTCGCTCCTGCCACGTCTCGCCGGACTGGACGGCCCGCCACAGCCGCTCGTAGTACGTCTCGGGCATCTCGCCCGAACTGAGTATCGACGCCGGTTCGCCGATGACCTCCGCGGCGTCGTAGCCGGTCGTCTCCTCGAACGCCGGGTTGACGTACGTAATCTCTCCGTCCGGCGTGGTGAGGTAAATCGCGTGGCCCGCCTGCTCGACGGCCTGCTCGAACTCGCGGAGTCGCCGCTCCCGGCGCTGTTGTGCCGTCACGTCGACGAAGACGCCGACGATTTCGGAAACCTCGCCGTCGGCGTCGCGGATGACCGCCGTCGAGAGGCGGAACTCTCCGTGGTCGCCGTTCGCGCGTCGTCGCTCGACCGCGACGTTCGAGAGGCCGTCTTCGGCGATGGTCCGCCGGATAATCTCCTCGACGCTTTCGCTGTTCTCACCGCCTTCGCTCGCGCCGTAGGGGATTAGCTCGCCGAGCACCTCCTCGCGTTCCCAGCCGAACGTCTCCGTGGCGGCGTCGTTCCACCTCGTTACGCGCCCCTCGGGCGTGACCGCGGTAATCGGCACCGGCGACGCGGCGACCACGGTGCGAAGGTGCTCCAGCGACGACCGAACTGACGCCTGTTGGCGTTCGATTCGGCGGTCCTTCCGGGCGACGAGCGCCCAGACGAACGCGGTGGAGACGGCGACGAAGGACAGCCCGCCGACGACCTTGGCCGCGGGAGTCGGGGTCGAACCCAACACGGTCGACAGCAGTAACTCGCCGCCGAGGATGCCGGCGGTCCCGAAGCCGAGGTACGCCAGCGCGATGGCGCGGGCGTCGAGACCGTCGAGCGGCGAGTCGTTCATCGTTCGAACGGAGCGCGAGCGGAGATATAAACGTGATGCGGCGAACCGGCAGTTGATAACGACGACACGCCCCTCGAAAGCCGAGCGGGAAGCGCAACCGACATTGGCACCGGGCCGCTAGCGGAGCCAATCACCGTCTCGCGGGTTCCGCGCGGCGGCACGCCACACGGGCCGACGAGGTCCGAGATACCATGAAACGACGAGACGCAATCAAGACGCTCGGAATCGGAACCCTCGCGGCGACCGCGGGGTGTCTCGGCGGGTTCGAACGACAGTCGGCGTGGCGCGACCCGCCGCTCGTCGAAGACCGGCCGGCCGCGGTCTATCTGCCCGCCATCACCGAGGGGATGAAGATGTACGGGGAGACGACTGCCGGACCGTACGGCGTCGCGCTCACCTACTCGTATCCCCACCGCTTCTGGACGGCCGCCGGTTCGGAGCTTCAGAAGACCGTCGTCGAGGCCGACGACTCGATTCACCTCATGGCGTCGCTGTGGGACGCCGAGACGGGGACCGTCCTCCCGCTGGATGCCGGCGTCTCAATCGAGATTCTCCGCGACGGCGACCTCGTGAGCGAGGAGGTCGCCTACCCGATGCTCTCCCAGCAGATGGGGATGCACTACGGCTCGAACTACGTCCTCGACGGCGAGGGCGACTACGAGGCCCGCGTCCACGTCGGCGGCACCTCGCTTTCCCGGACCGGCTCGTTCGCCGGGCGGTTCGAGTCGGCCGAGACGGCGACGTTCGAGTTCGCGTTCGAGACCGACGACCTCTACGACGTGGAACTGCGGCGCCTCGGCGACGAGGCCGGGTCGCGCGGCGCGGTCCCCGCGATGGAGATGATGGGCGTCCCGACCGGGAAAGCGCCCGCAGTCGCCGACCTCCCCGGTCGCCACATCGGCCGGCAGACGAGCGCGGACGCCCTGTTCGACGCCTTCGTCGTCGACGACGGCTCCCGGTTCGGCGTCGACGGCGCGTACCTCTACGTCTCGGCGCGGACGCCGCACAACGAGTTCGTCCTGCCGATGATGGGCGTCAGAGCCACGCTCGACCGCGACGGAACGACGGTCCTCGACGGCGCGCGACTCGCCCGGACGCTCGACCCCGACCTCAGCTACCACTACGGCGCGGGCGTCGAGGGCGTCGAATCCGGCGACGCGCTGACGCTCTCGGTGGACGTGCCGCCGCAGGTCGCCCGCCACGACGGCTACGAGACGGCGTTCATGACGTTCGAGCCGATGCGGTTCGAGGTCTGAGACGGCGCTTCGATGTTTTCGACCCTCACCGCCCGACGCGGACGCCCGCGATGGAAACGTTCAGAAGCCAACCCCTCCGAACTTCGAGTGACTATCGGATGATCACGGACACAGACGCGACGCGCGACCGCCACACCTGCACAGCGTGCGGCGAGGCGTATCCGACCGAGCGACTGCTGGTCCTCCATCGGGGCGCGAGACACCCCGACGACCTCGACGCCGCGGAGGTCGAGGCGTATCGAGAGGCGTACTACGAGGAGGAAGGCGAACTCAAGTCGTTCCGCATCCGGGCGCTCGGCGTCCTCGTCCTGCTGTACTTCGGATTCCTCATGCTGTTTATCGTCTTCGCATCATGACCCGACTCCGACCCACCACTCTCAGGCGATTCGGTCTCGGCCTCCTCGTGGCGAGTCTGCTGTCGCTCCTCGCCGACCCGGCGGCCGCGAGCAACGCCGCGGTCGGCCTCGCGGGCGCGTCGCAGGACAACCTCGCTGTCCCGCGGTGGCTCTATCTCGCCACCGGCGGCGCGACCGTCGGTGCGTCCGCGCTCCTCGCCAGTTTCGTCACCGACCGCCGGTTCATCGAGCGCGTCCACCTGTGGCAGACCGGCCCCGAAGCGGGCGTCTCCGACGGCGTCCTGCGCGCGCTCCGGGTCGCGGGCGGCGTCCTCGGCCTCGCGGTCCTCGCGCTTGCGGTCTACCTGGGCTACGCCGGCCCGCAGATTCCGACCGTCAGCTTCGCCGTCATCGTCGTCTTCGCCGGACTCCGCGCCGGCTACACGATGCTCTCGTACCTCGTCGCCGACACGTGGCGCGCGCTGAACCCGTGGCGAACCGTCGTCTCGGCGGTTCCGAACGGCTTCGTCTCGTACCCCGAGCGGCTCGGCCGCTGGCCGGCAGTCGTGGGGATTCTCACGCTCGTCTGGGTCGAGACCGCGACCGCCGTCACGACTCGGCCGTCGGTCCTCGCGACGGCGCTCGTGGTCTACTCGGTCGTCACCCTCGTCGGCGCGGTCGTCGTCGGCGCGGACGCGTGGTTCGACAACGTCGACCCCGTCTCCGTCTTCCTGCACTTCTACGGCCGGGTCGCGCCGGTTCGCCTCGACGGCGACGGCCTCTCGTTCCGCCTGCCGGGGATGCGACTCGTCACCGACGACGACCTGACGGACCTCGGCGACGTGGCCGTCGCGGTCGTCCTCGTCTGGGAACTCACCTTCAGCGGCTTCGTCACGACCGAGCAGGGCGCGGCGGCCGTCCGGTCGCTGGTGGGCGTCGGGCTTCCGCCGCTTTTCGTCTACGGCCTGCTCTACCTCGGCGGCTTCGGGGTCTTCCTGGGACTCTACGTCCTCGCGGCGCGGGTGACCGCCAGCCGCATCGACACCTTCGAGACGCCGCTCGACCTCGCGGTCAAATTCGCCCCCCCGCTTCTCGCCATCGCCGCCGGCTACCACCTCGCGCACTACTTCGGCTTCTTCGTCTCGCTGTCGCCGATGCTCGTCCACGCGCTGTCGTCGCCGCTGTCGTCGCCGGCGAACCCGGTCGTGCTCACGCTCCCCGCGTGGTTCGGCGGGCTGAACGTCGGATTCGTCCTCCTCGGCCACCTGCTCGCGGTGTGGGTGGCACACTCGCAGGCCTACCGGACCTTCCCCAGCAGACTGCAGGCCGTCCGGAGCCAGTTCCCCTTCGTCGCGGTGATGATTCTCTACACGATTCTCAGCCTGTGGCTCATCTCACTGCCGACCGCGTCCCCGCCGTTCCTCTGATTAATAACTAACCGTCTCTAATTTGTGAATTTACAATATCAAACCCCCCGTTTCTAACAGGTGGATTATTAATCCGTCACCGGCTACTGCCGAGTATGAGCGAACACGACGGGCGCGACCCCGACTCCGACCTCGATGAGGGTGCGGACGCGTCCACGGACTCGCAGGAGGGCGACGAATGCGGGTGCGGCGACGCCTGCGAGGTCGAGTCCGCGTCGGCGTCGGGAGCGCCCGGCGAGACGGGCACCGGCGACCCCATCGGCGGGTCCGACGGCTCGGCCCGCGCGGAGTTCGGCGTCCCGGAGATGGACTGCGCCTCCTGTGCGAGCAAGGTCGAAACGAGCGTCCGGAAACTCGACGGCATCGGCGACGTCGACCCGCGGGTGACGACCGGCCGGCTCGTCGTCGACTACGACCCCGACCGGACCACGCCCGATGACATCCGGGGAAACATCGAGGGCGCGGGCTACGCCGTCGAAGGCGGCCCCTCGACGCGCGAGGTGTCGCTTTCCGTCCCGGAGATGGACTGCGCCTCCTGCGCCGGGAAGGTCGAGAACGCGCTCCGGGGCGCGCCGGGCGTGCTGTCGTACGAAACGCGCCCGACGACCGGGACTGCGCTCGTCACGCTCGCGGCCGACGCGGACCTCGATTCGGTCGTCTCGGCCGTCGAATCCGCCGGCTACGAGGTCACCGGGACCGACGCCGACGACGGCAACGAGGGTCACGGTCACTCTCACGGCGGTTCCGACGCGGACCGCGAGAGCGTCTGGCGCAGTACGCGCGCGGTCAAAACGTGGGTGAGCGGCGGCTTCCTCGCGGCGGGCATCGCCGCCGAGTACCTGCTCGGGCTGGAACTCGTCGTCGCCAGCGTTCTCGGCGTCTCGTTCACGGTCGCCGAACTGCTGTACGTCCTCGGGGCCGCGGTCGGCGGGCAGGCCATCCTCCGCAACGGCTACTACTCGGCGAAGAACCGCAGTCTCGACATCGACTTCCTCATGTCGGCGGCGATTCTCAGCGCCGTGGCCGCGAGCCTCATCTCCGGGCCGACGAGCCTCTACTTCGAGGCGGCGACGCTCGCGTTCCTCTTCAGCGTCTCCGAACTCCTCGAACGCTACTCGATGGACCGCACGCGCGACTCCCTCCGCGAACTGATGGACCTCTCGCCCGACGAGGCGACGGTCCTCCGCGACGGCGTCGAGACGGTCGTTCCCGTCGAAGAACTCGAAATCGGCGACGTGGTCGCCGTCAAGCCCGGCGAGAAGATACCCGTCGACGGGACGGTGGTCACGGGCGACAGCGCGGTCAATCAGGCCCCCATCACCGGCGAGTCCGTCCCGGTCGACAAGACCGCGGGCGACGAGGTGTTCGCGGGCACCGTCAACGAGGCTGGCTACCTCGAAGTCCGCGTCGAGTCCGCCGCGGGCGACGACACCCTCTCGCGCATCGTCTCGATGGTCGAGGACGCTCAGTCCAACAAGACCGAACGCGAGCAGTTCGTCGAGCGCTTCTCGTCGTACTACACCCCGGTCATGGTCCTCGTCGCTATCGCGGTCGCGGCGATTCCGCCCCTCGCGTTCGGCCTCGACTGGGTGACGTGGTTCGTCTACGGCATCACGATGCTCGTGCTCGCCTGCCCCTGCGCGTTCGTCATCTCGACGCCCGTCTCGGTCGTCTCGGGCATCACGTCGGCCGCGAAAAACGGCGTGCTCATCAAGGGCGGCACGCACCTCGAAGCGATGGGCTCGGTCGAGGCCATCGCCGTGGACAAGACGGGCACGCTCACGAAAGGCGAACTCACCGTCACCGACGTGGTTCCGCTCAACGGCAACTCCGAAGAGGACGTGCTCCGGTGCGCCCGCGGCCTCGAATCCCGGAGCGAACACCCCATCGGCGAGGCCATCGTCTCCCACGCCGAGGGGACGGGCGTCGCCGGCCGCGAGGTCGACGACTTCGAGAGCGTCACCGGCAAGGGCGTCCGCGCCGACCTCGACGGCGTCCCGCACTTCGCCGGCAAGCCCGGCTTCTTCGAGGAGCTCGGCTTCGACCTCGAACACGTCCACGTCACCGGCCCCGGCGAGGAGCTTTCGGCGGACGTCCGAGAGCTCTGTGACCGCCACGGCTGTCTCAACCTCGTCGAGGACACGATTCCGCGCCTCCAGTCCGAGGGCAAGACGGTCGTCGTCGTCGGCACCGAAGACGACCTCGAAGGCCTCGTCGCCGTCGCCGACGAGGTCCGCCCCGACGCCCGCGAGACGGTCGCGAAGCTCCGGGAGGCCGGCCTCTCGGTCGTCATGCTCACCGGCGACAACGAGGGGACCGCCCGCGCCATCGCCGAGCAGGTCGGCGTCGACGACGTCCGCGCGGGCCTCCTCCCGGAGGACAAGGTCGCCGCCGTCGAGGGACTGCTCGACGAGTACGGCTCGGTCGCCATGGTCGGCGACGGCATCAACGACGCCCCGGCGCTCGCCACCGCCACCGTCGGCGTCGCCATGGGCGCGGCCGGCACCGACACCGCTCTCGAAACGGCCGATATCGCCCTCATGGCCGACGACCTCTCGAAGCTCCCGTACCTCTACGAACTCTCCCACCGGGCCAACGGCGTCATCCGGCAGAACATCTGGGCGTCGCTCGCAATCAAGGCCGTCCTCGCGGTCGGCGTGCCCTTCGGCTACGTCTCGGTCGCGCTCGCGGTCCTCGCGGGCGACGCCGGGATGACCATGGGCGTGACGGGCAACGCGATGCGACTCGCACGGATTCGCCCGGACGAGTGAGGTTCACGGGGCTCGTCACCTCTCACTTCCCGATTTTCGCTCTCTCGCGGCCCGATTCGCGCATCCGTGTTACTTAGTGGCGTGACACCATCAACGCGTCCGCAATTCTTGCCACGCGAGAAACGGCTGGCTCGGTTTTCCCGACGCCGCGCGTCAGAGACTGGCATGGCAGATGACGAGCGGACGCCACGCCGTGACGCGACCGACCGACCGGACCGACCGGACCGACCGGACCGACCGACGCGCGGTCGGGACGCCGGCGAGACCGCCGAGACCGACGCGGGACGCACCCGGAGACGGTTCATCTGGCTCACCGGGACCGCCGCGATGGCGGGGCTGGCCGGCTGTTCCGGCGGCGGTGGCGGCGCGGCCGAGACGACCGCGACCGCGACGACGACGCAGTCGTCGGGGTCGACCGGGGGCGTCCCCGCGGAGTACGCGACCGCCACGTCCCTCGGCGGCACCCAGCGCAACCCCGACAGCCTCTCGTCGCAGGAGGCCGTCTCGTATCAAGAGGAGCCGAGCGAGGGCAGGCAGTGTTCGACCTGCCGGTACTACATCGAGGACAAAAACGGGGACGGCGCGGGCGCGTGCGCCATCGTCGCGGGCGAGATTTCGCCCGAGGGCTACTGCGTCTCCTACGTGGAGTACGAGGGGTAGCGCTCGGGGACGGCTCTCGTGGGCGGCTCTCCGGTCAGGAGTCGTCGCCGGTCGGCCCGACGGCGGTCTGTATCCGACAGCGGATGGACTCCTCGACGCCGTCGCGCTCGACCGGAATCACCCATTTCTCCCCGCAACCGAGGACGGTCACCAGTTCGCCGTCCTGTCGGTGTTTCACCGAGACGAACACCTCGCCGCGCTCGGGGTCGTAGTCCACGAGCTCGACGAGCACGTCCTCGCCGGCGATGAGGAGGTTCTTCGCGCCGTTCAACTCGGTGACGTACGACTCGGTGTGCCCGGTCGGGTCGGTGACGAACAGTTCGACCACCGGCACGTCCTCGCCGTCGGGGTAGCTCGCCTCGACTTCGATTGCCCCGTCTTCGAGCCGGATGCCGTGTATCTCCACGAGCGACGCCGCGACGCCGAAGCTGTCAGCGACCTGCTGACGGAGGTCCCCCAACGGGATTCGAACCGACTCTCGAATCGTTCCCATGCCCGCCCCTACGAACGGGGGGTGTATGAGCGTGTCCGCTAGTCGTTGCCCCAGAGGGCGTCAGCGAGGCGCGACCCCGACGGGACGGCCTCGCGGAAGGCGACCGAGTCGAACGCGAGCGGCCCGTTGAGAGAAAGGAAGCCGAGTTCGCCCTCGGGCGCGCGGTCGAGATTCGTCAGAAAGGCCACCTTGCGGACGGCCTCGACGCCCTCGACGGTCGCCTCGGGGTCGACCGACTCGTACAGGGCGGCGTGTTCGCGGACGTGCTCGACACAGCGCCTCGTCGGCGCGAACAGCAACAGCGCGTGGACGCCCGGCCCCTCGCGGCCGAGTTTCGTCCGGATGGCGTGTTCGTCGTCCTTGTAGAAGTAGCGCTCCATGCGGCGGTACTGGCGGAGTATCTCGTTCGCGCCGGTGGCGTGGCGGACGGCGGCGTCGGCCTTGAGTTCGATGAGGTAATCCACCGGCTCGGGCGTCCGCACCCGGACGTACACGTCGGCGACGCCGCGGTTCCCGTAGTGGTCGTACGGCTCTTCGAGGTGAATCTCCACGTCGTCGAAGGCCGCCCGGAAGTGCTCGACCACCCGCGTCGCCAACTCGTCCTCGCGCATCTGTCGGTCGAGACGAGGCGACCGTCGGGGAAATGTCCCGCGGTTCGGCCGGCGGCGACCCGGTGTATCGGAACACCCATACCGCCGGCGTTCGGTTGGAAAATCGACACATGTCCCTGCCGACTCGCAGACAGGTCCTCCGCGCCGGCGGCGCGTCGCTCGTCGCCGCGCTCGCCGGGTGTTCCGGCGAGGGGTCCAGTTCCAGTTCGGACGTGCCGTCCGGTCCCTCCCCGGACACGCTCGTCACCGACTACGACCAGCTCCAACTCCGAAACGACACCGAGAGCGCGATTTTCCGAGACGCCGCCCGCGACGACGACGGGGCGGGGTCGTCGTACCTCGACGACTTCCTCGTCACCACCGACGAGGAACGCGCAGACGTCGAGTTCGCGGCGGACCCCGACGGAATCGACGAGGCTCGCGCGTTCATCGACGAGACGGATTTCGACGCGCAGACGCTCGTCATCACCCAGCACCGGACGAACGCTTGCCACCGGGTAAAACTGCTGTACGTCACGAACCCGCCGGACAGCGCCGTCCACCTCGACTTCTGTTACCCGCTCCGGCCGGCGTCGGTCGAGTGCTCCGTGGACGACCGCCACGTCGTCGCCTCGCTGGTGCGACTGCCCTACTCGTCGCAGGGCGAGTCGAGTTGGGGACACGGCGGCGGAAGCAGTTGTCACCTCCCGCCGTCGCTCCGAACCGAGACGGAGGACGCCTGAGATGCCCCGAACGCGACGCGACGTGCTCGCCTCGCTCGCCGGGGTCGGCGTCGCCGGACTCGCGGGCTGTACGGCACTCGACGCGGGTGAATCCGAATCCGACGACTCGGCACTTGACGCGGCGGCGCTCCGGGAGGTCAGGGAACTCGGGTCGCCGGCGTTCCCCGCCCGCGTCCCGGCCCCCATCGCGGAATCGTACCTCGAACTGAGTCGCGCTCGCGCCCGCGAACTCCTCGATTCAGTCCCCGAGACGATGTCTCCGGAAGAGGTCCCGAACGAGGGCGTTCGGAACGTCTACGCCGAGGCGTACGCGGACGCCGCAGAGGCCCTCGCCCCCTCGGACACCGACGAGTCGCCCTTCGAGACGCTTCGGGGACTGCGCTACGCCCGCGGGGCCGCGGCGATGGCGAAGGGGACCTACGACGCCGCCGTCGGCGACCTCACCGAGGCCGACGTGCGCGACGAGGCCGCGGCGGTCCGCGCCGATATCGAGTCGTTCAGGCTCGGCACGCGCTACCTCGGCGACGAACCCGACCGGGCGCTCGTCGTGTACGACGCCGTCGAGGACTTCGTCGCGGGTGCGGCCCGGCGTCTCGACAACGCCGACGAGTACGGTCGCTACGCCGACAGCGCCCCGCGAGTCGGCGAACTGCTCGACGCGGTGGAGTCGGCGCGGGCGTCGCTCGACGGCGCGCGCCACGTCCGCGACCGCTATCTGGCGTCGATTCACGACCCGGTGGACTTCACCGACGCGTTCGAGTCGACCGCGTCCTCGCTCGGCGCGGTCGTCGAGGACCGCCGGGCCGAGTACCCCGAGGAGGGCGGGCTCGAAGCCGTCATCGAGGGCGAGGGGTTCGACACCGAGGAACTCGAATCCACGCCGGCCAAAGACCTGCTGGTGGAGACGTTCGTCGAAGTCGAAAGCGGGCTTCGGGACGCCCGCGAAGCTCTCCGAAGCGGGCGATTCGCCACCGCGCTCGTGGGCTCGCACACCGCCGAGACGCACCGCCGCGCGTTCGAGGAGGCAGTCACGGCGGTCAAGCGAGGCCGGTACGAGTCGGTCGAGTCCGCGGCCGCGGTCAGAGACGCGAAACTCGGCGCGCTCGAAGCCCTCGAAGCCGCCCGCTCGGACGAATCGAACCCGCACCTGACGCGGCGCGCGCTGGTCGATATCGCCTATATGGTGGGCAACGGGGACGACTACCTCGGCGACGACTACTACGAGGACGGCGACCCTCGGGCCGCGCGAAACGCGGTCTCGGAGTACGCGACCGCCGAGTTCGCCGCGCGCGAGACGCCCGCCGTGAGCGCGTGGGTGCTCGGGACGCTCGCGGCCGAGCGCGGCGGCGTCGGCCACTGACGGGCCGGTTCGCTCGTTTTCGCCTCGCTTCCGGCCGCCGTCGCCGGCCCCTCGACCGTCCCCGGCGCGTCCGTGTGCCCCCTCCGTCCGGCCGGGGAAATTACGTGTCGGCGGGCGTACCACTCTCTCACGATGTCTGCCGAACCATTCGTCGTCGTCGGCGGCGACGCCGCCGGACTCTCCGCCGCGAGCAAGTTCGCCCGCGCCGACACCGACCGCGACGTCGTCGTCTTCGAGAGGGGCCGCTGGGTCTCCTACGCCCACTGCGGCACGCCCTACTTCGTCAAAGGCGAGGTCGAGAAACTCACCGACATGCTCTCGCTGTCGCCCGAGGCGGCCGCCGACCGCGGTATCGACCTCCGGCGCGAACACGAGGTCGTCGCCGTCGACACCGACGAGCGGGTCGTCACGGTCGAGGGCCCCGAGGGGACGTTCGAACAGCCCTACGGCGACCTCCTCGTCGCCACCGGCGCGCGGGCGCTCCGCGAGCCGATAGACGGCATCGACCTCGACGGCGCGTTCACGCTCCACGGGCTGGACGACGCGGCGGCGATTCGGTCGTTCCTCACTGACCCGGACGAGGCGTCGGTGGCCGACCTCGGCGGGGGCGGGTTCGTCGACGAGGCGCGCGCGGCCCGCTTCGGCGCGATGGAACCGCCCGAGTCGGTCGCCATCGTCGGCGGCGGCTTCGTCGGCGTCGAGATGGCGGAGGCGTTCACCGCCCACGGACTCGACGTGCACCTGTTCCAGCGGTCCGGCCACGTCCTCGGCACCTTCGGCGAGGCGGTCGGCGAGCGAGTCGAGGAACACCTCGAAGCCCACGGCGTCACGCTCCACCTCGGCGCGTCGGTCGAGCGGCTCCGCGGCGGCGACGCGGGCCGGGTGGAGGCCGTCGTCTGCGAGGACGGCGACCTCGCGGTCGACGCGGCGATGGTCGGCATCGGTCTCCGGCCCAACTCGGACCTCGTCGCCGACGCGGTCGACCTCGGCGAGACGGGCGCTATCGCGGTCGACGACTACGGGCGGACGAGCGCCGACGGCGTCTACGCCGCGGGCGACTGCGCCGAAATCGACCACGTCGTCACCGGCGAGCCGACGTGGAACACGCTCGGCCTGCCCGCGAACCGCGCCGGGCGCGCCATCGGTCAGACCGTCGCCGGCGACCCCGAACCCATCGGGACCGTCGCCGACACCTCGGTCGTGAAGGCGTTCGACCTCGAGTGCGGCCGCGCCGGCGTGACCGACCTCGACGTGGCGCGCGACGCGGGCTTCGACCCCGTCTCGGAGACCATCACCGCCGGCTCGCGGTCGGGCTACTACCCCGGCTCCGCCGAGACGACCGTCACGCTCGTCGCCGACCGCGACACCGGGCGACTGCTCGGCGGGACCATCGTCGGGGCCGACCGCGCCGCCGTCAGAATCGACACCGTGGCGACCGCGCTCGCTTCCGAGTTGACGGTCGCCGAGGTGGAGCGACTCGACCTCGGCTACGCGCCGCCCTTTAGCCCCGTCTGGGACCCGATTCTGACCGCGGCGAAGGTCCTCCGCGGCTCGCTATAAGCCGCGAGCGGTTCGAAATTCGAACCGAACAAAACGACTATTATCGATTGTGTGGTAACGATACGCTCACGTGCTGGATATTACTGCAACTGAACGCGGACGTCTCGAATCCGGGCCGGCGGGGCCGGAACGGCTGACGCGGCCTAAACGGCTGACGGGGCCGAAACGGTCGGCGGAATCGATGGAGCCGCCGAGTCGGACGCGGTCGCATCGGCGGCCGCCGAGCGGAGCGTGGTGTCGGTGAACGGCCGGGTCGCCGCCGGGCTGTTCGTGCTTCTGGGACTCCTCTGGGGGAGTTCGTTCGTCGCCATCGAAATCGGCCTCGCGTACTTCCCGCCGCTCCAGTTCGCGGCGCTTCGGTTCTTTCTCGCGGGACTCATCGTCCTCGGCTACGCCGCCGTCTCGACCGACTACTGGCGGCCGCACAGCCGGACCGACTGGACGCTCGTCGGCGTCTCCGGCGGTCTCCTCATCGGCGCTCATCACGCGTTTCTCTACCTCGGACAGGAGCACGTCCCCGGCGCGGTGGCGGCCATCGTCATCAGCCTCGGGCCGGTCCTGACCGCGCTGTTCGCGACGGGCATCCTCGGCGACCGCATCTCCCCGCTCGGCGTCCTCGGCTTCGGCTTCGGCTTCCTCGGCGTCGGTCTCGTCGCCCGACCGGACCCGAACGCGCTCCTCTCCAGCGACGTGGTCGGCGTCGCCACCGTCCTCGTCGCCTCGGCGTGTTTCGCCCTCGGTGCCGTCCTGACGCGGCCCTTTTCGTCGGACATCCCGGCGCGAACGCTTCAGGCGTGGGCGATGCTGTTCGGGGCCGCGCTCCTGTCGGTCGCGGGCGTCGCCACCGGCGAATCGCTCGCGGCAATCGAGTGGTCCGGCGTCGCCGTCGGCTCCCTGCTGTATCTCGCCGTCGTCAGCGGCGCGGGCGCGTTCCTCATCTACTTCGAACTGCTCGGTCGCTTCGGCCCGACGCAGATAAACCTCATCGGCTACCTCGAACCCGTCTCCGCGACGCTCCTCAGTTGGGCGTTCCTCGGCCAGCTCATCGACGCCGTGACCGCGCTCGGCTTCGTCTCCATCTTCGCCGGCTTCGCGCTCATCAAGCGCCGGGCCCTCGGCGAGTCGGTCGCGAAAGCGCGCGGCGGAGCGGCAGACTGAGGCGAGGGCGCTCGTCCCGCCGCGTCCCGGCCAGCCTCAGTCCCAGCCCGGTCAGCCCCGGTCAGCTCCGGCCAGCTCCAGCCCGCCCCAGCCAGCCCCGACCCGTTTGGTGTCCCCGCGAGCCGACGATTCGACGATTGGACGAACATTCGATGATTGACCGAGTATTCGAGCGTTGGACGCGAACCCGTTTATCCGCCCTCCGCGACCGCTTCGACACGATGCGAATCCCGCTTCCGAAACACACCCTCGTCGCGCTGGCGCTCGTCGGCGCGCTCCTGACGACCGTCGTCGCGGCGGGGCTGGTCTCGCCGACGCTCCTCCCCGGAACCGACACGCAGACGCCGACCGACCACGCCGCGACGGCGTCCGCCGACGATGCGCCGACGCCGAACCCGGACTTCACGCCCGCGGTCCAGTCGAACGGCGACGGCGACGGTGACGAGGAACACGAGGAATACGATGGCGACGAGGAGCACGGGGAGTACGACGACGAGGAACACGAGTACGAACACGAGGGCGATGACGACTGACCTCGCCTCGCGGGCCCGCTCGGCGCTCGGCGAGTCGACGGTGACGTTCGACTGCTGTGACACGGCGTTTCTGGTCCGCGCGGCGGGTCGGAACGCGTCCGCGGCGACCCGTCGCGCCCGCGACGCCGCCCTCGACCTCGAACGCGTGCTCGACGCCTTCGACTCCCGAAGCGCCGTCTCCCGGCTCAACCGGACCGGCCGAATCGACGACGCGACCGTCGCGGCGGTCGTCCGTCGCGGCCTCGAATACCGCGAGCGAACCGACGGCGCGTTCGATATCGGTGCCGGCGCGACCGAGGCCCGAGTCAAGGAGTACATCGCCGGCGAGTCCGACGCCCGCCCCCGCGGTGCCGACCCCACCCAATCGGCGCGGGTCGCCGTCGACGGGACGACGGTCGAGACCGACGGGCGACTCGACCTCAACGGGCTCGCTAAGGGGTTCATCGTGGACCGGGCCGCCGCGGAACTCGACGGCTTCGCCCGGACCGGCTTCGTCGACGGCGGCGGCGACATCAGCGCTCCGACCGGCCCCGTCGCCGTCGAGAGCCCGTTCGGCGGCGACCGCCCGCTCCGCGTCCTCGACACCTCGTGGAACGTCGCGACCTCGTCGGGACACCGGCGAGGCCGCGGCGGCGTCGACCACATCTACGACCCGCGGGGCGGGCGCGTCGGGGCGCGACACGACCTCGTCACGGTCGTCGCCCGGCGCGACTGCACCGAGGCCGACGCGCTGGCGACGACGCTCGGGGCCCTGCCGCTCGCGGACGCGCTCTCGCTCGCCGAGGACTGGTCGGGGCTCGAAGCGTTCGTCGTCCACGACGGCGTGTTCCACGCGACGACGGGGTTCTCAGACCATGTCGCGTAGGGAGCTGACGAACCGCCTCGTCGCGCTCGCGGCGGTGTTCGTCCTCGTCGCGTCGATGGCGGCGGTCTGGGCCGTCGCCGACGCCCGCGCCGACCTCGAATCGCCGACCGTCGCGGACCACCCGGCCGCCTCGGTCGTAGAGCGACAGGCCCCCGCGGATTACGACGGCGACGGCCTCGCCGACGACGCCGACGCGTGCCCGACTCGCCCCGAGACGCAGAACGGCTTCCAGGACGGTGACGGCTGTCCCGACGCGGTCGCGACGACGAGGGCCTCCTGATGGCGCTCGTCTGGTATCTCGACCGGGCGCTGGCGCTCGTCTCGTACCCGGCGCTGTACCTCGCCGTCCTGACCGGCATCCTGTACAACGCGGAGGCGTTCGGCCCGCTCCGGGACGCCGCGAGGCGAATCCACGTCGAGGTGTCCGCGTTCGCGATGATGCTCGTCGTCGCCCACGGCGTCGTCGGTATCGCGGACGTGTGGAGCGTTGTCGACGGTGCCGCGCCGGTCCCCGACTACGGCCTGCCGTACCTGCTCGCGGGGTCGGCCGTCGGCGTCGGTGCGCTCGTCGTGCTCGTCGTCGCGGTTCTCGGGTTCCTCGACCCGCGGCGGTTCGCCCGCCCGTGGTCGCCCCGCGTCGTCCACGCGTTCGCCTACGCCGGCTTCGGCTTCGCGACCCTCCACGCCGCCGCGGTCGGGACCGACCTCGCGGGGTTCGCCGTCCCCGGACTGGTCGCGCTGGTCGGCTTCCTCGCGTACGTGCTGGCGCTCAGAGCCCTCAGCCACGCGTCGGCGCGAGTGACCGCCCGAGGGTCCTGAGTCGGGGCGGACCGGGTCGGACGGGGTCGAACCTCGGTCTCAGTAGGCGTCCCACAACCCGAGCAGTCGGTCGACCACGCCGTCGGTGAAGCTCCGCCGGTGAACCACGTACAGGTAGCGGACGCGGTCGGGGTCTCGAACCGCGTAGTAGACGCGTTGGCCGTCGCGCCGCCGGCTGACGAGGTCAGCGTCGTCCAGTTTCGACAGGTGCCACGATATCGTCGAGGCCGACCGTTCGAGGCGGTCGCTCAGCTCTGACGTTGTGAGCGGGCCGTCGGCGAGGAGGTGCGCGATGATGCGCCGGGAGTACTCTCGCCGGAGCGCGTTCATCCGGCGCTGGTCCTCGTCGTCGAACTCGCCGGCGGGGTAGTAGCGGGTGAACTTCCCGTCGTCGGAGACGTCCACGAGGCCGGCGTCCGCGAGCTCCCGAAGGTGGTACTGGAGCGTTCCCTGCGCGACGTCGAGCCGGTCCAACAGCCCGCGGAAGTGGACTCCGGGCCGGTCGGCGACCGCGGCGTAGATGTCTCGCCGGGAGTCGAGTTCGAACTCGTCCATGCGTCAGTCCCGCGAGAGCGCGGCGAAGAAGCCGGCCAGCCCGACGAGGATGAGCGCCGCCGACCCGTGTTCGAGGAGTTCGACGGTCGCCGCGGTCGCCACCCCCCAGTCGATGAGATGGTATTCGAGAAACACGGCGAGCCCGTACAGCGAGAACATCGCGTAGGACGCCGAGACGATGGCCATCCGCGTGTCGCGCTCCCGCCGCCACGCGAGCAGACTGAGCACCGCGAGCGTGGTTCCGAGGAGGAAGATTCCGAGACTCGTCGCCTGCTCGACCTGTTGTGCGAGGGTGGCCATGATGGAGTGTCCCGCGGGCGACCGCCCGACGGTGTCGGGACGACGGGCCGTTCGGACAAAGCCGTTTTCGTACACCAGTCGAATCGTCGTCGCCGTCGCGGAACTTCGCTCCCGCGCGCCGCACAACGAGACGCTCTGCGGACCACTGCTCAGGCTGGACGCCACAGTTTCGGCGTCATCGCCGACTGCCGTCCGGTCCGGCACATTCCCGCCGAATTGGGCGTTGGTAGTGGACGAACGTCTGCCGAAGGGTCGTGGTACCTCGACCCTCGGAAGGGTTATCCGTCGCCCGACTCTCGATCTGTACGTAATGGCACACGGCAAAGTTGATTTCTTCAACGACACTGGCGGCTACGGTTTCATCTCTACTGACGACGGCGACCTCGACGACGACGAAGACGTGTTCTTCCACATGGAAGACGTCGGCGGCGACGACCTCACGGAAGGTACCGAAGTCGAGTTCGACATCGAGTCCTCGCCCAAGGGCCCCCGCGCGGCGAACGTCGTCCGACAGTAACACCGAGACGCGACTGCTGTTTATCGCGGCAGACACCATCTCGACTTTTCAGACAGTTGCCCGCTGAGCCGCGGCGCTCCGTATTCACCGCGCGTCTCGGGTCGACGCTTCCGTCCGCAGAGCGATATCACGGCTCTCCGCATATCTTCGGGGTCGACGGCGCTCCCCGGCGACCGCG
The DNA here is from genome assembly GCF_014635105.1 of Haloferax sulfurifontis. NCBI lineage: Archaea > Methanobacteriati > Methanobacteriota > Halobacteria > Halobacteriales > Haloferacaceae > Haloferax > Haloferax sulfurifontis. The sequence goes on from NZ_BMCI01000006.1 coordinate 208,377, forward strand.
ACGCCACCACGAAATAATAAAAAACACATTCAAAATAACAGCACTTATTATCTCGAACAAACTTTCTATTAACATGCGAACGAAGACCCGACGCAGGTTCCTCGCGACAGTCGCCGGAAGCGCCGCCGTCGGCCTCGCGGGTTGTCTCGGCGGTGACGACTCGTCCGATTCGACCGGCTCGACCGACTCGTCGGCCGACTCGGAAACGACGGCGACGGCCTCCTTTTTCGTCTTCGGCGACGTGGCGCGCCACGTCGCTGGCGACGCCGCCTCCGTCGACACGCTCGTCCCCATCGGCCAGCACGGCCACGGCTGGGAGCCGGGTCCGGACGTGCAGGGCCGGGTGCTCGAATCCGACCTGTTCGTCCACGGGATGCCCGGTTTCCAGCCGTGGGCCGACGACATCCGCGCCTCGCTCGACGCCGACGACTCGGGTGTCGCCGAAGTCGACGCGTCCGCCGACGTGGAACTCCACGAAATCGGCGCTGACGGCCACGTCCACGACGACGAGTCTCACGACGAGACGGAACAACACGACGAGGAGACGCACGCAGACGAGACAGAACAGCACGACGGCGAACTCGACCCGCACTTCTGGCTGGACCCCACGCGGGTCGCCACCGCCACCGGGACGCTCCGCGACGCCTTCCAGTCGGTCGACTCCGCGAACGCCGACGCCTACGCCGCGAACGCCGAGTCCTACCGCGAGACGCTCTCGGACCTCGACGCGGCGTTCGAAGACGGCCTCGCGGACCGCGAGCGCGACGTGCTTCTCGTCGCCGGTCACGACGCCTACGGCTATCTCGCCGACCGCTACGACCTCGAAATCGTCGCGCTCACCGGTATCTCACCCGACGAGGAGCCGTCGCCGCGGGACATCGAGCGGGCGCAGGCGACCATCGCGGAACACGACATCCGACACGTCCTCGCCGACCCGCTTGAGTCCGACCGCGCCGCACAGCAACTCGTCGCCGAGACGGACGCCGAGGACGTGCTTCCGCTCACGCCGCTTCCGGGCGTCATGACCGAGTGGGAGGAAAACGACTGGGGCTACGTGGACATCATGCGCGAGGTGAACCTCCCGTCGCTCCGGACGGCGCTCGGTGCGCAATGACGGCCGTCTCGCTGTCCGACGTGGCCTTCTCGTACGGCGACGTGCCCGTCATCGACGGGATTTCGCTCGACGTGCCCGAAGGCGAGTTCCTCGGCCTCGTCGGTCCGAACGGGTCGGGAAAGAGCACGCTCCTGACGCTGATGCTCGGTCTCCAGCGACCGACGCGCGGCGAGGTGCGGCTGTTCGACCGGCCCGCCCACGACTTCGCCGACGGCGAGCGCGTCGCCTACGTCGCACAGGACGTGACGAAGACCGCCCGCGACATGCCCGTCACCGTCCGCGAGGTCGTCCGGATGGGTCGCTACCCGCGGAACCTGTTCGGCCGCTTTTCGGACGCCGACCGCGAGGCGGTCACCGCGGCGCTCGACCGCGTCGACATCGCGGACCTCGCCGACCGCCGGGTCGGGGCGCTCTCGGGCGGCCAGCGCCAGCGGGTCTTCGTCGCCCGCGCGCTCGCGGCCGAAGCCGACCTGCTCGCGCTCGACGAGCCGACGGTCGCCCTCGACGCCGAGTCCCGCGAGGCGTTCTACGACCTCCTCGGCGAGCTGAACGACGGGGGGATGACGGTCGTCCTCGTCGAACACGACATCGGCGTCGTCACGGCCCGCGCGTCCCGAATCGCCTGTCTCAACAAGCGGCTGTACTTCCACGACTCTCCCGACGACTTCGCCGACAGCGACGCGCTCGCCGCGGCCTACGGCGCGAATCAGCGCGTGCTGGACCACGACCACCAACACGGCCATCACGACAACTCTCACGGCCACCACGGCCCCTCCCACGGTGACGCCCGCACCGACCCGGAGGACGAGTCGTGACCGGCCCCGTCACACTCGCGGCGGCCGACCTCCTCACGGTCGATTTCTCCGCGGCCGACTCCCTCGCGCCGCTCCTCGTGACCGACGCGCTCACGGGTGTTTTCGACTGGTTCCTGACGGTGGTCGTCGGCGGGGCGTTCTCGTGGCTCGCCGGCGTCACCGGCCTCGACTTCCTCGGCTACCCCTACATGCAACGGGCGTACGTCTCGGTGCTGTGCATCGGCGTCGTCGGCCCGCTCGTCGGGTCCTTTCTCGTCTATCGCGACCTCTCGATGGTCGGCGACACGCTCGCCCACACCGCCTTTACCGGGGTCGCACTCGCGCTCTTTCTCGACGCGACGCTCGGCCTCGCAGTTCCGCCGCTCTTGGGCGCGCTCGTCGTCGCGGTCGTCGCCGCGCTCGTCGTGCAGGCGCTCATCGAGTACACCGACGCCCGGAGCGACGCCGCGCTGGCGATGGTCTTGACCGGTGGGTTCGCCCTCGGGAGCGTGCTCATCTCGCTGACCGGCGGCGGCATCTCGGTCGGCATCAACCAGTATCTGTTCGGCTCGCTGGCGACCGTCTCGCGGGCAGACGTGGGCCTCCTCGTCTCGATGGGGCTGGTCGTCGTCGGCTCGGTCGCGGTCGCCTACCGGCCGCTCGTGTACGTCACGTTCGACGAGACGGCCGCCCGCGCGTCGCGGCTCCACGTCCGCGCGGTCAACACGCTCCTGTCGGTCCTCACCGCGTTCGTCGTCGTCAGCGCGATGCGAATCATGGGCGTCATCCTCGTCGCGGCCCTGCTCGTCGTCCCTGTCGTCACCGCGTCACGGCTCGGCCGGAGCTTCAAGCAGTCGCTCCTCTACGGCGTCCTCGCGGGCGAACTCGCCGGTATCGTCGGCGTCACCGTCGCATATCTCTACGGGCTCGCCGCCGGCGGCTCCATCGTCCTCGTCGCGCTCGCGGGCTTCGTCGCCGTCGCCGCCGGCCGCCGACTGGCCTGAACGCGCCCCGTTTCGGCCCTCCCATCGAACCCCGGCCGCGGCGACTCCGGAGCGACGCCGGGGAGAGCCCGTCGCGACCGCGACCTTGACCGGACAAGTGGTTTTTAAACGACCCGATGATTTCCGGCTCTGTCGGCGTCGGTAGTATGGTATCTATTCTGCAATATCTACTCCGAATCGCTTATTTCTGGCCGTTTCGAAGCGAATACCGGCAATCTGTAGTTATTTATTTTGACATTCTCCACGAATACTTATCACTTTACTCCCACACTCGTTCGTATGGCAATCGAGCGAAACAAACGGGACCCGACGCCCGGTGACGGCGGTACCTCCCGACAGCACGACGCGTATTCCGGTCCCGGTGCCGCCGGCGCGGCGGCCGACGAGGTCCTCGACGACGTGGACGACGTCGACGACGCGACCGACGAAATCGGCACGGCGGTCGCCGAACTCTCCAACGCCTCCGAGAGCGTCGCCGTCAGCGCACAGGAGATAAGCGACCTCGCGGGCGACCAGTCGACCAACATGCAGGAGGTCGCCGGCGAGGTGTCGAACCTGAGCGCCAGCGTCGAGCAGATAGCCTCCAGCGCCGACCAGACGAAGGCGATGAGCGACCAGGCGCGCGATCTCGCCGCCGAGGGTCGAAGCTCCGCCGACAACGCCGCGGACGCGATGGAGACCGTCGACGACGTGACCACCGACGTGTACGACGAAATCACCGACCTCCGCGCGAAAGTCGACCAGATCGACAACGTCGTCGAGGTCATCAACGACATCGCCGACCAGACGAACCTGCTCGCGCTCAACGCCTCCATCGAGGCCGCCCGCGCCGGCGAGGCGGGTGCCGGCTTCGCCGTCGTCGCCGACGAGGTCAAGAGCCTCGCCGAGCAGTCCCGCGACAGCGTCTCCGAAATCGAGGCGGTCGTCGGCGACATCCAGGAGACGACCGAGACCACCGTCGGCAACATCGAGGAGGCCAACGAGGAGGTCAACGACGGCATCTCGGAGGTCAACGCGGCGGTCTCCGCGCTCCGGAACATCGACGCCGCGGTCGGCGAGGCCGCCGCCGGCGCGGAGGAGGTCGCCCGCGCGACCGACCAGCAGGCCGCGAGCACCGAGGAGGTGGCGAGCCTCGTCGACGAGACCGCTCGGGGCGCGGAGGAAGTCGCCGGCGAAATCGACCAGGTCGCCGCGGCTACCGAAGAGCAGACGGCGAACATCTCGGAGGTCGCGCTCCTCGTCGACCACATCGACGACGAGGTGGACGACCTCGAAGACGAACTCGACGCGGCCGAAGACGGGCTCCCCGCCCGGGGCGCGTAGATGTCGCTCACCGACGCGCCCGACGGCGCGCTCGCGGAGCCGACGCAGGTGCTCGAATTCGAACTCGGCGAGGAACGTTACTGCGTCGTCCTCGACGCCGTCACCGAGATTATCGACCGCAAGTCGGCGCGCTCGCTCCCGGACACGCCGCCGCACGTCGTCGGCGCGATGGACTACCGGGGCGCGACGACGATGCTCGTCGACACGGCCTCGCTCCTCGGCGTGGGCTCGAACCCCGACGCCTCCCGCGTCGTCGTCTTCGACGCCGCCGACGAGGACGCGACCGTGTTCGGCTGGCTGGTCGACGAGGTCGACCGCGTGACGGAGGTCGACCCCGAGACCGTCGACGACGCGCCGTTCGGCGACGAGCTCACCCGCGGCATCGTCAGGACCGACGACGGCCTCGTCGTCTGGGTCGACCCGCCGGTCGACGCGTAGGCCGACCGCCCCGCGGTGGCCCGACCGCTCCGTACTTTCTTGGGCGCTCCCGCGAACCACTCGGACGATGGATACGCGTCGGGACGCCGTCGACAGCTTCGATTCCTTTCGGCAGTTCATCGGACTCGAACGCGACGTGCTCGTCCTCTCGGTGGCGATGTTCGCGTTCAGCCTCTCGTTCCAGATGACCGGCCGGTACGTCCCGGAGTACCTGCGGGTGCTCGGCGCGGGCGCGACCGTCGTCGGCCTCTACGGGAGCGTCGGTAACCTCATCGGGGCCTTGTACCCGTATCCGGGCGGCGCGCTCTCCGATCGACTCGGCTCGCGCCTCTCGCTCACGCTGTTCGGAACCGTCTCCTCTGCGGGCTTTCTCTTCTGGTTCGTCGCCCCGCAAGTGCCCGAGGTGACGCTCGCGGGCGTCTCGCTCGAACCGTGGCTCTGGATTTTCGTCGGCCTCTTTCTCACGCAGGCGTGGAAGTCGTTCGGCCTCGGCGCGACGTTCGCCATCGTCAAACAGAGCGTCCCGCCGGAGCGGCTGGCGATGGGCTTCGCCAGCACCGAGATTTTCCGCCGCGTCGGCTTCCTCCTCGGGCCGCTCATCGCGGCCGCGCTGTTGGCGGCGACGGCGACGTTCGTCGAGGGCTTCCGGTACGTCCTCGTCGTCGCCGCGGCCTTCGGCATCGTCGCCACCGTCGCCCAACACGTCCTCTACGACGCGCGCGAGGACTCGCTGGGCAAGTCGTTCGAGGGGCTCGCACAGCTCCGCGACGACCTCCGGTCGCTCCCACCGACGCTTCGGCCGCTCCTCGTCGCGGACACGCTCGTCCGGTTCGCCAACGGGATGGTGTACGTCTTTTTCGTCATCGTCGTCACGGAGTTCCTCGCCGTCGGCTTCACCGGCTTCGGCGTCTCGCTCCGCCCGGACGCCTTCTTCGGCGTCCTCCTCGGCGTCGAGATGGTCGTCGCCCTCCTGACGAAGCTCCCCGTTTCGAAGCTCGCCGAGCGGACCGGACTCAAGCCGGTCGTCGGACTCGGATTCGCGGTGTACGCCGTCTTCCCGGTCCTCCTCATCTTCGCGCCGGCGGACCAGTGGGTCGTCGTCGCCCTCTTCGCCTTCTCCGGGCTTCGGTTCGCCGGCCTGCCCGCGCACAAGGCGCTCATCGTCGGCCCGGCGGAGCGCAACGCCGGCGGGAGGGTGACGGGCGCGTACTACCTCCTGCGGAACACCGTCGTCATCCCGAGCGCGGCGCTCGGCGGCTGGCTCTACGCGAGAGACCCGACGCTCGCGTTCTCGGTCGCGTCGCTCGTCGGGGCTGTCGGCGTGGCCTACTTCGCCCTGCGCGGCAAGGAGTTCGCGGCGTACGCCGGCGGGGCCTGACGCGAAACCACCGGGAGACATCCGAGATAGAGACGGCCTTCTCCGTGAATACGGCATTTAACGGCATTGTAACCCGTCTGGCTGGTGGCCGGTCGCCTCGCCGCCGACCACGCAAAGATTCAACTTGAATAACATACATCTTTGTTCATGGACATAGGGATACTCGGCGCTGGCCGACTCGGTGGGACGTTGGCCCAACTCCTCGTGGAGGCGGACCATGAGGTGGCGATAGCCAACGACAGCGGGGTCGAGTCGATGGCAGACCTCTCTGAGACGCTCGGCCCGCAACTGCGCCCGGTGGAACCGTCGCGTGCGATTCGGTTCGGCGACGTGGTCTTCCTTGCGATTCCGTTCCGAAAGCGCGACTCGCTTCCCGACGCGGACCAGTTCGCGGAGAAGGTTGTCGTCGACGCGATGAACCCCTACACGGAGAACTTCCACGTCATCGACCTCGGCGACGACACCTCTTCGGAGCTCGTCGCGACCCAACTCCCGGACGCGAAGCTGGTCAAGTCGTTCAACACCATCCACTGGGAGACGCTCCGTGACCTCGGGCACCCGGACCTCCCCGAATCGGAGCGCCTCGCGGTGTTCCTCGCCGGCGACGACTCGGACGCCAAAGCGCGCGTCGCCGGCCTCATCCGTGATATCGGTTTCGGTCCCGTCGACGTCGGCGGCCTCGTCTCCGGCGGCGAACTGCTGGAACCCGGTTCGGCGCTCTACAAGCGCGAAATCACGGTCGACGAGGCGCGAGAGACCGTCCGAACGCTTCGTGCCCGACGGGGCTGACCGTCGTCTCCACACAACCATCACGGTTTTTGATTTTGTATGTCCGGTACCAGATTGCGCTCGCGGAGTACCACGGCCGTACCCGTCCGTTTCCGTGACGTTCACGGATTACGACTGTTCACAAATAGCATGGATTTAAGGGCCACCGTCGCACACAGACGGCTGTTAAGGCACCCATGATGGCACAGACGAACGACTGGAAGGACTCGCACGTGACGTACGACGAGGCGACTGGGTCGTACCGTGTCGACCGCGATTCTTCCGAGCTTCTAAGCACGAACGTTGTATTGAGTATTGCGGCGATCGAGGGCGTCCGACCGACGCAACTCCCGCCGCTCGCACAGACCATCGACCCCGACGCCCTCGAAACGGTGTTCGGCTGTTCTGAAGACGCGATTCTTTCTTTTTCGTACGCGGGCTACCGCGTGACGCTCGACGCGCTCGGTTCTATCGAAGTGGTCCCCATCGGCGACACCCAGCCCCTCCAGTGAGGCGACGCGCCGCCTAACTATCGACCACTCTCCGCCCACTCGCCCCGTCGAGTGGCGACGCGGCGAGAACGCCGACGCGGTCCGCGGTTCGTTCGCGCTCCCAGTAGGTGCCGCCTGACTCCCCGTTCGTGACAGTAGGCCAAACATACCAAAACGTCCCGTCACCCTCTCCCACGGTATGTTCGGAACGAGTGGAATCAGAGGTCCGGTTGGCCGAACCGTGACCGCCGAACTCGCCCTTCGAATCGGCCGCGCGGTCGGCTGTGACGCCTGCACCGTCGTCGTCGGACAGGACGCGCGACTCAGCGGCGACGTCCTCGCGGACGCCGTGAGCGCCGGCGTCCGCGAGTGCGGCGCGAACGTGGTCCGACTCGGCGTCGCCTCGACTCCCACGGTCGCCCGCGCGGTCGGTTGGACCGGCGCGGACGCCGGTATCGGCATCACCGCGTCTCACAACCCCGCCTCGGACAACGGCCTGAAGCTCTGGACGCCGAGCGGCCGTGCCTTCGACAAGGCCCAGACGCGCGACATCGTCCACCGGCTCAACCGCGACGAGGTGTCGCTCGCCGCGTGGGACGAACACGGCGAAGAGCGCGAGTGGCCCGACGCCGCGGCCCGCCACGTGAGCCACCTCGTCTCGTCGTTCGACGACCTCGACGACGTGTCCGTCGCGTTCGACCTCGGCAACGGGACGGGCCGCGTCTCGGTCGACGCGCTCTACGAACTCGGGGCGACGGTCAACACAATCGACGGCCAGCAGGACGGTCGGTTCCCCGCGCGAAAGAGCGAGCCGAACGCCGAGACGCTCACGGCGCTCCGCCGGACCGTCCCCGCGCTCGGCGCGGACGTGGGCCTCGCTCACGACGGCGACGCCGACCGGCTCGTCGCCGTCGACGAGACCGGCGCGTACGTCCCCGGCGACGCACTGCTCGCGCTGTTCGCGCGGGACGCCGTCTCCCCGGGCGACGCCGTCGCCGTCCCCGTCGACACGAGCCTGCTCGTACAGGACGTGGTCGAGGCCGCCGGCGGGCGCGTCACCTACACCCCGGTCGGCGACGTCCACGTCGCCGAGGCGGTCGCCGAACCCGGCTACGTCTTCGGCGGGGAGCCCTCCGGCGCGTGGATTTGGCCCGACGAGACGCTCGCGCCCGACGGCCACTACGCGGCGCTCACGCTCGCCGACCTCGTGGCCCGCGGCGAACCGCTGTCCGAACAGGTCGCCGACCTCGGCGGGGCGGGCTACGCCACCCGCCGCGCGAGCCTCTCGTTCGACGACAAACACCAGGCGATGGACCGCATCGCCCGCGACATCCACGCCGCCTACGACGACGTCGACACCATCGACGGCATCCGCGTCGACACCGACGACGGCTGGTTCCTCGTCCGCGCCAGCGGGACCGAACCGCTGGTCCGAATCACCGCCGAAGCCCGCGACGAAGACGACGCCGACCGCCTGTTCGAGGACGTCCGCTCGCTCGTCGAGGGCGCGCGGGTCGTCGCCTGAAGCACTCGCTTTTGCGACCCATCCGCCTCCTCGTCGGAGGGTAGTTCAGTTCGCGCACGCGAGCGACCGTTCTCACGGTTTATGTACCATGACGCCCGACCCCCGCGTAGAGCGACGATGCACGACGACTCTCCGCCGGGCGACTCCCCGCCGGTCGCGCTCACGCGCCGCGCCGCGACGAAAGCCGCTTCTCTCGGCGCGCTCGCGGCCCTCGCGGGCTGTCTCGGCGGCGGTTCTCGACGGGAACGGGTGCCCGACCCGGTCGACCTCTCGGGCGGAAAGGAGGACGACCGAGGCGGGATGGTCATCGGCCTCCACGCCGGTCCGAACGGACAGATTTTCTACCGCGACAACGCCCCCGAGGGCCGCGACAACCCGGCGTGGTTCCACACGCTCGGCATGGGGCTGTTCCCGTACCACTTCGAACGTCGAGAGCTGGGCTGGGAGGCGACGGCGGTGTACGTCACCGACTACTCGACCGTCGACTACGAGCTCTCGACCGAGGACGGCGACACGTTCATCTCGACGCACACCGCCGCGGACACGTTCGGCGACGCCGCCGAGATGGCCTACGTCGTCGGAAGCGAGGTGCTCGGTGGGATGGGACGGGACCTGATTCCGTTTTCGTCAGACGCCGACGCCGACGGGTTCGTCGCCGAACACGGCGGGGAACTCGTGTCGTTCGACGACGTGACGCCCGAGTGGCTCCGTGGCTACATGCGCTCGTAGCACTCCCGTGTCGCCACTGTCGGTCGGGTAAAAACGACGAACGCTCGGCGGCGCTCAGAAGGAGTCGCCGGGGACGCGGACGCCGTCGACGTACACCGACACCGCGTCTGTCGACTGGAAGTTGGTGACGTCGCCCGCGAACTGGTAGCGCCGCGAGTCGTCGCTGACGGTCCCCTCGGCGGCGGGGCCGACCGTCCCGGTCGTGCTGAGCGCACCGTTCGGCTGGAGTGGTGAGATGGACCCGCTGACCGTCACTTCGAACGACGAGACGGAGCCGGTGCCTGCGACGACGAGCGTGTGCCCGTCGGCGTCGGCTGACTCGTCTGCCTGTTCTGTCGCCGAGCCGACCCCAGAGAACCCCGCGAGCGCACCGGCGGCCGATACCGACCCGCACAGCGCGAGGTACTTGCGTCTACCGACGTCGTCGTCAGTCGTCGTCTCTGGGTCCTGCCCGGTGGACCGTTCTCTTACCATGTCTCAGGGGTTGCGGATTATCCCCATAAATGTTGCGATAATTACATTAGTAGGAATACATGAATGTCTATCGATGATATTATTGCCGCCGTTACTGTTCGAATTCTCGACGAGTCCCCGTCGTTCAGTGAACGCACAAAAACGCAAGACAGCACCTACTTATTCTCGAATTAATCCGTTTCTTATGGGCGCATTAATCTCGGGTTCGAAGCGCCGACTCGACTATCTTGAATCTGATATTTTTGACGACTCTTGAGTGTACCGACATCTGATATGATTCCCGACGGTGTGCGCCGCGACCCTCCTGTCCACGGCCCACACGTCGGCTCATGCTTCGAAACCCGGCCGGACCAGACGGGGCGCTCGGTGCCGAGCGCGGTCGGCTTCCGGTTCAGCGCCGATGCGGTCGCTCGGGTCGAATCGTCGGCGGAAGGAGGAGGGGCCGAACGAGACCGCGGGGACCGATGCGGCCACCAGCGACGAGTCGTTCTCGCCTTCGGCTTTCCCGGGGCGAGCGTCCCACTCGCGCCCGCGGGGTGTTCGAACGGACGATGCGTCTCTCCGTCAGAGTGATGCTATCCGAGGAACTCGACGCGCCGGTCTTCCCACTCTCGGCGTTCGACGATGGATTCGCGGCCCTTTTCGGACATCTCGTAGAAGTTCGTTCGACGGTCGTGTTGTCCCTTGTTGACGTACCCCTGTTCGACGAGGGCGTCGAGGTTCGGGTAGAGGCGACCGTGATTCACCTCCCCGACGTCTTTGCTGATCATCTCTTTAATCTCCTGCCCGGACGGGCGCTCTGCCCCGGCGATCACGTACAGCAGGTCGCGCTGGAAGCCAGTCAGTTCGAACATGTAGTCTCGAATCTAAGTATCGCCGTCATCGGGTATTGTTAGCCACCTCTATACTGGACAATTGGGTTCCTTACCGCCGTTGCCGCGAGTTTGCTCCCGTTTCGCCCCGAGGGTTTTTCTCGAAACTGCTGAGATGTGGAATCATCTCTGAGACCGAGATAACCCCCTCCCGCTGACGGTCTGTGCCCCGGTGACAATCGCGTGAAGATGAGCTTAATATCCGGTAGCGACCGACTCGGTGCCTCCCGGAAACGTCACGATAACAAAGGTCGGGTGTGGTGTAGTACGACCCAACCGGGTCGGGTCCCTCTTTCACACCGCGTGCGGGACCACCCCCGCACACGACGATGACAACGCTATCAAAAGACGAGCTATTCCGAATCCTCAGCAACTCCCGGCGGAGGCAGATTCTCTACTTCCTCCATCGGGCGGGCGAGGCGATCTCGCTGAAAGAACTCGCGGCGATGGTCGCCGCGCGGGAGAACGGAACGGCGGTCGAGGACGTGACCGACGAAGAGCGACAGCGGGTGTACATCTCGCTGTACCAGACGCATCTCCCGAAACTCGAGAGCGCCGGACTGGTCGATTACGACGACGAAGAGCGGTCCGTCGAGCTCGTTTCGAACGTCGCAAAGCGGGGGTTCTTCTGGATGCAATCCGAGACGAACGAGCCGTGGAGCCGGTATTACGCGCTCCTCGGCGCGCTCAGTTGGGCGCTCATTCTCGGCCTGTGGGCGGGCCTCCCCGGGTTCGCGCTCGTCTCGTGGAGCGCCGTCGCGGTGTTCGTCTCCGCGGCGCTCCTCGTGTTGGTGTTCGCGCAGTACCGCTCCGAGCGGCGGGCGGGGACATCGGCCGACGCCTTCGAAGCGCTCGTGGAATAACCGCGGAATAATTCGTCTCCTCGCGGCCGTCGCAAACACCCGCTCCGAAGCGCTCGCGTATTCTCAACGGATGCTACTGCTGAATCGACGTATCCGTGAACCTAACTACCAACTGTGTTTTATATATTTCTCAGAACCGAGATAAATGAGAGTGAAAACGGCGTCCCTCGCGGCTCTCTGGTAGGATTCTCTTACTGTCGGAACTATTGAAAGTCTGAGTTAGTATAGATTGTTACAGTCACTTTACTCGCAGATTTTGCAACCCTAACAGTCGGAGAAATCAGAGTGTGGGATTGTCAGACAAGTATATATCCTCGCTTAACCTATTAGCTCACTGACCCTCTGTATCTGGGGCGCGCTTGGTGGGGCGCATCCAAAGGTTGTGGTCTGTGCAAACGCCTCGTGGTCTTCCCTCTCGACCGACCACGTGACACGGTAGCACCCGACCACACAGTGGGGGAGGAAGGAACAATGGTTACCGATTCACTACAAGCCGATACCGGCGTTGTCGACCAGACGACGAATGAACAGCCCGCGGAGACGACTGGTGGGTCTCACGCGCTCGCAGAACAGCAACAACAACCCGAAATCGAAGCGCTCTCGAAGGACGTCGTCTTCGAGATTCTGAAGAACCAACGCCGGCGCGACGCGCTCCGGTACCTCAAGGAGAACGACGGCGAGGCGAAGCTCGGCGACATGGCCGAGTTCATCGCCGCGAAGGAAAACGGCATCGAGATCAAGGCGCTGTCGTCGAGTCAACGAAAGCGCGTGTACATCGGTCTGTACCAGTGTCACCTGCCGAAGATGGACTCGGCGGGCATCGTCGACTTCGAGAAGAACCGCGGTGACATCACGCTTCTCGACACCGCGAAACAGCTCGACCAGTACCTCGACGGCGACATCGTCAGCACCGAGGACGACGAGCAGTCGGCGTCGCTCGCCGCGTCGCCGAAGCGGAACCTCGCTATCGCCGCCGGCGTGGCCGCGACCGTCTCCGCCGGACTGCTCGGCGTCCCCGGACTCGAACAGGTCCCGGCCGCCGGCTGGGCCGTGTTGAGCACCGCGACGCTCATGGCCATCACCGCGATGGAGTCGTACAAGAACCGCCTCGACCTCTGAGTCGGTCGGTTCTCACGCGTCCGCGACGATACCGATTTCCAACGACTGCACCCGGATTTTACTTCGCTCCGCTTTCGAACAGCCGCGGCATTCGGTCCCTCCCTTCTTTCCGCCCGCCGACATCTGCTCTCCTCGACTCCTCCACCGAGGTCAACTCTCCTCGACTCCTCCACCGAGGTCCGTTCTCACCCCGCGGTGTGGTTCGCAGTCCGTGCGACCGACGCGGCGGCTCGCCGCGCCGCGACACTGTCGGGGGAGCGCCCCCAGATTAGGCGCGTCCGAACCGTCTACTCCGCCGATTTCGGACTGCGGTCTCCGCTTGCAACAGTCTCACACGCGACCCTAACGCGAGACCGGTTCGGGGAACGCGCTGTATAACAATCCCCGTCGCCCTCCCTGTTTCCTTCATGACTTACATACCGTCACGGTCACGTTCCGAACGCCTGTCGCTCGCGGGAGGGCGCGAATGAACGACCGCATCACCGAGGCGGTCGTCCTCGCGGGCGGAGAGGGGCGACGGCTTCGCCCGCTCACCACCTTCCAACCGAAGCCGATGCTCCCGGTCGCCAACCGGCCGGTCGTCGAGTACGTCCTCGACGCGCTGTTCGAGTCGGGCATCGAGCGCGCGGTCGTCGTCGTCGGCCACCGCGCCGACCGCATCCAGTCGCACCTCTCTGCGACGTACCCCGACGCGAACATCGAGTTCGTCCACCAGGACGCCCGACTCGGAAGCGGGCACGCGCTCCTCCTCGCCGAGGAACTCGTCTCCGGCCCGTTCGTCGTCTGCAACGGCGACAACGTCATCGACGCCGACATCGTCACGACAGTGCTCGAACGCTTCTCGACGACCGACTCGGTGGCGACCGTCGCGGTCGCCGAGTCGGACACGCCCGAGGAGTACGGCGTCGTCGTCGAGGACAACGGCCGCATCGCCGACATCGACGAACACGCCGTCGACAGCGAGGGCTACCTCGTCAACGCGGGCGTCTACGTCTTCGACGACGCGGTGTTCGAGGCGCTCCGGCTCACCCCGCCGCACGACGGCGAGACGCGGCTTCCCGACGTGATTCACTACCTCGACGGGAACGTCACGTCCGTCCTCGTCAACGGCGGCTGGCTCGACCCCTCGCACCCGTGGGGACTCCTCTCCGTGACGGAGACGCTCCTCGCGCGCAGGCACGGCTCGGCCGTCGCCGGTTCGGCGCGAATCCACGAGCGCGCGGTCGTCGGCGACCACGTGGTCGTCGGCGACGACTGCGACGTGGGGCCGGGCGCGGTCATCAGCGCCGGCTCGTGCCTCCAGAACAACGTCTCGGTCGGCGCGAACAGCGTCATCGAGCGCTCCATCCTCTCGACCGACGCGCGGGTCGGCGCGGGCGTCGTCCTCCGGGACTCCGTCGTCGGCCCCGGCGCGACCGTCGGCGACGGCGTCGTCTCACCCGGCGGCCGGGCGGACGTCATCCTCGAAGGCCGGCTGTACACCGACCGCCGCCTCGGGAGCATCATCGGCGACCGCGCCGAGGTGGGCGCGAACGTGACGCTCACGGCGGGCAGTCGCGTCGGCGCTGAGGCCGTCGTCGGGGCCGGCACGGTCTTACACGGCGACGTCCGCGAGCGCGTGGAGGTGACCCACTGATGTGCGGAATCACCGCCTGCATCGGCGCGGACAACTCGGTCGATTCGCTCGTCGAGGGACTCCAGCGGCTGGAGTACCGCGGCTACGACTCGGCCGGTATCGCCGTGAAAAACGGGTCGGGCATCTCGCTGACGAAGCGCGTCGGCGAGGTCTCCGAACTCGTCGCGGCCGTCGAGCGGGACCCCATCGCCGGCGACTACGGCATCGGTCACACCCGCTGGGCGACCCACGGCGGCGTCACCGACGGCAACGCCCACCCCCACACCGACGAGTCGGGCCGTATCGCCGTCGTCCACAACGGCATCATCTCGAACTTCCAGTCGCTCCGGAGCGACCTCGAAGCCCGCGGTCACGTCTTCAGTAGCGAGACCGACACCGAGGTCGTCCCGCACCTCATCGAGGAGAACCTCCGCGACGGCGCGACCCCCGAGGAGGCCTTCCGCGCCGCGGTCGGCAGTCTCTCGGGGAGCTACGCCCTCGCGGCCATCATCGGCGACGAGGAGGCCATCTTCGCGACCCGCTCGGGGTCGCCGTTGGTCCTCGGCGTCGGCGACGGCGAGTACTACCTCGCCAGCGACGTGCCCGCGTTCATCCAGCACACGGCGCGCGTCGTCTACCTCCACGACGGTGACTTCGTCGTCACTCGCTCGGACGGCTACGAAATCACGGACTCGGCCGGCCGCGCGGTCGACCGCCCCGTCGAACGCGTCGAGTGGGACCCCGAGACGGCGACGAAGGGCGGCTACGAGCACTACATGTACAAGGAGATTCACGAACAGCCCGGCGCGCTCCGGCGGACCACCCAGAGCCGGCTGAACACCCACGCCGGCGGCGTCGAATTAGAGGAGTTCCCGCCGGAGTCGTTCGCCGACGTGAAGCAGGTCCACCTCCTCGCCATGGGCACCTCGCACCACGCCGGGATGTACGCGGCGTCGTTGCTCAACTCCCGGGGCATCCCCGCCTACGCGTTCATGGCCGGCGAGTACTCGGTCATCAAGCCGCCGGTGACGCCGGACACGCTCGTCGTCGCGGTCAGCCAGTCGGGCGAGACCGCAGACACCCTCGACGCGGTGCGCCGCGCCCGCGCCGCCGGCGCGCGGACCCTCGCGGTCACGAACGTCGTCGGCTCGTCGATAACCCGCGAGTGCGACGACGAACTGCTCATCCGCGCCGGCCCGGAAATCGGCGTCGCGGCCACCAAGACGTTCTCGTCGCAGGTGACGGCGCTGACGCTCCTCACCGAGCGCCTCGTTGAGGACGTGACCGGCGCGAAGTCGCCCGAAGCGCGCACCCTGATGGAGGCGCTGTCGCGGCTCCCGGGCGACGTACAGGAGGTGCTCGACACCTCGATGGCCCGCGAAATCGCCATCGAGTACGAGGGGAGCGACGCCTACTTCTTCATCGGCCGCGGGGTCGCCCACCCCGTCGCCCTCGAAGGCGCGCTGAAGTTCAAGGAGATATCCTACGAGCACGCCGAGGGCTTCGCCGCCTCGGAGCTCAAACACGGCCCGCTGGCGCTCGTCACACCCTTGTCGCCCGTGTTCGCCATCTTCACCGGCCACGAGGACGAGGCGACGCTGAGCAACGTCAAAGAGGTGCAGGCCCGCGGCGCGCCGGTCATCGCCATCACGAGCGACCGCACCGGCGAGGTGACCGAGTTCGCGGACCACGTGCTCAGGATTCCGGACACCCATCCCGACATCGCCGGCGTCCTCGCCAACGTCCAGCTCCAGCTCGTCGCGTACCACGCGGCGGACCTGCTCGAACGACCCATCGACAAGCCGCGCAACCTCGCCAAGTGCGTCACCGTCGAGTGAGCGTGAGCGAGCGCCGCGGTGGGTCTCACCGCCGCGTTCCGACGTTTCGCACCCGTTAATTCGCCGCAGTCGTTCGGTTTCGGTCCGAGGGCCGCCGTTTTTCAGGGATTCGAGACTGTTCGGAGGTAATCGAAGATTATCTCGATTGTAGGCACCGATTACATATTACCCGCCCGCGTCAGGTAACACGCGATGACCCGACGCGACCTCGTGGACGACGTTCTCTCGGCCTCGGACGAGCCTCCCGGACCGCTGACCGACGAGAGCGCCGCCGCCGAGACGACGGACGAGACCGATATCCCCCCGGAGTCGTCCGACGACGACCTCCTCGACGCGCTCGGAGACGACGTCTCCCGGGACGTACTGCTGGCGTGCAACCGCGCGCCGATGACCGCCGAGGAGCTCGCCGAGACCTGCGACGTCTCCGAATCGACCATCTACCGCCGGCTCGAAACGCTGTCGAGCCTCGGGCTGGTCGAACGGACCCAGCGGGTCGACGCGCCGAGCAAGACGTGCTACGAGACGGCCGTCGACGGGCTCTCGATTCACCTCGGCGACAGCCTCCGCGTCGAGGCGGGGTCGAGCAACTACGTCGTCGACGCGATGCGCACGCTTCTGGCCGCCATCGACGTCCAACAGCTCGCGTACGACCGCGAGCAAAACAGCGTGGACGTTCGGTTCCGACTGGCTCCGCACCTGCTCGACTCGCTCGTGGAACTGTACGTCAGAGACACGAGCTCCCGCGAGAAGTAGTCCGTCGGCCGTCGATTCGGTGGCGCTCGTCGCGCCGTCTCACCGCCGCCACGACCCGTCGACTTCGCCGAGGACGAGCGCGAGCGCGTCTCTTGCGCGGCCGACCGCGATGAGTTCGCGCGCGGTCGCGGCGGTGAGGGGACCGATGGACTGCGAGGACGCGAGCCCCTCGACGATGTCGGGCACCTCGGTGGCGAACCACGAACTGGCGTCAGTCCCGGATTCGTCGTCGACCCCCGCGGACGACCGAGAGTGGGGTGCGTCGGAAATCATACTGAATGTACACGCTCGCGGGGCATAGTTAGGAATCTGAACACCTTCGGTAACGACCTCCTTACTCGTCGGAGTCTCGGGGTTACGAGCCGATTGCCGGCTCTCTCATACCACATTATTGCAAAGAATAATAACCCGCTGGAGCGTTCCGTGTAACCGGTAATGTCTCTCAGCGAACTCATTTCCGGCGTCGCCGCCGCGGAGCGAACGCTGACGGTGTTCAATCCGACGCCCGGCGTCGCCGAGCGACTCGCCGAGCACTTCGCGGACCGAAACGTCTCGGTGGAGTCTGCGAGTTCCGACGAGGGTCCCTCGAACTACGCGGTGTTGGGTACCGGCGACACGTTCCACACGGCCGTCTCGATAGACGACCTCCTCAGACGTCCCGAGGACGTCGAACCGGGCTTCGAACGCGACTCGTACGCGCCGATTCTCGACCATCTCGACGAGACGCTGTTTACCTCCTACGACCGCCGGCAGATGCTCAACGCCACCCGCGA
The DNA here is from genome assembly GCF_014635105.1 of Haloferax sulfurifontis. NCBI lineage: Archaea > Methanobacteriati > Methanobacteriota > Halobacteria > Halobacteriales > Haloferacaceae > Haloferax > Haloferax sulfurifontis. The sequence continues at coordinate 226,248 of NZ_BMCI01000006.1, forward strand.
AATCGAAGACCGCGCGTGGCGCGTCGGCGCGGGCGAACTCCACTCGGGCTTTCAGTCCGGCGGGAACCTCCGCCCGCAACTCGCCGCGTACCGCCGCCTCGGCGGCCGCGACGACCTCTCGGTCCACGCGTACATCTATCCGAACGGCGAGGTCCCGCAGGCGGACCAGTTCCAACTCCACCTCGCGCGCACCGACGAGATTCGCCGCTCCTGGTTCGTCGCCTACGACGGCAACGGCGTCGGCGACTACAAGTGCGCGCTCGTCGCCGAGGAGCCCGAACCGGGGTTCGGCTTCACCGGCTTCTGGACGTACGACCCCTCGACGGTCGACTACATCGTCAACCACCTCGTCTCGTCGTACTCGATTATCGAACCCGATGGCTCGGGCGACGACGCGGACGGCCGCCGCCGGATGACCGTCCGACCGAAAGGCTGTCGCTGACGCGGCTCTCCTCGTCGGCGCGCCGCTCGCAGAATCAATTCGGAGAACCGGGCGCGAATACTTAGGAACGCCCGCCCGGAACCGTGCGGTATGGTTGACGGAATCCTCCTCGACGCCTCGCACCTGAAGGGCAAAGTCAAGGGCGGCCGCGCCGGGGCCGAAATCGCCGGGATGAGCTACATCGGCTACGAACTCGCGGTCACGGAGCGGAGCATCCACGTCTACGGCGACCACTGTAACGCCGACATCCAAGACGAGGAGTACCGCTATCTCGTCGTCCCCCTCGACTCGGTCCGGGGCATCGAACTGAAGGACCTGTCTGACCGCGGTCGGTGCCTGCAGATTCACGCACTCGACGACGAGGTGGTGCTGTTCTCGGAGAACCAGACGAGCCTCTCGAAGAACCTCAAGCGCGTGTTCCTCCTCCTCTCGCGTCTCCTCGCCTGAGCGGACCGGCGCTCAGGTCGGCGACTGGTCGGCCGGTCGGTCCGTCGGCCCGGATCCGAATCAGGTAACGTTTCGAAAGCAGGTGTACTAACCGAACCGCTAAAGAGGGGCGGAGCCGATATGGGGGTATGGCCACGGATATGAACCTCGACGACGCCCCCTGTCCCATCATCGACTCGCTGAAGCAGATCGGGTCACAGTGGCGTCTCATCGTCCTCCACGACCTCCAAGACGGTGAAAAGCGGTTCAACGAGCTGAAGCGCTCGACCGGCGCGAGTTCGCGGACGCTCTCTCGCGTCCTCGACGACCTGCAGGAACACGGCTTCGTCGACCGCCGGATGGAAGAGGACGCGCCGGTCGCGACGTACTACTCGCTGACCGACAAGGGCGTCTCGCTGTGCCCGGTGTTCGACGAGATACAGGAGTGGGCCACCGAGTGGCTCGACGCTGAACACGACGAGGACGCGGCCGAGGCCGAGACGGTGCAGTCGACGGTCTGAACGCGCTCTACGGTGCGGTGCCGCGCTACGCTTCGAGCGGGTCGCCGTCCGCCGTCTCGACGATTTCCGCGTGGACGTCCGCGACGGTGACCGAGTCGAGTTCGTCGAGCATCGCCTGAATCGCCGGTTCGAGCAGTTCGACGAGCACCGGCTGGATGTGTTCGCCGACGGTGCACTCGTCGTTCGGTTCGTTCGTGTGGAAACAGAACGGCTCGGCGTCCTCCACCGCCTCGTAGATGTCGCGAAGCGTGATGGCGTCCGGCTCGCGGGACAGCGTGAAGCCGCCGGTCGGGCCGCGCTTGGAATCGACGAGGCCCGCCTCGCGGAGCGAACACAGGAGCTGACGGATGACCACCGGGTTCGTGTTGACGCTCCACGCGAGACGGTCGGAAGACAGCCGCTCGTCGCTCTGCACCGCCAAGTGAGTCAACACGTGCGTCGCGACGACGAATCGGCTGCTGTTCGACATACACGTTCTTTGGTGCTACGGGCATTTTAGATTTCACGGTGATGCGCCGATTTCGCCGGATTCCCGCGGAACTGCCGTTTTTCAACTCCCGGCTCGGAACGGGGGTTCGGTGTCCGAATCAGATGGCGAGAACCGACCGGATGGGGTTCGGAACGGCCGAAAAGTAGACTCCAGATTGAGCAGGTCGGCCGCGGCGACGCGCCCCGACCGATTCACTCCTCGCTTTGCTCCGCCCGCGGTTCCGCGCGGCTCCCTCGTCGCTCCTCTCTCGGTCGCGTTCCGTCTCCGCGCTCGTTTCCTTCGGAGTCGCCCGTTTTCGCGTCGCCCGCTCCCGTATCGTCCGCTTCCGCGTCGCTTGCTTCCGCATCGCCCGTCTCGTTCCCGCCGGCGCGCGCCGGGAGCGCCTCGACGTCGGTCGCCCGCATGAGCGCGATGACCACGTTGTCGGCGACCTCCGCGGCGAACCTGCGCTCGTCGGTCCGCCACTGTCGCGGCTCGCCGACGTGTTCGTGACAGACGACGCCGACGACCTCGCCGCCCGACCTGACCGTCGCGTCGAGCATCGACGCGATGCCCTTCGGCCCGAGGTAGCCGTCCCGAAGCTCGGCGGTCGCCGGGTCGGTCCGAACGTCGTCGACGCCGAGCGACCGGTTCGCCGCCAGCGCCTCGAAGTACGACGGGTAGTTCGACGCGGTCAGCGTCGTCCCGGCGTTGTGCTCGCCCGACGACCGGTCGTACTGGTCGACACAGCGGAGCGTCTCGGCGTCGTCGAACAGCCAGACGCTCGCCCGCTCGACGTTCAGCACCGTCGCCATCGTCTCCGTGATTCGCGGCAGTGCGTCCTCGAACGACCCCCCGATGACCGCCTCGTCGGTCGCGAGGCCGACGAGCGCCCGCTGTTGGCGCTCGCGTCGCTCCCGCTCGCGGTAGGCCTCGGTCACGTCGCGGAAGACGGCGACGACGCCTTCGACCGCCCCGTCGTCGGTCCTGATGGGCGACATGCTGTCTTCGATGTAGCGCTCGCCGCCGTCGCTGGTGACGAGTTTCGTTCCCGCGGCGAGTTCGACCGGCCCGTCCGCCTCGGCGACGCGGCGCATCGGGTCGATGCGTTCGCCGGTCTCGCCGTCGACGAGGACGAGCACGTCCGAAAGCGGCTCGCCGACGGCGGCGTCGGCGTCGTAGCCGGTTATCTCCTCGGCGGTTCGGTTCAGTTGGACGACCGTCCCGTCGGCGTCGGTGGCGACGACGCCCTCGGCGATGGAGTTGAGGGTGACGCGGAGGTACGCCTCGCGCTCGCGGAGTCGCCGTTCCGCGCGCCGGTGGTCCGTGATGCGGACGAGCGTCTGTCGGAGGACGCCGTACTGCGTCGTCGGGTCGCCGCCCTTCTGGAGATAGCTGTCGGCGCCGAGGTTCAGCGCCTCGATGGCGACTTCCTCGCGGCTCCGCCCGGTGAAGATGACGAACGGCACGTCGGAGCCGCGCTCCTCTCGGAGCACCGACAGCAGTTCGAGTCCGGACATCTCCGGCATCTGGTAGTCGGAGACGACCGCGTCGAACGACTCCGACGCGAGCAGTGCCAGCGCCCGCCGCGGCGAGTCGGTCGTCACGACCTCGATTTCGTCGTCCGTCGATTCGAGAAACCGCTTTGTCAGCGCCAACAGCCCCTCGTCGTCGTCGACGTAGAGCACGCGCCTCGACGCCGACTCCCCCTCGCTCACGTCCATGTACTGTCGTGCCGATTCGCCGTTGTGTCTGATAACTGTTTGGTAGGTTAACTGTCGTCAACGTGATGCGTGTCGCGGGTCGAGGCGGCCCTCGCGTCAGTCCTCGCCGGCGGTCGCCTCGTCGTCGGTCGCCGCGTGGCCGGTCGCCCCGTGGTCGCTCGCTTCGTCGCCCGCGTCGGTCTCGTCCACGCGGTCGTAGAGGACGGACTCGCCGGGTTTGACCGTCCCGCCGGTCGGGATTCTGACGCCCGCGTTCAGCGAGGCGTTGATGCCGGTCTTCACCCCGTCACCGAGGACGACGCCGTACTTCCGGCGACCCGACGAGACGAGTTCGCCTTTGAGCATCTGCCGGACGGGCTCGCCGTCGTGTCGGAGGTTCGCCACTTTTGTCCCCGCGCCGAAGTTCACGTCGCGGCCGAGGAGGCTATCGCCGACGTACGAGAGGTGGCCGACCGTCGCGCCCTCCATCAGGACGCTGTTTTTCACCTCGACGGCGTGGCCGACCTTGGCGTGCTCGCCGACGAGCGTGTGCCCGCGGACGTAGGCGTTCGGGCCGACGGTAGCCCCGCTCCGGACGAGCACCGGCCCCTCGATGACCACGCCGGAGCGGACCGTCGCGCCCGCCTCGACGACGACCGGCCCGTCGAGTTCGGCCCGCTCGGACACGTCGCCGTCGATTCGCGGTTCGAGTTCGCCGAGCTTCCACTCGTTGGCTTCGAGGAGTTCCCACGGCCGCCCCACGTCGAGCCAGCGCTCGAAGGCGACGCCGCGCACGTCGTAGGCCTCGCAGGTCGCCGCGAGCACGTCGGTCAGTTCGAGTTCGCCGCGGTCACTCTCGTCCACGTCGAGCCAGTCGTGGGCCTCGGCCGGGAAGACGTACGCGCCGGCGTTGACGAGGTCAGACGGCGGGTCCGCGGGCTTCTCGACGACGCCGGTGACGAAGCCCTCGTCGTCGGTGTCGAGGACGCCGTAGGAACTCGGGTCGTCGACGCGGAACGACCCGACCGCGGGCGTCCCCTCGTACAGCGTCGACAGCGTCGGCACGTCGTACAGCGCGTCGCCGTTGAGGACGACGAACGGCTCGTCGGGGTCGAGATGGGGGGCCGCGGCGCGGACGGCGTCGGCCGTCCCGCGCTGTTCCGACTGGACGGCGAACTCGACGGGGACGCCCCCGCGCTCGTCGCCGAAGTAGTCGCGCACGTCTCCGGCCTCGTAGCCGACGACGAGAGTGATGTCCGTCGCGCCCGCCTCGATGGCCGCGTCGGCGGTGTGTGCGACGAGCGGCCGGTCGGCCACGGGGAGCATCGGCTTCGGTCGGCGGTCCGTGAGCGGACGCATCCGGGTGCCGCGGCCGGCGGCGAGAATGACAGTCTGCATACCTCCCTAAGGGACTGCGCGGAAGAAATTTCTTCGGTCCGGACGATATCGAGGCGGGGACCAATCGTCGTGCTGTGGGTTGCCTCTGATCCACCTACCGATACCGACTCGAGGTGGGACGGCCGGCACGGCAACTATCTGTCAATATCAGTCTGACAAAACGCTTGCGAACTCCGCGCCGGATTCGACTCCGAGACTCCGCCGTCGCGCGGCGCGGTCGCTCCGGGGCGGTTCGAACCACACGGCCCGCGAACGGCGAATACGTTGGGGTTACGATGGGTTGGAGATTCGCACGAGACGCGGCGCCGTGTGTTAGTGAACGGACGAACGCCAGCGTGTAATAGTTTCGTTCCGCGGCGACGCGAACCGCGTTCGTGGGCGTTATTACCATCCCACCCTTCGGCTGTGGAGGGTTACGATGGAGATTCGCACAGGACTCTCTTACGGAGACGTATTGCTGGTTCCACAGCGCTCGCCGGTCGACAGCCGGAGCGACGTGGACCTCTCGACCAACGTGACGCCCGACTTGCGCCTCGACACGCCGCTCGTCAGCGCGGCCATGGACACCGTCACCGAAGCGGACCTCGCGGCGACGCTCTCGGGCCTCGGCGGCCTCGGCGTCGTCCACCGCTTCCTCGACGTGGACGAGCAGGCCGAACAGGTCCGCCGCGTCGCCGAGGCGGGCGGGACCGTCTCGGGCGCGGTCGGCATCAACGAGGACTACCTCGACCGGACCGAGGCGCTCCTCGACGCCGGCGCGGACGCTATCGTGATGGACATCGCTCACGGCCACATGGAGCGGTGTCTCGACGCCGTCGAACGGATTCGCGACGAGTTCGACCCCGAAATCGTCGCGGGCAACGTCGTCACGCCGGCGGCCGTCGAAGACCTCTGGGAGGCCGGCGCGGGCTGTGTGAAAGTCGGCGTCGGGCCGGGGTCGCACTGCACGACCCGCGAGGTCGCGGGCGCGGGCTACCCACAGCTCACGGCCGTCTCGGAGTGCGCCGAGCGGGCGCACGACCTCGACATCCACGTCATGGCCGACGGGGGGATTCGGACCTCCGGCGACGCCGCGAAGGCGCTCATGGCCGGCGCGGACACCGTCATGATGGGGAGCTTCTTCGCCGGGACCGACGAGGCACCGGGCCGGGTCGTCGAGGTCGACGGCGAGACGTACAAGCGCTCCCGCGGGATGGCCTCCACGGAGGCCGCAGACGACCGCGAGGACAAACAGAGCGACGTGGACGCCGGCGAGGGCGTCGAGGCGCTCACGCCCTACAAGGGGCCGGTCGAACCGCTCGTCGAGGAGTTCCTCGGCGGGGTTCGCTCCGGGGTGAGCTACTGCGGCGGTCACACGCTCGCCGACGCCCGCGAGAAGGCCTCGTTCGTCCGCGTCGCGGCGAGCGCGAAGGAGCGAGAAGGCGCACACGGCGTCGTCTTCGCCGAGGGCCCCGTCGAGGTCGACGAGGAGGCCGAACGCGAGTTGCAGGCTCCGATGGCCGACTGACTCCGAGGTCGGGGAACCGACTCCCGACGCGACACCGCGCGGTGACTCACGACGCGACGCGAGACGACGCGGACCGCCACGCCGGCGACCGCGCCCTCGCCGAGCGACGGCGTTCGCGCTGACACACCGGCGTCATCGCGCTCGAATAACATCTCAGATTCGATAGTATTCGACTGTTATTTTCGAATATTGGTAGTTATTTAGTTCGAGCACATGGCTTCGATTCGAGTTCGAACACTCGGCAATCGGGTCCACAGCGAGCCGACTGATCGATTTCTCTCGTCACCCCTAACACCGAAATTTCGCTCGAATAGCGCGTCAATCGCGCGAAAAACGCACCGTTCGTCCGCTTTGAATCGCCGCGCCGCGCTCGCATCTCGGACGGAAGAACTCGGCCACCGAATCGAGTCCGTCGCGCTCGTGACCCTCTCCGACGATGACTTATCAAGCCAGATTAGAACTATATATACTGATACGTTTGCCGACGGACACCGCCGAACTCGACCGGCTCGCCTGACAACCGTATCCGTGTCACGAGTCGCGGAAGTCGACTCGCCTCATCCGTGACAAACATAATTCTGTAATCTCTTTGGTGTCTGCCGGCTCGCGTCCGAACGACTCCGGGAACGGGCCGCCCGGCGTCAAACATCCGCGAAATACAGCTATGCCGAACCGTTGTTTTGCATCACTGGAGACTACGAGTAGGTCGCGCGGATGCCGATGACGCGGGCGGCCTGCGTCACCATCTCGGGGACCTCCGTGTGGTACCACTCGCCTTTCATTCGGGTGGTCGGACCGGAGACGCTAATCGCGCCGAGGATGGTCTCGTCGTCGGAGAGAATCGGCGCGCCGACCGCTCGCATCCCGGTGATGCGCTCTTCGTCGTTGAAGGCGTAGCCGCGCTCGCGAATCGTCGCCAACTCGGCTTCGAGGGCGTCGCGGTCGTCTATCGTCTTCGTCGTCAGCCGCGTCAGTTCGCCGTCGAGAATCTCCCTTCGGCGCTCCTCGTCGCAGAACGCGAGGTAGGACTTGCCGACCGACGTGGTGTGGAGGTCGACGGTCGTGCCGATGTGCGAGTCGGTCTGGAGGCCCTGTTCGGACTTCACCTGATAGATGTAGACGCCGCGGCCGTTCTCTTCGACCATCACTTGTCCGCGCTCGCCGACCGCCTCGACGAGGTCGTCCATCTCGCCGATGGAGGCGTGGTACAGCGCGTGTCGCGTCCGGGCGTGGTCGCCGAGGTCGAGGAACTTCAGGCCCAGCGCGTACTCGTCGCCCTGCCTGACGACGTAGCCGAGTTCCGCGAGCGTCTTGAGGTGGTTGTGGGCCGTGCTCTTCGAGATGCCGAGGTCGTTCGCTATCTCCGACACCCCGCTCGCGTCGTGGTCCCTGATGTGTTCGACGATGCCGAACGACGTTTTCGTAGCGCCGATTGTTCCCGTCGCATCGTTCCCGTTCGTGTTCATAGTTAGCAATCAGACAGTGAGGTAATAATTGTTGGCGTTTTGTTCGGGTGAGCCGAACGAGTGTTCGCCTCAGTACCGAGTCAGCGCGGCGACGGTCTCGCGGACCGGCCTCGAACCGACCGCCGAGAGCGCGTCGAGCGCCGCGTCCGCGGCGTCCTCGCCGAGACCGAACGCGAGCAGGTCGCGGTTGCGCGAGTCGAGGTCGGCCGCCGACAGCGGGTCGCGGTAGTCGCCGCGGGGGTACTCGCGCTCGCCGACGTAGCGGCTCCCGTCGCGGGCGGTCACCTCGACGCGCGCCCCCCAATCGTCGGGGAACGCCCGCTCGAACGCCTCGTCCGCGTGGAGGTGGACGCGCTCCGAGAGCCCCTGCACGGCCTCGTCGCCGAGCGCGTCGTCGAGGAAGTCGTCGAGTTCGACGCTCCCGTCTGCGACCCAGCGGGCGAGGACGTACGGCGTCGAGAACTTCGCCGCGGTGAGCGTCTCGGGTCGCGCGTGGCTCATGTCGACGCCGTTGCGGTAGGTGTACACGTCGATTCGGTCCACGTCGCCGGGCGCGAGGTCGTCCGCGCCGGCGTCTCGTAGGGCGTCGAGCGGGGCGTGGGTGTAGCGACACGACGGATACGGCTTCTGGTAGGCCTCGGAAATCCACCAGTCGTCGCCGAGCGAATCGAACAGGGCGTCGAACTCGCCGTCGCCGAGGAGCGTTTCGAACGGGTCGTAGACGGCCTCCATCGCCGCGGGCGACCCGCGGAGGCCGGCGGCGGTCAGCGTCGCGGCGCTCACGCCGGCCTGCGCGGAGAACCCGGCGGTGACGTTCCGCGACGGCGCGCCCTCCGCGAAGGGGTCGTGCATGGAGACGACCGCGAGGTTCAGCGCGGTCCGGACCGTCTCGCGCACCCCGTCGGGCGACTGTCCCGCGCAGACGGCGGCTGTCAGCGCTGGCCCGAGCGTCGTCCACGTCGAGTGCGGGTCGCGGACGAGCCACGGAATCGCCTCGTTCATCCGGGCCTTCATCGCGAAGATGGCGTACTCGAAGCGCGCGCACAGCTCGTAGGAGCGGACGCAGGCGTCTACGAACGTCTCGCCGTCCACGTCGTTGGCCTCGGCGACGCCGACCGCGCCCGCGACGACGCTCGCGCCGACGTGGCCGCCGCGGTTGTGGCCCTCCTCTATCTCCTGTGTTATCGCCGCCGTCGCGTTCAACAGCGCCGCCTGCGACGGGTCGACCCGGCGGTCGGTCCCGAGGACGGACGCCGGGCCGTCGGCCAGTTTCGCGTCGCGGAAGACGCCCGCGTGCTGTGGCGCGGCCGCCCCCGCGACGGTCGCCGCGAGCACGTCCGCGACGATTCGCGCCCCGTCGGCGCGCACGTCGTCGGGTATCTCGTCGGTCAGAAAGCCGTACACCTGTCGTTCCCAGTCTCTGACTGGCTCGTGTGAAATCATGGTCTCAGTGGTCTCGGTGAGTGTCGGGGGTGCTCAGGCCCGAGTGAGGGCGCAGAGCACGCGGGGGGCGGCGGGTTCGGTCGCCGCGGTCCAGAGGCCGTCGACGCCGCCGTCGCCGATGACGGGCGCGACGAGTCGGTCGAACTTCGCTCGGAGTTCCGATTCGGTGAACGGGTCGCGCTCGCCGCCGCGGGCGGCGCGCACCTCGCGGGCGTACCGCTCGCCGTCGCCCGTCTCGACGGTGACGCGCGCGCCGCGCTCGTCGGGGGCGCGGGCCGCGAACTCCTCGGTGGCGACCACGTCCACGCGGCGGGCGAACCCGAGGGCGGTCTTCGTCAGCGCCTCGTCGGTGAACGCCTCCTTGCCGGTCTCGCCGGTCGTCAGCGCCGAGGCGACGGCGAAGGGAATCGAGAACTTCGCCTGCAGGGCGTTGGCGGGCGCGGGTTCCGACAGCGCCGCGGCCGCGGGGTACGTCTCGACGCTAACCGACTCGATGTCGGCCGCGTCGACGCCCGTCTCGTCGACGAGGAGCGCCACGGCGTCGAGGGCGGCGTGGGTGTAGCGGCAGGCCGCGTGGACCTTGAAGTAGCCGCGCTCGAGTTCCCAGCGCTCGCCGAGTTCGTCGGCGAGGGCGCTCCGGTTGGGGCCGTCCGCGGCCACGGGTTCGAGGTGTCGCGCCACGCCGTCGTCGAGGCCGGTGAACCCCGACTCGGCCTGGTCGACCGCGAGGAGGCCCGAGAGGTTACTCATCCCCACGTAGCCGTTTCTGACGGTCGCGCCCTCGGTCGCCGCCTCGAACCGGGTGTGCTGGGCGTAGTTCGCCGCCATGCGCATCGCGTCGAGCGTCGTCTCGGCGTCGAGGCCGCGGAGTCGGGCGACGGCCGCGGCGGTCCCGACGCCGCCCCACACGCCGTGGGGGTGGAGGCCGTCCGCGAGCGGGACCACCGTCTGGGCGGCGCGGACCGCCGCCTCGTAGCCGGCGACGAACGCCGTCAGGAACTCGTCGCCGCTCCGGTAGGCGGACTCGCCGTCCGCGAGGAGCGCGGGCAGGACGTGTATCGCGGGGTGGCCGGCCGCGAAGCGGTGGCCCTCGTCGAGTTCGAGGACGCTCCCGGCGGCCGCGTTGACGAACGCGGCGCGGTACGCGGTGGTCCGCTCGCCAGCCGTCCCCATGACGGTCGATTCGCCGCCGTTCTCGTCGGCCCACCGGCGCGCCAGCGCGGCGACCGCGGGGTCCGACGCGCCGCCCAGCACCGCGCCGATGGTGTCGGCGACGACGAGGGACGCGCGCTCGACGACCGACGCGGGGAGGTCGGCCCGGTCGAGGTCGGCGACGAACGACGCGAGCGCTTCGTCGGTCATCTCACACCCCGAGGTACGCCTCGACGACGCCCTCGTCTTCGAGGAGTTGGTCGCCGTCGGCGGTCATGCTGATGCGGCCGTTCTCCATGACGTAGCCCCGGTCGGCCAGCTTGAGCGTCTGTTGGACGTTCTGTTCGACCATGAGCACCGTCATGCCCTGCGCGTGGATGTCCTCGATGACGTCGAACACCTCTTGGACGAGGTGCGGCGCGAGCCCGATGGACGGCTCGTCGAGGATGAGCAGGTCGGGTTCGCCCATGAGTGCGCGGGCGAGCGTCAGCATCTGCTGTTCCCCACCGGACATGGTGCCGGCGCGCTGGTTCTTGCGCTCCGCGAGCCGGGGGAACAGCTCCAGCATCTCGCCGAGGTTCTCCTCGCGGTTCGCCTTCGCCTCCTCGGTCTGCGCGCCGAGAAGCAGGTTGTCGATGACGGTCATGTTGGTGAACAGGTCGCGGTTCTCCGGGACCTGCACGATGCCGCGCTCGACGATTTCGTGGGACGCCTTCGAGTGAATCGCCTCGTCGCGGTAGGTTATCTCGCCGTGACTCGGCGAGAGGATGCCGCAGATGGTGCGCATCGTCGTGGTCTTGCCCGCGCCGTTCGAGCCGATGAGCGCGACGATTTCGCCCTCGTCGACGCGCATGTCGACGCCGTGGAGCACCTCGATGTCGTCGTAGCCGGCGCGGACGCCGCGAAGTTCAAGCATCGACGTCGAACCCCCCGATGTAGGCCTCGATGACGCGGTCGTCTTCGACCACCGTCTCCGGCGCGCCGAAGGCGATGCCCTTCCCCTGGTCCAGCACTTTCACGTAGTCCGAGATGTTCATGATGGCTTTCATGTCGTGTTCGATGATGAGCAGGCTCGTCCCGCGCTCGCGCAGTTGGCGGAACAGGTCGAGCATCTGGTTCGACTCCGACGGGGTGAGCCCCGCCATAATCTCGTCGAGAAGCAGGATTTCCGGGCGCGTCGAGACGGCGCGGGCGAGTTCGAGGCGCTTCTGTGCGCCCACGGTGAGTTCGCCCGCCTCCTCTTCGGCCTTGTCCGCGAGCCCGACGAATTCGAGGGTCTCCATGGCGATTTCGCGCGCCTCGCCCCGGCGGCGCGTGTGGATGTGCGCGCCGACCATCGCGTTCTCGACGACGGTCAGCTCCTCCAGCGGGCGCGTGATCTGGAACGTCCGCGCCAGCCCCGCCCGCGCGATTTTGTGCGCCGGGAGGCCGGAGATGACCTCGCCGTCGAGTCGGACGGTCCCGCTCGTCGGCGGGAACGCGCCGCTGATGCAGTTGAACAGCGTGGTCTTGCCCGCGCCGTTCGGCCCGATGAGGCCGATAATCTCGCCGCGGTTGACGGTCATGTCCACGTCGTCGAGCGCCTGCAGGCCGGAGAAGCGCTTGCCGACGCCCTCGACCGACAGAATCCGCTCGCCGTCGCGGTCGATGTCCGCGTCCGGGTCGTCGACGCTCTGCGCGGTCGTCTCGTCTGCCGACATCACTCGCTCACCTCCTCGTCGCCGCGGACGCGGTTCCAGAGGGCGCGGGCCTGACTCGGCCAGCTCACCACGCCGCGCGGCGAGTAGATGACGATGGCCACGAGGAACGCGCCGTAGATGATGCGGTCGAGGCCGTTGATATCGGAGAACGTCGTCCGCGCGATTTCGCTGACCGGCGTGACGATGAACGAGCCGACGATGGGGCCCAGAAGCGTCCCCGGGCCGCCGACGACCGCGGGGAGGAGCAGTTCGACGTTCTTGAACAGCGCGAACACGGTGTCGGGGCGGATGGTGTTGAAGTACATCGACCAGTAGGCACCGCCGAGGGCGGTGAAGAAGGCGCTGACGGCGACGCCGATGAGCTTGTACCGGAAGCTCGGCACGCCGACGCTGGCGGCGGCCCGTTCGTCCTCGCGGATGGCGAAGAAGTACAGTCCGACCCACGAGTTCTTGATGACCCACGAGACGAGCGTCACGACCAGCAGGAAGCCGACGATGAGGTAGTAGTACGGCAGGTCGCTCTGGAACTGGAAGGCGGCGAGGCCGTACTCAGCGCCGTAGTCGCGCGGGAACGGCTTGAAGTAGCCGTTGGCCCCGTGGAGTTCGGACATGTTGGTGACGACGAAGCGGAGCAGTTCCGCGAACGCCAGCGTCGCCAGCGCGAAGTAGTGGCCCTGTAAGTTGAAGCGGAACGAGAGCGCGCCGATGACGAGGCCGTACCCCGCCGCGAGCACGCCGCCGACGAGCATGCCAATCCACGGGTTCACCGCGAAGTCGACGACGAGCGCCTGCGTGGCGTACGCGCCGACGCCGAAGAACGCCGCGTGCCCGAACGAGAACTGCCCGGTGTAGCCGGACATGATGTTCCACGCCTGCGCCGTGTAGGCGTAGATGACCGTGAGGATGAGCATCCGAAGGCTCAGCGTCGCCGCGAGTTCCATCCCGGCGACGTCGATTTCGATGAGCGTCGGGAGCGCCGCGAGCAGGCCGAACAGGGCGACGCCCTTCACCAACGGGGCGTACCGCCCGTCGTCGAACGTCCGGTAGCGGTCGCGGACCGTCTCGATTGCGCTCACGCCTCAGCACCTCCGAACAGCCCCTCGGGCTTGACGAGGAGCGTCCCGATGAAAAGCAGGAAGATGAGCACCTGCGCGGTGGTCCCGGGGAGGTAGTAGCCGCCGAACACCTGAATCAGCCCGACGATGAGGCCGCCGACGAACGCGCCGGGGAACGAGCCGAGGCCGCCGAGGATGACGATGACGAAGGCGTTGATGAGGTACGTCTCGCCGGTGAAGGGGTCGAACCGCTGGAACAGCGCGATGGAGCCGCCGGCGACGCCGGCCAGCGCCGCGCCGATACCGAAGGTGAGGTAGTTGATGCGGCGGACGTTGATGCCGACGTAGCGCGCGCCGTCGCGGTTGTCGGCGGTGCCGCGAATCTTCCGGCCGAGGTCGGTCCGGTTCAGGAACGCCCGCACGGCGAGCATCGTCCCGAGCGCGATGACGAGCGCGTAGAACTGCCCGAGCGGGATGAAGACGTCGCCGACCTGCACCGACCCGAGCGAGAGTTCGACCTGCTGGGGGTCGGGCGTGAACAGGATTTCGACGGCCGACTGGATGATGAAGAGAACGCCCAGCGTGGCGATGAGCTGGTTCTGCTGGGGTGCCTCGATGATGGGCTCGACCGTGAGAATATGGACCACCACCCCGAGGGCGAACAGCACCGCGGCGGCGATGGGTATCCCGAGGAACGGGCTGATGCCGGCCGTCTCGGAGACCAACCACACCGAGTACATCCCGACGACGAGGAAGATGCCGTGGGCGAAGTTGATGACGTCCATCACGCCGAATATCATCGTCAGCCCGAGCGCCGTCAGCGCGTAGACCCCCCCGAGCAGGAGGCCGAACGCGAGCAACTGTAGGAGGACGGGCTCCAGATTGGTGATGTCGGTCAGGAACTGTGCGAACGGGTCGATGAATCGGCCGAGGCCACCGCCCTGTAGCGGCAGGGGCGCGACCGATGTGACTAGGTGTCCCATGCGGTTTCTACGCTCGGGAATTGTTGTCAACCCCCATAAAAGGTGGCTATCGTTCGAGACGGTTCGTTGACGTGACGGCGCGCGCGGGTAGCGGTTAGACCTGCGGTTCGGCCTCCGCGTACTCCTCGGGGTAGACGACTTTGACCGAGAGGTCCTGGACCTGGTTCACCGGTCCGAGCGCGTTGACGTTCTCGCCTTGGTCGTCGAACTCGATTGCGCCCATCGCGGAGATGTGGTCCTCGTAGCTGAGGCCCTTGAGCGCCTCGTTGATGTCGTCGGGGTCGACGCTTCCGGCCTCCTCGACCGCCTGAATGATGACCTCCGCCGCGGTGTAGGACATCCCGACCGACGCCGAGAACTCCTGGTCGTAGTTGTCGAGGAACTGCGAGCGCACCTCGGCGGTCTTGTCGACCGTCGGGTTCAGCGCGTAGTTGTTGTCCAGCACGCCGTTCGCGAACTCGCCGATGTCGCTGACTGCGTCGTCGTCGGTGAACGTCGCGGACGCCGAGGCGGTCAGGTACGGCGGCCGGTAGTCCTGGTCCTGCAACGCCTGTGCGAGCAGGACGCCGCCGGCGACGTACGTCGTGGCGATGATGGTGTCGGGGTCGGCGCTCCGGAGCCGCGACACCTGCGTGTTGGCGTTCGACGCGCCGAACTCGATGGCCGTCTCCTCGACGATTTCGACGTTCTGCTCGGGGAGGAACTCGCGGAGGCTGTCGCGAATCGCCTGCCCGTAGCTGTTGTTGATGTAGAACAGCCCCGCCGTGTCGATGGTGCCGCCGCCGTCGCGGATGACCGAGGGAACGAGGTCCGCGTAGTCGCTCGCCAGCCGGCGCGCCGGGGGCTGGGGCCGGTAGACGTAGTTGAAGTCGCGGCCCTGCAGGATGTTGTCCGCCGCCGCGATGGAGATGACGAAGGGGACGCCCTGTCGCTCCGCGACCTGCGTCGCCGCCGTCGTCACCGGCGAGGAGTAACAGCCGGTGAGGACGTCCGCGCCCTCGCTGAGCAGTTCCTCGCTGACCTGTCCGCCGAGCTCCTGTGCGCCCTGGTTGTCGCCCTCGATGACGGTCACTTCCGCGCCGTCGAGCGATTCGATGCCGCCCTCCTCGTTTTTCCGCATCGCGGCGAGTTTGATGGCGTTGCTCATCCCGACGCCCGTCGCGGCGAGACTCCCCGAAAGCGGGTGGTTCGACCCGATGATGACCTCGTCGACGGACTGCTCGGGCGTCCCCGTCGTGGTGCCCGTGTCGCCGCCGGACCCGCCCGAGTCGCCGCCGGAGTCACCGCCCGAATCACCGCCGCCGTTCCCGGCGTCGTCGCTCGCACAGCCGGCCAGTGTCAATGCCGCGACGCTCGCGCCCGTTGCTTTGAGGAAGCGCCGCCTGTTGCTCGTCGAAGACTTGAGAGTCTTACCCATGGCAATCGGTATCGAGGTTAGTGCCTACTGTAATAAATCCTCCCGTACTCGTGTTGTCACGTTCTGCGGATATTCCTGCGACGAATCGGTTCTGGTCGGCGAACTGCGTCGAAAACGAGTAGTTTCGGTGCCCTGCTCCGGGGCCGTGACCTCGCCGCGGCGTCAGTCGAGCGACTCGCGGGCGTGGATGCCGGCGAGGCGGCCGTAACCGAGGGCGGTCGTCAGCCCGTTGCCGGAGAGGTAGCCGCCCGCGCCGTGGCCGCTGATGCCGCAGGCGGTGCCGCCGCCGGCGTAGAGGTTTTCCACGGTGCTCCCGTCGGTTCGGAGGACGCGCCCGTGTTCGTCGACGACGAGGCCGCCCTGCGTGTGGAAGAGCGCGCCGGTGACTTTGGCCCCGTAGAAGGGCGCTTCCAGCGGATTCGCGCCGTCGACGCGACCGACCTCGTCCGGCTCGCCCGCCGCGGCGGCCTCGTTGTAGTCGGCGACCGTCTCGGCGGCGGCCTCGCCGTCTGCACCGAGTCGCTCCGCGAGGGCCGCGACCGAGTCGGCGGTGTGGTAGGTCCCCCGCTCGATGGCCTCGTCGAAGTCCTCGAACTGCCCGCGGAGCTTCTCGAAGATGCGCTCGTCGAACAGCTGAATCGCCTGTTCGCCGGGCTGTTTCAGCACCGAGATGGCGAACTCGCTGTAGCCGGCGGACTCGTCGCCGAACCGCTCGCCGTCCCGATTCACGAGGATGCCCCCGTTCATCGTGACCGCGTAGGTCGAGAGTACGCCCGTCTGACTCGCCACCGTCGCGTGGCCCTGATAGGCGTCCATGCAGGCGAGTTCCCCGCCGAGTTCCGCGCCGAAGCGGACGCCGTCGCCGGTGTTGCCGTCAGCGCCGAAGTACAGCGCCCGCTCGACGTCCGCCTCGCAGTAGTCGGTGACCATCTCGCGGTTGCCGGCGAAGCCGTCGGTGGCGAGGATGACCTTCTCGGCCTCGATGGCCTCGTCGTGGCCGAGGCCGGCGACGACCCCCCGGACCGCGCCGTCGCCGGCGACGAGTCGCTTCACGGGCGCGTTCGTCAGGAGTTCGATGTTCGGCGTCGACTCGACGCGCTCGACCAGTTCGTCGACGAGGTTCTCGCCGTTTCGGCCCTCGGGAGCGTGCATCCGGTACTCGGAGTGTTTGGGGTACTTGAAGTCGTCCACGATGTGGAGCGTGACGTCCCAGTCGTCGACGAGCCAGTGGATGAGGTTCGCGCTCTCCTCGCAGAGGTACCGGACGCGCTCCTCGTCGGCCTCGTAGTCGTTTTTCTCCAAGATGTCGCGGGCCATGTCCGCGGGCGTCTCCTCGATGCCGGCCTCGCGCTGGAGGCGCGTCCCAGCCGCGGGGACCATCCCGGTCGAAAGCGACGTGTTGCCGCCGCACTCTGGCGCTTTCTCCAGCACCGTCACGCGAACGTCGGGGTCCTCGCTGGCCGCGAGCGCGGCGACGAGGCCGGTGCCGCCGCCGCCCGCGACGAGCACGTCCGTGTCGATGTCCCACTCGATGTCGTCGACCGAGACGACTTCGGCGACGCCGTCGCTCGGCGTCCGCCGGGCTAGTTCGTCCATGCACTCTGCTAGGGAGACTCTATCGTAAAACTACCGCCTCCGGCGGCGTCGGCGTCGCCGCGGCCCTCTCGCGTCGTCGCCGTGTCCGTCGCTTTCGTGGGCGCACGTGAGAACAATTCCACCGTCGCTCCTGCGGCCGCGTCCGCCGTCGCGCCGACTCGAACGTTCAGGAACGGCAGACAGTCCGAAACGTCGGAGTGAAAAACTATGTGTGTCGAGAACACCCATACCGCATGGACTCGCCACGAGACATCGTCGAGGAGTTCTTCGACCGCATGGAAGACGACCGCAGGAACACCGTCGGCGACCTGTTCGCCGAGGACGCCGTCATCTCCCTGCCGGGGGCGACCTTCGAGGGACCGACCGCGGCCTACGACTTCCTCGCCCATCTCGAACCGCGCTACGAGTGGGCGGCCAAGGAGTTCGACCGCTGGATTGAGGCGGGCGACACCGTCGTGAGCGTCGGGTCGCTCTACGGCGTCGACAACGACGGCGCGGACTTCTCGGACGTTCGCTACGTCGATATCTACGTCGTCCGCCGGGGGCTCATCGAGCGCCTCGACATCTGGAACGACCTCGCCGCCGACGGCGTCGTCCCGGTCCCGGCCGACGACGCGCCCGCGGTTCCGGCGGAGGAATGAGCGAGCGAACCGCGGTCCTGTTCGCGCTCCGCGACGACCCGTCGCTCGTCGTCCGCGCCGAGGAACTCGGCTACGAGTCGGCGTGGGCCGCCGAGGGACAGGGCAAGACCGCCTTCGGCAAGCTCGAACGCTGGGCCGTCCACACCGACGAAATCGGCCTCGCGACGGGGATCGTCAACGTCTTTTCGCGGACGCCCGCGGCGCTCGCGGCGGCCGCGGCGACCCTCGACGACCACTCCGGCGGCCGCGCGATTCTCGGCCTCGGCGTCGCCCACCCCGGCGTGGTCGAGGCGTTCCACGGCGTCCCCTTCGACCGCCCGCTGTCGCGACTCCACGAGTACGTCGAACTCGTGCGGCGCTACCTCCGCGGCGAGGCCGACTCGTTCGACGGGGAGTTCTTCTCACCTGAGCGCACGAGCTTCTGGGACGCCTTCGACCCCGTCCGCGAGGAGATTCCCATCTACAACGGCGCGCTCGGGCCGGCGAACGTCCGACTCACCGGGCAGGTCGCCGACGGCTGGCTTCCGAACCTCTACCCGCGCCCGCAGTTCGAGGAGGCGCTGGAGTGGCTCGACACCGGGGCGGCCCGCGCCGGCCGCGACGCGAGCGACGTGGACGTGGCGATGTACGTCCTCACTTCCGTCCACGACGACGCCGACGAGGCGCGGCGGGCGGCGGCCGAACACGTCGCCTACTACCTGCGCGACGTGCCGGGCTACTACGACCGCGCGGCCGAGCAGGCCGGCTTCGCCGACGAGGTCGAGGCCGTCCGGGCCGCGCCGACGACCGAGGCCGGGGCGCGCGAACTCTCGGCGGAGTTCCTCGACCTCGTGGCGCTGGTCGGCACGCCCGACGACGTGCGGGGGCGACTCGGCGAACTCCGCGAGATGGGCGTCGACCTCCCGGTCGTCCGCGCGCCCGCCGGCGTCGACCGCGAGTGGGTGGCGCGGACGCTGGAGGTGTTCGCCCCGTAACATGACGCCGGCGAACCGTGCCGTACTTTTATGCCGGATGCCACCGCATCTCAAGCGAAGCGAGTCATGACAGACCGTATCTGGGAGGACCTGCTATCCGAACAGGATAAACAGGTCATCACGAAGGCTGGTTACGACAAGGAAGGCGCCTCGTCGTGGGAGTCCCGCGGCATGGGCGAGAACCCGATGGTTCTCGTCATCGACATGCAGCGGCTCATCGTCGGCGAGAACGTCCCCATCCTCGACGCCATCGAGGAGTACCGCACCGCGATGGGCGACATCGCGTGGGACGCCATCGAACATATCGACCCGTTCCTCGACTTCGCGCGGGAGCAGGGGCTTCCGGTGACGTACACGCGGGTCGTCCCGTCGAGCTACGACGACCCCGACCACCCCGACCTCGACATCGTCGACCCGGTCGCGCCCGAGGAGGGCGACACCGTCGTCGACAAGTCCTACGCGTCGGCGTTCTACGGGACCGACCTGCTCTCGCGGCTCGTCCGCGGGGGCCACGACTCGGTCATCATCGTCGGCAACTCCACGAGCGGGTGCGTCCGAGCCACCGCGGTGGACGCAAAGCAGAACGGCCTCAGCGTCGTCCTGCCGCAGGAGTGCATCTTCGACCGCATCGAGGCGTCGCACAAAATCGGCCTCCTCGACCTGTGGATGAAGTACGCCGAGGTGCTGGAGACCGAGGCGGTCGAAGAGTGGGTCGAGACGCTATGACCCACGACCACGACCTCGTCATCTCGAACGGCACCGTCGTCACGCCCGAACACGGCACCTTCGAGGCCGACGTCGCGGCCGACGGCGAGACCATCTCCGCCGTCGCCGCGCCCGGGACGCTCTCGGGCGAGACGGAAATCGACGCGACGGGCAAGCACGTGCTCCCGGGCGCGATCGACCCGCACACCCACCACGGTATCTACCGCGGACTGGAGGCGGACGCCGAGTCCGAGTCCAAGTCGGACCTCGTCGGCGGCGTGACCACCATCGGGAACTACTTCCGCCGGGCCGGGGCCTACGAGGAGATTATGCCGGGCTACTTCGACGAGGCTGAGCCGAACTACTACCACGATTACTTCTTCTCGCTCGGCCTGCTCTCGATGGAGCACGTAGCGGAGATTCCGACCATCATCGAGGAGTTCGGCATCACGACGTTCAAGTGGTACATGAACTACAAGGACGCCGCCCGCGAGAAGTTCGGCGTCGACTGCGACATGCACGACGACTTCGGCGATGCGTTCGTCCGGAAACTCGCCGAACAGGACGTGCCGACGACGCTCGGCTACCACTCCGAGAACGTCGAAATCACGAACGCGCTCGCCGGCGGCAACGTCTACGTCACCTCGGAGTCCGACGACACCGACGCCGACGCCGACGAGGGCTACGAGGTGATGGTCGAGGAGTTCCCCGGCTACGCCGAGACCCAGAGCATGGTCGCCGGGGCCGCGCTCGCCAAGGTCCACGGCTACGACGACCGCTTCTACGCGGTCCACATCTCCGCCGGGGGGACGGCCGACGAACTCGCCGCACTCCACGACGCGGGCTACCGGGCGTGGGGCGAGACGTGTATCCACTATCTCGCGCTCACCACCGAGGAGTGCGACGAGCGCATGAAAGTCAACCCGCCGGTCCGGTCGAAAGCCGACCAAGAGACGCTCTGGGAGCGCCTCGCCGACGGCACCATCTCGACTATCGGGACCGACCACTGCGCCAACCTCGCGGAGAACAAGTTCGGCGAGGGCATCCGCGACAGCCTGCTCGGCTTCCCCTCGACGCCCGTGATGCTCCCGCTCATCCTCTCGGAGGGCGTCAACGAGGGCCGCATCTCGCTGGAGCGCGCCGTCGAGGTGACGAGCACCAACGCGGCGAAGGCGTTCAATCTCTACCCCAAGAAGGGGACAGTCCGGGTCGGAAGCGACGCCGACCTCGCCGTCGTCGACCTCGACGAGACGAAGACGGTCACGCCGGAACTGTTACACAGCGTCAGCGGCTACTCCCCCTACGAGGGCCGAGAGGTCACCGGCTGGCCGACTCAGACCGTCGTGAAGGGCGAACTCGCCTACGACGACGGCGAAATCGTCGGCACGAAAGGGCACGGAACCCACATCGACCGCCCGGTGTGAGCCAGCGGCGACCGACCCGAGCCACGAACGCGGACTGACCGGCCACGCGGAACCGGGCACACGTCCCGACGGGCACGCGGACGCGCACACGCACCACCACACGACCACCACACGCGACACAGAACGAGAAGACACACACGACATGACGAACGACACGAACGGACCACTCGACGGCCTCGTCGTCCTCGAAGCCGGGTCGATGATATCCGGCCCGACCGTCGGCCGCTTCCTGGCCGACTTCGGGGCGACGGTCATCAAAATCGAACACCCGGCGTTCGGCGACCACATCCGCCGCTTCGGTCCACAGAAAGACGGCGTCGGCCTCTGGCACAAGTACCTCTCGCGGAACAAGCAGTCTATCACCCTGAACATCTCCACCGACGAGGGCGCGGCGGTGTTCGAGGACCTCGTGGGCGAGGCCGACCTCCTCATCGAGAACTTCCGGCCCGGCACGCTCGAACGCTGGAATGTCGGCTGGGAGCGCCTCTCCGAGGTCAACGACGACCTCGTGATGCTTCGGATGTCCGGCTTCGGTCAGACCGGCCCGTACGCCGAGCGCCCCGGCTTCGGGACGCTCGCGGAGGCGATGTCCGGCTTCGCCTACCTCAACGGCTTCCCCGACTCGCCTCCGTTGCTCCCGCCGACCGGCCTCGCCGACAACATCGCGGCGCTGTTTTCGACGTTCGCGGTGATGTTCGCGCTCTACCACCGCGACGTCCACGGCGGCGGCGGCCAGTACATCGACACGAGCCTCATCGAACCCATCTTCGGCCTGCTCGGCCCGCAACCGCTCCGCTACGACCAACTCGGCGAAATCGAGTCGCGGTCGGGCAACCGCTCGACCTCGTCGGCCCCGCGGAACGTCTACCGGACGGGCGACGACCGCTGGGTCGCCATCTCCGCGAGCGCCCAACCGCTCGCCGAGCGCACGTTCGACGCCATCGACCGCCCCGACCTGAAAGACGACCCGCGGTTCGAGACCAACGAGGACCGACTGGAACACGTCGACGAACTCGACGCCATCATCCAAGACTGGATGGACGACCACAGCCGCGAGGAGGTTCTCGACGCGTTCGAGGCGGCCGACGCGACGCTCGCGCCCGTCTACAACGTCGAGGACATCCTCAACGACGAGCACTACGCGGCGCGCGAGGCGTTCCTGACGGTCGACGACCCCGACCTCGGCGAGGCGGTCGTCCAGAACGCCTTCCCGAAGTTCTCGGAGACGCCGGGGCGGGTCGACCACCTCGGGCCGTCGCTCGGTGAACACAACGACGCGGTCTACCGCGACCGACTCGGCTACGACGAGTCGGTGCTTTCGGACCTCGAAGCGGAGGACGTGATATGAGCCTCCTCGACTCGCTTCCCGAGCGCGTCCACGTCGTCGAGATGCTCCCCCGCGACGGGTTCCAGCGCCTCGACGAGTTCGTCCCGACCGACGAGAAAGTCGAGATAATCGACGCCCTCTCGGACACCGGCGTCGACGAAATCGAACTCTCCTCTTTCACCCACCCGAAGGCCGTCCCGACCCTGCGGGACGCCGACGAGGTGGCGAAGCGAATCACCCGCCGCGACGGCGTGACCTACCGGGCGCTCGTCCCCAACCTCCGGGGCATGGAGCGCGCCGTCGAAGCCGAGGTGGACAAAGTGAACGCGCTCGTCACGGTGAGCGAGACCTACACGAGCAAAAACCAGAACCGCACCCGCGAGGAGGTGCTCGCGGAGATGGACGACATCGTCGACCTCGCCCACGACCACGGCATCGAGGTCGAAGCCGGGATGGGGACGAGCTTCTACTGCCCCTACGAGGGCGCAATCGACCCGGCGGAGACCCTCGCGGTCGTCGACAGCGTCGTCGACTCCGGCGTCGACGAGGTGACGCTGGCGACGACGATGGGCCTCGCCAACCCGGTCGAAATCACGGAGCGGTTCACCGCCGCGTTCGAGGCCCACCCCGGCCTCGACATGGGCCTGCACCTCCACGACACGAACGGGATGAGCCTCGCCAACACGCTGGCCGCGATGGTGGTCGGCGTCGACCGCTTCGACGCCTCGGTCTGCGGGCTCGGTGGCGGCGTCGTCCTCCCGGGCGACATGTCCGGCGTCGGCAACACGCCGACCGAGGACCTCGTCCAGATGCTCGAACGCATGGGAGTCGGCCACGGCGTCGACTTCGGCCGCATCGAGGCGGCCGCCCACGACGTGTCCGACCGCTTGGGCCTCGGCCTGACGAGCCACGTCCTCGCGGGCGGCACCGTCGAGGGCGTCCTCGACACCGTCGCGGCCGACGGGGAGGAGGACTGAGATGTCCGGCAAGACCCTCGCGGAGAAACTGCTCTCGGAGAAATCGGGCACCGACGCCCGCGCCGGCGACTACGTCGAAGCCGACGTGGACGTGGCGATGGCCCACGACATCACCGGGCCGCTCGCGTTCCAGACGTTCGACGAGGTGACGGGCGACGACGGCGAGCTGTTCGCGCCCGACCGGACCGTCTTCACCATCGACCACCACGCCCCCGCCGACGGGGTGCAGGCCGCGAACAACCACAACGCGGTCCGCGAGTTCGCGGCGGAACACGGCGCACATCAGTTCGACGTGGGCGACGGCATCTGCCACGCCGTGCTCGTCGAGGAGGGGTTCGTCGGCCCCGGCGACCTCGTCATCGGCGCGGACTCCCACTCGACGACCTACGGCGGCATCGGCGCGTTCGGGACCGGCGTCGGCTCGACCGACCTCGGGACCGCACTCGCGACGGGCGAACTCTGGTTCCGCGTCCCGAAGACGCTCCGCTTCGAGGTCGACGGCGATCTCCAAGACGGCGTCTACGCGAAGGACCTCATCCTGCGATTCATCGGCGACGTGGGCTTCGACGGCTGTACCTACATGGCCGCCGAGTACGCCGGGAGCGCCGTCGAGTCGCTCCCGATCCACGAGCGCCTCGTCCTCTCGAACATGGCCATCGAGATGGGCGGCAAGGCCGGCCTCGTCGCGCCCGACGAGCGGACCGAGTCGTACCTCGAACGCCAGACCGGGAACGAAATCGACCTCGGCGACGCGTTCGTCTCCGACGACGACGCCGACTACGAGGCGATTCACACGTACGACGCGGCCGCCCTCGCCCCGCAGGTCTCGAAGCCGTCGAACCCCGAGAACGCGGTCGACGTGACCGAGGTCGCGGGCACCGAAATCGACCAACTGTTCGTCGGCACCTGCACGAACGGCCGGTACGAGGACATCAAAGTCGTCGCCGACATCCTCGACGGCGAGACCATCGCCCCGAACGTCCGGATGGTCGTCGTCCCCGCCTCGAAGTCCGTCTATCAGCACATGCTCGGGACGGGCGTCTTCCAGACGCTCACCGACGCCGGCGCGGTCATCCAGAGCGCCGGCTGTGGGCCCTGTGCGGGCTACCACCAGGGCGTCCTCGGCGACGGCGACGTCTGTCTCGCCACGGCGAACCGGAACTTCCCCGGCCGCGAGGGATCGATGGAGTCGTCGGTCTACCTGTCGAGTCCGGCGACCGTCGGCGCGAGCGCGCTGTACGGCGAAATCACCGACCCCCGCGAGGTCGAGACGAACCGCTACGACGACACGGTGTTCGCGGAGGTGCTCCCATGACGGGAGCCGCCGACGGCACCGGCGACGGCCGCCCCGACCCGGCCGACCCCGGCCGCGCGTGGGTCTTCGGCGACAACGTCGACACCGACCAGATAACACCGTCGCGTTTCATCGTCTCGTCGGACCCCGACGAACTCGCCAGCCACGCCTTCGAGGACCTCAGACCCGAGTTCTCGGAGTCGGTCGAGACCGGCGACTTCGTCGTCGCCGGCGAGAACTTCGGGAGCGGGTCGTCGCGGGAGCACTCGCCGCTGTCGCTCGTCGGTGCGGGCGTCTCGGCGGTCGTCGCGCAGTCGTTCGCGCGCATCTTCTTCCGCAACGCCATCAACCTCGGCCTGCCGGTGCTCATCTGCCCCGGCGCGGACGCCATCGAGGACGGCGACGAGATTCACGTCGACCTCGACGCGGGCGTCGTGACGAACCACACGCGAGACGAGACGTACGAGGCGGAAGCGCTCCCCGAGTTCCTCCAGTCGCTCGTCGAACAGGGAGGGCTGAAAGCCTACACGAAGGCGAAACTCGACGGCTGAGCGGGCACTCGGCTCACGGCATACGGCTTGACGCTTCGGCCGACGACCGCACAGAGGCACCCGCGAACGCCGTTCCGAGACGGCTGTTTTACTTTCCTCACCGCTTTCGCGCGTCCCAGTAGAGGAGTCCGGCCGCGACGACGAGACAGACCGCGAGCCCCGCGAACGCGGCGACGTAGCTCGCGTAGGTGGCGACGATGCCGACGTACGCCGGTCCCAACGCGTTCGCGCCGAGGAACAGCGCCCGCGCGCCCCCGAGGTCGGCCCCGCGGTCGGCGTCGGGCGCGTTGTCCATGATGATGGCGTCCGCGAGCGGGAACTCCGTCTTGTAGCCGGCCGCGAGCGCGACGACGGAGACGTAGATGAGCGGGCGCGCCTCCACGGCCGAGAGGACGGCGAGCGCGCCGGCGGCCACGAGCATCCCGACGACGGCGATTGACTCGCGGCGGAACCGGTCGCTCAGGCCGCCGGCGACGGGCTTGATGGTGATGCCGACGGCGAAGACGATGGCGAACGTCGCGCTCGCCAACTGCTGGTCGAACCCCTTCGCCTCGATGAGGTAGGTCGGAAAGAAGTTGATGACGCCGCCGACCATGAAGTAGAACAGTCCGAACGCGAGGAGCGTCCGGCGCTGTTCCGCGCTGGCGAAGAGGCGACGGAGCGTCCCCGAGACGTGGAGTTCGGGCGACCCCACGGCGTAGCCTTCTCTCGACCAGAACGCGTAGAGGACGGTGAGCCCCGCGAGGACGACGGCGACCGGGAGAAACGGCGTCCGCCACGTCGCGTAGGTCAACGCGAGGATGGCGAGCCCCGAGGAGACGAGGCCGCCGAGGTCGGTGCCGGCGGCGTAGAGGCCGAGCGCCCGGCCGCGGCGTTCGACGAACAGGTCAGAGAGGAGCGCCCGCGAGGGGATGGCGAACAGCCCCTTCCCGAGTCCCGTGATGACCGCCGCGGCGACGAAGCCCGCGAGGCCGCCGG
Source organism: Haloferax sulfurifontis (assembly GCF_014635105.1). Lineage (NCBI taxonomy): Archaea > Methanobacteriati > Methanobacteriota > Halobacteria > Halobacteriales > Haloferacaceae > Haloferax > Haloferax sulfurifontis. The sequence goes on from NZ_BMCI01000006.1 coordinate 252,397, forward strand.
CGAGGCCGAACGTGGCGAAGCCGAGGACGAGGATGCCCAGTCCGGGGACGATGAGCGTCGCCCGCGTCCACCGGTCGGAGTACTCGCCGCCGGGGTACTGGGTGACGGCGTAGACGCCCTGAAACAGCGCCAGCGCGATGCCGGCGGTCGCCTCCGTTATCTGGAGTTCCTCGATGATAGTCGGCAACAAAGGCGACAAGAGAAATCGGCCCGTCTGGAGGACAGCCCACGCCAGCGACACCGTGACTAACATCCGACCCGGGTAGCCCGCAAGCAAACGCTCGTCGGATGTCGGCTGTTGGTTCACACCCTCCGTACATCGACCTGCTACCAATGGGTTACGATTTCGAAACGTTGGTTCCGGGTGTTGGGGCCGCGGTCCCGAAGGCAAGGGTAGACAAAATAAACAATAATTAGTTTATTACTCAGTCTTCAAAAGAGTCGGCGCTCCGTCATAGAACCTTCGTATGCCGTTTAACATCTACAATTTTTACAATTTTTACAAATTCCAAAATTTTCACAATTCTAAACTTCATAGAGTTTATTCACTCTGGTCCGGGTGTCCCTGTCTTCGATGGCCGGCGCACAAATTTTTACCACCCGCGGCCGCGACAGTGCGGGCATGGACGCGACGGCAATCGACCACGTGAACCTCCGCATCCCCGCCGACGGCCTCGACGCCGCGGTCGAGTTCTACCGCGACGCGCTCGGCTTCGACATCGAGAACCGCGACCGCTACGAGTCGGGCGAAAAGCCCTTTTTCTCCGTGCGACTCACTCCGGTGAGCGTCATCCACCTCCGGCCGGCCGAGAACTTCGAACCGCCGACGGAGACCGCCTTCGACCACGTCGCCGTCGAGTTCGCCCACGACATCGACGAACTCCGCGGCCACCTCGACGCCGCGGGCGTCGACATCGACCGCCAGCTCGAACCCCTCGGGGCGACGGGCGTCGCACCCGCGGTGTACGTCACCGACCCGTTCGGCTACACGCTCGAACTGAAGGCCGCGGCCGACGACGACTGAGCCACATCTAGAGCACGTACTGAGCGACGGCCGTCATCACTTTCCGCTCCGCCCGACGGAGGTGTTCCTCGGCGGTCCGCCGGGAGACGCCCATCTCGTCGGCGATGGTCCCGGTCTCGATGCCGCGGGGGAACTCGTAGTAACCGCCGCGGAACGCCAGTTCGAACGCCTCGCGCTGGCGACCGGTGAGCTCCGGCATCGCGTCGGCGGGGGCCAACAGCGGACCGCTCCCGCTGGCGAACGACACCGACCGCTTGGACTCGACGCTCACGTCGAACCCGCTGTCCACGAGGTCGCGGAAGCACGCGGTCAGGTCGTCGGCCGAGACGGCGAGCAGGCGACACACTTTGGCCCCGTCGCGGTAGCGAAGCGGCGGCACGAGGAGGAGACCGTGTTTCTGCACGTAGCCCTCGATGTGGTCGATTTCGTGGTGTCGGAGGCAGTCGGCGGTGACGACGACGAGTTCGTCGCCGCGCTCGACCGACGCCGCCACACCGACGGTGTCGCGGACGCGTTCGAGGACGTCGGACCCGACGCCGCCGCTCACGTTGAGCATGTCGCAGTGGTCGTTGCACCACAACTCGACGGTCGCGGCGCTGTCGGCGGTCGCCGCCGCGTAGGCGCTGTCGTCGCGTATCCGAAGGCTCGCCTCGTACACGAGTACGCGATTGTTCCGTCATCCGTATATAAATGTCCCACCGTGAGGTGGGGAAATCGCTACTCGGCTTCCGCCCGAAGGTATCGGTATGAACGACCAGCAATCGTCGGCACAGCGGGACCGACTCGGCGACCCGAGCGACGAGTGGCTCGCGTACCAGGGCGCGCCCACCGGGACGGACATCGAGTGTAAGGGGTGGCGACAGGAGGCGGCGCTCCGGATGCTCAACAACAACCTCGACCCCGAGGTGGGAGAGCGCCCCGAGGACCTCGTCGTCTACGGCGGGACCGGTCGCGCCGCCCGCTCGTGGGACGCCTACGACGCCATCCTCGCCGAACTCCGCGACCTCGCCGACGACGAGACGCTCCTCGTCCAGTCGGGCAAGCCGGTCGGGCGCTTTCCGACCCACGAGCGCGCTCCGCGGGTCCTCATCGCCAACTCGAACCTCGTCGGTCACTGGGACGACTGGGAGCACTTCCACGAACTGGAGGCCGAGGGAAAAATCATGTACGGCCAGATGACCGCCGGGTCGTGGGCGTACATCGGCACGCAGGGCATCATTCAGGGCACCTACGAGACGCTGGCCGAACTCGCCCGCCGGCACTACGACGCCGACCTGCGGGGCAAACTCGTCGTCACCGGCGGCCTCGGCGGGATGAGCGGCGCACAGCCCCTCGCGGTGACGATGAACCACGGGGTTTGCATCGCCGCCGAGGTGCAGGCCGACCGCATCGAGCGCCGGGTCGAGACGGACTACCTGATGGAGTCCGCCGACTCGCTGGACGAGGCGCTCGAAAACGCCAAGGCGGCCATCGACGCGGGTGAGCCCTACAGCGTCGGCGTCCAGATGAACGCCGCGGACATGCTCGAAGAACTGCTCGCGCGCGACGAGATTCCGGACGTCGTCACCGACCAGACCAGCGCCCACGACGAACTCGAAGGCTACTACCCGAGCGGCTACACCGTCGAGGAAGCCGACCGGCTCCGCGAAGACGACCCCGAGGCCTACGTCGACGCCAGCCTCGAAACGATGGAGCGCCACGTGCAGGCCATCCTCGACTTACAGGACGCGGGGGCAATCGCCTTCGAGTACGGCAACAACATCCGCGGGCAGGTCCAGAACCACCGCGGGATGGAACACGCCTTCGACTTCCCGGGCTTCGTTCCGGCGTACATCCGCCCGATGTTCTGCCGCGGGCGCGGGCCGTTCCGGTGGGCCGCGCTCTCCGGCGACCCCGCCGACATCCACCGCACCGACGAGGCGATTCGAGCGCTGTTCCCCGAAAACGAGTCGCTCATGCGCTGGATAGACCTCGCACAGGAGCAGGTGTCGTTCCAGGGGCTCCCTTCGCGCGTCTGCTGGCTCGGCTACGCCACCGACGACGAGGGGCTCACCGAGCGCGCCCGCTTCGCCCTGAAAATCAACGACTTCGTCGCCTCGGGCGAGGTCTCCGCGCCGGTCGTCGTCACCCGCGACCACCTCGACGCCGGGTCGGTCGCCAGCCCGTACCGCGAGACCGAGGCGATGCGCGACGGCACCGACGCGGTCGCCGACTGGCCCATCCTGAACGCGCTCCTCAACACCGCCGCGGGCGCGGACATCGTGAGCGTCCACGACGGCGGCGGCGTCGGCATCGGCAACTCCCTGCACGCGAACAACCACGTCGTCCTCGACGGCTCGGACCTCGCGGCGGAGAAGGCCCGCGCCGTCTTCACCACCGACCCCGGCATGGGCGTCATCCGCCACGCCGACGCCGGCTACGAGGACGCGCTGGACGAGGCGACCCGGTCGAACGTCCGAATCCCGATGCGGGACCACGACGCGGTCGGTGATGGCGAATGAGTCACGCGTCACAGGAACCGTCGGGCCTGACCCTCGTCCACGGCGCGGCCGAACTGGTCGTCGGCCCCGACGAGGGAACCGCCGTCGTCGTCCTCGAAGACGCCGCGTTCGCCGCGCTCGACGGCGAGGTCGTCGCCGCCGGGCCGACGGACGAAGTCCTCGACGAATACCCGGTTGCAGACGCCGAAACGGTCATCGACGCGACCGGCAAGACGGTCCTGCCGGGCTTCGTCGACCCGCACACCCACGCGCTGTTCGCGGGCGACCGCTCCGACGAGTTCGCGGCGAAGTTACGGGGCGCGACCTACGAGGAGATTCTCGCCGACGGCGGCGGCATCCTCCGCACCGTCGACGCGGTCCGCGAAGCTTCCGACGAGGAGTTGGCGGCGAACCTCACCGGACATCTCGATGCGATGCTCGCCCACGGGACGACGACGGTCGAGGTGAAGACCGGCTACGGCCTCGACACCGAGACCGAACTGCGGATGCTCTCGGCCATCGACGCGGCCGGGTCGGACCACCCGGTAGACGTGATTCCGACGTTCATGGGCGCGCACGCCGTCCCGCGCGGGATGGACGCCGAGGCGTACACCGAGTCGGTCGTCTCCGACCAACTCCCCGCGGTCGCCGAGCAGGGCGTCGCCGAGTTCTGCGACGTGTTCTGCGAGCGCGGCGTGTTCACCGCCGAGCAGTCCCGCCGGATTCTGGAGGCGGGCCGCGACCACGGTCTCACGCCGAAGATTCACGCCGACGAGTTCGCCGCCATCGGCGGCACCGACGTGGCGGCCGCGGTCGGCGCGGCCAGCGCGGACCACCTGCTCCACACCGACGACGAGGGCCGAGACGTACTCGTCGAAGCCGGCGTCACGCCGGTCATGCTCCCCGGCACGGCGTTCGGTCTCGGAGCCGACTACGCCGACGCCCGCGCCTTCCTCGACGCGGGCCACGAGGTCGCGCTCGCCACTGATTTCAACCCGAACTGCTTCGCTCGAAGCATGAGCTTCGTCGCCACCCTCGCCAGCGTCGGCATGCGAATGACGCCCCACGAGGCGATTCGGGGCGTCACGAGCGCCGCCGCGGGCGCGCTCGACCTCGACGACGGCACGGGCACGCTCCGCGCCGGAAGCCCGGCCGACGCCGTCGTGCTCGACGTGCCGACCGCGTCGCACCTCTCGTACCGGTTCGACACGAATCCCGTTTCGACCGTGCTGAAATCGGGGGTGGTCGCCTGTGAGTGACCCCGCGTCGCTTCCCGAGTCGGTCACGCTTGACGGCACGTCGCTGACGCCGGAAGACGTGGCCTCCGTCGCCCGCCACGACGCCCCGGTCGAACTCGCCGCCGAGTCGCGCGAGCGGATGCGCGAGTCGCGCGAGCGCGTCGAGTCCGTCCTCGACTCCGGCGAGCCGGTGTACGGCGTCAACACCGGCTTCGGTCACCTCGTGGAGACGCACATCGACCGCGAGGACATCGAGCGCCTCCAGACCAACCTCGTCCGCAGTCACGCCGCCGGCGCGGGCCGCGAACTCACCCGCGAGGAGGTCCGGTCGATGATGGTCAGCCGGGCCAACACGCTCGCTAAGGGCTTTTCGGGCATTCGACCCTCGGTGGTCGACCTGCTCGTCTCGATGCTCGACGAGGGGGTTCAGCCGATCGTCCGCTCCCGCGGGAGCCTCGGCGCGAGCGGCGACCTCGCGCCTCTCGCGCACATGGCGCTCGTCCTCATCGGCGAGGGCGAGGCCCGCGTCGACGGCGAGCGACTGCCGGGCGACGAGGCCCTGCGCGCCGCCGGCTTGGAGCCGGTGACGCTCGCCTCCAAGGAGGGCCTCGCGCTCATCAACGGGACGCAACTCACCGTCGGCCTCGCCGCGCTGTTCGTCGTCGACGCCGAGCGAACCGTCGAGGCCGCCGACGCCGCCGGCGCGCTCACGACCGAGGTCACGATGGGCACCACGGCGAACTGCGACCCCGCCATCCACGAGATTCGTCCCCACCCCGGCCAGCGGGAGAGCGCGGCCGAGATTCGCCGCCTCACCGCCGACTCGACCGTCCTCGAATCGCACAAGGACTGCGAGCGCGTGCAGGACGCCTACTCGATTCGCTGTCTCCCGCAGGTCCACGGCGCGGTCAGAGACGCCGTCTCGCACCTCCGCGAGGCGGTCGAGGTCGAACTCAACAGCGTCACCGACAACCCGCTCGTCTTCCCGGCGGGCGCGGTTGACGAGCGCGCGCCCGGCACCGACGCGGCCGCCGTCGTCTCCGCGGGCAACTTCCACGGCGAACCGCTGGCGCTCCGCCTCGACTACGCCGCCGGCGCGCTGACCGAACTCGCGGCCATCTCCGAGCGCCGGACCGACCGGATGCTCAACCCGGACGTACAGGAGGCGTATCTCCCGCCGTTCCTGACCGAACACAGCGGCCTCCGGTCGGGGTACATGATTGCGCAGTACACCGCCGCGGCGCTCCTCAACGAGTGCCGGTCGCTCGGTCGCCCCTCCATCGACTCGACGCCCGTCAGCGGCGGGCAGGAAGACCACGTGAGTATGAGCGGCCAGAGCGCCCTCAACGCCCGCACGGTCGCCGAGAACGTCGCGACCATCGTCGGCGTCGAACTCCTCTGTGGCTCGCAGGCCGCGGAGTTCCTCGGCGACGGCCTCGAACTCGGCACCGGAACGGGTGCCGTCCGCGACGCGGTTCGGTCCGTGGTTCCGCCGCTGGACGAGGACCGCCGCCTCGACGGCGAACTGGAGACCGCGGCCGACCTCGTCCGGTTCGGCGCGATTCGCGCGGCTATCGCGGACGCCGGGCTCTCCGACTGAGCGGTCGCGTCGGTACTGCGGCGACCGCGGCCACTGTCGGCCGCCTCCGACTCAGAGGTCGCCGTTGATGATGTCGGCGACGCGCTGTCGGTCGAACAGCTGTTCTTCTTCGGGAACCTCGGGGGACGGTCCTTCGCTGTACTGGGGCCACGCGCCGAACTGGTCCGGGTAGAGCTGTTTCGCGGTCATCTCCAACTGGAACAGATTGAGTATCGGACCCTGATAGCGGCCCCCCTGCGCGTAGACGCGCTCGTTTTTCACGGCCGAAATCTCGGCTCCGACGGGGTCGTCGCGGAGGCCCGCGCGGATGTCGGGCATGCTCGTGTTCGGGTGCATCCCGCCGAGCGTGAGAATCACGTCGGGGTCGGCTTCGAGGAGCGTCTCGAAGTCGACGGTCGAGCCGGACTCCACGTCGTCGCCGAACGCGCTCACCGGCTTCAGCGGGCGGGTGTGGGCGGTCAGGAAGCCCGGCGTGCTCAGGTTGTAGGCGTAGATTGACTCAAGGTCGCTCGGGCCGAGGAGCACCGCGGTCGGCCGGTCCTCTTCCGCGGGGAGGTCTGCCGCGAGCGTCGTGAGCAACTCCTCGCGGACCGCCGCGAGCGCCTCGTACTTCGCCTCCTCTCGGAGCACCTGTGCGACCTTGGCGAATATCTCCCAGAGGCCGTAGTACTCGTAGGCGTCGGCCCATTCGGTCGGCGGCTCCTGGTGTCGCGCGCTGAACGTGTTGCCGAACCACGGGCCGACGTTCTCCTCGATTTCGTCGAGGTCGGCCTGACTCCAACTGCCGAGCGCGGAGACGCTGGCGGGGTCGGCGAGGTGCACGTCGCTGTCGAGTTCGTAGAGCCGCTCTTTCGACGGCTCCCACGACGAGTACAGGCCGCTCCAGTCGAGTTCGACCCCGGGGAGTCGCGGCGTGAACTGATTCCACAGCGCGTCGTAGTAGTCGGGAGCGTGCATCGCGTTGACGGCGTCGCCGTGGCCGAGCGCGAACGCCATCCCCGCGTGGTGGGTCAGCCGCGTGAAGATGCGTTCGGGAACGCCCTCGAACGTCACCTCGCCCATCGGTGCCATCGACACCGTGTACGAACTGCCGTCGGTCGTCGACTCCGCGGTCGACTCGCTCGTCGCCGTCGATTCGGCGGTCGCGGTGGCGTCCGCCGCGGCCGCGTCCGTCGCCGTCGCGTCCGACTCGGACGAACCCGTACAGCCGGCGAGCAGTCCGCCGACCGCGACCGAGCCACCGTAGGTCAAGAACTTCCTGCGCGTCGGTTCGTCGCTGTCTGCCATCGTATGTTTAGGCCGGCCTAATCCATATATGCGTACCGATTTAGGCTCCCCGAAACTTTCGAAACGCATTTATTTGTTTAGGGGTGCCTAAAACTATGGGCGAAGACCTCATCGACCGGGTGACCCCCACGCGGCGCGCGTATCTCAAGCGCGGCGGCGCGCTGTTCGCGGGCGGCCTGCTGGCCGGCTGTGCCGGACGGAGCGACGCGGATTCCTCGACGGAGGCGGCGGACGCCACCGCGACGACCACGACCGAAGCGGCCTCCGACGCGGAGACTGCGGCCGACGGCGACGCCGCCGGATACACGGTGTCGATGTCGCCGGCCGGCGACGTGGCGTTCGAATCGGTCCCCGAGGACGTGATGGTGTACAACCTCGTCTACGCCGACGCGGCGGTCGCCTTCGGCCACGGCGACGCGGTGAACTCCCTCGGCTTCGACAGCGACGCCGGCGGCCGGACGCTCGACGCCTACTACGAGCGCCTCGACGGCGTCTCGTTCGACCGGAGCGACCTCGCGCAACTCAACTCGGGGTCGGGGAGCGTCAACATCGACAAGGAACTCGTCTACGAACTGGACTCCGACCTGCACCTCGTCGACCCGGCGCTCGTGGCCAGCTTCGACGGCTGGGACCAGTCGGACGTCGAGGAGATTCGCGAGCAGGTCGGGCCGTGGTTCGGCAACGCCTACAGCCGCACGCACGCCCGGCCGCCCGAGCCGTACGCCGACGACTACGAGTACTACACGCTCTGGGAAATCGTCGAGAACGTCGGGCAGGTGTTCCGGGAGGAAGACCGATTCGCGGCGCTCGAAGCGGTCCACGCCGACCTCCTCAGCATCGTTCAGGCGGAGCTCCCGCCCGAGCCGGAGCGGCCGACCGTCGGCGCCGTCGTCTACATGGACGAGACGTTCTACCCGACGAAAATCGACGCACCCGGCTTCGCGACCTCGCACATCCGCCCGCTCGGGGTCACCGACGCCTTCGCGGCCGGCGACGTGACGTTCGAGACGTCCTACGACTTCGAGACGATGCTCGAAATCGACCCCGACGTACTGCTCCACAGCTACGGTATCGACTCGTACTACGACGTGGCGTCGATTCGCCAGCGCCTCGAAGACCACCCCGTCGGGAGCGAACTCAGCGCGGTCCGGAACGACCGCGTCTATCCCTCGGGGACGCCGGTGCAGGGGCCGATTATGAACCTGTTCCAGCTGGAGATGACGGCGAAACAGCTCTACCCCGACCGGTTCGGCGCGTGGCCGGCGTACACCGGTGGTGCGTATCCCGAGATTCCCGAGGACGAACAGCTGTTCGACCGCGACCGCGTCGCCGACATCGTCACCGGCGACTGAGGCGACCGGCGCTTCGGCGGCCCCCTTACCAGAGTTGGACCGCGGGCGTCCCGCAGTCGTCACAGACGATGGCGTCGTTGTCTTTGTAGCTCCCCGCCACGAGGTCGCCGTCGCAGTAGGTGCAGTCCTCTTCGTCGAACGAATCGAGCAGGTACGCAGATTCGGGCATATCTGACGATTTGGCTCCAGTGGTAAGAACATTTCTACGGTTCGATATATCGCCCGCCGTGACACTCCGGCGGGCGACCGGGTTCGCGGCGTCGACTCGTCGGCGACAGTCGTGACTCGCGGCACGAGACACGCAAAACGGGGGATTGGGGAATGGTGGTGGGTCCCCGGGGAAGCGGTGGTGATGGATTGTCCGGGCGCAGGAAGCTTCCCCGGCCGAGCGTGGGGACGCGTCGAGGGGAACGACGAGTCGGACTTAGTAGCCCAGTTGCTCGCGGATGAGGACGACGGTGGTGCGGCCCTCCTCGACTTCCTGCCGGAAGATGAGCTGTTTCGCAATCATGGATTCGACGCCGTAGGCCTCCTTCGCGCGCTCGTTTTCGAGCGGGTACGCGACTGCTTCGAGCCGGTCCAGCGCGTCGTCGAGCGTCGGGACGATTTTGTTGATACCGCTGACGATGACGACGTTGCTGGCGGCGAAGGGGTACGCGCCGATGCGGCTCCCGGAGAGGTCCGCGGCGACGAGGTCGCCGGTCTGGGCGATGGCGTTGATGCCGCCGAGGAAGTAGTCGGCGGTCTGGGAGTCGCGGCGGGCGGCCTGTCGCTCCGCGTCGTCGTCGATGCTCCAAATCTGGTCCGGCAGGCTCTCCCACTCGTGGTCGCCCTCGCTCAGGTAGTCGTCGAACCCGATTTCTTCGAGGGTCGTCGAGTGGCCGTTCATCACGGAGACGCCCGCGGGGATGTGCGACTGCAGGGTTTCGAGCGCCTCGTCGGCCGTGTCGACGACGACGACGTCGAACCCGCTCGCTTCGAGGTTCTCGACGGTCGCTTCGACGGCCTCGTCGTCTGGAAGCTGGTCGAGTTCGGCGTCGATGTCGGCGTCGTCTACGTAGTCGGATTTCTGTTGAGACATGTGTGAGTGTGGTGGTGGAGTTCGGTGGGTGCTCCGACGACCAACTGTAGCGCCTATCGGGTGTTAAACGCTCGCTGACGGCGGTGTCAGGTGGTTACGCGCGTGTCACCGGCCGGTCCGTCGGGTCGCCTCGACCCCCCGATACGCCACCCCGAGCGCGTCGCAGAGCGCCGCCACGTCGAGGTTGTCGGCGACGAGTGCGGCGGCGCGGTCGTAGGGGTCGCCCGCCGCGCCGGCGTCCGCGTCGGTTTCTGCCGCTCCCGCCGTCCCGCTTGTTTCGGCTCCTGTCGCTCCCGCCGCCGGTCGGTCGCGCCCGGCCGACTCGTACACGGCGTTCACGAACGCGTTCCGCGGCGCGTCGTTGGCGAACAGGTCGTGGATGTACGTCCCTGCGACGCTCCCGAGCGCCGCGCCGTCGCCCGAAACCGTCGTCGCGTCGCCGACGATGCGGCTGTCGCCCATGTGTATCTCGTAGCCGTCGACGGTCCCCGTCGCGCCGGCTAGCGGTCCCGCGCCGTCGAACTCGACGGCGACGGGTTCGACTCGCTTGTCGCGGGAGAACCGCGTGACTATCGGCAGGAGACCGAGTCCGTCGACCGTCTCGTCGTCTCCCGAACCCTCGATGTCGGCGTTCTCGATGGTCTCGCCGAGCAGTTGGTAGCCGCCGCAGATGCCGACGACCGGACCGTCGAAGGCGGCGAGTTCGTCGCCGAAGCCGGCGTCGCGGAGCGCGAGCAGGTCGTCGACCGTGTTCTTGCTTCCGGGGAGGACTACCCCGTCGATTCCGTCGAGCGTCGCGTCGAGCGGGAGGTACGCGACCCGGACGCCCGGCGTCTCGGAAAGCGGGCCGAAGTCCGTCGCGTTCGAGATGCGCGGGAGTCGCGGCACGCCGATGGTGACCGCGTTCTCGGCCGCGACGCCGTCGTCGTCGCCGACGGTGGCGCGCTCGCCTTCCGCCGGGAGCGCGAGGCTGTCTTCCTCCGGGAGGCCGGGGTCGTCGTACGGGAGGACGCCGAGGACGGGCACGCCGGTCCGCTCTTCGATTTCGTCGAGCCCCGGTTCGAGGAGGCTCGGGTCGCCGCGGAACTTCGTGATGACCGCGCCGACGACCCGCTCGCGCACGTCTTCGGGCAGGAGTTCGAGCGTTCCCAGCAGGCTGGCGAAGACGCCGCCGCGCTCGATGTCGGCCGCGATGAGGACGTCGGCGTCGGCGAAGCGGGCGGTCTCGACGTTCGCCAAGTCGCGGTCGTGGAGGTTTATCTCGGCGATGGAGCCGGCCCCCTCGGCGACGACCACGTCCGCCTCGCTCGCCAGCCGACGGTGTGATTCGACCGCCGCCTTGCGGGCGTCCTCCCAGTGGGTCGCGTAGTAGTCGCCGGCGGCGTTGAGCCCGACCGCCCGGCCGTGGACGACCAGTTGCGAGGTGCCGTCGCCGTGGGGCTTGAGCAGGACCGGGTTGTGGTCGGTCGTCGGCGCGACCCGCGCGGCGCGAGCCTGTACGTACTGCGAGACGCCGATTTCGCCGAAATCGTCGCCGTCGGCGGTCGCCACCGCGCGGGCGTTGTTGCTCATGTTCTGGGCCTTGAACGGCGCGACCGAGAGGCCGCGGTCGGCGAACAGGCGACAGAGCCCGGCCGCGACGGTGCTCTTGCCCACGTGGCTCGCGGTCCCCGCGACGAGGAGGGTCGGCGTCGTCATCTGCCGGGAGTCAGGGCCGCTCGGTTCAAAGGTGTTCGTTTCGGCGTCGGGCGGATGCGCCCCCGTCGCGTCCGGCGGCGCGTTCGAACCCTTCCGCGACCTTCCCCGTCATACTGAGGCGGTTACGTCGGACGTGTGAAATGTTGCCGGAAGTGGTGCGTTTAGTTCGCTCGCCCGCTCGGTCTATCATGAATGAAAAAACAGTTACTCGTGACGGACTTCCTCGACCGGGCCCGGACGTACTACGGCGATTACGAGGCTGTCGTCGGCGTCGACGGCGAGCGTTTCACCTACGCGGAGTTCGGCGAGCGGGTGGACAGGTTTTCGGCGGCGTTGCAATCGCGCGGCGTCGAGAAGGGCGACCGGGTCGCGGTGCTCGACCCCAACACGCACTACCACCTCGAAGCGGCCTTCGGCGCGATGCAGTGCGGCGCGCTCCACGTCCCGCTGAACTACCGGCTCACCACCGAGGACTACGAGTACCTGCTTTCGGACTCCGGCGCGAGCGTGGTCTACGCCGACTACCAGTACGCGGGGAAAATCGAGGCCGTCCGCGACGACGTGCCCGCCGAGGTGTTCGTGACGAACGACCCCGCGGCCGTCGACGGCGATTGGCTCGACTTCGAGACGTTCCTCGACGAGGCCGACGCCGACGACTACGAGCGCCCCGAGATGTCCGAGGACGAACTCATCACCATCAACTACACGTCGGGGACGACCGGCGACCCGAAGGGCGTCTGCCGCACCCACCGAACCGAGTCGCTCCACGCCCAACTGGTGACGATTCACCACCACATCGCCGACGACGACGTCTATCTGTGGACGCTCCCGATGTTCCACGTCAACGGCTGGGGCCACATCTACGCCGTCACCGGCCGCGGCGCGAAGCACGTCTGCACCCGCGGGGTCGACGCCGAGCGGGTGTTCGACGCCATCACCGGGGAAGACGTGTCCTTCTTCTGCTGTGCGCCGACCGTGCTGTCCATCCTCTGGGAGTACGCCGAGGAACACGACCCGGCGTACGCCGGCGACAACCCGGTTCGCGTGACCGCCGCAGGGAGCGCCGCCCCGAGCGCGACGATTCGCCACACCGAATCGGAGTTCGGCTGGGAGTTCACCCAGCTGTACGGCGCGACCGAGACCGGCCCGCTCATCGCCACCTCGGACGCGAACCGGCTCATCCCCGACGAGGGCGGCCTGCGCTTCTCGCTCAAACAGCGGCAGGGCGTCGCCCCGCTCGGGACCGACCTGCGCGTCGTCGACGACGACGGCGAGCAGGTCCCGCGCGACGACGCCACCATCGGCGAGGTGGTCGTCCGCGGCAATCAGGTGATGGAGAAGTACTGGAACAAGCCCGACGAGACCCACGATGCGTTCAACGACCGCCTCGAAGGCTGGTACCACACCGGCGACCTCGCGGTCGTCAACGAGGACGGCATGATAGCGATTCAGGACCGCAAGAAGGACATCATCATCTCCGGCGGCGAGAACATCTCCTCGGTCGAACTGGAGGACGCGCTGTTCGACCACGACGCCGTCGGCGACGTGGCGGTCATCCCCGCGCCGTCCGAGAAGTGGGGCGAGACGCCGAAGGCGTTCGTCGTCCCCGCCAACGGCGACGTGGAGAACCCCGGCGTCACCGCCGAGGACCTGACCGAGTACACCCGCGACCGCCTCGCGGGATACAAGGCCATCCGCGAGTTCGAGTTCGTCGAGGAGATTCCCAAGACCGCGACGGGCAAGATTCAGAAGTACGAACTCCGCAAGCGCGAGTGGGACGACGAAGAGCGGATGGTCGGACAGGGGTAGTCGTCGCCAGCGATTCGGCGACCCGGCGACCGATGACCGTCTCCTCTCCTCGCCGCCTCTCCCTATCGCCGTTTCCTCTGGCGGTCCGCCCGCTCGCCCGCAAGATTATTGACTCTCTGAATATCTCGTATCTAACATGTTTCCCCCGAGTTCTGGGAGCACCTCCGTCGGCGCGATTCTCTGCGTCGCGGCCGACGGCGCTGTCTCCGATTCGGCCGTCTCGGCGCTTCGGGACGCCTTCGAGCGCCCGGTCGAGCGCGCCGAGAGCGCCGCGGCCGCGCGCTCGGCGCTCGCCGACCGCGCCGTCTCCTGTCTCGTCGCCGCCGCGGACCTCCCCGACGGGCTCGACCTCGACGCGCTCGTCACCGCCGCCGACGCTCGCGCCGGGCCTCCGGTGGTCGTCTACGCCGCCGCCGGCGACGAGGCGCTCGCCGCCCGCGCCGTCTCGCTCGGCGTCGACGACTACCTGGTCCGCGACGAGGCCGACGACTCCCACGCGGCCCTCGTCGAGTCGGTCCGGACGCTCTTCGAGCGGGACGCCGACGACCGCTCCCCCGAAACCAGAAGCTACCGCGTCATCGTCGAGGCGATGGAAGACGGTGCGTTCGTCCTCGACGAGAACCGACGTGTGGAGTACGTGAACCCCCGAATCGAGGCGATAACGGGGTGCGCATCCGAGACGCTCCGAGGCGAGCGGTTCGAGTCGCTCGTCGACGCCGGGCTGTTCCCCGCCGACGAGTACGAGCGCTACCGCGACGCCGTCTCGCGGGTCCTCTCGAAGGGCGTCACCGAGCGCCTCGACGTTCGGTTCGTCGACGCCGACGGCGTCTCGCGGCTGTTCGAACTCTCGCTTTCGCCCGTCGGCGACGGCGAGCGGGTGACCGGCGTCGTCGGCATCCCGCGGGACGTGACCGACCGCGAGACGGCCACCACCCAGCGCGGCGAACTGCTCGAACGCATGACGGACGCCTTCTTCGCGCTCGACGCCGACTGGCGCTTCGTCTACCTCAACGACCGCGCGCGAGACGTCTTCAGCGAGGTCAGAGAGCCCGACCTCGGCGAGCGCATCTGGGACCTGGTCCCGTCGCCCGACGGCGCCGAACTGTACGAGAAGTACCACGAGGCGATGCGGACCCAGGAGTCGGTGACGTTCGAGACGTACTCCGAACCGTACGACGGCTGGTTCGAGGTCCGCGCGTACCCCTCGCCGTCGGGGCTGTCGGTCTACTTCCGCGACGTGACGACGCGAAAGCGCTACCTCCACGCCCTCGAATCGACCAATCAACGCCTCGAAACGGTGTTGCAGAACCTGCCGGTCATCCTCTCGGCGTTCGACGCCGAGGGCGTGTTCACCATGTCCGAAGGGGCCGGGCTGGAGTCGCTCGACCGCGAACCCGGCGAGGCCGTCGGTCGCTCCGCCTTCGACCTGTACGACGACACGCCCGCGGCCACCGACGCCATCGCCCGCGGCCTGTCGGGCGAGGTGGTCGACGCCAGAATCGAGTACCGCGGCGCAGTGTACGACGCGTGGTACCGCCCCGTCTTCGACGACGGCGAGGTGTCGGAACTCCTCGGCGTCGCCATCGACGTCACGAACCGCGCGCGGCTCGAAGCCGGCCTCCGGTCCCTGCAAGCGGTCACGCAGGACTTCATCCTGACCGAGAGCGTCGAGGAGGTCGCGGCGCTCGCGGTCGAGGTCGTCCCCGAACTCGTGCCCGACGCCGACGCCGCCGTCTGGCTCGCCGACGACCGCGGTGGCCTGTCGCCGGCCGCTTCGAACGCGGGCAAGTTCGACTCGGGGGCACGAATCGAGGCGTCTCCGAGCGGCTTCGAGTCCGAGGCCGTCACCCGAGTCGACGCGGCGGCGGTCGACGACCGGCTTCTGTCCCCCGACTCCGACGCGGCGTCGGTCCTGCGCGTCCCGCTCGGGAGCCACGGTCTCCTCGTCGCCTCGACCCCCGACGCGTTCCTCGACGTCGACGAGGACCTGCTCGAACTCCTCGGGTCGACGGTCACCTCCGCGCTCTCGGGGACCGTCCGCGAACAGGAGCTTCGCAACCGCGAGGCCGACCTCGCGGCGGCCAACGAGCGGCTCGACGACTTCGTCTCCATCGTCGCCCACGATCTCCGTAACCCGCTCGCGATAGCCACCGGCTATCTCGACCTCGGGATGGAGTCGGGCGAGCGGGCGCACCTCGAACGCGCCGCCAACGCGGTCGACCGGATGTCCGAACTGGTCGAGGAGGTCCTCGACCTCGCCCGCCAGCGGACGCCCGTCGTCGACGCCACGCCCGTCGACCTCGCCCGCGTCGTCGACCACGCGTGGCGGTTCGTCGACACCGGCGACGCGACGCTCGTCCGCGAGGAACTGTTCACCGTCGACGGCGACGACGGCCGCCTGCTCAGGCTCTTCGAGAACCTGTTTCGGAATGCTGTGGAACACGGCTCGACGAGCCGCCGGGACACCCCCGACGACCCCGCGGAGCGCGACACACCGCCCGACGAACCGCTCACTGTTCGCGTCGGTACGCTCGACGACCGCACCGGATTCTACGTCGCGGACAACGGCGTCGGCATCCCCGAGAACATCCGAGAGCGGGTGTTCGACCACGGCTACACCACGACGGCGCGGGGCACCGGATTCGGTCTCGCAATCGTCGACGACATCGCCGACGCCCACGGCTGGTCCGTCTCGCTCGCCGGGTCGGCCGAGGGGGGCGCGCGGTTCGAGTTCGTGACGCAGTCGGAGGGGTTGGCGGCGACCGGGTCGGCGGGGACCGACGAATGACGCACGCGATCCCTGTCGCCGAGGGCGCGGCCTCGATACCGGCCGTGCCGAGCCACGCCCGCCCTCGATTCGACAGACAGCTGACGACTCGGCCGCACGGTGCGGCGCTCGGTTCGCGTTCCGCACCAATCACCATTTGAGCGCCCCCCGACTAGCTTGGCGTATGTGCCACGACTGCGACCGGACCGTCGCTCGTCGAACCGTGTTGTCCGCGGTCGGTGCCGCGGGCGTCGCCGCCACGGCGGGATGTCTGGGCGGCGTCGGAACCGACGGCGGCGGCGACGCTCCCGAGGCACTCGCACTGACCGGCGGCGAGCAGTGCGACGCCTGCGGGATGGTCATCGACCAGCACCCCGGCCCCGCCGGGCAACTGTTCTACGCCGACCACAGCCCCGAGGGCCACGACAACCCGGCGCGGTTCTGTAGCGCCTGGGAGACGTTCTCCTACGCGCTCGACCGCGAGGACGACGGGTGGCGGCTGGCCGGCGGCTACCTCACGGACTACAGCACTGTCGAGTACGACCTGTTCGACGACGGCGGGAAGACGTTCATCTCCGCGCACCTCGACGCCGACGCGTTCGCGCCGATGGACGACCTCGTCTACGTCGTCGGCACCGACGTCAACGGGTCGATGGGCCGCGATTTCGTCCCGTTTTCCGACGACGGCGACGCCGAGGCCTTCGCCGACGCGCACGACGGAACTGTCTACGAGCGCGACGAGATATCTCGCGACCTCATCGCCCGGCGCTGAGGGCTCAGACTCTCTTTTTCGGTCGTTCTCGATTCCTTAGATTCGGAAATCACGCTCCCTTTATATGCTCTCGGCGGTCGTCCGTTCATCTGTTAGGTGAAAGACAATGGCCGCTAACTCACAAATCGAGATGCTGGGGAACAGAATGGACTTCGACTACTCGCAGGGCGTCACGGGCTACGTGCTCGTGCTGACTCGCCTCATCACCGGCTACTGGTTCTTCCACGCCGGCGTGACGAAAATCGTCGGCGAGGCGTTCAGCGCCGCGGGCTACCTCGCGAACGCCCCCGCCGCCTCGCCCCTACAGGGCTTCTTCGCGTGGGCCGCCGCGACCCCGTGGCTCCTCGACTTCACGAACTTCATGATTCCGTGGGGTGAGGCCCTCATCGGTCTCGGACTCCTCGTGGGTGCACTCGTCCGGCTCGCCGCCTTCTTCGGCGGCGTCCTGATGGTGTTCTTCTACCTGGGGAACGCCGACTGGGCCCACGGCGTGGTCAACGGCGACCTGTTCGGGCTGATGATGTTCGCCATCGTCGGGACGCTCGCGGCGGGCCGCATCCTCGGCCTCGACGCCATCATCGAGAAGATGGAGTTCGTCCGCCAGCGCCCCGCGCTCAAGTACCTCCTCGGCTGAGTGGGATATCCTTCCCCCTCGCGGCCGTGTCGGTGCGCCGCGGTGACCCACCAACGCCACCGCACCCGGCGCGCTTCGGCGAACGAACGAACACTACGAACGACGAGACTGATTTTCCCGGCTACTTCCTATCGAGCCTGCTGAGCCCCCGCCAAATCGCCTCGATGAGCCGCGCTTCTCCGTCGAGCTCGCTCGTCTCGTCGTCCCCATCCGCAGAACTGCCCTGTTTCGCCGCTTCCGCACCGTCGACGTCGTCCCAGCCGCGGGCGATGGCGTCTTCGAGGACCGAAAGCGAGTGGTTCTCGAAGTTGTTCATGCCCCGGAACGATTCGAGCGCCGCCGCGGCCTCGTCGTCGAACTCGCCGCTCGGCGTTCCGTCGTAGAAGCCGAGGTCCGACAGCGTTTCGAGGACCGCCTCGGCCGTCTCGCCCGACAGCGACCGAGTATCTTCGGGCGCTTCGCGCTCCAAGAGCGTGATGTCGTACAGCTTGAACACGCGTTCGAGTTCGTCTATCGGGTGGTCGTGGTCGTCGACGCGCACGTCGATCCAGCGGTCGTTGCCGCCGTCGTAGCCGCCCTCGGGCTTGGCGATGTACATCGCCGCGGACTGCTCGCCGCGCTTGTCGCCGCCGGCGTCGTTGCCGGCGTGGAGCGCCGCAAGGAGGCGCTCGGGGAGGCCGCCGTCGGTCGTCTCGAACGCCTCGGCCATCGCGTCCAGCGTCGCCTCGTTTTCGAGGATGTTCCCCTGAACGGTGTAGTGCTCTCCTTGGATGTCGCCGGCCACGTCGAAACAGTCGTCTCCGGTGAAGGCCGCGACGCTCCCGTCGGCCCCCACGACGCCGACCTGTCTGCTCGGGGCCTCGTCGTCGGCGTCGGTCAGTTCGGAAACGACTTCCTCGGCCGAGCGCCCCTCGCGCAGGAGGTCCAATCCGTCGGGGCCGTAGGCGACGTTCGCGAAGCTCTGGGTGGCGATTGCGCCGGCGTCCGCGCTGACGAACGGGACGACGGAGCCGACGCTCACGAACTTCGATTGGACGGCCACGCCGACGGCGTCCTGTTCGGGCTCGCGGGCGACGATGGAGAAGGTCGACGGTCGCGGTGTCATGGGCGGAACCGACGGACGCCGGGCGAATAAGGATTCAGGTGTTCGGGAGAGAGCGCCCGCCCGTCACGCCGAGATGCGGTCGATGTGGGCGTCGATGGCCGCCCGGAGCGACCCGATTGGCTCGTCGGGCTCGAACACCGTCACCCGGCGGGCGCGCGCCCCGGTCAGAATCGAGAGGAACAACTCGGCCTCGGCGTCGGGGTCGATTGCCTCGAACTCGCCGGCCTCGATTCCGCGTTCGAGGATGTCCCGAAGGTGCGCCGTGAGTTCGTCGTCGATGTGTCGGTACTCCTCCCGGTAGGCCTCGTCGTGCCGGGCGTTCATCCGAAGTTCGAACATGGACAGTTGGAGCCGGTAGGCCTCCTCGGAGAGCGTCTCGGGGAGGAGAGCGTCGACCAGCGTTTCGAGTTCCTCTCTGGGCGTGCGGTCCCCCCGCGGGAGGCCGTCGAGGAACTCCGCGAGGACGTAGTCGAGGAAGTCGATCAGTAACTCGTCTTTCCCCTCGTAATGGTAGTACAGGAGCGCCTTGCTGTTCTCGAACTCGTCGGCGATGTCCTGCGTCGTCAGGTTGCCGTAGCCGTGTTTCCGGAGCGCCCTGTAGGTCGCCTCCATGATGCGCCGCTTCGCCGGCTCCAACTCCTCAGCCGGTCCCTCCCGTGCCATGTTCCGCCGGTTCTCGTTCGACGGACGTGTCGCTTTCGGCTCGTCGCGGGCGACTCCCGACGACCCCGGCGTCCGAAGCAACTTTATAACTTTAGGCCAGCCTAAAAATATGGCAGAAGACGACAGTCACCGTTCCGAACTGACGCGGCGGCAGTACCTCACGTACGGGAGCGCGGTCGTCGCGGGCGGACTGGTCGCCGGGTGCGCGAGCGAGTCGACGGATTCGACGGCGACAGCGACTGCGGACGAGTCGGGAGACGCGACGGGGACGACGCCGACCGACGTACCGGAGTCTACGACCGAAGCCGAGGCGGACGATAGCTCGTACTCGGTGTCGATGGCTCCGGTCGGCGAAGTCGAGTTCGACGCCGTGCCGACGAGCGCCCTGACCTACTATCCGGTCTCGGCCGACGCGGCGGTCGCCTTCGGTCACGGCGACGCCATCACCGGCATCGGCTACGACAAGGAGCTGTTCGGCAACACGGTCGACTACTACTACGACGCGCTCGACGGCGTGGAGTTCGAGTGGGAGGACCTCGGCCGCGTCACGCCGGCGTCGAACCCGAACGCCCTCGACAGAGAACTGTTCTACGAACTGGACAGCGACGTTCACTTCCTCGACCCGTGTCTCCTCCGGAGTCCCTCGTTCGACTGGACCGAAGACGAGGTTGCGTCAATCGCGGCCGACGTGGGGCCGTGGTTCGGCAACTACTACAGCCGGACGAACGCCGACCCGCCGGAGCCTTGCCGCGACCGCTACGAGCACTACACGCTCTGGGAGTACCTCGGTCACATCGCGGCGGTGTTCCGGGAAGGAGAGCGCTACCGGGCGTTCAAGTCGCTCCGGGACGACCTCGTCGCCCGGATACGGGCCGACCTCCCGCCGGCGTCCGAGCGGCCGTCGCTCGCGGTCGTCGCCTACACCGGCGGGACGTTCTGGCCGTACGACTTCACGGGGGACGGCTACCTCTGGGCGCACCTCCGCCCGTTCGGGATGCGGAACGCCTTCGCGGCGACCGACGCCCAGACCGGGTCGGACGGTTCGTACGACTACGAGGCGATGGTCGAGACCGCGCCCGACGTCGTCCTCCGGTACTGGGGGACCGCGCTCGGCGACTCGTTCCGCTCGAACCGCGAGGAGGTGCTCTCGGACCCCCTCGCTGACGAGGTGCCCGCGTTCCGCGACGGCCGGTACCACCCGTCCGGAAACGGGATGCAGGGGCCGATTATGAACCTGTTCCAACTGGAGATGACCGCCAAACAGCTCTTCCCCGAGCGGTTCGGCGCGTGGCCCGGCTACGGCGACGGCGAGTCGTACCCCGAGATTCCCGACGACGAACGGCTGTTCGACCGCGAGCGCGTCGCCGACATCGTCGCCGGCGAGTTCTGACGGGCGGCCGAGCGAGGGCCGGTCCAACTCGGTCGCCCAACTCGGTCGCCCCCGCCGCGCCGCCGTTCCCGTTATTAGATTCGAAACTAGCGGCGTCGATTCCCGGTCCCTAACTATAGAGGTCGAACTTATGTATCGCCGCGAATGTTATTATTTGGTAACTATCGATGACGACCTCGGAATCCCCCCATATCGTCTACGTCGACGACGATGCGGCGCTCTTGGACCTCGGCGAGACGTACCTTCGAAAACTCTCTTCGTTCGAGGTGACGACCTGCTCGGACCCGACGGCCGCGCTCGATATCGTTCGTGATTCCGATATCGACTGCGTCGTCAGCGACTACGACATGCCGGCGATGACCGGCGTCGAACTCCTCGAAACGGTCCGCGAGGAACACGGCTCGCTTCCCTTCATCCTCTTTACGGGCAAGGGGAGCGAGGAAGTCGCGAGCGACGCCATCTCCGCGGGCGTCACCGACTACCTCCAGAAACAGCCCTCCTCCGAGCAGTACGAACTCCTCGTCAACCGCATCGAAAACAGCGTCTCCGAGCACCGGGCGACCCGCCGGGCGGAGCGCTACGAGACCGTTCTCGAAGCGCTCGGCTACCCGGTGTACGTCGTCGACGAGCGCGGCCGCTTCACCTACGTCAACGACGCCTTCGCGGACCTCTCGGGCTACGCGGTCGACGAGATTCTCGGGAGCGGCCCGGAGCTCGTGAAAGACGACGCGGACGTGCAGAAGGCGGCCAGCGAACTCGGGGGGGTTCTCTCGTCGAGCGGTCCCGACACGACCCAGTTCGAAATCGAACTCCGGACCGCCGACGGCGAGGCGGTGCCGTGCCGCGACCACATGGGCTATCTCCCCTACGAGGGCGAGGCGTTCCGCGGCTCGGTCGGTATCCTCCGGAACATCTCCGGCGAGCGGGCCCGACGGGACGAACTCGCCCGCGACGAGCACATCATCCGCGCCGCGGGCGACCCGGTCTACTCCCTCGACGCCGACGACCGCTTCGAGTACGTCAACGACGCCTTCGTCGAGCTCGTCGGCCACGACCGCGACCGCGTCCTCGGGTCGCATCTCTCGTCGTACCTGCCCGACGCGGACTACGAGACCTACGAGTCGTTGCGGGCGTCGCTCGGCGACGGCGCGGAGACCGACCGGCTCACCTTCGAGACGCAACTCCTCGCGGCGGACGGCGACGGCCGCGACCGCGTGCCCATGGAGTGTCACCTCACGCTCCTCCACGACGACGGCTGTGAGGTCGTCGGCACGACGGGAATCCTCCGGGACATCTCCGAGCGACTGGCCCAGGAGGCCGAACTGTCGCTGATGCGCCGCGCCATCGACGAGGCCTCGGTCGGCATCACCATCACCGGTCCGAGCGAGGACGACTGCCCCATCGTCTACGCGAACGCCGCCTTCGAGGAGCTCACCGGCTACGACGCCGACGAGATTCTCGGCGAGAACCACCGCGTCCTGCAGGGGCCGGACACCGACGAGGAAGAGTGCGAGCGGTTCCGCGAGGCCATCGCCGACGAGGAGCCGTGCAGTATCGAACTCCTCAACTACCGCCGCGACGGGACGCCGTTTTGGAACCACTGCGAGATAACGCCGGTCCACGGCGACGACGGGCGCGTCGCGAACTACATCGGCTTCCAGCGCGAGGTGACAGAGCGCAACGCCCGCCAGCGCCTGCTCGAACGGCAGAACGAGCGCCTCAGCGAGTTCACGCGGGTCGTCTCGCACGACCTCCGGACGCCGCTGACGACCGCTCGCGGCTACTTCGACATCGTCGCCGAGTCGCCCGGCGACGCGGACGCCGAGGACCTCCGAAAGCTCGGTCGGAGCCTCGACCGCGTCGAGGAGTTGCTCTCGGACCTGACGACGCTCGCCACGCAGGGCGAGACGGTCGTCGAGACGGAGCCGTTGGACTTCCGGCGCGCGGCCGAGCGGGCGTGGGAGACCGTCCCGACCGACGACGCCGAACTCCGGTTCGACCGGACGGCCGGCGGCGCGTCGCGGACGATAGCGGCCGACGAGAGTCGGCTCCGACAGCTCCTCGAGAACCTGTTCGAGAACGCAGTCGCCCACGGCGGACCCGAGGTGACGGTGACCGTCGGCCGGACGCGAAACGGCTTTTTCGTCGAGGACGACGGCGACGGCTTCCCGGCCGACCGCTCGCCCGCGGAGTGCTTCGAAGCCGGCGTGAGCGAGCGTCGCGGCGGCGGCCTCGGCCTCGCCATCGTCAAGCGAATCGCGGCCGCCCACGACTGGACGCCGACCGCGGAGCGCGGTTCGGCCGGCGGCGCGCGGTTCGTCTTCACCGAGTCGGCGACGGCCGCGGGACCGCCCGCCCGGCGACAGCGGAGCGACGACTAACGCCCGCGTCACCCGTACAATTTCTAAAATTTTCACACTTTTTGACGGTCCCGCTCGATTCGTCACTCTCGTTCGGCTCGCGGCGGTCGTCTGCACATCGCTTAAGAACTCCACCGAGAGTTAGGGTCTCATGGTCACGAATCGCATCACGGTGTCGCTCGACGAGGACGCCCAGTCGGCGCTCGACGGGCTCGCCGGCCGGACCGACAAGGCCCAAAGCGAGCTCGTCCGCGAGGCGCTCGTCTTCTACGCGGCCAACTTCGAGGCGGCGACGACCGACGCCGGGCCGAACCTCGAAGCCTACCACCAGATGCTGTCGAGCGGCGAGCACGTCCTCCTCGACGTGGACTTCCTGCACACGTTTCTCGACTACGTGGAGGACGACGACGGCGACCCGGACCCCGCGTTCCTCGACGCCGTCGACCGGGTCGCGGCGTTCCACGCCCACGAGTACCGCGACCGGTTCGAGTCGCTGGGCGAACTCCTCGACTGGCTGTCGTTCTGCGGCTTTCTCACGGTCCGCGCCTCCGAGGGCGACACCTTCCACGTCGTCTTCCCCACCGAGTCTGTCAAGTGGTTCATGTCGCGGTTCATCGCGCTCAGCACCGAGCAGTCGCCGTTCGACATCGAGGTCGAAGAGGGCGTCTCGAAGGTGCTTCTCACCGAGGTCCGGTGAGGGCCACGCCCGGCGCGGACTTCACACTCGTTCATACTCCTTCACACGCGCTCTTCCCGCCGTAAACGGCGTTCTCAACCGGGATTTATCACTCAGAGTTTGATACGTCAATTCACCTCACAGGAAGAACCATGAACATCATCCAACGTCTGAAATCTATCGGTCCGGGTGCGATGGTCGCCGCCGCGTTCATCGGTCCCGGCACGGTCACGACCGCGAGCGTGACGGGCGCGCGATTCGGCTACGCGCTCGTCTGGACCATCGCCTTCTCGATAGTCGCCACTATCGTGCTTCAGGAGATGAGCGCCCGACTCGGCCTCGTCTCCCGCGAGGGCCTCGGCGAGGCGCTCCGCGAGCAGTTCGACAACCCCGCGCTGTCGGGGCTGAGCATCGCCCTCGTCGTGAGCGCCATCGGCATCGGGACGGCCGCCTACGAGACCGGGAACATCCTCGGCGGCGCGGCCGGACTGGAGGGCCTGACCGGCATCAGCGCCAACCTCTGGGGGCCCGCGATGGGCCTCGTCGCCGGCGTCCTCCTGTGGTCCGGCAAGTACAAACTCATCGAGAAAGCGCTCGTCGGTCTCGTCTCCATCATGGCCGTCTCCTTCCTCATCGACGCCGTCCTCATCGGCCCCGACCTCGGCGCGCTCGCCCGCGGGTTCGTCCCGAGCGTCCCGCAGGGGTCTGCGTTCCTCATCACCGGCCTCATCGGGACGACCGTCGTCGGCTACAACCTCTTTCTCCACGCCGGGAGCGTCCAAGAGCGGTGGGCCGGCCCCGAGGAGTTGCACGAGTCGCGGGCCGACACGGTCCTGTCTATCGTCCTCGGCGGCTTCATCACCATCTCGATTCTCGTCACCGCCGCGGCGGCGTTCCCCGTCGGGACGAACATCCAGAACGTGAGCACGATGGCCGAACAGCTCGAACCCCTCGTCGGCACGCAGGCGAAGGTGTTCTTCGGCATCGGGCTGTTCGCCGCGGGCTTCACCAGCGCGACGACCGCCCCGCTGGCCGGCGCGTACGCGACGGCGGGGGCGCTCGGCTGGGACACCGACCTCCAGTCCACGAAGTTCCGCGCCGTCTGGGGCTCGATTCTGCTCGTCGGCATCGTCTTCTCCGCGGTCGGCTACAGCCCCGTGCAGGCCATCGTCTTCGCGCAGGTCGCAAACGGCGTCCTGCTTCCCATCGTCGCCGTCTTCCTCATCTACGTGATGAACGACCGCGACATCCTCGGGTCGTACGCCAACTCCACGCTCCAGAACGTCGTCGGCGGGCTGGTGACGCTCGTCGTCGTCTGGCTCGGCCTCCGAACGCTCTATACGGTCGCCGCCGATATGGGGGTGTTCTGATGGACACAGAAACGCGAATCGGCGTCGACGTCGGCGGCACCTTCACCGACGTGGCGCTTCTGACTCCCGAGGGCCGCCTCGTCACCGCGAAGGTCCCGAGCACGGACGACCAGAGCGTCGGCGTCGTCCGCGGAATCGAGAAGGCCTGCGACGACGCCGGTATCGACCCGGCCGAGGTCGACGCGTTCACCCACGCGATGACCGTCTCGGTCAACGCCCTCCTCGAAGACGACGGCGCGACGACCGCGCTCGTCACCACCGAGGGGTTCCGCGACGTGCTCGAAATCGGCCGACAGGCCCGCCCCGACCTCTACGACGTGACCGCCGACAAGCCCGCCCCGCTCGTCCCGCGCCGCCGCCGATTCGAGGTGACCGAGCGGGCGACCGTCGAGGGCATCCAGACCGAAGTCGACGAGTCGGAGGTCCGCGCGCTCGCCGACGACATCCGCGACGCCGGCGCGGAGAGCGTCGCCGTCTCGCTGTTGCACGCCTACCAGCACCCCGAAAACGAGCGCGTCGTCGCCGGCGTGCTCCGCGAGGAACTCGACGCGCCCGTCTCCGCCTCCCACGAGGTGCTCGCCGAGTTCCGCGAGTTCGAGCGCACCTCGACCACCGCTGTCGACGCCTACGTGACGCCGGCCATCGACAGCTACCTCGGCCGCCTCGAATCCCGCGCGGCCGACCTCGGCGTCCCGGTCCCGAAAATCATGCAGGCCAACGGCGGCATCGCTCCGGCTTCGACCGTGCGCGAACACGCCGTGACGACCACGATGTCCGGGCCGGCGGCGGGCGTCGTCGGCGCGGCGGAGACCGCCACCGACTCCGGCGACGACCTCGCCGGCCTCGTCACCTTCGACATGGGCGGCACCTCCAGCGACGTGAGCCTCGTCCGCGACGGCGAGGTCGAGCGGACCACCGACGCCGAAATCAACGGCCGGCCCATCAAGACGCCGATGGTGGACGTGAACACCGTCGGCGCGGGCGGCGGCTCCATCGCGTGGGTCGACTCGGGCAACGCGCTCCGGGTCGGGCCGCGGTCGTCGGGCGCGAACCCCGGTCCGGCCTGCTACGGCCGCGGCGGCACCGACCCGACCGTGACGGACGCGAACGTCGTCCTCGGCTACATCGGCGGCAGTTCCGCCCTCGGCGGCGAACTCTCACTCGACGTGGAGGCCGCCCGCGACGCGCTCGCCGGCCTCGCCGACGAGGCCGGACTGGACGACGCGCTCGCGGCCGCCCGCGGGGTCTACCGCGTCGCCAACGCCAACATGACGCGGGCGATTCGCGCCGTGACCGTCGAGCGCGGCCACGACCCGCGGCGGTTCGGCCTCGTCGCCTTCGGCGGTGCCGGCCCGATGCACGCCGCCGCGCTCGCCGAGAGCCTCGACATCGAGACCGTGGTCGTTCCGCGGGCCTGCGGCGTCCTCTCGGCGTACGGCCTGCTCGCGGCCGACCAGAAACACGACTCGGTGCGGACGCTCCGCCAACCCCTGTCCGGCCTCGACGCCGCGGCGGTCGAATCCGCCTATGCCGACCTCGAAGCCGACACGCTCGACGACGTGACCGACCCCGACGACGCCGTGGTCCGGCGCGCCGCCGACCTCCGGTACGTCGGCCAGAGCTTCGAACTGACCGTGCCCGTCGGCGAGACGTTCGACGCCGCGGCGGTCGAAGCGCGGTTCCACGAGGCCCACGAGAGCGCCTACGGCTACCGCCTCGACGACCCGGTCGAACTCGTCAACGTCCGGGCGACCGCCGTGGTCGAACGCGACTCCCTCGACGTGACCTACCGCGGCGACGGCGACGCCCGCAAAGACACCCGCGAGGCGTTCTTCGACGGCGCGTTCCGCGAGACGCCCGTCTACGACCGCGACGGTCTCGGCGCGGGAGCGACCGTCGAGGGGCCGGCGATCCTCGAACAGCACGAGAGCACCGTCGTCGTGCCCCCGGCGTGGGGCGGGACGGTCGGGGCCGACGGGACGCTCGTCCTGACCAGCGGGGGTGACGGCGAATGAGCGACCGCGAGGTCGACCCCGTGACGCTCGAAATCATGCGCAACCAGTTCGAGAGCGTCGCCGAGGAGATGGGGCAGGTGCTCATCACCTCGTCGTACTCGCCGAACATCAAGGAGCGCCGCGACTGCTCGACGGCGCTGTTCGACGCCGACGGTCGCCTCGTCGCGCAGGCCGAACACATCCCGGTCCACCTCGGCGCGATGCCCGAGGCCGTGGACACGGTCCTCGACTACGACCCGGAACCGGGCGACGTGTTCGTCCTCAACGACCCCTTCGAGGGCGGCACGCACCTCCCCGACGTGACGATGGTGTCGCCGCTCGCGGTCGACGGCGAGGTGCTCGGCTACGCCGTCTCGCGGGCGCACCACGCCGACGTGGGCGGGATGACGCCCGGCAGTATGCCCGCCGGCGCGCGCGAAATCTATCAGGAGGGGCTCCGACTCCCGCCGGTCAGGCTCGTCGCCGGCGGCGAGACCAACGACGACGTGCTGTCGCTCCTCCTCGCCAACGTCCGCAACCCCGGCGAGCGCCGCGCCGACGTCCGCGCGCAACTCGCGGCCAACGAGCGCGCCGAGGAGCGACTGGCCGACCTCGTCGGGGAACACGGCCGGTCCCGCGTCCTCGCGGCGTTCGACGCCGTGATGGACTACTCCCGGAACCGCGTCACCGCGGAACTGCGCGACCTGCCCGACGGCGAGTACCGCGCCCGCGACGTGCTCGAAGGCGACGGCGTGACCGACGAGGACATCCCCATCGAGGTGACCGCGACGGTCGACGGCGACACCGTCGCGTTCGACTTCGACGGCACGGCCGACCAGGTCGCCGGCAACGTCAACGCCCCGCTCGCGGTCGCCAAGAGCGCGGTGTACTTCGTCGTTCGATGCGTCACTGACCCCGAAATACCGCCAAATCAAGGCTGTTACGACCCCATCTCGGTCGAGGTCCCCGAGGGGTCGCTCCTCAACCCCGACGCCCCCGCGGCGGTCGTCGGCGGCAACGTCGAGACGAGCCAGCGCGTGACCGACGTGGTCTTTTCGGCGCTCGCTGATGCCGCCCCCGAGCGCGTCCCCGCGCAGGGACAGGGGACGATGAACAACCTCACCATCGGCAGTCGCGCCGGCGGCTCGGACGGCTTCACCTACTACGAGACCATCGGCGGCGGGTTCGGCGGCCGCGCCGGCGGCGACGGCATGGACGGCGTGCAGGTCGGGATGACCAACACGCTCAACACGCCGGTCGAGGCGCTGGAAGCCGAGTACCCGCTTTTCGTCGAGGCGTACGGCCTCCGCGAGGGAAGCGGCGGCCGCGGCGAGTTCCGCGGCGGCCTCGGCATCGTCCGGTCGGTCACGGTCGAGACCGACGCGACTGTCTCGCTTCTCACCGAGCGCCGGCGGGTCGCCCCCCGCGGCATCGCCGGCGGCGAGGACGGGGCGACGGGACAGAACCTCGTGGACGGCGAGGCGGTCCCGTCGAAGACGACCCGCGACGTGCCCGCCGGCACGACCGTCACGGTTCGGACGCCGGGCGGCGGCGGCTACGGCGACCCCAACGACCGAGACGACGACGCGGCCCGTCGTGACCGCGAGGACGAAAAGACGGAGTAGCGTCGACCGCCATCTCGGCTTACACAGTCCACAATTTGTACAATTTGTAAACCGCTCGGACGGTCGTCGTCCGTGCGTCACGCGATTGGTCGGACCCGTCGCTCAGTCGTCGTCCCGGTCCGACGACGCCTCTTCGTCTTTTTCCTCGTCGTCGAACGCCTGCATCCGCGGGTCTATCGCCGGGTCGCGCTGTTGCTTTCGCGCCCGGCGCTTCGCCGCGCCGACGAGCGAGTCGTCGCTCGACTGGGACTCCACGAACGTCTCGTCGCCGATGGCGCTCTCGGCGATGTCTCGAAGCGCCCCGAGGCGCTCGCGGTCGCTCGGCGACTGACTCCGCTCCCGCCCCCGACCGCCCCGGCGTCCCGACCCGCGGGCGTCGCGGTCGTCGTCCGGTGGAGAGCGCTGTGTGAACTGCGTCGCGTCCGTTATCAGCAACTGCACCTGGTCTTTCGCGCGGTAGTGGTGGTCCTTCGCGCCGGCGAACTCGAACCGCGCGCCTTCGCCGAGGTACGGGTGGCTCACGCCGTCGGGGACGACGAACACGACGCCGTTCGGCGCGCTCTCGTCGGTGAGGTGGCCGATGATGTCCGGCGTGCCGGGGTCGTTCTTGTCCACCCAATCGACCGACTCGACCGTCGCCTCCACGGTCACGTACGCCCCGCTCCCGGTGAGTTCCGAGAGCGTTCGCGTCGACTCCGCGCTCCCCGCGTCGTTCGACGCCGCCTCTGATTCCGACGCCGACGCCGATTCGGTCGCCGATTCGGCCGTCGATTCCGGGCCGTCGGAACCCAAACCTGACTGGTCCGCTCCGACCGAGGCGAAGAGGTAGTCCACGTCACTGCCGCGTCCCGCCATGTAGTTCGAGACGGTGATACTCACTCGCGTCGGTCCCGATGAATCGGCGGGTTCGTCGCCGTCATCGAAGATGCATTTCACGTCGGAATCGGTTTCGGGCGACTGGAGAAACCACGCGCCGTCGCGTCTCTCGACGGTCACCGTCCCCGTCGACCCCGACTGAGTGAACCAATCCGTTGACATACAGTTTGTTCGAGTTCGACGTGTGATATGTGTTTCTCAGGTTAGAGAACTGAATGGCGAACTCGCGGTCGAGAGTCGAGTCGAACGGGCGGAACAGCCGCGCCGCGCCGTCACGCGTCCCGTCCCGTCAGCCTGCGCCGCGGATACGACTGCGCCCCGCCCCGCGTGTTCCGCGCGATAATCGTCGCCGTCGCGGACTGCCGGTCGTCGCGGGGTTCGGTCGTCTCGTCGTAGTAGAGCACGGTGAGGTCGAGACAGGCGCGGAGCAGTTCGTTCGAGTCGAAGCGGTATCTGTCGGTGCTCGGCCCCACCGTCGCCGGCGGGTCGGCCCGCAGGTGGTGCTGGTAGAACAGCACGCCGCCGGGCTTCAGCGCCGCCTTGACGTCGGCGAGGCGGTCCAGCGTCCGGAAGTAGCTGATGGTGACGAGGTCGTACCTCGACTCGGGGAACTCGTGGGTCGTCGCGTCGGCCCGAATCGTCTCCACGCGGTCGGCGAACCCGCGGGAACGGGCGCGCTCGTCGACGATGCTCAGCCCCTCGCCGGACTGGTCGAGCGCGTCCACCCGGTAGCCGTTCGCGGCGAGAAACAGCGCGTTGCGACCGTTGCCGGCCGCCACGTCGAGCGCGCGGCCGTCGGGCAGTTCGTCGAGGTACGCCCGGAGCACCGGCGACGGCTCCGGGTCGGTCGGGTACGTTCCGGTCCGGTAGCGTTCGTCCCACTCCATACGGGCGCTACGCGGACCGCCGTGTTCAAGCTACGGCGTCGGTCTCGGCGGGCGGGCCGCGGAAGCGCCAGCGCTTTCCGCGCCAGCGACGTGGTGGTAGCCGTGCCCTCGATTCGCCCCGACGAACTCGCCGCCCGCCTCGACGACGGGGACGGCCCCTTCGTCCTCGATGTCCGCCCGGAGTCGAACTACCGACGCGGCGCAATCGACGGGAGCCGAAACGTCCCCGTCTACGACGACCTCCGGTCGGGCGACGACGCCTCGCTTCGGCGCCGGCTGGACGAGATTCCGCGGGACCGCGACGTGGTCGTCGTCTGTAAGATGGGCGTCGTCGCAAAGCGGGCGACGGGGCTCCTCCGCGAGGAGGGGTACGACGCGGTGACGCTCGCGGGCGGGATGAGCGGGTGGAACGGTTACCAGCGCGGGTCGCTGAGCTACAAACTCCGGTCTTTCGTCTGGCGGCTGTTCTGAGTCTCCGCTCGCGGCGCGCCGAGCGCGTGGGCGATCGCCCGATATGACAAAGAGCCAATACTCTCACCGGCAGTACGGCCACTTATCCGTCTCCGGCAGAGAGTACGCGGTATGACGATTGAAACCGGCGACTCCGTTTCGCTCGAATACGTCGGACAGCTCCCTGACGGCACGATTTTCGACACGTCGCGTCAGGACGTGGCCGAGGCCGAGGGTCTCGCGGAGGCCCAGCCCGACCGCGACTACGAGCCGCTCGCGGTCGAGGTCGGCGCGGGAACCGTCATCGAGGGGCTCGACGAGGCGCTCGTCGGCATGTCCGTCGGCGACGAGGAGAGCATCGAAATCCCGCCGGAGAAGGCCTACGGCGAGCACGACGAGGACCTCGTCCGCGAGCACGAGACCGAACAGCTCCGCGAGGTACTCGGCGACGAGCCCGAGGAAGGTCTGTACGTCCAGACCCAGCAGGGCGGCCTCGGCGAAATCGTCCACGCCGACGACGACGTGGTCCGCATCGACTTCAACCACGAACTCGCCGGCGAGACGCTCGTCTTCGACGTCGAAATCCTCGACGCGAACTGAGCTGAACTGAACTGAGCCGCCGTCTCGCGGCTCGGTGCGTTTTTTCTCCCGCTACTCGCGCCACCACGCGATAGCGTACACCGCTCCTCCGACGAGAAGCAGGACCGCGCCGACGCCCGCGACGCCGAGGCCGACGACGAGCGCGGCCCCGAAGCCGAAGTCGTCGACGTGCGCGTAGGCGGTGATGCTGTAGAGCGTCCCCTCCTTCTCGACGAGCGCCGGGAGGCGGTCCACGAAGGCGTCGTTCACCCGCGGTCGGTAGCCGAAGTCGTCGTCCGAGGAGTTCCGGAGGACGCCGTCGACCGTCTCTCTGGCCGCCGGCGAGAGGTTCTCGTAGCTGTACGCGCTCCGTTCGACGGTGGTGTTCGCAACACGCCGGAGCGTGGTGTTTCGCGCAGTGACGACCGACCCGTTCTCTCGCACGCTGAACCGGTAGTACTGCTCGCGCTCGCCGTAGGCGTCGTGAACGTACGTGTTGTTCCGCGCTATCGCGCGGAGGTCGGCTTGCGCGCCCGCCGCCGTCGTTCGGGCGGTCCCGTTGCGCATCGCCGCCGCCAGCGTCTCGCGGGTCTCGTTCGGCGCGCGGTACTCGTCGGCCGAGTACCGCTGGCTCACCTGATGCACCGAAATCGAGACCGACCGGCCGTGACGGCGCACGATGTGCTCGATGTCCGAGTGGTTCGCGAGCGTGACCGGCTCGGCCCGGTACGACTGCGAGGTTTGCGGCGGCGGCGACGTCGCGTCCGCGAGCGCGGGCAGATACACCGGCGCGGGGAGGCAGACGAGACCGACCACCGCGAGGAGGAGAGCGAGTTTCCGGAGACGCATTATCGGGCGTTCCGCCGAGTCGGGTAAGTGCTTTTTCCCCGGCTCGGGGGTTCGTCGGCCCCTACTCGTCCAGCGGCGGGTTCGCGTCGAGGCAGTCTTCGACCCGCTCGCGCTCCTCGCGGGCCGCGGCCAGCTCGTCTGCGACGACGCCCCGCCGGAGGCGGTCGCGCTGGTCTTCGGTGAGTTCCGCGCGGGCGACCGCGGCGTCGCGGAGGCGGTCGTAGGACTCCTCGTACGTCAGTTCGTGGACTTCCCGGGCGCGGGCGACCGTCTCGTCGTCGGCGAATCGACTCCCGACGGCGACGAGTTCCTTCGTCCGCCAGCGGAGTTCCGAGGCGGACGCCGGCGGCCACGACACGGTCAGCGA
This sequence comes from Haloferax sulfurifontis, assembly GCF_014635105.1. Lineage (NCBI taxonomy): Archaea > Methanobacteriati > Methanobacteriota > Halobacteria > Halobacteriales > Haloferacaceae > Haloferax > Haloferax sulfurifontis. Next base: position 285,330 of record NZ_BMCI01000006.1, read on the forward strand.
GTCGGCGTCGAGCGTCTCCAGAAACCGTTTGTTCGTCCCGACGGCCGCGGAGAACCGCTTGGGGTCCTCGACGTAGTGGTCGAGCTTCGACCGCGAGTAGCCGGCGTACTCGACGAGCGTCGGAATCGGCTCGTCGCCGATGGCGGCGGTTTCGAGGTACTCGCGCAGTCGCTCGGGGGGACTGGGCGTCTCGACCAGCGGGTACGACTCGGCGGCCGCCAGCCACGCGAGCACCCCGCGGGCCGACGACTCGGCGCGGAACCGGTCGAACGCCTCGGTGACGGCGTCGTCGTATCGCTCGATGGGGTCGCGGAGTTCGTCCACCGGCGCGTCGATGTCGGCCTCGCCGAGTTCCCGCACGCGTTCGAGGCGGTCGACTCGCGCGTCGAGTTCGTCTGCCCGCTCCCGCAGTCGCCGGCGGGCGCTCCGGTAGTCGTCTCTCGCCTCGTCCAGTTCGCCGAGGAGCGCCGCCTCCTCGCGGGCGGGGGCCAACTCGCGTCTGGCCTGCTCGAAGTCGGACGCCGACAGCGACGAGGTGATGCCGGTCGTGAGCGACTCGTTGGCGTCGATGAAGGCGTCGCTGTGGCGCACGTCCGCGGGGACCTCCTCCAACCGGTCCGACAGCGCCTCGCGGAACGCGACGTAGCCTTCGAGGTCGTCGGTCGCGCGCTCCTCGTATCGGTCGAGAATCCCGGTCACGTCGCGGACGGCGGACGCGAGCGTTCGAAGCTCCTCGCGGCCGATTTCGTCGACCGCCTCGCGTCGGTCGCGGAGGGTTTCGGCCGCCGTGCGGAGCGCCGCCACGGGGTCGTCGGCGAGCGCGGCGTCAGCCACGTCGCGGCACCTCGGGCGGGCGTTCCGTTCGCGGAATCGGTGTCATGCCCAACGAGTCGGTGCGCGAGGGTTGAAAACTTGATGCCCGCGGACGGCGGCGAGACGACCGCGAACGAGAGGCCGTCAGCGACGGTCTCGGCCGGTCACCACGTCGAACGCGCAGGCGGTCGCGACCGCGAGCACGCAGAGCGCGACCGACGGCGCGAGGGAAAACAGGTCGACCGCGCCGGGGAACGCGGCCACCACGAGGAGCGAGACGGCGTAGTAGGCACCGGCGGCCGCGGCCGACGCACGGGCCGGCGCGGCCCGCAGTCGTGGGAGCGCGAGCATCGCACAGAGCGCGACGCCGCCGGCGACGACGACAGAGCCGGCGAGTCCCGCGCCGACGAGGTCGGCCCGCGCGCCGATGAACGTCCCGAGGCCGAGCGTCGCGTTCAGGTAGGCCGCCCGTCGGACGAGGGCTCCGTAGCCCGCGTCGGGGCCGAGACCGAGTTCGCTGTCCTCGATGCGGTGCCACGGCGCGCCGACAGAGACGGCGCCCAACCGGAGCGCGCCGATGGCGAGGCAGGCGACAGACAGCGAGACGACGGCCGCGGTCGTGACCGCAACGGGCGTCGAGACGGTCATGAAGGCGACCCAGAGCATCGGAAGCGCGAGGAGTAGGTGCTGTCCGAGCCCGAAGTAGACCGTCGCGTCGAGCCACGCGTCAATGCCACCCTCGCCGTCGTCGCCGCGCTGTCGGCGTCGGTTCCGGCGGCGGCGTCGCGGCCGCGTTTCGCCGCCGCGGGACGACTCGTTTCTCGGTGCCATGGTCGTCCCGTTGTGACTGCTGTCTGATAACTGTGTGGCGCGCCGGGGGTCGTGCCGCCGGAGACGGGGGTCCGCGGACGCCGTCCGGCGAAAGGACTTACCGGCGACCGGGTGTATGACAAGCCATGTACGAGCGCATCCTCCTGCCGGTCGACGAGAGCACGTCGTCGAGCGCGGTCCTCCACCACGCCAGCGAACTCGCCCACTGGGACGACGCGGAGATTCGACTGCTCTTCGTCGCCGACACGACCCGCGACAGCGTCACCGTCGTCGACAACGAAGTGGTCGACGCGCTCGAACGCGAGGGCGAGAGCGTCGTCGAGGAGGCGGCGCAGACGCTCAAAAATCTCGGCGTCGACTACTCGACGGACGTGGTGCAGGGCAACCCCGCTCCGACCATCGTCCAGTACGCCGAGGAGTACGACTACGACCTGATCGTAATGCCGACCCACGGGCGGGAGGGCATCTCCCGACAGCTTCGCGGGAGCGTCACGGAGAAGGTCGTCCGCCTGTCTGACCGCCCGGTTCTCACCGCCCGCATGAAGCCCGACGAAGAGCTGACGTTCCCCTACGAGCGCATCCTCATCCCGACCGACGGCAGTCGCTCCGCGAAGCGGGCGACGAGCCACGGCCTCGAACTCGCGGCCGAACTCGACGCGACGGTCCACGTGCTGTCGGTCGTCGACGACTCCGCGCTCGGGTTCGACGTGCGGTCGATGCTCTCCGGCGAGGAGAGCGAGCGCGGGGCGAACGAGGCGATTTCGCAGGTCGTCGAGGAGGCGAACGAACACGGCGTCACGAAGCTCGCCGAGACCATCGAACACGGCTCGCCGAGCGAGGCGATTCGGGAGTACGTCGCGGACAACGACATCCACGCCGTCGTCATGGGGACGACCGGGCGGAGCGGCGTCGACCGCATCCTCCTCGGGAGCGTCGCCGAGGAGACGGTCCGGAGCGTTCCGGTTCCCGTCATCACGGTGTCGCCGGCGGAGGAGTAACCCGACCGGGCCGCTGACGGCGGGTCGTCCGACTCGGGATACAGCTATTACCCGCGGGCGACGTATCGGCGCAGTAGCCGTGGCCGAACCGGACCGTCTCGGACGCCCGTCTATCCCCGACAGCCGGAGGTCTCGATAGCGATGCTCCGCGCGACCATCCTCCTCGAACTGAACGAGGACTACGTGCTGTCGCACGTGAGCGACCTCGTCGACGGCCCGGTCGTCGTGACGAACTGCGAGGTGCTCGGCGAGACGGACATCCGCTTCGTCGTCGACGCCGGCGAGCACCGCGACGAGATGGCCGAGCGGCTCGCCGCCAGCGAGGTCGTCAGCGACCTCGAACTCGTCGGCGACGACCAACTGCTCATCACGAAGCGGTCGTCCGGCGCGCTCCCGATCATCCGCGAGAACCACGGGATGCTCCAGCGGATGAGCCAGTTCTACGGGCGCTCGCGCGTCTTCGACGTGGTCGTGTTCCGGCGGGCCGACCTCAAGGCAATCATCTCGGGACTCCGGTCGCTCGGGACCGTCGAACTCCGGCGGCTGAAACCCTTCGTCGGCCCCTCCACGCGGCTCTCGAAGCGGCAGGCCGAGGTCGTCGGCTACGCGCTCGAACGCGGCTACTACGACTGGCCGCGGGGCGTCACGGTCGAGGAAATCGCGGCGGCGTTCGAGGTGAGCAGGCCGACCGTGTTGGAACACCTCCGCCGGGCCGAAAAGAAACTCCTCAGCGACGCGCTCGCCGACGCGACGACGCCCGCGAACCCCGACAGCACCTGACCTCCGACTCCTCCCGGCTCCTCTCGACTCCTTCCGGTTCCTCTGGACTCCTCCCGGTTCCTCCCCGACTCCCACCGGTTCCTCCCCGACTCCCACCGGTTCGGCCCCCAGCGCGCCGCGAGCCGGCTTTTAAGCGCCTAGTACACCTGAAATACGTCACCATATCTTCGAAAACCAATATAAAGAGCCAACAGGGGTAGGCACTACTCCCGTGCCCTCTACCAGTGTACGTATTGTTTGCAATTACCATGATAAATGGGAATCACTCACGCGGTGGCGACGAGCGGAAAACGCGCGGGTCGTCACGCCGGACGTTCCTCGCGGCGGTCGGAAGCGCGGCGGCGGTGACGACGGCTGGCTGTCTGGGCGGCGGCGGTGGCGGCGGCTCCAACGAGCCGATTCGATACCTCTCGGACCGCGGCGACTCGAAGGACGTGATGGACGAGATTATCGCCGAGTTCGAAGAAGAGACAGACCACACGGTCGAGATGATTTACACGGCGAAGGGGACCTCCTCGGACGCCGAGATGCAGAAGATGGTCGCCGCGGGCAACCCGCCGGACCTGCTTTTCGACACCTCGACGGACGCGTATCGGCTCCAGCGAGACGGCGTCCTCGCGCCGGTCACGGGGGCTGTCCAAGATAACGACCTGCCCGACCCGGTCACCGTCGGCGGCGAGTCGTACTTCGCGGCCGCGATGGTCGAACCGCTCATGGGCTGGTACCGAAACGACGTGTACTCGGAGATGCCCGCGTCGTGGAGCGAGTGGATCGAGGCCGCCGGCGAGGTGTCGGCAAACGAGTCGATGGAGGGCTACGTCATCCAGTCGGGCCAGACGAACAACGCCGACACCCAGATGACGCAGTATCTCTGGCAGAACGACGTGGAGATTTACGGCGGCCCCTCCGACGGTATCGAGGTCAGACTCGACGACGGTGACAACCGCCAGGCGGCCGTCGAGACGTTCGAGTGGGTCCAGTCGATGGCCGAGTACTCGCCGAACGGCTCGGGGTGGGCGTGGGGCGACGCCATCGGCGCGCTCCAACAGGAGAACGCCGCGGCCATCGCCAGCGTCGGCGGCCTCCCCATCCTCACGATTCAGGCCAACCGCCCCGACCTCGTCGAGAACCTCAGTCCGATGCCCTTCCCCGTGCCGAGCGGGGCGGCACAGGACAAGTGGTGGTCGTACATGGAGGGCCACCTCGTCCGCAACGACGGCCAGAACACCGAGGGCGCGCAGGCGTTCGTGGACTTCTTCACGAGTTCGTCGCGCTTCTTCGACTTCGTGCTCTCCGCGCCGCTGTTCCAGTTCCCGCCGACGCGGGAGCAACTCGACGCCCCCGAGGTGACCGAAAACGAGGTCATCCAACAGCACCCCGACGTGATGAACCTCGTCCGCGACAACTGGGACGCCTTCACGAGCGTCCTCGCGACGGGCGACGACGGCGCGCCGAACATCGTCGCGGCCGACGCCTACAGCGAACAGCTCTTCGGACAGGCGGCTGACCAGCTTCTCGTCGGCGGGCTCACGCCCGACGAGACGGTCGACTGGCTGGCCGACCAGCTCCGCGGGTTGCAATGAGTACGGCCCTCAAATCGCGGTTGGCGGCCGCCGGGTCGGCCATCCGGGAGCGCGACGTGGACGGCACGACGCTCCTGTTGGCGGCGTGTTTCGTCCCGATGCTCGCGTTCTTCGTCGTGGTCTGGGTCATCCCCATCGTCTACGCGCTCGGGATGAGCCTGTTCGCGTCGCCCGTGCGGAACCCCGCGTTCGTCGGCCTCGGCAACTACGCCGAACTGCTGGGCAACGGCGCGTTCTGGGGCTTCCTCTGGAACAGCGTCGTCTACGCGGTGGCGACGACGGGGCTGAGCCTCGTCATCGGGCTGGGGCTCGCGCTCGTCATCAACCAGCGCATCCGCGGCGGCGACGCCCTGCGGACGCTGATGATTTTCCCGTACCTCCTGCCGACGCTCGTTGTCATCTTCATGTGGAAGTTCATCCTCGACCCCAACATCGGGATTCTGAACCAGTTCCTCGTCGACGCCGGGCTCATCGACAAGCCGATAGCGTTCTTCTCGACGCTGGAGTTCGCCATGCCGGCGGTCGTCGTCACGAGCGTCTGGAAGTTCGCCAGTTTCGCCTTCTTCATCCTGCTCGCGCGCCTGCAAGCCATCGACCCCGACCTCTACGAGCGGGCGCGGGTCGAGGGCGCGACGACGTGGCAGGCGTTCCGCGACATCACATTCCCGCACCTCCGCGGCGCGATTCTCATCATCCTCCTCGTCAGGGGCATCTGGATGTTCAACAAGTTCGACATCATCTACCTCTCGACCCGCGGCGGCCCGCTCCAGCAGACGACGACGCTCCCGATTCGCGTCTACCAACTCGCGTTCAGCGAGGTGAACTTCGGCATGGCGACGGCGCTCGCCGGCGTCATGTTCTTCCTCCTCGCCGGCGTCGCGGTGGTCTACTTCCGGGCGTTCGCGCCCGAACAGGAGGTGGCGTGAGATGGCGACGTCTTCCGATCGCGGCCTCGTCTCCCACGACACCCAGAAACGCCTCCAGCGGATCGCCGTCTACCTGACGGCGCTTCTCATCTCGGTGTTCACCGTCATCCCGGTGTACGTGATGGTGGTCATCGCCATCCAGTCGCCGGCGACGACGTTCGCCGGCGGGCGGGTGAACCTGCTTCCCACCGAGCCGTCGCTCCGGAACTTCCTCGTGCTCTTCGGGTCGACCGACACGGTCCGGTACTTCGTCAACAGCCTCGTGGTCACCCTCGGTTCGACCGTCCTCTCGACGACCATCGCGGTCGCGGCGGGCTACGGCCTGACGCGCTTCGACTTCACCGGGAAGTCGCTGGCGGCGCGGGCGGTACTGTTCTCGTACATGTTCAGCCCCATCGTCCTCGCCATCCCGCTGTACGTCGTCTTCTCGACGCTCGGCCTGCTCAACAGCCACTTCGCGCTCACCCTCGCGCTGACGGCCATCTCCGCGCCGTTCTGCATCTGGCTGATGTGGCAGTACTTCCAGACCGTTCCCATCGCGCTCGAAGAGTCCGCGTGGGTCCGCGGCGCGAGTCGCTGGCGCACCGTCAGAGACGTGGTCCTGCCGGTCGCCCGGCCCGGCTACATCTCCGCGGCCATCTTCGCGTTCGCCGTCGCGTGGAACGACTTCACCATGGCGCGCGTCGTGATGAGCCGCGACGAGATGTACACCATCACCGTCGGCGCGTCGCTGTTCTTGGACCGCGTCAGCATCGGCTGGGGCGAGACGATGGCCGTCTCGCTTCTCATCTCGATTCCGCCGTTCCTCATCGCACTGTTCCTGCAACGATACCTCCTCCAGGGCTTCAGCGTTGGAGGCCTCGAATAATGGCAACCAGCATCCACCTCGACACCGTCAGAAAGGAGTTTCGCACCCTCGGAAACACGCACGTCGCCGTCGACGACCTCAGCCTCGACATCCCCGAAGGCTCGTTTACGACCTTCGTCGGCCCCTCGGGCTGTGGGAAGACGACGACCCTGCGCATGTTGGCCGGGCTGGAGACGCCCACCTCGGGCGCCGTCTCGTTCGGCGACGAGGACGTGACCGACCTCCCGCCGCAGGAGCGCAACGTCTCGATGGTGTTCCAGTCCATCGCGCTCTACCCGCACATGTCCGTCCGCGAGAACATCGGCTACGGCCTGAAGATTCACGGCGTCCCGAAGGCCGAGCGCGACGAGCGCATCGACGAGGCCGCCGCAGTCCTCCAAATCGAAGCGCAGTTGGAGAAGATGCCCGCCGAGCTCTCCGGCGGCCAACAACAGCGCGTCGCCCTCGGCGGCGCGTTCGTGCAGGACCCCGACGTACTGCTTCTGGACGAGCCGATGTCCGACCTCGACGCGAAGCTCAAGTCCGACCTCCGCGTCGAGATTCAGCGACTCCATCAGGAACTCGACACGACCGTCGTCTACGTCACCCACGACCAGACCGAGGCGATGACGATGAGCGACCAAGTGGTCCTCCTCCGCGACGGCGAACTCGCGCAGGTCGACCCGCCGAAACGGCTGTTCGACTACCCGAACTCGGAGTACGTCGCGCAGTTCATCGGCATGCCCTCGACCAACGTCGTCGACTGCGCGGTCGAGGCCGGAGACGGCGGAACTGCGCTCGTCGGCCCCGGGTTCGAGCTTTCGCTTCCGGCCGGCGTCGACGTCCCGGCCGCCGGTCGCGTCAGGCTCGGCATCCGGCCGCAGTACCTCGACGTGGGCTCCGAGGGGGCGTGTCGGCTCTCGGTCGACGTGGAGGTCGTCGAGACCCTCGGGACCGAGTCCGTGGTCCACGGCCGCCTCGAAGACGGCACCCCCTTCGACGTGGTGAGCGACGCCGTCGACGACGCGGTCGCCGGCGACCGACTCGACGTGTCGTTCGACCTCGCCGACGCGTTCGTCTTCGGCGAGGACGGCGCGACGGTACTCTTCGGCTCCGAGCGCGCCGGCGACCGTTCGTCGTCGCCGGCGGGGACGGGGGGCGTCACTCCATGAGCGGCGACAGCGCCGAGCGCGCCAAGAGCGCCAGCGCCGAGACTGCCGCGGACGCGACCGGCTCTGCGACCGCGTCGGCGACGTCCGGGCTCCCGCTCGACGGCGTGCGCGTCCTCGAACTCGGCCACATCATCGCCGGGCCGTTCTGCTCGATGCTCCTCGCCGACCTCGGCGCGGACGTCATCAAGGTCGAACACCCGAAGGGCGGCGACCTCATCCGCGGGTCGTCGCCGGTCGGAAACAGTTCGTTCAACTACGTCAACCGGGACAAGCGGAGCCTCACGCTCGACCTCAAGTCCGACGCGGCGCTCGACGCGTTCTTCGACCTGCTCGACGAGACCGACGTGGTCGTCGAGAACTACGCGCCGGGAACCGCCGAGCGACTCGGAATCGGCTACGAGCAGTTGCGAGAGACGCATCCGGGGCTCGTCTACTGCTCCATCAAGGGGTTCAACCCCGGCCCCTACGAGTCGTACCCCGCGCTCGACCCCATCGCGGAGGCGCTGTCGGGGCTGATGAGCGTCACCGGCCACGAGGGGATGCCCCCGGTTCGGTCGGGCACGAGCATCGCCGACATGGCCGCGTCGTTCTACGGCGCGATAGCGGTCCTCGGGGCGCTCTACCGCCGCGACCGGACCGGCGAGGGGTCGAAGGTGACCGCGCCGCTGTTCGAGTCCACCGTCTCGATGATGGGCTACTGGCTCGCGTACACCGAGGCCTACGACGACGTGCCGGGGCCGATGGGCGCGTCGCACCCCAACTGGGCACCCTACGACGTGTTCGAGACGGCCGACGACGAGTGGGTGTTCATCGGTCCTTCGGGCGAGCGCCAGTGGGCGGCGCTCTGCGAGGCGCTCGGGCTCGACCTCCACGAGGACGACCGGTTCGACACGCTCCCGGACCGCCGGGAGAACCTCGACGAACTCATGGACCTGCTCCGCGCCGAGTGCGAGACGCTCCCCGCGGCCGACCTCGTCGCCGGCCTGCGGGAGGTCGGCGTCCCCGTCGCCAAGGTGAACTCGATGGACGAGGTCGCGGAGGACCCCCACCTGCGGGCGACCGACTTCTTCACCGAGGTCGAGACCGCCGAGGGAACGTCGCGGTCGGTCAGCGTCCCGCGGTTCCCCGTCGTCGCCAGCGGCTTCGACCGCCCCGACTCGACCGACCCGCCGAAGCTCGGCGAGCACACCGAGGCCATCCTCTCGTCGCTCGGCTACGACGACGCCGACATCGACGCGCTCCGGCGCGCGGGAGGTGTCTGAATGGCCGCCGCGGAGCCGGTCCTCCTCGACGTGACCTGCCGCGAGGGCGAACAGCGGCCCGGCGCGTCCTACACGACGGAGCAGAAAGTCGCGGCCGTCCGCGCCCTCGACGACCTCGGCGTCGACTACGTGCAGGTCGGCTTCCCGATTGCGGGCGCACGGACCGGCGAGGTCTGCGACGCAGTCGACGTGGAGACGAAGCTGACGGGCATCGCCCGCGCCGTCCCGAAAGACGTCGAGGCCGCGGTCGACGCCGGCGTCGACGTCATCGACGTGTTCGCGCCGACCAGCGAGCGACAGCGGACCGAACTGCTCGGGAAGGACGAGGACGAACTGCGCTCGCTCGTCGGCGAGACGGTCGACGCCGCGGCCGAGACCGGGCTGGAAGTCCACTTCACCGCGATGGACGGCTTCCGGACCGACCCCGCGTTCCTCGGCGGCCTGTTCGACTCGATAGACGCGACGTACCTCACTATCGCGGACACCGTGGGCTCGAAGACGCCGTTCGAGGTCTCGTCGTTCCTCCACGACCTCGACGCCGACCCGACCCGCCTCGGCGTCCACTTCCACGACGACCTCGGCGTCGCCACGGCCAACGCGCTCACCGCGGTCGCCCACGACGTGCAGAAGGTGGACGTGTCGGTCGCCGGCATCGGCGAGCGCGCCGGCAACGTCCCCGTCGAGGAGTTCGTCGTCGCGGCCGAGACGAGTCGCGCCGTGAACCGCCCCGCGCTCGACCCCTCGACGCTCATCCCCCGGGCGAACGACGTGTTGACGGCGCTCGGAGAGTCGGTGCCGGCGGAGAAATCGGTGCTCGGGTCGGACGTGTTCTCTCACGAGTCCGGACTCCACACGGCGGCGATGCTGGACGACCCGGCGACGTTCGAGCCGTTCGACCCGGCGGCCTTCGGCGGGTCGCGGACGCTATACTTCGGCCCGCAGAGCGGGACCGGCGCGGCCCGGCGGCTCTTGGAGCGCGTCGGCGACGACGACCCCGACGAGACGCGGGTCGCGGCGCTCGTCGAGACGTTACGGGCGCTGGACGAACCGGTTCCGACCGACGAGGCGCTGGACATCGCCCGTCGGCTCTGAGTCGGCGCTGTTTCGGCGCTCAGTCCGACGCTACGTCGGACCGGTCGACGCCCTCAGTACTCGGTCCCTTTTCTCGCGCGCTGGCCGGCGTCGATGGGGTGTTTCCCCTTTCGGACGTCGGTCACGAGGTCCGCGGCGTCGTAGATATAGGTCGGCTCCTCGTGGCTCCCGGTCAACACGAGTTCGAGATGCTCGGGCTTGCGCTCCACGAGGTCGAGCACGTCGGCCTCGTCGAGCAGTCCCATCGCCACGGCGTAGAGCATCTCGTCGATGATGAGGAGGTGAACGCCCGCTTCCGGCGGGCCGTCGAGGTCGAGCGGTGCCGAGAGGTCGGCGTCGGCCGCGGCGTCGACGACTTCGCGCGCCCGGTCGAGGCCGGCGGCGACCTGCGCCTCGTGGTCTGCGTCGTCGCTCCCGTCGGCCATGCCGGCCCAGCCGTAGTGGCCGAGGTTCTCGAAGGAGAAACCGGGCATCGCGTCGATGGCGTTGTACTCGCCGCGGACGGCCTCAACGGAGTCCGCGCCGCCCTTCAGGAACTGGAGCATGTGGACGCGGTAGCCGTGGCCGGCGGCGCGGAAACCCATGCCCATCGCGGCCGTGGTCTTGCCCTTGCCGTCGCCCCACCACACCTGCACGAGGCCGAAGTCGTCGGGCGCGGCGGGTTCGATGGCGGCCGCCTCGGGGCGGACGCCGCGGCCGGGCGTGTTCGCCCGGACCGAGTCGGGGGTGGTCTCGTCGTCTGTCTCGGGGGTTCCGTCGGGTGTGTCGGATGCGTCGGTCATCGTTGGGTTCGAAGTCGGGTGTCGCAGTCGGGTCGGTGCGGACCGAACTGGTCCGTCCCGCCCCGCGTGGGTCAGTCGTCGGTCGGTGCTTGTCGCGGCGTCGTATATAGGGGTTCGCCGCTCTCGCGCTCTTGTGCCATTGCGCCCTCGCGTCCGGCGCTCAGTCCGTCAGCCGCGAGACGAAGCGGTCGAACGCCCCGCTTTCGGGGTGGACGTGCGCGTAGGTGCCGAGGGTTCGGTACTCGGTGAGTCCCTCGCGGCCGTCGATGCCGGTCCCGCGCTCCACGTCGAAGGCGAACCGGGCGTCGGTCGCCGGGTCCGCCGACGAGTAGTGGAACTCGTGGCCGCGGAGCGTCTCGCCCGCGTCGGCGGTCAGCGTCCCGTCGGTCGCGCGGAGTTCGACGTGGTCGAGCGCTTGATAGCGCTCCCGCATCGTCACGTCGGCCGGGAGGATTCCGGCCATCTCGTGGGTGTCGCCGTCGGTCGTCGTCAGCGACTCGGCGAGCGCCATCAGGCCGCCGCACTCGCCGAACACCGGGAGGCCGTCGGCCGCGCGGTCGGCGAGCGCGGAGAGCGTCGGAGACGACGCGAGTTCCGCGGCGAACCGCTCTGGGTAGCCGCCGGGGAGGTAGACGCCGTCGCAGTCGGGGAGGTCGTCGCCGGCGACCGGCGAGACGTACGAGACTGCGCCGAGTGATTCCAGCCTGTCGAGGGTCGAGGGGTAGACGAAACAGAACGCCTCGTCGCGGGCGACGGCGACCGTCGGGCCGTCGGAATCCGTCGCTTGGGCCGCCTCGGCCCGAACGCCAACTTCGAACTCCTCGGTGTCCCAGCCGGGTTCCCGAGCCACCTCCGCGAGCGCGTCGGCGCGAATCCCGTCGGCCGCGGCGTCGAGCGCCTCGTCGGACAGCGGAGCCTCGTCGCCGAGGTGGAGGCCGAGGTGGCGCTCCGGGATTTCGAGGTCGTCGCTCGGCGGGATTCGGCCGAGATACGGCAGTTCCTCGGGGAGCGCGTCGCGGATACCCTCGGCGTGGCGGCCGCCGTGGGCGCGGGAGGCGATGACGCCGGCCACGTCGGCGTCGATGCCCATCCGGTCCGCGTAGGCCCGAAAGCCGTAGGCCGTCGCCGCGACGCTCTGCATCCCGGCTCTCGCGTCCGCGACGAGGACCACGAGGAGGTCGAGGAGGGCGGCGACGCGGGCGGTCGACGTGTCGCCGTCGTACAGGCCCATCATGCCCTCGACGACGCAGATGTCGCCCTCGCCGCGGGCGTAGGTCCGGCGCATGCCGTCGTCGCCTTCGAGCCACGGGTCGAGACTCCGCGATGGTTTCCCGACGACGGCGGCGTGATGCGAGGGGTCGATGAAGTCGGGGCCGGCCTTGGCGGGTTGGACCTCGTACCCCTCGCGTTCGAGCGCGCGGCACACCGCGAGCGTCGTGACCGTCTTCCCGACGCCGGAGGCCGTGCCGGCGACGACGACGCCTCTCATCCGACCACCGGGGTCCGCGTCGCGGACGGCGCTTCCGAGGGGTCGCTCGCGGGGCGAGACGGGGGTTCGGCAGTCATGATTGCAACTGTATTTTCAGTAGCAAAAGCTGTGTTGGGTTCAGTCGGCGTCGCCGACGCGGGCCGGCGACTCACGTTCGGTTCAGTTCCAGAGGTCGTACATGTCGTCTTCGACGCCGTCGGCGTGGTGGGTTCCGTCGTAGACGACGCCCGGGTCCGCGTCCGGGGCTGTCTCCGCCTCAGCGCCCGCGTTCGTGCCGTCGCCCGCCGCTTCGACGGTTCCGACGACCGTCGCCTCGATACCCTCGGCGTCGAGCGCGTCGAGCGCGTCGTCGGCCTCGTCGCTGGGGACCGCCGCGAGGAGCGCGCCAGAGCCGAGAATCCGCATCGGGTCGACGCCCATCGCGTCGCAGAGCGCCCGCGTCTCGGGGCGGACGGGCACGTCGTCGCCGTCGACCTCGATGCGGACGCCGGAAGCGCAGGCGAGTTCGACCAGTCCGTTGAGGACGCCGCCCTCGGTCGGGTCGTGCATCGCGGTGGCGACGGGCGCGAGCACGGCGGACTCGGGCAGGACGCTGATGTCGTCGAAGAACCCCGCGGCGCGGTCGATGGCCGCGGCGTCGACGCCGGCGGCATCGAGGTCGGCGCGGAAGTCGGTGGCGAGGACGGCGGTTCCCTCGACCCCGGCCCCCTTGGTGAGAATCACCGCGTCGCCGGGTTCCGCGCCGCTCGTCGGGACGTACCGTTCGGTCGGCCCCATGCAGGTGAGCGAGAGGAGCGGACGCGAGAGCCCGGCGACTGTCTCGGTGTGGCCGCCGATGATGCTGATTCCGAGTCTGCTGGCCTCCGCGTCGAGTTGGGCGGTGATGTCGTCGAGGAGGTCCACGTCCGGTTCGGGGAGGAGGACGGTGCTCACGAGCCACTCGGGGACGCCCCCGCAGGCGGCCACGTCGTTGCTGGCGATGGCGACGCCGAGCGTGCCGATGCGCTCGGCGGCGAGCGAGATGGGGTCGGTGCTGACGACCATCGTCCCCTCGCCGGTGGCGACGGCGGCGGCGTCCTCGCCGTAGCCGGCCCCGACGAGCAGGTCGTCGTTGGGTGCCCCCGTCCGCGAGAAGACGTAGCGGTCGAGGTCCGCAGGTGAGAGTTTGCCCATACACGTGGCTGACGGCGAGGGCGCTTTTGTGCCTTCCCGTCCGCCGGCGGATGCCGTACTGCTAAGACGCTCTGTTCGTAACCGCAATCCATGCTGATGACACCCGGCCCCACGGCCGTCCCGCCGCGGGTCCGCGACCGACTGAGCGAGCCGATGCCGAACCCCGACATCGAGCAGTCCTTCTTCGACACCTACGACGGGGTCTGCGAGAAGCTTCAGCGCGTCTACGACACCGACGACGACGTGGTCGTCATGGGCGGCGAGGGAATCCTCGGCCTCGAAGCCGCCATCGCCTCGACGGTCGCCCCCGGCGACGACGTGCTCTGCGTCTCGAACGGCCTCTACGGCGACGGTTTCGCCGACTTCGTCGAGAGCTACGGCGGCGAGCCGACGCTCGTCGGTGCCGACTACACCGACCCGCTGGACCTCGCTGGCGTCGAAGCCGCGCTCGACGACGGCGAGTTCGAGGTCGCCACGATGGTCCACTGCGAGACGCCGACGGGCACGCTCAACGACATCGCGCCGGTGCTCGAACTCTGCCACGACCACGGCGTGCTGACCGTCGTCGACGCCGTCTCCTCGCTCGGCGGGACGCCCGTTCCGAGCGAGCACATCGACATCAACCTCGGCGCGTCCCAGAAGGCGTTTAGCTCGCCGCCGGGGCTGACGACGGCCGCCGTCAGCGACCGCGCGTGGGAGGTCGTCGAGGAGCGCGACCCCGACTCCCTCTACACGAACCTCCTCCCGTGGCGCGACACGAGCGAGGGCTTCCCGTACACCCACCTCGGCGCGAACGTCGCCGCCCTCGACGAGTCGCTGTCGATGCTCCTCGAAGAAGGGCTCGACGTCGTCTACGAGCGCCACGAGGCGGCCGCCGCGCACTGCCGCGAGCGCGGGGCCGACCTCGGCCTCGACCTCTACCCCGACGCCGAGCGGAGCGCCCCGACGGTGACGGCGTTCCACCTCCCCGGCGAGGCAAAGCGCGTCCAAGCGGAACTCGAAACCGACCACGACATCGTCGTCGCCACCGGGCTCGCCGACCTCGCCGACGATATCCTGCGCGTCGGCCACATGGGCTACAACGCCGACGTGGAGAAAGTCGACCGCGTGATGGACGCGATAGAAGCGATATATCCCGTGAAATAAGAACAGCTCGAAATCATTTTTTAAACATCATCGCCCACAGTAAGAGCGATATGTAGTTCATAAGCGTTCCATATTCTGCGATTGCGACTTCTTCCCCATGTAACCACGTATTCCGATAGCCAGCAATTGTCCCGTAAACTTGATTTTCACTACAGCTATAGAAATCTGCGATTTGAGCTCTCATTTGGCGCATTTCTTCTTTGAGGTCTGGTGAACCCGCAACATTCTCAATATGGCTTAGAATCCAACCAACATTGTTCACTTGTTCACCAGCTTTAACTACCGGACCGTAGGTGTGAACTGATCTCCCTTCTTTCACAGTACCATCCTCATGGATGTATTCGTGGCAGTAGCGTTTGGCAATTCCTTCTAAAGCGGGATACGCGACGTAGCTTGCAATGACGTGGTTGGATGTTGGGAATGGGCCAGTATCACTTGATAATAATGAGAGCACAGTGTCGTACTGCTTGATGATATCTTCAGAAATTGGAAACGCGCCGAAATCATACTCATAAGCACATTCTAATGTATATCTCCAAAAGCCGTAGTGATCCGATGTAATCTGTACTTTCTGTATGTGCATCAGGTTCTTTGGCAATTGAAATATTGCTTCGTCAGAGAGATCTTTGATTCCAAGATTAGTCCCCGAAGATGTTAACATACATTCGGAGTCTAACTCAGACTCATTCAACAGAACCACAGTACCACTCTTAGCAGAGATTGCATCTTTGAGTGGCAGGCCTGTTGGACCACCTAGGTCAATTAAGTTTGACTGCGGAAACTGCTCAACGTATTTGTCATACATCTCTTCGACATTATCTATCGAGAGATCACCCTCTCCACTCATGTATGTGGACTGATAGGCTACGCTAATTAGTCTACCCCAATCAGCTATCTCCGATATTGTGTCAATATTTTTCTTTAGCCCCGACGACAGTCCCGATGAGAACGACCGTGACCGAGACGAGCGATTCGGCGGGAGGGCGACGGCGGCGGCCGGACGACGGAATCAGATACGCAATCGTCGTCGTGTTCCTGACGGGACTTCGCCGCCGCAACCCGGCCGCGATGGTGAACGCCGCGTTCGCACTCGCGGGCACGTACCTCCCCGACGCCTTCGAGCGACTGGTCGGCGTCGAGTTCCGCCCGTGGCAACGCGTCTACGTCGAGTCGGCCATGCTGACCCACTCGGTCGGGATGCTCGGTCCCTACGACGACGTGTGGTGGTGGGACCACCTGACCCACGCCCACTCCGCGACGATTCTCGGCGGGGTCGTCCACGTGCTCTCCCGTCGCCGCGGCCGCGACCCCCCGACCCGCGTGCTCGCGGTCGTCGTCTGCGCCGGCGTGCTCTGGGAACTCGCCGAGTACGCCATACACCTCGGGGCCGACGCGCTCGGTATCGACCCCGTGCTCGTCTCCTACGGCCGAACTGACACCGCGCTCGACCTCGCGTTCAACCTCGTCGGCGCGGCGCTCGTCGTCCTGTTCGGCGACCGCGCCCTGACGAATCTCGTCCCACCGACGGAGGCGGAGGAGGAAACGGGTTCGGGACCCCCCGACTCGGTCCCCCGCGGTCGATAGCGGGCGGGTCAACGGGTCGCGTCGCAAGCGGAAACTGACCCGGCACCCCCATCGTATCAATAAACTAGTAGCCAACTGCCCGAAAATTCACCATGTGATCTCATGATGATGGGGTGGTCCCGACGGAGCGTCGGGTGACGAGACAGTACGAGTGATTCAAGCCACACAGCGGACCCACGCGGCGATGGAGAACGGACAACGACCCGGCGCAGAGTGCTTCAGGGACTCGGCGCTGTCGGGCTCGGCAGTTCCTTCGCAGGGCTCGGCACGGCACGCTCTGGTGCGGGCGTATCCCCCATCAACAACCCCGTCAGTACTATCAGCCAGCTGTTTGAATCGACGAAGTATCGTACTTATTATGATTTCTTCATAGACGATGAGCGGGACGGGAACAGGTATCTGTCCCACGTCTCACGGTCGGAAAACGCATCAATCCGGTCAGCGACGACGTCCACGCCGTACAACAGCGTCACCTCACAAGGGCCGTACCTCCCAGCAAGCAAGCGCAACGACGAGTAACTTCGCTTCGAGTAGCGTCTCCCTCGCCGTAGATTCGACGCACCTGCGGCGCCGACAACGCCTGTGGGTCTGGTTTGCTGGCCTCCCGACCGAACTCTTTGTCGGCCTCTGAAAGTGGATTGTACTTCGCGTACTTCCGACCCTTCACGAACCGTACCACGCTCTTGCGACGTGCAGATATTCGGGCTCTGACCGGTCAGTCGATAGTTCCTCGTCAACTATCTCGAGAACCGCGGGACAGCGTCCGAACTCCCGCGGCTGTTGGTCTAACTCGGACAGTGGTTCGAGCAATGCATCGGCCCATGCAGTTCTCGATACGTCCGAATCCACTTCGCCAACCTCGTCCGGTGGCCACGACGGCACTTTCTGTCCGACCATCCGAGTTTGTATCGATTTAAAGTATATTTATAGAATTTGATATATCTTCGTCTTCGACATCCTACCCCCACTCCTCAGATTCCTCACTTCGAGACCGACGAGGTCGACGAAGAACTGCTTGGATGTGTTGTTTTATCAACTATCTGATTGAATTTCAGACGTTCAAAATGAAGGTCGGCCGTTTCCACAACTCACAGGTGAGCAGTCGTCTGCGCGTCCGCCGGTGGCTTGTCGTGTTCGTTCAGTACTGTAACTTTCAGCGACCACATCAATCGCGGGACGGTCGAACGCCAGCTTAGGAGGTTACTTAGGCGTGCCTTTCGGTGTCTGAGCACTGGCTGATACCCGCCAATCGAGTCCTGTCGCACCAAGCCTGCCGTCACAAATTTCGGACCACCGCCCGTACTTATGTACCACTGCGAGAGACAGTCGTGCGAACATATGCACGGCTCAACTGTAGGTCTGGACGCCCCCGACATCGAACGCGAGACTCGGTCGCAAACCGCCGAGGGGCGTCGATGACGGCTGAGCTCGTCACGTTCGGCGAGACGATGATTCGGCTGAGCCCGCCGGAGGGCGAGCGAATCGAGACCGCCCAGTCCCTCGAATTCCGGACCGCCGGTGCGGAAAGCAACGTCGCGGTCGCCGCCTCCCGTCTCGGATGCTCCGCCGCGTGGCTCTCGAAGCTTCCGGACTCGCCGCTCGGTCGGCGCGTCACCACGGAACTCCGGACACACGGCGTCGAGCCGTACGTACGCTGGGACGACGACGCTCGCCAAGGGGCGTACTACATCGAACAGGGGCGCTCGCCGCGTCCGACGAACGTCATATACGACCGCGCCGACGCGGCAGTCACGACCGCGCGGCCGGACGAACTCGCTGTCGAAGCCGTGGAAGACGCGGCAGTGTTCTACACGAGCGGCATCACGCCGGCGCTCTCCGAGACGCTTCGGGAGACGACCGGCGAGCTTCTGCAAACGGCGACCGAGGCGGGGACGACGACCGCGTTCGACCTCAACTACCGGTCGAAGCTCTGGTCGCCGTCCGACGCACGCGACGTGTGCGAATCGCTCTTCCCCGAGGTCGACGTCCTCGTCGCCGCGGAGCGAGACATCCGCACCGTTCTGAGACTCGACGGCGACGCGTCGACGCTCGCATCGGAGTTGGCCGCCGACTTCGGTTTCGAGACGGTCGTGGTCACGCGCGGGGAAGACGGCGCACTCGCACGACACGACAGAACGGTGTCCGAGCAACCGGTCTTCGAGACGGACACGGTCGACGCCATCGGGACCGGCGACGCGTTCGTTGGAGCGTTCCTGTCGCGGCTCATCGCGGGCGAATCAGTCGAGACAGCGCTCGCCTACGGCGCGGCGACCGCCGCGCTCAAACGAACGATTCACGGCGACCTCGCGGTCGTGACGCCTGACGAAGTCGAACGCGTCCTCCGCGGAGGCGACGCCGGAATCGACCGATAACTCTCTCCTTCGCCGACCGTTTCGGAGCCGCCGCGCGGCCCGCGCTGAGACGGCCATCTCCGAACTTCCGAGAGGCGGGTGTGCGTCAGTCGCGGCGCGCGCGTTCGACCGCTTCGATGAAGGAGCGCGCGTTGGTCTCGATGGTCGCAAAATCGCCGCGCGAGACGGCGTCGTTGTCTACGATTGCGCTTCCGACACCGACGGCAGTCGCTCCGGCATCGAAGAACTCGCCGACGTTGTCGAGGCTCACGCCACCCGTCGGAACCGTCGGGATGTGTCCGAGCGGCCCGCCCAGTGCGGAGACGAACCCGGGGCCGAGCGTTCCGGCCGGGAACACCTTCACCATCTCGGCACCGGCCTCGTAGGCGTCGACCGCCTCCGTCGGTGTCGCGATACCGACCATCGAAGGGGCACCGTATCTGTTACCGGTCCGGATGACTCCCTCGTCGAACGTCGGCGTGACCAAGTACTCCGCACCTGCGAGCAGCGCCGCGCGAGCGGTTTCGCCGTCGAGGACGGTTCCCGCGCCGATGGTGACCTCGTCCGCCGTGAACGACGCGGACACGTCGCGGAGCATGTCGAGGACGCCGTCCGTGTTCGCGGTGATTTCGACGGTCGAGACGCCGCCGCGCGTGAGCGCTTCGACGGTTTCGATGGCCGTGTCGGCGTCGGTTCCGCGGATGATGGCGATGAGGCCAGTCTCCCGAATGCGGCGTGCTGGGTGTTGGCTCATACTAGCTACTCTCGGACGGGCGATTTAAACGCGGTGGTCGACTCATCCCGCGATACCATCTCGACCCGTCGAGCCGACCGCTCAGTCGAGCGTGACCACACAGCCGGACTCACCCGCTTCGTAGATGGCCTCGATGAGTCGCATATCGAGGACGCCGTGTTCGCCGTCGGGACCGATTGGCGCGTCGGTCAAGATGCGGTCTGCGGCGTAGTCGAACAGCTCGGTCATCTGATTGACCTGCGGGGTGTCGAGCGTGACCGAAACGTCGCCGCGCGTCACTCGAATCTCGGTTTCCATGTGGAAGGCAGGCTCGACGAGAATTTCGCCTTTGGTTCCGACGATGCGGAGGCTAGTCGTCGCCTGGGCGTTTTGACTGGCGGTCGCCGCCAGGTACGTTCCGTCGTCGAACTCCACCATGAACGAGGCGTGCTCGTCGGGCACCTGTTCGAACGCGTCGTGAGACGATTGCATGAACGCCTGCGCGGCAACCGGGTCGGAATCGAGCAGGAACCGACAGGTGTTGAGCGGATAGATGCCGATGTCAGTGACGGTCGCCCCCGGCCCCGCCAGTTCGGGGTCGAGCCGCCATTGGTTCGGGTCGGAAATCAGTTCGAGCATCGCTTGCGAGTTCGTCCCGATTGCGTGGACCGGGTCGCCGATGACGCCGTCTCGAATCAGCTTTCGCGCGCGTCGAATCGCGGGCTCGGTGTGCATCCGGTAGCCGACGATAAGCGGAACGCCCGCCTCGTCGCACGCATCGACCATCGCCTGCCCGCGTTCACTACTCGCTTCGATCGGTTTCTCGCAGAGGACGGCCTTGCCCAACTCGGCGGCCGTCCGCGCGTACGGGAGATGAAGCGCGTTGGGCGAGCAGATGTATACCGCGTCGTAGGCGTCGGCGGCTTCGCCGGCGTGGAACTCGTCGTACGAGAGACCGTGTGTCGCCGTTTCGACGCCGGCCGCAACCCGTTTCGCTTTCTCGGAGGTACTACTGACGGTGACGGTCGTCTCGCACAGCTCGGACGCGCCGATAGCCGGAATCGCTTGGTCGACGGTCCACCACCCGAGCCCGATGACTGCGATGCGGACCGTCCCGTCGGAAACCCGTTGCCAGTTACGGCGCTCGAAATCATCGAGGAACGCTTCTAACGACATACGAGTTGCACATGGCGGACGAGTCGTATAACATCGAGGGTTCCGGGGCAGTCACCGAGGTCACAGTCCGAGAGAAAGCTTTTTCGAGGGACACCCCAACGTACGCGTAACGAATACCCATGACCAAGATTACGGAGTATGAGCTGTTCGAGGTGCCACCGCGATGGCTGTTTCTCAAGTTGGAGACGACCGACGGCGTCGTCGGCTGGGGCGAACCGGTCGTAGAGGGACGCGCTCACAGCGTCAGGGCCGCCGTCGAGGAACTGATGGACAACTACATCCTCGGAACGGACCCCGCGGCGATAGAAGACCACTGGCAAGCGATGTACCGGGGTGGCTTCTATCGCGGCGGTCCGGTGTTGATGAGCGCAATCGCGGGCATCGACCAAGCGCTGTGGGACATCAAAGGGAAACGCTTCGGAGCACCGGTCCACGAACTGCTCGGCGGTGCGACGCGGGACCGGATGCGCGTCTATCAGTGGATTGGCGGGGACCGCCCCTCCGAAGTCGCCGAACAGGCCGAACTGAAAGTCGAGGCGGGGCTGACCGCCGTGAAGATGAACGCCACGGCGGAGCTCGAACGGATTGACACGCCCGCGTCGGTCCAAGCGGCAGTCAATCGACTCGAAGAGGTCAGAGAGGCCGTTGGCCCAGAAATCGACATCGGCGTCGACTTCCACGGGCGCGTCTCGAAGCCCATGGCGAAGCGGCTGGCGAAGGCGCTCGAACCGTACGAGCCGATGTTCATCGAAGAGCCCGTCCTCCCCGAACACAACGACGTGCTCCCGGAAATCGCACAGCACACGACGATTCCGATTGCGACGGGCGAGCGAATGTACTCGCGTTGGGACTTCAAGCAGGTGTTCGAGAACGGCGCGGTCGATCTGATTCAGCCGGACCTCAGCCACGCGGGCGGCATTACCGAAGTCAAAAAAATCGCGGCGATGGCGGAGGCGTACGACGTCGCGCTCGCGCCACACTGTCCGCTCGGCCCGATTGCGCTCGCCTCGTGCCTCCAAGTTGACACCTGTTCCCCCAACGCGCTCATCCAAGAACAGAGCCTCAACATCCACTACAACCAGCGGAACGACGTGCTCGACTATCTCGAAGACAAGAGCGCGTTCGAGTACGAAGACGGCTACGTCGCGGTTCCTGACGAACCCGGGCTCGGGATACAGATGGACGAACAGTACATCAGAAAGCAGGCCGAACGCCCGGTCAACTGGCACAACCCCGTGTGGCGTCACGAAGACGGTAGCGTCGCCGAGTGGTGACCGGCCGCCGCGAATCGTTCACTAACTGTTAACAACTTATTTGTACGTCGGTCGAGTGTCGGAGGGTATGCCCACCGCAGACGACTACGGAATCAAGGCGACGATGACGAGCCATCGAATCCTCGATACGATACGGAGTCGCGACCGGCCGACGTTGACAGAGATCGCTCGGGCACTCGACCTCTCGAAACCGGCAGTCCACAAGCATCTTGCGACGCTCGAAACGCTGGGCTACGTCATGCGACGTGACGGGGGATACGAAATCGGACTCGAACTCGTGAGTTTCGGCGTCTACGCGAGGCGACGCCAGCGGATATACGAGGTCGCGCGGCCACAGGTGGTCGAACTGGCCAACAGCATGCGAGAGCAGGTCTGTTTGGTCGTTCCGGGACAGGGTAGCGAGTGGAACTGCCTCTACGTGTTCACGGCCGTGCCAGCGGATGTAGACACCCCGGACCAGGAAGGAGAGAGACGACCATTGCACGCGACAGCGGCCGGGAAGGTAATCCTCGCCAATATGGACAAAGACGAGGTCGCGGAGTTTCTCGACCACGACTCGCTCTCCTCGGAGACTGCGAATACGATTACCGAACGCAACGAATTGAAGTCCAAGCTCCAGGCGATTCGCGACCAAGGAGTCGCATACGACAGACAGGAGCAATCGGATGACTATCGCGGCGTCGCCGCACCAGTCCTCGACGACGATGGTCGCCCGCTGGGTGCGATTGAAGTCCTCGGCCCCCCTCCGAGAATGAGCGGAAAGCGTCTCGAAGAGGACACCGTCGGCTTGGTCGTCAGCGGAGCGAGGAACGTAGAGAATAAACTCTCGATCGACTGATGGGTTTTCCATTAGTTAACACTGCTCGGTACAGGAAGTAGAACTACGGATGCGGAAACTCGCGGGTGTATGCATAAAATCCGTGATTGAATCGGTGGTGGATAGAGAGTCGGGCCGTGGTCCGAGAGGATGTTTCCTAACCGTGAACAATAGTGGGCTATTTTTGCGCTTGGGACTGTGGGTTGCGCGGGAGCGGGACGGGATTTAATTACAAACATAGGCCTGTAATGGGATCTGTGAATTCGGCATCGAACCCGTGAACCGAGTGGGTAATTTCGACAGGTCGTTTGACGTAGTACTATTGTACTTTTCACACTGTACTATCGTCGCCACACGCGTGGCTTCGCACCCCAAGAATTATGTAACGGTCGACTCGCATGGGGCGGGTGTGGACCACGTTTCGATGAGATTTCGCTCGACGTGGGCAAGTCGACCGGTTAATCCTAACCGAACGGCTCAATCCAGATAGCCGTAGATACCAACGAGAAACACAGCGTCTGAGAGACCGTACTTCTCCGAGAGTCGGGAGAGAAACAGAGCGGTTTACCGATGCCATGTCGTCAAAGCAGTTCGACATCAAGAATTAGGTTCATCTCGATCATTATTGTATTATATAAGAAATACTCCTCGCCATTGATTTTGACAGCAGTCTCGCCGACTTGTTTTTACAACATATGTAGTCAGTAATGCGATTTTGGTGTACAATCTTTTCTATCTGGTGTTGTTCGAACCATATAATCCGTCGTTCACGGAGAAAATTCGGATATTCAGACGAGAGTGAAGAGCGACTCTATCCTCTCGCTCAGTACACTCTGTGGTTCATGTCTCCCGATTAATATTTCCCGGAAAACCACACCCAGTTGACGCGACTTTCGAGAAACTCGGGGTCAACGTAGGGTAGTCGGGAGTCGGCTCATCGCCGAGCAGACTCCACAAAGCGGTCGTTTCAGGCGCTCTGCGTATTCTCCGCGGACTCGCTCCCGCTCCCGCTCTCGCGGGTCGGTCGCTCGTCCATGTTGTGCGTACGGACCGCCGTTCGGAGACCAACCTCGGCGACGTTGCCGGCGTGTTCGGCCGTCCGTTCGAGCGCGTGGAGCGCGTGGGCGAATCGGTAGTCGACATCGGCGTCCGGGTTCGACTCCTCGAACAGTCGTCGCTCGACCTCCCCGACGCCCTCGCGGACCCGGTCTCTGGCCGTCAGCGCCTCCCGCGCCGCGTCGGGGTCCTCGCCGTCGAGCGCGACCTGCACCGCGGCGTCGAGCGCCTCGGGGACGAGCTCGGCGAGTTCGGACACCTCGTCGGCGACCGCGGGGGGAAGTGGGTCGGGCACCGCCGACGCGACGGCGGCGATTCGCTCGGCGTGGTCGGCGACGCGCTCTAACTCGCGGGCCGCGGTGTGGAGGCGGAACAGCTCCGGGCGCGTCTCGCCGAGGGCGTCCACCTCGTCGAGGCGGTCGAGCCCGCGGGTGAAGTGCCGGTCGACCATCGCGAAGAGGCGGTCGGCGCGGTCGTCGCGCTCCGCGAAGCCGTCGAGGGGGGCGGCACCGGTGAGCGCGGCGGTCGCGTCGCGGTGCATCGAGACGGCGACGAACTGGAGCTGTCGGACCGACTGGCGGATGGAGACCTCGTTCGCGTCGAGGACGTTCCGCACCGTGACCGACGCGTCCGACTCCTCCGTGATGGTCACGCCGACGAGGTTCCGGGCGACCCGCCTGACGGCCTGTCGCTGTGCGGCGTCGAACGTCCCGTCGGCCTCGACGACGACCTGTTTCGACCCGGCGGCGTACGCCGCCCGAAGCGTCTGTTCGAGGGCGTCGCCGGCGGCGTCGCCCCCGCCGTCCGCGTCACCCCCGCCGACGGTCACCGTGAACTGCATCGACGAGTCGTCTTCGCACTCGGGTGCCTGTACGACCAGCATCCCGTCGAGGTGCGTGTGGAGGTTGACGACGGTGCCGGCGGTGATTCCCTCGCCGTCCGCCCACTCTCTGGGGAGTGAGACGGTGAACGTCCCGTTGCTGACCTGCTGTATCTTGCGTGTCTCCATTGTGTTGGCGTGTCTGAAATCGTGTTGTCTGCGTGCCAGTTCCGCGGTGACGCCGATCCCGCCTCGGCGGGTGATTCGACTGACGAAAAGCGAGCGTCGCCGCCGACTGTCCGGCTTCGACGGCCGCAGGTCGTCGAGAACCGTCGTCACGTCGGGAAGTCGAAGTCGGCGCCGTCAGCGCGGGGACGCTCGGCGCGGGTCGGCGTCGGCTCGGGGGCGAATCCGAACGTTACCCGAACTTGCCGCTGATGTAGTCCTCGACGCGCTGGCTCTGGGGGTCCTCGAACACCTGGTCGGTGTCGCCGTACTCGACGAGTTCGCCGCCGGTGAGGAACACCGCCGTCTGGTCCGAGATGCGCGCGGCCTGTTGCATGTTGTGGGTGACGATGACGACCGTGTAGTCCTCCGCGAGGTCGTGGACGAGGTCCTCGATTTTCGAGGTCGCGATGGGGTCGAGCGCCGACGCCGGCTCGTCCATGAGGAGCACTTCGGGGTCGGTCGCCAGCGCGCGGGCGATGCAGAGCCGCTGTTGCTGGCCGCCGGAGAGGCCGAGGGCGTTGTCGTCGAGTCGGTCCTGTACCTCGTCCCACAGCGCCGCCTGCCGGAGGGAGCGCTCGACGAGTTCGTCGACCGCGTCGTCGTCGCTCCGGCCGAGCAGGTTGGCGAGCAGGCCGGTGTCGAGGTCGCCGTGCTTCCGCGGCCCGTAGGAGATGTTGTCCGCGATGGTCTTCGGGAACGGGTTCGGCGACTGGAACACCATGCCGACGCGCTTGCGCAGTTCCACGAGGTTGACGCCCTCCTGGTAGATCTCCTCGCCTTCGAGCCGGACCGAGCCGTCGATGCGCGCGGCCTTGATGCGGTCGTTCATCCGGTTGAGACACCGGAGGAACGTCGATTTCCCACAGCCCGAGGGGCCGATGAGCGCCGTGACGCTGTTCTCGGGAATCTCCATCGAGACCCCCTTCAGCGCGTGGTCGTCGCCGTAGTACACGTCGAGGTCGGAGACCGAGAGCTTCGCGTCGCCCTCGAACTCGTGTTCGACCCACGCGTCGCGGGTCCGCTCGCGCGTCTCGCCGCTCGTGACTTCGAGCGGCTGGTCGGTGCCGGCGCTCGCGCCGTCGGGTTCGCTGTCCGTCGTCGCCTGTGCGTCGTCCGCCGTCTGTCTGGTTTCACTCATGGTTACTCGTGCTGTAGTTTACTCCGGAAGTAGTACCGCGTCGCGATGCCGACCGCGTAGAAGCCCAAGACGACCACGAGCAGGATGAGCGCCGTCGCCCACCGGAACTCGTCGATAGCGCCGATGTTCGACGACTGTCCGACGCCCGCGGTGATAAGCGAGTAGAGCTGGTAGGGTAGCGCCGAGGTCGCCCGCATCAGTTCGGGGTTAGTCACGAACGGCGGGGCAAGCGAGAACTGGAAGCCGCCGACCACGTCGACCGTCTGACTGCCCGGCGGGGCGACGCTCCCCGACATCGTCAGGAGAATCGGGGCGGTCTCGCCCGCGATGCGGCCGACGCCGAGGATGATACCCGTGACGATGCCCGGAAGCGCCGCCGGGAGGACGATGCTCCGAATCGTCTGCCACTTCGTGACGCCGAGGGCGGCGCTCGCGTCGCGGTACTCGTCGGGGACCGCCAGCATCGACTCTCGACTCGTGATGACGACGAGCGGGAGGAGCATGAAGCCGAGCGTGAGCATCCCCGCGAGAAGCGACTTCTGGTTGCCGAGCCGGGGGACGAGGAACGCCAGTCCGAACAGTCCGAAGACGATGCTGGGCGTGCTCCACAGGCCGTTGGTGGCGACCTCGACGACCTGCGTGAAGCGCCCGCGGTCGGCGTACTCGGTGATGAAGACGGCCGCGCCGACGCCCAGCGGGACGGCGAACAGCACCGCCCCGATGACGAGCCAAATCGTGCCCGCGATGGCCGGGAGGACGCCGTTCACGTCGTTGAGGAGCGCGACGCCGTTCATCACGAACGGCCACGAGAGGGGAAGCGAGAACGTCACGCCGACGAGCGTCACTTCGGGGCCCGCGCCCGCGCCGAACGCGAGACCGTTGAACAGCCCCGGCAGGCCCTTCAGGACCGTGAACGCGACGAGGATGAACAGCACCGCGATGATGGAGAGGGCGTTCAGGTAGACGAGGACGTACGCGCCGATGTGGCGGCCGCGCGCGCCGAACCCGCCGTAGGCCTTCGCGGCGGCCCAGCCGACGAGCAGGGAACAAAAGCCCGTCAGGACCGGAATCGTGAACTCGGCGTTGAACGACGCCTGCTGTTCCCACCCGAGGTCCCACACCCACGACGGGCCGATGACGCCGGTGAGGAAGACGATGCCGGCGAACGCGGCGAGCGCGCCCGCGGGGAGCGTCGAGCCGATGTCCTCGCGGGGGAGCGCGCTCACCGCGAACGCGGCCCCGCCGGTGAGGAGCGACGCGGCGACCCACCCGGCCGTCCCGAGCCCGAGCGTCTGCGAGGCGACCAGCCCGCCGACGACGAACCAGACGAGCGCGAACGCGCCCGAGGCGACCAGTCCGGCGGTCGGTCTGGGGTCGGTGGCGACGTAGCCGAGTCGAGAGCCGACGCCGAAGCCGACGACGGCGAGGCCGAGGAGGACCAACAGCCCGCCGAGGAGTGCGACCATCGGCACGCCCGCGACGGGGTCGGTGATGGTCACGAGTTCGAACATCGCCGCGAGCGAGAGGGCGAAAAGCACCGCCGCCAGCCCCACCGCACCGGCGGCGACCGCCTCGGTCTCTGTGGTGTCTTCGCTGACGAGCGTGGATTCGGTCGCACCCGCCATCAGTCGGCACCTCCGAGCTTCTGGCGCATGCGCGCCTCGATGTACTGCGACCCGATGCTGAGGAACAGCACCGTGACGAACAGGATGACGCCCGCGACGAACAGCGCGGAGAGCTGGAGGCCGTCGGCGTCGCCGTAGTTCGCCGCGATGAGCGACGTGAGCGTGTCGTTACCGTAAAAGACGTTGTACAGCGGCTTCGTGAGGCCCGGACTGCCGCGGAGCATCACGGTCGCGGCCATCGTCTCGCCGATGGCGCGGCCCACGCCGAGGAGGACCGCGGCCGAGACGCCCGAAAAGGCCGCCGGCAGGGTGATGGAGGTCATCGTCTGCCAGTCGGTCGTGCCGAGGGCGAGCGAGCCGCTTTTCATCGATTCGGGGACGCTGTTGAGCGCGTCTTCTGCGACCGAGACGACCGTCGGGAGCGCCATCAGCCCGACGACGATACCGACGAAGAGGTACGTGCCCTGCCCGACGATGTCGAACTGGTCGGCCGCCCACGGGCTGAGGATGGTGAAGCCGATGAAGCCGTAGACGATGGAGGGGATGCCCGCCAGAATCTCGACGCCCGGCTTGACGACCTCGCGGACGGTCTTCGGCGCGATTTCGCTGAGGAAGAGCGCCGCGGCCACGCCCAGCGGGGCGGCGACGGCCGTCGCGATGATGGTGACGAGCACCGTCCCGTGAATCATCGGGACGAGCGAGTACCGAATCGGCGGCGTCACCGGACTCCAGCGCGTCTCGATGAAGAGCCGCAGGCCCGGAATCGGAATACCGAAGACGTTCACGGTCGCGTACTGCACGGTCGGCCACGCCTCCGCGAAGATGAAGACGAGGATGAGCCCGAGGACGAGGATGGTCGAGACCGTCGTCGTCAGCGTGAGCACGCGCGCTGTCAATTCTTGGTGTCTGAGCCAGCCGTAGCCCGTCGCGACGAGGAACACCGCAAACGGGACGGCCGTCAGCGACGAGACGGCCAGAAAGCCCGCGAACGCCGCGAGAAGCGACACCGCCGCGACCGTGACCGTGACGAGCGCGTCCGGCGGCGTCTCGTCGACGAAGTCGCGACCGCGCCGGAGCCCTCGCCGAGCCGCCGCTCGGAGGCCGGCACCGTCGGAGTCTGGAAGTACGTTCATGATTGGAGCGTCAATGAATGGAAAGAACGAGGTTCAGGAACCGCTACCGCGTCCGAGCCGCGTTACGCTTGGCTCGGAAGCTTGTCCTTCTCGGACTGAAGGTCCTTGTCAGGCAGTGGGATGTAGTTGTTGTCCTCGACGAACAGCTTCTGACCGAACGTGGTCAGGAACATGTTCATGAACGCGGCTTCGCGCATGTCCGTCCCGCTCGGGGTGTCCTCCGTGATGGTCGTGTACTGGTGGAGGTCGCGGTTCAGCGGGTAGGCGCTGTCGAAGATGGTGTGCTCCGCGCTCTTGTCCGGCGCGTAGAGCGTGCCCTCGAAGTCGATACCGACGGGGATGACTTCCGGACCGGTGAACGCGAGTGCCATGTACGCGATGGCACCGTCGTTCTGCTGGACGACGGTCGCGACCTGCTGGTTCTGGCCCTTCCGGGTGTCGACGCCCTCCATCGAGGCGTCGGCGCTCCCGAGCATGTTGAGGCGGAACGAAGTGTCCGTGCCGGAGCCTTCCGCGCGGCCGACCACGTAGATCTCTTGGTCGTGACCGCCGACTTCGCTCCAGTTGGTAATCTCGTTCTGGTAGATCTGGCGGACTTCTTCGCCGGTGAGCTCCGTGACACCCGCGTCGTGAACGTCCTTCGAGACGACGACGGGCTGGCCGTCGCGGCCGAGGACGTGGTCCACGTAGTTCGCGTCGCGCTCTTCTTCGCTGATGCCGAGTTCGGCCGTGATCGGGCCCGACGAGTTACCGATGTCGACGAGGCCGTCGCGGACGGACTTACAGCCCGTCCCGGAGTGGCTCAGGCCGATGGACGTTGCGAACGCGGGGTTCGCCTGCGTCTCGGTCGGCTCGAAGCCGTAGAGGGATGCGAAGTAGTCGGCCAGACGCATGTCCGGTGCGCCGAGTTCGTCCCAGCCGGGGACGGTAGATTCGTCGCTCGAACCCCAGTACTCGCCGTCGCTCGGCGGCGCGTTGGAGTTCCAATAGGAGCTCCCCTTGTTCGCAATGGGGTACACCGTCGAGGAACCCTCGGCGGTGAGCATCTGCGGCGCGCTCGATTCGCTCGTCTCCTCGGGGGTCGAGGTCGTGGTCTCCGGAGCGTCGGTCTCCTCTGCTTCGGTCGCCGGCGCGTCGGTCTCGGAGTTCGACTGCCCCGAACAACCCGCGAGCCCCGCGACACCCGCCGCACTCGACGCGACGAGGAACTGCCGACGTGATACGCTGCCTGCCAACTTCTTGGAATCTTGCGCCATCACGTGGTCAGACCCGGTTTTAAATAAAATGCGTTTATAATACTGGTTTAGTTCTATCAGAGTTCAACGTAACACTAAGAGACGAAATAGTTCGATATTAGCTCACACATCAGTACTGAGAACTATATACTCGAACGTAACCGAGACGACAGAAAATATAACGGGTCCCGAGATACGTACGGACGATGGCTCAGAAGGACGGAACCACAGGCTCCGAACGTATCATCGGTCTGTCTAAATCTGACGCGGCCGACCGCGTCGCGGACGCGGACGAGTCCCGAGACCCCGACGCCGTTCGGGCGGTGCTCAGTCACGTGACCGAAGACGGCGCGGTGACGGTCGACGGCGTCGACTCGGCGGTCACGGACACGTCGATGATTCTGTCGACCGCGGAGACCCGCGTCGAACTCGCGTCTATCGACCTCGACGACGCCCGCGAGGCCGCCGGCGACGACGCGGCCGTCGGTGCCGTTCGGTCCCGTCTCGACGTGTTCGAGGCGAAGGTCGCGAACGCGAACGACCGCGTCGAGTCGCTCGGCGAGGAGCTACAGGGGCTCTCCGACTGGCGCGACGACCCCCGGTCCGTCTACGACATCGTGCTCGGACTCCGGGAGGTCGCGTCCGAGTCGCAGGCGCTCACCGCGCACGCGGACGACATACAACTCGACATCGAGGAGTTCGAACGGTGGCTCTCGAACCACGACGTTCGCGTGCGCGGGCTCGACGGCGACGTGGCGGCGCTCGAACAGTCGCTCGACGGACTCGAAGACCGGGTCGAGGCAGTCGTCGACGCGGAGGGTTCCGCCGACGCCGAAGACGCCGAAGACGCCGACCGCGCGACCGAGTGGTGCAACGCCGCGCTCCGCGTCCGCGTCTCCGCCCTGTTGGTCGAGGACGTACGGGCCGAACTCGCCGACCTCCGGGAGTTGGCCCCCGAGTCGGACGCGGATACCGACGGTCTCGACGATGCCGCCGCCGCCCTCGACGACCTCGACGCCCGCGTACAGCGACTCCGCGAGCGCCTCGACGAACTCGCCCGACCGCCGTGGGCCGACGAGTACGGGGCGCGAATCGAGTCGTTCGAGGAGACGCTCGCCGCGTTCGAACCGCCGGTGTCGTGGGGCGCGGTGCAGGCCGAACTCGACGACGCTCGTGTCGGCGACGCCGAGTGACCCGAGCGCCGACCGCGCCGAACTGCTCCGCGAACACACATATCACTTCCGCTACGTAAATCGCGTTCAGCGAACGTACATATGTGTTCAGTCCCTCGGTCTAACTGCGAACACCAATGTCAGACTACGAACTTGACCCCCTCCCGTACGAGTACGACGCGCTTGAACCGCACATCTCCGAGCAGGTGCTGACGTGGCATCACGACACCCACCACCAGGGCTACGTCAACGGCTGGAACGCGGCCGAGGAGACCCTCGCCGACAACCGCGACGCGGGCGAGTTCGGCTCGTCCGCCGGCGCGCTCCGCAACGTCACGCACAACGGCTCCGGTCACATTCT